>JAZOLZ010000010.1:0-43547 GCA_045653505.1 Eubacteriales bacterium | reverse complement strand
GGATGCAAAGGACGCGCCGTTCTTATGGTAAGTACCGCCGTCAATATTAACGCTTATCTTGTAATCCGCGCTCTTGTCGCCTGCCTGGATAAGCAGTGCGGAATAGGTAGTAATATTATCAGTACCGTTACCAAGGTTAAGTGTTGCGTTATTGCCGAGTATACTGAATATCTCGTTGCTGTTTGTACCACCTACAGAGATAGCATTAATGGTAGCACCCTCTTTAGATGAATAAACGTTAAGAGTACAGTCACCGTAGATAGCAAACATTGTAAGGTTTGAGGTAAGGCCGTTATAAATTGTGTGACCGTTAAGGTCAAGGCTTACCTCCTTGCCACCGTTAAGCACTACGCTTGAGGTAAGAGGCATATCCTTAAGCAGTTTTATGGTATCGCCATCCTTAAGTGATCCAAAGACAAGTGGGGTATACTGAAGATACTCTACGCCGTCACGTATAACAACATAGGTTGCATCCTCGGGATTTGCCTTAACAACCGTGTATGCGGGCTTGAATATCACCTCATAATCCTCAAACACAAGTTGATCCTCGTTTGAGGAGTTGTAGGTGTTGTAAGTGAAATTAAGAATTATATCATCTGCATCGGGAGTGCCCTTGAGATACATACTGTCTGCAAGAGTAGCCATCTGACTTTCACCGGGATTGAAGCCTGTAGCAACGCTTGTGCCCTCACCGAGAGTGATAGTACCGCATCCGATATTAACGTAGGGATATGCACCTTGTATCTGAGTAAGTGAGTTAAGAGCGCTGCCTGTTGCGCCTACCTTTACGTTATGAGAGATATTAGAATTGGTTATAGTAATGTTGTTGCCTGCGCCAAGCACTGAGCAAAGGTCGGGTACGCCGCCTGTGCCGTTAAAGAGAATGTTTGAGTTATCAATAGTGATATTTGAAAGTTGCTTGGGATTTGCAATCACCTCATCGGGATAATCCCTGAGTTGGTAGTTGTCCTCACCTATATCGTGACCGTAAATAAGGAACATTGACGAGTAGTTCTTATGTACCGTAAAGAGGAAGTCGGCATTCCTTATGCTGATATCTGCAGCGACACGCTCTCTTATTACGATATATCCGCCGAAGTTAGGACCGTTCTTATAGTACTTACCGCCGTCAATGGCAATGTCTATGTCAACCGCGTTGACCTTATCGGTCGCCTGAATGAGTAAGGAGGTATAAACACTGAGATTGTCACCGTCAGCACCGCAGAAGCTGCCGAGATAAAGTTTTGTGCCACCTGTCATACTGAACATCTCGTTACTCTTACCGAGATTTGCGCTTGCAAAATCAAGCACAGCATTTACAAGTTTACCGCCCTCTTCTCTTGAGAAGACGTAAAGAGTGGAATTTTCCTGCAAAGCAAACATAGTTGCAACTGAAGTTGCAGACTGAGAAAGAGTATAACCGTTGAGGTTAAGTTTAATAGTTTTGCCCTTTGGAACAGAAACGCCGCTTGCCGAAGCATCCGAAAGAAGAACTATCTCAGAGCCATCGGGAACGCTTGCAAGCACGTCCTTAAGATTAAGTTCATCGGCATAAAGGGTGTATTTGCCGTCAGGCTCTACAACCGCGTATCTTGCCTCAACCTTTTCATATCTTGGGAAGTAATGTCTTACATCACCAAGTTCGGATACCTCAATAGGCTTATCCTCACCTATTATCTCGCCGCTCTTTGAATAAGACCAGCCGAGGAAAACTAAGGGATTGCCAAACAAATCCTTGCTGAAGTATATAGTAGCGGTATCGCCGCTGTATACGGGCATGCTGCCTGCTGTGTAGCTGTCGCTTGCCGCAACACTGCCGTCAGACGCGTGCCATACCACGCTCATTGTTTCATAAGCCTTTACAGTGCGGTATACGCCCTCACTGTCTTTATATATCTGATAATTCTTGGAGTAGGGGGTGAACATAAAGCCGTTTGTGTTAACGCTGATGTTCTTGTTAATAAGCGCGGGGGTGAATACGTTGTCGCATATTTCAAGAGTATCACCCTCCTTAACAGCATTAATGGCATTATCGATATTATCGTAATGTACGCCGTCAACTATAGCAAGCGTACGGCCGATAGGCGCCTCGTAATCCTCGCTGTTAAGATATGATTCAGGCAAGTCTACAAGCGTTTTTTCGCTATTATCAACAACGCTTGCAAAGCCGCCGGTATAGTCACTCGAATAGGTCTTTAACGATACGTTATCAAGACAAACAGAACTGCCGCCATTGTGATCGGTCTTTGCGGGAAGCGACCACTTAAGAGAAGTAAGGGTAGCATTTGCGGTAGAGAACATACCGATAGTCTCACCCTGATAAATGCCGTCCTTATAAACGATAAATCTTGACTTGTTTACCTCTGTTATCCCACTCTCTTCCTCATCCTCGCCCTCCTCGGGTGTTACCCAAGGATATGTGGAACTTAAAAGAGTAGCAACGGGTGTATGTGCGACAGGCACAGCGACACTCTCCATCTCCTCATCAACAACAACGATAAAGGTAAGGTGTGTCCACTCGTATTCGCCTGCCTTTAAGGTACAGATAGGATCTGTAGCCTCACCAAGGAAAAGACCGATATCATCGCCGCTTCCCTTGATTGTAACCTTGGCCTCAACGATCTCGGGCACAAACTCCTCTGCATCCAAGGTCTCTGTACCGTCACCCTCCGTATTGGCAGGGGGATTGGTAAGACCGACAAGAGAAATAACAAAGTTATTTGTGTACACATCCTCTGTCATAATGTCGAGGTCTACCATAAAGTATTTGTAATCGGTCATCGGATCGCTGACAAAGTCAAACGTGCCACTCGGAGTAAAGCCGTTGTTTGTGCTGTAGTCAAGCGAATATTTGAAATAGTGGTTGCCGATGAGCGTTGAGCCTATATCAACTCGGCCGTAGGATACGCCCATACCGAGAGGGCCAAAGCCCTCGGGCAGAGTGCCGCTGAAGGATGGCACTATACCGTTAACGTAAATATTATTTTTGTGCGTGAAACTGTCGATATACTTATCATCCGTGTGCACCGAATCCACGTTCATGTAGGCATTGTTAGCCTCGGGCTTGCGCACCTTGTTCTGTAACACGCCCTCAATGAAATCAAAGTCCTCTATGCCCTCGAAGTTCATATTAAGCACCTTTGTCTCGGTACCTATCTCCTCATTGGCAAGCGAGGATACTGCAAATATACTTATGAGAAGCGAAATAAGGGTTATTATCACAAGTATTTTGTTAGCCTTTTTCATACCTTTCCTCCAAGAAAAGTTTTTATAATTTTACAAATATATTATACATTAAATAGCGTAGATTTTTCCATTAACGAAATAACACAATTTTTTTAGCCCTTTTTGTGCAAAAACATCACATTATAAAATTTAAAATTTTTATAAAATTATTCTATCTGTCCAAAAACACTGAACATTTTTTGTACTGTGTAGGCAATATACAAAAAGTTTTTTTGAGACAAAGCAAATTTTGTAGAAATAAACGTTTGCATTTTGATTGATTTTGTGATATAATTAAAGAGTTGGAAATTTCACTTAGTTTTTTGAGGAAAAATTATGAGAAGAACAGATTTAAGGAACATTGCGATTATCGCCCACGTTGACCACGGAAAGACAACTCTTGTTGACGAAATGCTGCGTCAGGGCGGTATTTACAGAGATAACCAGGAAATGGCAGACAGAGTTATGGACTCAAATGACCTTGAAAGAGAGAGAGGCATTACCATACTTGCAAAGAACACTGCTATCCACTACAAGGACGTAAAAATAAACGTAATAGACACACCCGGTCACGCAGACTTTGGCGGTGAGGTTGAACGTATACTTAAAATGGTAAACGGCGTTATCCTTTTGGTCGATGCCGCTGAGGGTCCTATGCCCCAGACACGCTTTGTGCTTGAAAAGGCGCTTGCTATGAACCACAGAGTAATAGTTGTTGTAAACAAGATAGACCGCCCCGATGCGCGTCTTGACGAGATAGGCGACGAGGTGCTTGAGTTACTCCTTGAACTCAATGCGACAAACGAACAGCTTGACTCACCTATGCTCTTCTGCTCAGGCAGAGCGGGTACTGCGTCATTTGACCCCCACACACCCGGTAAAGACCTTATTCCTCTGCTTGACACAATTCTTGAATATATGCCCGCGCCCGAGGGCGAGGAGGATGATCCACTGCAACTTCTGGTATCCTCTATTGACTACAACGAGTTTGTGGGCAGAATCGGTATAGGCCGCATTGAAAGAGGCTCTATTAAGCAGGGTCAGGGCGTTTCAATATGCAATTACCACACACCCGACGCCAAGACAAAGCCGGGTAAAATAGTTACTATCTATCAGTTTGACGGTCTCAAGCGCGTGCCCGTTACAGAGGCGCACGTGGGTGACATAGTATGCTTCTCGGGTTGTGAGGATATCTCCATAGGCGATACCGTTTGCTCACCTGCTAAAATAGAGCCGCTTGAGTTTGTAAAGGTTGGCGAGCCTACTATGGAAATGACATTCTCCGTAAACGACTCACCCTTTGCAGGCAAGGAGGGTAAATACGTTACCTCAAGACACCTGCGTGCACGCCTTTACCGTGAACTGCTTAAGGACGTATCCTTAAGAGTGAGCGACGGCGAGACAACCGACAGTTTTAAGGTTGCGGGCAGAGGTGAAATGCACCTCTCTATTCTCATTGAAAATATGAGACGTGAGGGCTATGAGCTCTGTTGCTCCAACCCCAGAGTGCTTTACAAGGAAATTGACGGCGTTAAGTGTGAGCCTATTGAGGACGTTATCATTGACGTGCCCGAGGAATACGTAGGCGCGGTTATGGGAAAACTCGGCGCAAGAAAGGGTACTCTTGTAGATATGCAGCTGCACGGCAAACGCCAGAAACTGTTTTACAATATACCGACAAGATGCCTCTTCGGTTACCGTAGCGAGTTGCTTACTGACACACGCGGCGAGGGTCTTATATTTACGATATTTGCAGGATACGAGGCATTCAGAGGCGAGATAAAGACACGCTTTACATCCTCATTGGTTGCATCCGAAAAGGGCATATCTACCACATACGGTTTGTACCAATCTCAGGACAGAGGCCCTCTCTTTATCGGCCCTGCTACTCCCGTATACGAGGGTATGATAGTTGGTGAAAATCCCAAGCCCGACGATATTGAGGTTAACGTATGTAAGGAAAAGCATCTTACAGCTATACGTTCAAGCGGCGCTGACGAAAAGCTCACCCTCATTACTCCCGTACAGCTCTCCTTGGAAGAGGCAATAGAGTTTATCACCGAGGATGAACTTATTGAAATAACGCCTAAGAGCATAAGACTGCGTAAGGTTATACTCGACACTCCCCAAAGAAAGAGAATTCAGGCGCAAAAAAGAGCCGCGCTCAAGGGAGAAAACAAATAAAAATTATGAAAAAGAGCAGATTTGTATCTGCTCTTTTTTTGATGAAATTTTCAATCGGACAGTCATTTTTCATTTGCTGCTATTGGCTCAAAAATCATTTTCTTTATCGGCCTTACACTTGGTAAGGCAAGCATAATTATAGCGACTATGGCAAGTATACGGGCCAAAATAGATACGGACAAAAATGCAATCAGTGCTGCAGAAACAGAAAACAAAAGAATATATAAAAGCGCGCCCTTTACCGAGACGGTAAGCGGCAGGTGATAGCGCTTAATAAGGAGTGCGTGCAAAAGAAACAAAATGAGATATGAAACAAGGGTAACGAGCGCAGCACCCATTATTCCAAATTTCTCAAGAGAAAGAATATTTAAAGTAATATTGAGTGCTGCCGCTATCGGAGAAGATATAATGCTTATCAGTCTTTTTTCATAAAAAGTCTCACTTATGACAAGTATAGTTGTCAAAAACATAGGCAAAACCGATAATGCAATCGGATACACCGCAAATATAGCATCATTATATTCTGCCGGTGCAAGTATACCGAGTGCCTCGGGCACAAGTGACAAAAATATGAGAGTAAGCATACCAATAAACAGACAGAGCTTACCGGACACATCCCTTATCTGACTGTGCTTGCCTGCCCTTATTTTACGCAAGACCCAGGGAGAATAAACCGAATTTATCGCATTTGTAAAGAAGGATAAAATCACCCCCAGGGAATATACAAGACTGTACTTTGAAAGAGCAATTTTGCCAAGAGTATCCTCTACGATAACCTTATCTGCCCCTGATAAAAGCGCAAGAGAGATATGGTGTACTGTCATAGGCAAGGAGGATATAAAAAGATAGCGCCAAAGTCCTTTATCGTACACTGCTCTGCCATCTTTGAAAATCTTAACAATAAAGCTTATACCAAATGGCAATATAGCAAGGAGCATACCGTACATTCTGCCCATCTCCCCCCGGCCAAAGACAATTATGAAAATCAAGGAAAGTGTATAGGTTATCACGGATATAAGAATATTTACACTCACATATACCTTATAGCCGTAGACATACCGATATTTTGATAAAAAGAAGGTAACGGTAGTATCAAAAAAAATCTGCAAAAGAAGAAGCGGTATAAGCTCGTTTGGCAAAGAGCTTAGCGGCAGGAAAATCAGAAGAAACGAGGAGAGCAAAATAAAAACAAGCACAAAAAGGCTGTATGAGGATGAAAGCACTGCCGGTGTATTGCCAAACCTTTGCAGGGCGCTATATAAGACCGTGCCGTGCATTTCAAGAGTAAGAATTACCGTAAAAATCGATAGATAACTTATATAAAGCGAATACGTGCCGTACTGACTAGGTAAAATAAGTCGTGTGAAAATGCCGGTAAAAACAAAGGAAAACAACTTTATAAGCGCATTGCCCGCCCCTTGTATAAGGCTTGCTCGGGCAGGCAGTCTTAGTTCTTTTAATTTCATATAATCCCCGCTGATTTTTGAAATATTTGCACCTTGAATACTTTAAAATTGCGTTTTTGATGCTGACAAAGCAAAAAATCACGCCATTTTGCAAGATTTTTGCAAGTTTTTTTCAAAAAATATTTTAAATAACTGTTGATTTTTTTTAATCTTTAGTGTATACTAAAGCATATTATTATCATTTATTTTCTCCAAGGGAGGTATAAATTATGTTTAAACTTGACTATCTTAACGAACTTTACGATAGAGTTAAGGCGCGCAACCCACACGAACCCGAGTTTCACCAGGCGGTAAAGGAAGTCCTTGAGTCGCTTGAGGGTGTGCTTGAAAGAAGACCCGAATATATCGAAAAGGGTGTTGTGGAAAGACTGCTTGAGCCTGAAAGAATTATCAAGTTCAGAGTACCTTGGGTAGCAGATGACGGCACGGTTAAGGTAAATCGCGGCTTCAGAATACAGTTTAACAACGCAATAGGCCCGTATAAGGGAGGACTGCGCTTCCACCCCTCTGTATATGAGGGTATTATAAAGTTCTTGGGCTTTGAGCAGATATTTAAAAACTCTCTTACAGGTCTGCCTATCGGCGGCGGTAAGGGTGGCGCAGACTTTGACCCCAAGGGCAAGAGTGATGGCGAGGTAATGAGATTTTGCCAGAGTTATATGACAGAACTCTACAAATACGTTGGCAAGGATGCTGACGTACCTGCAGGTGACATAGGTGTCGGAGCAAGAGAGATAGGCTATCTTTACGGTCAGTATAAGCGCATAACCGATCTTTACGAGGGTGTGCTTACAGGCAAGGGACTTACCTATGGCGGCTCGCTTGCACGCAAGGAAGCAACCGGCTTTGGTCTTTGCTATTTTACCGATGCTATGCTTAAGGATAACGGACTTGGTTTTGAGAACAAGAGCGTAGTTATATCAGGCTCGGGCAACGTAGCAATCTATGCGGCAAAAAAGGCAAGCGAACTTGGCGCAAGGGTTATAGCAATGTCTGACTCCAACGGATATATCGTTGATAAAAACGGTATTGACTTAGAGGCGGTAAGACAGATCAAAGAGGTAAAAAGAGGCAGGATAAAGGATTATCTTGAATACAAAAAGGATGCCGAATATTTTGAGGGCTGTAAGGGTATATGGACAGTTAAGTGTGATATTGCTCTGCCCTGCGCTACACAAAACGAACTTGACGAAACAGGTGCTAAGGCGCTTATCTCAAACGGCGTTATCGCAGTTGCCGAGGGTGCAAATATGCCCTGTACTCCCGAGGCTATAGCCGCGTTCCAGTCATCCGGGGTACTCTTTGCTCCCGCGAAGGCGGCAAACGCAGGCGGTGTTGCTACAAGCGCACTTGAGATGACACAAAACTCAGAAAGACTCTCATGGAGTTTTGAAGAGGTTGATGCAAAACTCAAGGGCATTATGGAAAATATCTATAAAAATGCCTCGGGTGCGGCAAAAGAATACGGCCATCCCGGTAATCTTGTCTGCGGTGCAAACATAGCAGGCTTTTTAAAGGTTGCCGATGCTATGCTTGCTCAGGGCGTTGTATAAAAAAATAAACTCAATAATAAAAAAACGGAAGAACCTAAAATTCTTCCGTTTTTTATTGTTTTTGTAAATAAACATTTGCAAAATCAGCCAATTAAACAAGTTTTACGAAATATCCCTCACCGGGCTTTATCACAAGCTCATTGTCGATATATCCCTCGCTCTGGAAGGTTGCTATCTCGGGACAATAAAGCCTTGCACCGGGGTTTTTGGTATCAACGATATGTGCCTTTTGCTCACTCTCTGTCCAGTTGGCAAAGGCAATATAGTCACCGTCATCTCCCTTAAACAGAGTAGCAATAACGTTATCGTTACCGGTTTTTACGGTATTGCGCTTATCCCAATAGCCATACATATCGCACTTGCCAAGGGAGTATTTATCAAATATCTTCCAAAGTCCCGAAGGATCCTGTGCGGGTTCTACGTGGGGTTGACCACCGTCCCAACCAAGTCTCTCGGTCATACCAAATGTAAGGCCACGGTACTTGTTCATATATTCAACAGGCTTTCTCGGCCTTTCTTCAATCATAAGCTCACTCATAAGTCCAAATGGTATACCGCTTATTTCAACAAGCCAGTAATCGGGAGAGAGAGAGTAGTTAAAGCCCTCGCCTACCCAAAGTTTGTTGATGTACGGCAAAAGTTCCATATACATATTAAGTGAGTTGGAGTATGCAGCGCGTGCGCAGTTATGGTTCCACGTGTGGAAGTCTATAAGGGTGCCCTCTTTTCTGTCAAGAGTTCTTCTTACTCTTTTCATAGTATCCCTGTCAAAGGCAACGTCATCGATATAAAGACCGTCAATATCGGTAACGTCCATAAGCGCCTTAAGTCCCTCAATATAGAAGTTGCAAAGGCGTGACTGGCCGTTTGTAATAATTGATGCGTCGTACATACCAAAGTATTTATCGCCCTTTAAGAGTTGGCGCCACGCAGGGATAACATCATCACCTACGTTTTCTTTTATCCACTGCTTTGACTCGCCCTGCCAAAGATCGTGCTTTTTGCTTATCTCATCATCAGCCTTGACAAACAGTTCATAGTCAAAGTCTCTTAACGCCTTGAACTCGGGCATAAATACCGAGAGCTCACGAATGGTGTAATAAACCTTAGCCTTCATACCCCTTCTGTGCGCCTCTTTGATATACTCGGAGAGCGCCTCGGTCTCGGCAAAGGGATAGTTGATATAGGGGTTAAGGTCGTTACCGTGGTGTATGTTTACTATATTGGCACCCTTCTCACTTGCGTCAAGCCAACGGTCGGGATAGAACATCCTGTGATGGAAGCGCATATTGAAGTTAGCCTCAAGATCTATAGGCTTAATTGGAGTAATGAAAAGCTCAAAGTCAAAGTGCAAGGTGTCGTTTGCCTTAATATCTCTGTGTCCGCTATAACATACAAAGGCGTCCTTATCGTATCTGATACCGCCCTTGCCACCGTTATTCCAGCTTTCGGGAATAATCATAGGCTTATAGGGATAGTAGATGTTTACAAGCGGCTTTTCATAGGTATCGTCCATAAGTCTTACACGAATACCGCCGTTTGTATTACCCGCCCAGAACATATCCTGGTGCATATCGTTCCACTTAAAATCAAGTGAGTAATCAAACAAGCCGCTACGCTTACCAAGACCCATAAAGTACTTTGAGTTTTCCTTTGTATAGGGTAATACAAGCGAAATATCATCCAAAGAAACATCGTTTTTGGCAGTAAGGGTAAGCGAATATTTAATGTATCCGTCAAACTCAATCTTTGCCGATGTGGAAAGTTCGAAGTCCTCGGATACAGAGTGCGACATAACGCTTGCCGCCTCATCAGTTGAGGTAATCTTAAGAGAATCTGCATCAAAGCGCTGACCCAAAACGTTAAAGGTAATATCGGAAGAAAGAACAGAGGTCTTTTCATCCGTAAGCCTTACACTCTCGGAGAAATATGTATTGATTTCACCCGGCAGACCAAACTTATTTATAACTACTTCCCTACCAAGAATTTTTACGGTATTTTCATCAACCTTAACGGGAACAAAGGGCTTTACAACACTGTCATTTATCTGGTAATCCGAGTTAAGCCACTTTAAGCGCCTTAAACTTTCAATCTCGTCAAACTGCCTTTCATCAAGAGCACCCTCAAGAATACTAAGTGTTATTTTATCAGAATAAAGGACATTACCCTCTTTATCGCTTACTGTGATTTTGCCATCAAGAGTATCGACTGACGAATTAAGGGGCGCCTCGATATAACACCAGAGCCTCTTTTCCTTACCCGGCTCAAGATGAGCGTATTTTACAAAATCCTTTGCAAGATAATCCTTGCCGTAGTTATAAAGACAAACGGCATTCACTCCCTCAAAATCAACTATTACGTCTCTTTCAAAATCTGATGTAAGGGATACGGCAAAGACCTTTACCTCGCCGCCCTTTAAGTTAAATGCCTTATCAAAATTAACCTTCATTTTATTTCTCCAAATTAATTCAACTATTTAAAAAACTCTCTATCCTATCAATGAGAGTACCGTAGGCAACAGGGTTTTTACCCCCCTCAGGGACTATAAGATCAGCGCGCCTTTTACTGGGCTCAACGAATGCCTCGTGCATTGGCTTAACCGTCTCTAAATACTGCTTTACTACCGAGTCAAGACTCCTGCCACGACTCTTTACGTCTCGCATAATTCGTCTTAAAATCCTTACGTCCGCATCGGTATCAACAAATATCTTCATATCAAGAAGATCGCAAAGCTGTTGGCTCTCAAATATGAGAATACCCTCTAAAATGATAACTTTAGTTGGCAAAACAGTACGTGTTTTATCCGAACGGTTGTGTATCGTGTAATCATAAATCGGAGATTCAATAGCCTTGCCATCCTTAAGAGCGCGCAGATGTTCTATAAGTAAATCGGTATCAAAGGCATCGGGATGGTCATAATTGAGCTTTGCCCTATCCTCTAAACTGATACCGTCCTTTGACTTATAATAATCGTCGTGTCTTATCTCAGAGACCCTCTCTCCAAAATGGGCGATAATATTGCGTGTAAGAGTTGTTTTTCCGCTGCCCGAGCCGCCTGCTATGCCTACAATCTTAATGTCCATTATCTCTCTCCTGATACAAGTTTGTAAATAAGTGGCTCTGCTTTAACCCTCTCGCTTGAGAACTGTATTGCAGAAAGTATCTTTTCTTCTGCCTCTTTGAGTTTTGCCTCATTGTCGGTATAAAGGGTCGCTATAACGTCACCCTCATTAAAGTAAAGACCGCACTTTGCTCTGAAATCAATACCTGCGCTGAAGTCGATAAGGTCATCCTTGGTAACTCTGCCGCCACCGAGAACAACGCTTGCTATACCAATCTCTTCGGTATTGATTTTGCTTATGTAACCGCTGCACTTACTCTTTACCGTATAGGAGTATTTTGGCTGCTTGAAACTATTTTTATCAAGAGCATATTTTATATCCGCGCCCTGGCGCACTATCCACTTTTTGAAGGTCTCAAAAGCAAGGCCGCTATCTATTGCATTACGCACAAGTTCGCGCGCCTCGTTTATGTCCTTACCCAGCGCAAGGGATACTATGTTTGATGCAAGTTCAAGCGCTACGGTCCTTAAATCCTCGGGGCCCTTGCCCTTAAGCACCTCTATTGCCTCAATAACCTCAAGGGAGTTACCGATATTGTATCCTAAAGGAGTATCCATGCTGGTGATAAGCGCTGCCACACGTCTGCCGCTGCGCACACCGATATCAACCATTTTTTCAGCAAGTTTTGTTGCATCCTCAGCCGTCTTCATAAATCCGCCCGAGCCGTATTTTACGTCAAGGACGATGGACTTAGTGCCTGCGGCGAGCTTTTTACCCATAATCGAAGATGCGATAAGCGGGATAGAGTCAACGGTAGCGGTAACGTCTCTTAAAGCATATAGCTTTTTATCCGCAGGAGCAAGATTGCCGCTTTGACCGATAACCGCAATACCTATCTCATTTACCTGCTTCTTAAATTCCTCGGGAGTAAGGGATGTCTTAAAGCCGTCCATAGACTCAAGTTTGTCAACCGTGCCGCCGGTGTGACCGAGGCCGCGGCCACTCATCTTGGCTACCTTAACACCGAGGGAGGCAACGGTGGGCGCAACGATAAGGGTAGTCTTATCTCCTACACCGCCTGTTGAATGCTTATCCGCAGTAGTGTCGCCAAACTCCGAAAGATCTACTACGTCGCCTGAGCGCATAATTGCATCGGTAAGGATAAAGGTCTCAAAGTCATCCATACCGTTTAAGCATATAGCCATAAGGAGTGAGGATACCTGATAGTCGGGCACCTCGCCCTTTGTATAGCCGTCTATTACAAATCTTATTTCTTCTTCGGTGAGAGCCTCACCGTGTTTTTTCTTTGTGATTATATCGTATAAGCGCATAATTTTTGCCTTTACATATTCTTATTTGAGAAACTGTGAGGCACAAGCTCTTCAAAATCAAGCGCCTCATATTCACCCTCGCCAAATGCTAAAAGCACCTTGGTATCAGGCTTAAAGAACTCTGTCATAACTTGCCTGCATACACCGCAGGGAGGAAAAGGAGATTCCGAGCCCTCGCCCTTTTTACCGCCTGCTATTGCGATAGCGGTAAAGTCCCTCTCACCGTCAACAACCGCAGTAAGTATTGCCGTCCTCTCAGCGCAGACCGTGGGGCCAAACGCCGCATTCTCGACATTGGCGCCAAGATAGACCTTGCCGGATTTTGTAAGCAGAGCCGCACCGACAGAAATGCCCGAATAGGGACAGTAGGAGCGGGAGCGCGCATCTATTGCCATAAGAGCAAGTTTTTTTAACGCATCACTCATATCACTTTACCTCAACTTGTGAAAGGAAACTCTTGCCGCCCTGTGGTTTAAAGTCAACACCGAGATACTCGCATACGGTGGCGGCTATATCGGAAAACGCCTCTTTGGTGCCGAGGTTTTTGGGAGCAATAGCCTTACCGTAAACGATAAGCGGAATATGTTCTCTTGTATGGTCGGTGCTTTCATCGCCGGGATCACAGCCGTGGTCGGCGGTTATCATAAGGATATCGTCATCCTTAAGTTTATCCTTGAAGTGTGAAAGCCATAAATCAAATTCGCTTAAGGCATTTGCGTATCCGTCAATATCCTGCCTGTGGCCAAAGAGCATATCAAAGTCAACCAGATTGGTAAATACAAGGCCCGAGAAGTCATCGCTTACAACACTCTCGGTAAGTTCCATACCCTCTTTATTTGAGTGAGAGTAAAGCGACTTGGTGACACCGACGCCTGCAAAGATATCGGTTATCTTGCCTACGGCAACTACCTCTTTGCCGCTTGCCTTGATGGCATCAAGCATAGTGGGAGCGGTAGGCTTAAGAGAAAAGTCCTTGCGGTTTGCGGTGCGTTTAAAGTTATCTTTATTTTCGCCTACAAAGGGTCTTGCGATAACTCTGCCCACTGCGTGCTCGCCCGTAAGTATCTCACGCGCTATGCGACAGTATTCGTAAAGTTTTTCGGGTGGAACAAGCGCCTCGTTTGCCGCAATCTGGAATACGCTGTCAGCAGAGGTATAAACAATAAGATCTCCGCTTTTAAGATGCTCCTCACCAAAATCTCTTATAACGTCGGTGCCCGAGTATGGGAGGTTGCAAAGCACTCCCCTGCCTGTGCGTTTTGTAAATTCATCCAAAATTTCCTTAGGAAAGCCGTTTGGATAAGTGGGCATAGCCGATTTGGAAACAATACCCGCTATCTCCCAGTGACCGGTAGTGGTATCCTTACCGCGACTTTTTTCCATAATACGCATGACGGCAGCCTTTTGGCTATCATTGTGACCCAAATAATCAACGCCGTCAATATTGCATATACCCATGGAAAGAAGGGTGGGAATATTAAATTTCTTACTCTTTGATATGCGTCTTAAGGTGTCGGCACCAACGTCGCCAAAATCAGCGGCATCAGGCAGATAACCCACGCCCATAGAGTCAAGTACAATCAAAAAAACTCTTTTCATAATAACCTCTTTGTAAATTTTACTTTACAAACAAATTGTTTATATCCTTTTTGACTTATTAACCGAATTTATGCGCGGTGTTAAGCGCAACCTCCATCATCTCGGTAAATGAGGTCTGTCTCTGGTCTGCATCAAGCGCCTCGCCCGTAAGGATATGGTCGGATACGGTACAGATAGCAAGAGCGCGCTTTTTAGCATAAGCGGCGTTCATATAAAGAGCCGCAGCCTCCATCTCCACACCGAGCACACCGAGTTTTATCCAGGGCTCATTAGCATTTTTGTTTGCGCTATAGAAGGTATCGGATGAAAGAAGATTACCAACGCAGTATCTTGCACCGATCTTCTCGGCCTCATCAATAGCAGTACGCATAAGTTCATAGTTTGCAATAGGTGCGTATGAGCCGTTTGTCATATACTGTGAGGAGTAATTTGAGTTAGTACAAGCGCCCATACCGATAATAATATCTCTTACCTTAACGTCCATTGAAAGAGCACCTGCTGAGCCAATGCGTATAATATTCTCAACGCCGAAGAAATTGAAAAGCTCGTAGGAATAAATGCCGATAGAGGGCATACCCATACCGCTTGCCATAACGCTTACGTCAACGCCCTTATATTTACCTGTGTAGCCTTGGATACCGCGCACGTTATTTACAAGGCGCGCGTTTTCAAGAAAGGTCTCTGCCACAAACTTAGCGCGTAAGGGGTCACCGGGCATAAGCACGGTTTTACCGAAATCAGAGGGTTCTGCCTTTATATGTGGGGTATGATATTTACTCATTTTATTTTTCTCCTTTAAGGTAGGTTTTGATTTTTGAATTATTCCGTAAATGTGTGTTTAGCCTTTAATCAGTAGGAACCGTCGTTTTTGTCCTGATTTTTTGCTATCTTAACAATACGGCTTGTACCAAGTCGCTGAGCACCGAGGGCAATAAATTTTTCAGCATCATCAATGGAGGAGATGCCGCCTGCCGCCTTGATTTTAACATGGCTCTGTACGTTCTTAGCAAAGATTTCAACGTCATGGAAGGTTGCGCCCGAGGTAGAAAAGCCTGTAGAGGTCTTGATGTAATCAGCACCCGAGTCTGAAACAATTTCACACATCTTAACCTTTTCTTCATCGGTAAGAAGACAGGTCTCGATAATTACCTTGAGTATCTTGTCACCGCATGCCTTTTTGATCTCGCTTATTTCATTTAACAAATCATCGTATTTTTTGTCCTTGAGCCAGCCGATATTGATTACCATATCAATCTCGTCAGCGCCGTTTGCAATAGCGTCCTTTGTCTCAAAGACCTTTGTTGCGGTAGTGGAATAACCGTTGGGGAAGCCGATTACGGTACAGATAGCAAGACTGTCCTTTACATACTCCTTAGCCGCTTTAACGTATGATGCGGGGATACATACCGATGCAGTACCGAATTTGATACCGTCATCACAAATTGCCTTTATCTCCCCCCAGGTAGCGCTTTGCGCTAAAAGGGTGTGGTCACATTTATTAAGTATCTTTGAAAGTTCCATTATTTTTCTCTCTCCCTTTTAATTCTTTCTTTCCAACACTTGTGGCACATTGCTACATATCTGTCGTTACCGCCAAGGACTATCTGCGAGCCGCTTGTAACTACCCTGCCCTTATCGCTCAGACGCGCATTAACCGTAGCCTTTTTACCGCACTCACAAATTGTTTTTATCTCGGCTATAGAGTCGGCAACCTCAAAGAGCCTTGCCGAGCCGGGGAACAGATGGGTTAAGAAGTCTGTGCGCAATCCAAAGCAAAGCACGGGGATCTCCTTATCGTTTACTATAAGACGCAACTGATCTATCTGCTCTTTGGTAAAGAACTGACATTCATCGGCTATGATTACGTCGATATCGGCATGCTGCTCTTCATATATCTTGCGGATGTCGGCACCCTTATCGATAGCATCGCAACTTGCGTAAAGCCCGATGCGTGATTTTATAATGTCGTCGCCGTCACGGGTATCGGTAGCAGGCTTGATAAGCCAGACCCTCATACCTCTTTCCTCATAGTTGAATTTTGTAATAAGCACCTGAGCCGTTTTTGACGAGCCCATAGCGCCGTATTTGAAGTAAAGCTTTGCCATTTTTGCACCCCCAAGTATCGTGATATTGTCAACAAAAACAGTATAACATAAATATATTAAAAAATAAAGACAGTTTTCTCAAATTTGTAGAAATTGATGAAAATTTTTAAAAGGTCTAGACAAAACTGATTTTGGTATGTTAGAATAAAAAAGACAATTTTTAGAAATGAAGGAGGGAGATATATGGTAGTAATTATTGCAGAAAAGCCGTCGCTTGCAAAAAACATCGTAGCCGGTATCGGTAAGATGGATAAAATGAACGGCTTTTACAAAAACGACGAATATATAGTTACCTGGGTCTTTGGCCACTTCTTCTCCCTTGCTGATATAGAGAGTTATTCGGGCCTTGAGAGCGGTGCAAAATGGACGCTTGATATCCTGCCCTGCTTCCCCGAAAAGTTCCGTTTTGAGATAAAAAAGGGCGTTGACAAAAAGAGCGCTGATGCAGGCATACAAAGACAGTTTAAAATAATCTCTGACCTTATCAACAGAAATGATGTTGATACCATTGTAAACGCAGGCGACGCAGACCGCGAGGGCGAGATTATTGTAAGACTGTGCGTAGAAAACGCGCTTAAAACAAAGAAGACCTTAAAGAGATTGTGGCTGCCCGACCAGACCCCGGAGACAGTAGCCGCCGCCCTAAGTGATATGAAGGACGAGGCGCACTATGACAATCTTGCAAACGAGGGTTATGCACGCACCTTTATCGACTGGCTGTACGGTGTAAACCTTACAAGATACGCGACAATAAAGACCGGCGGCAAGCTCTTAAGAGTAGGCAGAGTTATTGTTCCTATCGTAAAAGCGATTTACGAAAGGGATATGGAAATAAAGAACTTTGTGCCCGAAACTTACTATCAATTACTTTCAGCCGAAGATACAAAAGGCGAGAAAATAGAGTTACTTGGTAAACAAAAGTTTGCAAAAAACGAGTTAAATGAGGCAAATACACTTGCAGAAAAATACAACGCATCAAAAGCAACTGTAACAAGTGTGAAGAAAAAGAGGGCGCCTGTTTTACCCGGCAAGCTCTACTCACTCTCCACTGTACAAAACGTCCTTGGTAAAAAGTACAAGATGTCAATGGAGGACTCTCTTGCCACTATACAAAAGCTTTACGAGGCGGGTTATCTTACCTATCCCCGTACAAACTCTGAGTATCTTGCTACTGCTGAAAAGGATAAGATACGCACCATTTTAGGCGGCGTTGCAAAGCTCGGCTACCCTGTAAAATTCAAGGATTCAAAGAGTATATTTGATGACTCAAAAATTGAGTCGCACTCTGCTCTTACTCCTACCTATAAGATACCTGATAAGGATAAGCTCAGTGAAAAGGAAAGGCAGGTCTACTCCACCATTTTAAGGCGCTTTGTAGCGGTATTCTGCGCTGAAGAATGTATTGCCGATAAGAGCGAGATAAAGATACAGGTAGGTGACTTTGAGGAGTTTACCCTTAAGGGTACGGTAATGGTGAGCCCGGGCTGGACAAAGTATGACGATTATACCGGCAAGGATAAGGTATTGCCAAATCTGAGTGAGGGTGATGAGGTAAATATTGCTTTTGCACCGAGCGAAAAGCAGACCACACCGCCTAAGCACTATACTATTGAAACGCTTAACAATTATCTCAAAAACCCCTTTAAGGATGACAAGGCAAAGGCCAAGGAACTTGAAGAAAACGGCGAGGTAGACGATGCGCTTGACTACAAGGCAATTTTTGAGGGTCTTGAACTCGGTACTGAGGCTACCAGAACGGGTATTATAGATAATGCGAAAAAGAGCGGGTATATTGACCTAAGAAAGGACGTATATACCATACTTGACGGCGGCGAATACCTGATACGCTCACTCAGCAGTCTTGGTATTACTATGGATAAATACAAGACAAGCGAACTCGGTAAGGCATTAAAGAGTGTTTACCGCGGTGAGATGAGTGTAGATAGTGCTGTTAAGTTAGCAGAAAAAGAGATAAACGAGATATTTGAAAACGGTAAAAGAAACGCGCCCAAACTTGCCCCGCCCGAAAACACGGGTAGTCTCGGTGAAATTATAGGCATCTGTCCTCTTTGCGGCAAGAACGTAATAAGAGGCAAGCAGAGTTACGGCTGCATGGGATATACGGACGGATGCGAGTTCCGTGTAAACGTAAACATTTTAAAGCGCGATATCTCAAAGCACGAGATGGCAAGGCTTTTGGCTACGGGCAAAACCTCGCTTATACGCGGCTTTATCTCAAGAAACGGCAAAAAGTTTGACGCATATCTTGAACTGAGGGACGGCAAGGCAGAATTCGCCTTCCAGAATCAGAGCACGACAAAGACGCAGGAAAAAACTAATATAAAGGCCAAAACCACAAGGACTAAAAAACAAAGCACAAAAACAAAATGAATACTTAAATCATAAAGACGCCGAAAAAACCGGCGTCTTTTTTCTTTTTTCAAAAAAGGACAATGATATAACAAAACAAAGATGTAACAAGGCAAAATGGCTCTTTTTTGGTGTTTTAACTTCAAAAAAGAACACAAAAAGGGGAACAGAGCAAAATGCTCTGTTCCCCACTACTACATAAGGTTTTTACCGTTTATATCAGTTGCAGCAGCAGCAAATAAGCAAAACTGCGATAGCAAGCAGGATTATCCAAGTGCAGTTGTCGTCAAAAAGGTGGCACAAGCAGTTGTTATTCATTATGTTTCCTCCGAAGGTTTAAATGTGAGTTAAAGTAAAACAAGTCTTTTTCTTTACTCATTAACATAATATGCCTGCGGCACTTTTTGGTTAAAGAAAATTAATAATTATTTTAAACAAGATTATCAAGGCTGACGCCAAATATTTCTGCAAACGCCTTAAGTTCAATGTCGGTAACAAATCTTTTTCCACACTCTATTCTTTGTATAGCATTTTTGTCTACGTCAATACCGATAAGTTGCATTTTATCAGCAAGACCTTTTTGCGAGAGTTTTGTCGGGTAGGACAGCCTGAGTTTGCGAATGTTGTCACCACAAAGATTATTTCTTCCCTCATATTTATTCTTAAACATTTTACACCTCTATTTTGACATTCAGTGATTGACAAATTTATTATATTGTGTTACAATATATAATATGACATTCACTAGATGTCAAACTGTTAAATCGGCTTTTGGTGTAGGTGAAAATGAAAATGGCAATAGGAATAATAAAAGAAATTGATAAACTTGGCAGAATTGTTATCCCCAAAGAATTCAGAGATCGTTTTGGTTTGAAAGAAAATGTAGAAATAATACCTACAGAATTCGGGATTATGCTTAGAAATCCTGAGTACATACTTATAAGGGCAAATAAAGATAATGACGATAGTGATAAACAAAAACTTATCAAATGATAAAAAGGACAGAGAGCCATTCCCTGTCCTTTTTTATATTAACAAATATTCTATAATAATTCTAAGATAAAATCCCCGTTCTCGCACTGCCAGTTCTCGCTGCGGCTCGGTAACATTTGGGCTCTAACAGTCCACCGGACTGTTATTCACTCCCAAAATGCCGCTTCGCTACGTAGAGGGCTACGGCAAGTGGGTGAAAACGAGGGGTTTAGCAAAAATGTAATTTTTAGAGAAAATGCCCGTTATTCGTTCCGATAGGCGTAGTTGCCTACGTCGAGTGAACGAAAACGGGCATTTTATCAAAAATTAAACTCCGGAGTATGCTGAGAAGCCGCCGTCTACGGGTAATACCACGCCTGTGATAAATCCTGCAGCCTTCTCGTTAAGAAGGAAGAGGAGAGCGCCTTCAAGCTCTTCGCTCTCGCCAAAGCGTCCCATGGGAGTTGCGGCGATGATCTTGCCTGTACGTGCTGTGGGTGTGCCGTCAGGATTGAAGAGAAGAGCCGCATTCTGCTTTGTGGAGAAGAAGCCGGGTGCTATCGCATTTACACGGATACCAACCTTTGAGAAGTGAACTGCAAGCCACTGGGTAAAGTTGGAGATTGCCGCCTTTGCACCGGAGTATGCAGGGATCTTTGTAAGGGGTGTGTATGCGTTCATTGAAGAAATGTTAAGTATAGAGCATTCCTTTCTACCAACCATCTGTGAAGCAAATGCCTGAGTAGGAAGAAGTGTACCAAGGAAGTTTAAGTTGAATACAAAGCCTACACCGCCTGCATCGAGGTCGAAGAAGCTCTTTGTGTCTGCCTCAATATCACCCATCTCAAAATATTCCTTATCTGTGCTTGCCTTGGGGTTATTACCGCCTGCGCCGTTTACAAGAATATCACAAGGACCAAGATCCGCAAGAACTTTTGCCGCTACGCTATAGCAAATATCCTTATCAAGAACGTTGCAGGAGTAGGCCTTAGCAATACCGCCCTCTGCTACTATCTCATCAGCATATCCTTGCGCTGCCGCCTCATTAAGGTCAAGAAGAGCAACCTTTGCGCCTGCTCTTGCAAGCACCTTTGCAAAGTAACTGCAAAGCACGCCGCCTGCACCTGTTACAACAGCGACCTTGCCGGAAAGATCTGTATCTAATACGTTTTTGTTCATAAAAGTTTACATTCTCCTATTATTTATTATATTCTTTTTCAAGAGCCTCAAACAGACCGTTGATGTAAGTTGCGCCAAGCGCTCTGTCAAAAAGACCGTAACCGGGCTTACCTGTTTCACCCCAGATCATTCTGCCGTGGTCGGGACGAACGTATCCGTCATAGCCACACTCTACAAGAGCCTTAACTATCTCGTAGATATCAAGTGAGCCGCAGGATGAAAGGTGAGCGCGCTCCTCAAATGAGCCGTCATCCATAATCTTTACGTTACGGATATGCATAAATGCAATTCTGTCCTTTGATGCATACTTCTTAATCATCTTAACGATATCGTTAGACTTTGCGCATCCAAGAGAGCCTGTGCAAAGGCAAAGACAGTTGGAGGGGCTGTCAACGATAGAAAGGAAGCGATCAAGATTTTCTTCACAAGTGATGATACGGGGAATACCGAAGATGGGATATGGCGGGTCATCGGGATGGATGGCCATCTTAACGCCGCACTCCTCTGCTACGGGAATAACCTTTTTAAGGAACTTTTCAAGGTTAGCCCAAAGGCCTTCCTCACCTATTTTGCCATAAGCAGTGATAAGTTCTCTTACCTCCTCCTGAGTATAGCTGGAGTCCCAGCCGGGAAGGTGGATATCATCCTTAAGAGGGTCGAGATCACGCATCTGATCCCAGTACATTACAAGGCTTGTGGATCCGTCAGGAGCCTTTTTGTCAAGCTGTGTACGTGTCCAGTCAAATACGGGCATAAAGTTGTAGGTAACGCACTTGATGCCTGCTTTAGCACATCTTCTGATATTCTCGCAATAAACGTCGATGAGTTTGTCTGCAGTGTCCTTGCCGAGTTTGATATCCTCATGTACGGGGATAGACTCAACTACGTCAAAGATAAGACCGTGCTTTTCGCACTCCTCTTTCATTTTGAGAATAGACTCATTGCCCCAGACCTCACCGGGCTTAACATCGTAAACCGCGCTTACGATAGAACGCATACCGGGGATCTGAGAAATGTACTCAAGTGATACAGGATCACTCTCGCCGTACCAGCGGAAAGAAAGTTTCATATTCATTTTTTTATTCTCCTAATCCGAAATATCTTACAGCGTTATTATAACAAATGTCCTTGACAATTATTTCAAGATTTTCCATATCGGCGGGATATTCACCGTTTTCAACCAAATCGCCGATAAGGTTACAAAGTATTCTTCTGAAATACTCGTGCCTTGTATAGGAAAGGAAACTGCGCGAGTCGGTAAGCATACCGACAAAGTTACCAAGACAGCCAAGGCTTGCCAGGCTTGTCATCTGGTTTATCATACCGGGCTTGTTATCGTTGAACCACCAAGCAGATCCGTGCTGTATCTTACCTCTTACACCCTCACCCTGGAAAGCGCCGATGGTCGTACCGATAAATTCATTATCCTTAGGATCAAGGCTGTAAATGATGGTCTTAGGTAACTCATTGTTTACATTTAATGCATCAAGAAGCCTTGCAAGAGCAAGCGCACATTCCTTAGGCCCGATGATATCAAAGCCTGTATCAGGGCCGAGAACGTTAAACATCTTAGTGTTGGGATTACGTATGCAGTTGTAGTGGAGCTGCATTACCCAACCGTATTTGCAATATTCTCTTGCACAGTGGAGCACAAGGAAAGTCTTATACTTTTCAGTTTCCTCTACACTCACGCTCTCACCCTTAAGAGCCTTATTAAGAATTGCATCGCACTCATCTTCCGTTGCGTCCTGATATACGATATAATCAAGGCCGTGGTCGGATGCCTTACATCCGTTTTCATTAAAGAAGTCGATTCTCTCACTAAGAGCCTTTTTGATATTGGCAACGCTGTTCATAGGATAGCCTACAACATCACCGAGTTTTTCAAGGTAGTCTATAAAGCCTGCCTTATCAATGTTTATTGCCTTATCAGGGCGGAAGGAGGGGGCAACGGTAGCCGCCATCTTGCCCTCTTCCTTTATAAGCTTATGCCACTTAAGGTCATCGATAGGATCGTCTGTAGTACCGATAAAGGCAACGTTGGATTTAGCAATAATGCCTCTGGCACCCATATCGGGTTCTTTAAGTTTTTTCTCGGCTAACTGCCAGACTTCCTCAGCGGTATTTGCATTAAGCACGCCCTCGTAGCCGAAGTACTGCTTAAGTTCAAGGTGGCACCAGTGGTACATAGGATTGCCAATAGCCTTGGGCAGACACTCAGCGAACTTTTGGAACTTTTCTCTTGCGCTTGCACCACCCGTAATATAATACTCGGATACGCCGCAGGAACGCATTATTCTCCACTTATAGTGGTCGCCGCCAAGCCATACCTCTGTAATATTGTTAAATCTTTTATCCTCATATATTTCCTTGGGGCTGACATGACAGTGATAGTCTACGATAGGCATCTTTGCGGCAAAGTTATGATAAATTACCTTAGCCGTATCTGTAGAAAGAAGGAAATCTTTATCCATAAAAGTTTTCATAATTACCTCTTAATTATTTAACGTTTTTAGGCTTTCTTATTCTGTTAAGTTTAGCATTTTGCTTAAGAAGTTCTTCTTTTGTAAAGGATATATTAGCCATGCCCATCATAGTGGAAAGACGAAGCACTGAGAAGCCGCCTATCATACCCATCATACCCTTCATATTCTTCATGCTGACAGAGAAGCCACCTGACTTCTTTTCATCCTCGCCATCAGCCTTCTTGGATTTACCTGCATCCATCTTCTTTTTAAGAAGAAGTCCGAAGAACAAGAACCATATCTTGCCTCTTACGGTCTTCATGATATCTTCAACGGAATCATTAAGGGAGAAGCGTCCCTCCGGAGCATCAATATCAAACCAGTTAAGAATTGCGCCCTTTTCCTTAAGAATATAATCCTCGTTGGGAGTCTCAACCTTTCTGATAACGCCCTCGTCAACATACTCGCCTGCTACTGCCTTAAGAGTAGTCTCGCCAACGTTAGGAACATCGAAGTAGAAGAAGTGGTCGGGAGCAGTCTTTTTACCAAGGCTTACACCGTTTGCAAAGAGTTCAACCTCAGGAAGGTTTGAGTAAACAGTAACCTTTGTTACGTCCTCAACTCTGTCAATATATCTCTTACCGCAAAGGTGTACAAAGGGATCGTCGGAAAGCCATGCCTTGTATGCATAGAATGCATCCTTCTTATACTTACGGTCCATAGTCATAAGACCCTTATGGTTCTGACCGTTTTCACCACCCTCTGCTCTTGCGTCTGCGCCAAAGTCAAACATATTCCATACGTGGGTTGACCAGATGTAGGGACGTGTGAAGAGTTGCTTGATAAGTTCCTCGTGATAGTATGCCTGATATTCCTCGGTATAGTCACCCTGTCTGGGACTAGAGGTGTGCCAGTCAAGAGCCTCACAGCCGTATTCACTTACACCGATAGCACGGTTGGGATACTTCTTGTGGAAGTTATCGAACCAAGGACCGTTCATAGAGGTGTTACCGCCGTACCAGCCGAAGTAGTGGTTGTAGGAAAGAACGTCGGGAATATGAACGTAAGGATCATCAATATCACACATAGATACGCAAGCTATTGTGGTAAGACGGGTCTTATCCATCTCGTGGCAAAGATCGTTAAGTATCTTGTGGTTTTCAATAAGGTCAGCGTCAGAGCCGTTGATGGTAATCTCGTTTGAAAGACCCCAGACTACGATAGATGCGTGGTTGTAGTTCTGAGTAATAAGCTCCTTCATCTGTGAGACAGTGTTCTCTCTACCGCCGGGCATATGTCTTGAAATGTAAGGAATCTCAGCCCAGATAACCATACCGTACTCATCGCAAAGATCATAGAAGTACTGGTCATGCTGATAGTGAGCAAGACGGATGGTGTTAGCACCAAGCTCTGCGATAAAGTCCATATCCTCTTTATGATGCTCGGGAAGAAGCGCGTTACCTACACCAAGACGGTCCTGGTGACGGGATACACCGTGCAGAGGATACTCCTCGCCGTTAAGGATAAATCCGCGCTCAGGGTCAATCTTAAAGCTACGGCAACCGAAACGGCAGCCAACGCTATCAATTTCCTCACCGCCTCTTACAATGCTTACCTCAGCGTTATAAAGGTAAGGATCGCGGCGTGCGTGCCACTTGTGAGCATTCTCAATTACAAAATCAGCAACAGTATCGCCGCTCTCTCTTGAAGCAACAACATTGCCCTCTTTATCTGTAAGAACGTATGAAATTACATCGCCCTCGCAAAGGTCTTTAATAAATACCTTAACCTCAACGTTTGCATTATCACCGTCCATAACGGGAGTAACCATAAGACCCTCGCCACCGTAGTAGTCAAGGTCAAAGTGAGTGTTGTTTACACAAACAAGGTTTACGTTACGGTAAAGACCGCCGTAGAATGTGAAGTCTGCCATCTGAGGATAAATTTCTTCATTAGGAGAGTTATCAACTGCGATAGCAACCTCACTCTCGTCCTTAAGATAAGAGGTAAGGTTTACTCTCCATGTAGAGTAACCGCCATCGTGGTGCGCAACCTTTTCTCCATCTACGTAAACGTCTGCAGATGAGTTAGCGCCCCTGATTTCAAGATAATACTGATCCGCTGCGGGAAGGTCTGATTTCTTAATAGTCTTTACGTACAGACAGGTGCCGCGAAAGTAGTCGTTACCGCCATCCTGACCGTCTGTTGCGTTCCATGAATGAGGGAGATCAACTGCCTCGCCGCCCACTCTTTCTGCCTTTACGTCGGTAAGATCCTTGTAAAAGGACCAATCGTTGTTAAGACTTAAAACTGATCTCATAAAATCCTCCAAATTTTATTTTTTGCTGTCCGGCACCTATGTGCCGAATTATAAGTCACTATTTCAATTATATATCACGCACGCGTGCATGTCAATAAACATATAATTATAATTTTAACTAAAAATAGCAACTCACTCAAAAATAAATGGCATATTTTAGTAAAATTGACAAAAAACGGTGACTGAGTTATAAAGCGAGATGCAAAGGAGTATATTAAAACAGTACAGTATCAATAAATAGGGGGCAGGATATGTTTATATATTCCATAAGAGCAAGCGGAATAAAGTTTTTTGCTGTAATAGTGCTGGCGCTGGCGATGCTCATAGGTATAATTACCGTAAGCAGTGCAGAAGACGCACTCTTAGTCAGCGGTGAGGGGAGCATAAGATATGACGGCATAAAATCCGTAAGTGACGTAACAGATTTTTTAATGCAATTTGGCATTGAAGTGGATGCACAGAGCGCAAAGAGTGAGGAAATAACACTGCAAGGCGACTTTGACCGTGTGATGTTAAGTTACAATGAGATACAGAAAAAGCAGGGACTTGACCTTAGCAAATATAAAAACAAAAAAACCACCCATTACACCTTAAGGGTGACAAACTTTAACGAAAACACAGAGGAAAGCAAAGAAGATGAATACGTTTTTGCAAACGTCTTTGTCTTCCGTGACAGGGTTGTGGGAGGCGACGTGTCAAGAGGCGGAGATAACGGGTTTGTTATAACATTCAGTGAGTTTAAAAGGTAATAAAAACAGGCGCAGCATTTTTTTGTGCTGCGCCTGTTTTTATTTTATCAAAGTAAAAACTGCAAAAAGCCGAGAACGCCGTATGAGGCGAGGCCCATAATAACCGCTGCGCCGACAACACCGATGGTGATTGCCGCAAATGCAGGACGCTTGGGCAGATTAAAAAGCGACGCCACAAGCGCGCCCGTCCAGGCGCCCGTGCCGGGCAGAGGGAGCATTACAAAGATACAGAGGGCTGAAAAAATACCTGCTGCAATTCCCTTTTGCTTTTTTGTATCTGTCGTTTCTATTACAGCATTTTCGCCGCTATTTGCAATGTTTTGTTCACATTCTATGCCGTTTTCACCGTTACCGTTATCTTCAGTGATAATCTTGCCCTTGTTCTTATAGGCCTTGTCCTTTACCCATTTTACAATCGGCTTAAAGATTTTAAAGCGCTCAAGAAAGTCAAGTATCTTTGGTATAAAAAGAAGGATAAAGGGTACGGGCAAAAGGTTGCCGATTATTGCTATCGGAATATTGATATACCAGTCAAGTCCCAGGGCAGTACCAACGGGTATAGCGCCCCTTAACTCAACTATCGGCAGCATAGAAATAAAGAAGGTCCAAAGTATATCCCAGGGCATTTTTACTCTCCAAACTCACTTGATTCAATATTAACTACGTCAATTTCACCCAAACTGCCATCTTTAAGAGAAACGTTTATAAAGGTCATGCCCTTTTCGTATTCCCTGCCTTTTTCATCAACCCAGTTGTCGGCATTAAAGAGCACGTCATCCGAGAGACCAAGAAGTTCAAGAAGGAAATTATCGTCCTCAAAGAAGGGATAGGTATGGTAACCCGCGCACAGACCGTACGCAAGATAAATACCGCCGTAATTACCCTGCATAGTATTTGCGTGGTCGTGTCCTGCAAAGACAGCATTGGTTACGCCAAGTTCCTTAATCTTATCGTAAAGACCTGTGTTTTTGCCCTGATAATAAATACCAACACTGTAGCCGGGGTCAATAAGTTCTGAAGAATCTTTATCCGACTCACAGACAGTGCCGCGGTAATCGGTAAGCGTCTCAAAGTCGCTTACGTCTATTTCATCAGGGATATCGTTACCAAGATTAAGTTGATTTTGGTAGTACATATCAGCATACTCCTTAAGAGGGATATGCATGTACATGCTCGACTTAATGTCGGGATTAAGCGCCTTTAATCCGTTCATCGCCCACTCGTACCAGGCAATCTGATCCTCGCCGATCCAGTCGTATACCCAGTCGCCTAAGATTCCGTCAACCTCTCTCTCGGGATAAGTACCCGAGTCAAGCATAACGAGTGTGTATGACGGAACCGTATCATCGCCCTTAAATACGTTAACAAGGAAGTTTGACTCACCCTTTATATTTGATGGGCCGGGATCAAAGAGGCAGTACTCGTAAGGTGCAAGCAACTCTGCAATTTTGTATTTTGACATATCGTACTCAGAATCATGGTTGCCGTATGTAAGTGTCCAATACTGTTTTTTTGCCTCCATATAATCGGCAAAATACTTGTACGCATCACAAGTGAACATTGAAAGAGTAAGATCGCCCGTGCAAACGATGATATCCGGTTTTTCGGTATCAAGAGCCCTTGTGATAAGTTCAATAGTACGGGTATCGTGTGTCATAAAGCCAAACTTAATCTGCGGGTCTGCAAGCTGCATTATTTTAAGGCTCTCGCTGTTTTCATCAATGTAAAGATTTTGTTTTTCAAAGAGTGAAAGGTCAAATGCCATATCCTCACTCCACCGATAAGAGCCATAGCCTCCCTCGGGAGTATAGGAGTTAAACTCTGCCCTTATAAAGTAGGCAAGAACTGCTAGGGCGATTATAATGATAACTATCAAAAACACCTTAAGTCCCGTGTGCTTTTTTGTGCGTGCCATGTGATATCCTCCAAATAGATATTTTGTGTTTATTGTCGATTTTGTAAATCAAAGATCACATTTTTGCCATTTTCTTCAAGTTTTCATAGAATGATATTGGGACAGCTAGTTCGCCCCTGCCCTTACCAATAGATATATCCGGCTTGCGCTCACCGTGAAAATCACTGCCACCGCCCTCAAGCAAAGAAAACTCCTTTGCTATATCTCTTGAGAGCATCTCGGTTGCCTTATCATAGGTAGAATACATCGTCTCCATACCCATAAGGCCGTGCTCCTTTGCCTTTTTTAAAAACACCCTCAGTGCATCTTCATTAAGATTTAAAAAGGGATGCGCAATAACACTCACGGCTCCGATAGAATTTATAAACTCTATCGTATCAAATGCATCAAGTCGCTTTGGCTGTACGTAATACTCGCCTTTTTTTGAAAGCAGGGTTTTAAAGGCCTCCTTTATACTGCTAACGTATCCAAGGCGCATAAGTTCACCTGCTATATGCGCACGGTTGATTATACCCGCATTTTCTCTTTTTATTTTTTCATAATTTACAGTATAGCCCGCTTTGTTCAAATTATTTACAAGCAGAACGTTACTTTCTTCTTTACGCAAAAGGAACGCATCGGTAAGCGCCCTTACCTTATCAAAATCTTGGGGTTTTATAAAAAGACCTAATATGTGGAGTTCGGTATCACCAAAGTCGCAGGAAAATTCGCAGCCACAAACCGCATCTATATCCTTACCCTTAGCCGCGGCCAAAAATTCACTTAAACCGTTTACACTGTTATGGTCACACAGCGCAATAGCCGACAGCCCTATATCAAGCGCTGTATCTATAAGTTGCTTTGGAGAATAGGTGCCGTCAGAAAAATATGAGTGTGTGTGCAGATCAACAAATCTCTTTTGCATATCTATCCTCCTTTGAATATTACTCCAAAAATTCGGGGTAAAGATTATAAAGCACCTCAAGTGCTTCACTTTGTATGCCGTTAATGATATCGGCTATAAGATAAGGCCTCTCATAAAAGCACTTAAGACCGATGTAATCACTTATAGAATACTCCGCCCTATAAGGCTCTTCCTTGGTAAACGCACTGATGAAAGCATCGATCATTACTGTATCCTTGTGAGTGGGTACAGGTATATCACCGCCCTTAATGAGAACAATGGCTATCTCCTTAAGTGCATCTTTGTAAGGCAAAAAGACAAGCGCCATACTTCTCTTTTGCTTTACAAAAAAGTCTCTTTTAAACAAGAATATTTTTCTCTGTACTACCTCACCCTTTTCAAGAGTAAAGGTTGCAAGCAAAAGCGCTTTAACTCTTTCACCATTATATTCTACATTAATTTCTTGCATCGTTTTGACGTGTATTTGTAAATATCAATTTACAATTCTATGGTATTTGCGTAATTTTGCAGCATTACGTCAATAAGTTGCTCATTTTCATAAAAGGTGCTGTCACACTGCTCATATATAGCATCTATCTCATCTTCGCTAAGGGTACTGTCCTCATTAACAAAGGCATCCCTTGCCCTTAAAAGATTATCGCTAAGGGGCGGCAAAAGAATACTGAAAAGCGCCTTTAACTCATCTTCTATATCGCTTATATTTGATACGTTATCAAAAAACTGCGCGTGGCCGCCGTTATTAACCTCTGCCTGATAGGTCATAAGCTCACTGTAGGGTGACGCGGCCTTTTGCTCCGCCCACATATCCCACATTTTATTCCACTTAAGTTCTTCGGGAGTAAGATTATTCTCTTCCTTTGTTTTATTAAAAAGACTTTTAAAAAACTCAATTATACCCATATTTTTGCCCCCTTTTTAATTTATATCACTAAACTGTATCTTTATTGTAGCACATACGCGCGACTTTTTCAATATATTTATTTCCAAGATAAAAGTAAGGACAGAGAACGTAAGAATCCCCTGCCCTTTGCCTTTATTAACTTAATAACACTCGCCCTATGGCAAATATAACTTATTTATACTCCTCAAGCACCTGTTTTAAGAGCATAGGATTATCTGTCATAATACAGTCACAGCCAAGTTCTATAAGCGTGCGCATATCGTCAGCGTCATTAATTGTCCAGTACTGTACGGCAATATTGCGTGCGTGCGCTCTGTCCACCAAAGAACTTGAAACAAGGCCTATCTCAACACCCAGATCATAACTCATAGGTATCTGCAGGCAGGCAAAATCGCCGTCATCAAAGATATTGACAAAGAGATACTGCGTAAGAACAAACTTAGCCGCAGAGCCTGTGGGCGCGCCTCTTAAAAGATCGGGGTACTTAGTCTTAAGTTCGGTCTCTATCTCATCGTTAAAGGTACCGATAACCATCTGATCCTTGTACTCGGGATATGCGTTAAGTGTATCGTTTAAAATTCTGCAGGCCTCGTAGCCTCTCTCACCGCCGTTTTTGATCTCAACGATAAACATAAGGCCGGGATGGGTATCATAGAACTCGCTGAAGAGTTGATCAACCGTTGCTATCTGCAGTCCTGCCTCCTCAATGTCCTCTACGTCCTTATAAATTCTCTCACCGTTTTCATTCTCAAAATAGTAGCCAAAGTTGTACTTTTTAAGTTCCTCAAGCGTCAAATCGGATATGTAGTGTCTGTTGCTCTTATCCTCACAAAGCGCCTCGACCTCATCAAGAGAAATATCGCCGTTGATATTGCAGGTCTCATCGATATATGAGTCGTGATTGTATACAAGATAGCCGTCCTTTGTAAGATAAAGGTCGCTCTCAATTATATCAACACCGATAGTCAGCACCGCCTCACGGAAGGCAAGCATAGTGTTCTCGGGGTTGTTGTCAGCGCCGCCTCTGTGAGCCGCTATAAGCGGGAGCTCGCCGTCCTTAACAACAAAGGGGTTATTGGGAACGTTTTGCTTAGGCGGAATAATATTAATCACTACCAAAAACATGAGAACTGCTGCGAGAAAACCGCAAAGAATTTTTAAAAACTTTTTCATATTAAAGCCTTTTTTGTAAACCTTTCTTTTAAAAAATGTATATCAAACGACCATAACTTAATGCTGATCAAGAATTTTTAACGCAGAGAATATTTGATACAAATGCAACTAAAGACAAAATCAGCATAACTGCCCATATTAAAAGGTGGGGGCAATTATTGGCAAGATACTCAAGTGCGCCTTCGCCTATATCTATGCGCTCTTTAATCTCGGATACAACGTTCATAACAACCTGAAAATGCGCAAATAGATACGCCGCATCAAATACAATAGAAATAACAGCGGGGATTTTTGACTGTGCCGCTATATTTATAGCAGACATTATGGATGGCACAATGGCAACTGCGCCATAGATCATAAAAATAATCATTACTATTGCTATGCCAAGGCCCTCAAAACCCTGTGTATTCTGATTAGTGATATAGAGATATACGATAAATCCGAGCGAGCCAAAAAACGCAGCCAGATATGACGCAAGTGATATTTTTGCATATGAGCGTGCTTCCACATTATTCTCCTTTCTGAAAAACACTTACCAGATGAACGGTATCAGACGGTATTTTACCTTTTCCTTATATTCCTTGTAGCCCGAAAGATCCTTTTCAAGCGCCTTTTCTTCATCAAGGAGCCTGAATATTATGATAACGGGATACATCAAAAATACAAAAAATGCAATAAGCGAGCCAAGAATAAGCGGCATTGAGAGAAACATAAGAAGTGTTGCAAAATACATAGGATGCCTTACAATACCGTAAAGACCTGTATCTATAACACTTTGACCCTCGCTTACCTCAATGGTACGCGAAAGATACGCATTTTGCTTAAGCACAAAGCCAAATATTATATAACCGACAAGAAAGATAACGGCCGCAATATACGGTACGTATGAAGGCAGGGGCAACCACTTAAATCTATAGTCAAGTCCTGCAAGCACAAAGCCGATGATAAACATAAGGCCGCTTAATTTTATAATGATGCTCTGCCCTGATCTTTTCTCCTTTGCCTCAAGGCGTCTTTTAAGTAAATCCGGCGCCTTTATCATCATAACGATACCTGCAATAAACATAGGTACAAAGAGCACTCCCATAAAGAGCCAGCCCTCAAAATAAGCAAGTGTGCCTGCGGGTAAAAAGACCAAAAGACCTACTAATACTACACCTAAAGTAAATTTAACTATTGCCTCGAAAAATAAACGTTTAGTCATTTTTTTGCTCCTTATCATAAAACGAAAGTACAGATAAAACCTTTCTTTTTTATATAAATTTATATAAAAAGCCTCCGTTTAGGAGTAGGTTTACGCCTATCCTATCCAGATTATAGCATAAAACGGCCAATATTGCAATAGTGCCGTTTCTCATGGCGATGTAACAAAAAAACAGCCCCATTGCTTTGTGTCTAAAAGAGCGCAAATCAACGAAGTCTGTTTTTTATCATTAATTACGTATTTTGCGTATAAGTCGCGCCACAAGTAACAAGAACATAACTACCAAAGCGCCTATAAAGTAGCCCGCCATATCTACAAAAACGTCGTTTATCGCCGCAGTTCTGCCGGGGAGGAATATCTGTATTATCTCGGTAAGTGCGGCTATTGGCAGACCTAAAAGAGTAAAAACAATAAATCTGCGTATTATACCGTCCCTCTCAAATTGACTGAGCATATAAAGAGCAAAGAACGCAAGGATTGCAAAGAGTGCCATATGTCCCATAAACTTAGCGACAAACAGCTGCGCATTTCTTACTATAAAGCCCATCATATCGAGCTCGCCCACAAATTCAAGTTGATAGAATTTTTCCACCCTGCTCTCACCGTCATCAACTATGACCCTAAGGTCGGTGACGCCTGTGCGATTCGGTATAATGGTAAATGAGCGAGCGGTTTTACTAAGCGACATATTAGCGCTTGCGTACTTATAACTGACATCGGTATAGGTAACCTCGTCATCAAAGGCAAATTTGTATGTATAAGAGCCGTTGACGTTAAGGACTATTTTGCCCTCTTCGTTGGGGACAAAGCCCTCTATTTGCGGCAAAGTGATTATGTTATTTATCTTTATGTTGACGGTTTTGCTAAAGCCGTTTGGCAAAACAATCGTTATATCTTTGTTTCCCGCTTTAGAATAACGCAGTCTGCCTGCACGGTTCAAAGAGCCGCTGTCATTCTCACCTAAGATTAAATCATAATCGGTTATAAGCAATTTTCCCTCAGAATTATGAAGAGTTATGAATGCATTATCCTTTACGTTCATTTCAAAACTGTCAGCACTCACGCCGTCAAAACGCACTTCGTAAAATTCCTCTACCACACCGGGATTAGGCGCAATCTCGAATTCAAGCGTGGTTGCGGTGGAACCGTTGGCGTACCTTACACTTGCAGTCTTTTTTTCACCCGGGGCTGTGACCTTTATCGGCACAAGTTCATGGGTATCCTCATCGTAAGTAAAATACTCGCTGTCGTATATTATTTCGTATTCAACAACGCCGTACTGCTGTCCCTTTGGGATAGAAGAATAGACACTTATAGGTATACCAACATAAGTAATAGGTTTATTATAACCCACACTGCTGACAAAATAATTTGCCTTAAAATCGGTAGGATATACCTTTTCAAACTTAAGTTCCACTATCTTTTCAAAGTCGGGATCATATTTTGAGTATATGCGCATTTTTGCACTGAACTTGTCTGCCTCTTTCTCTCCTCTTGAGAATACTGCACCGTCTGCCGTAACTAAAAGTTTATCAGGCTCAAGAGATTCAAAACACAGTTTTGCCGTGCCTTCGAATTTACCCTCGGGTGTATAGTGTATATAGTGCCACTTGCCTGCCATAAGAGGCTGCGTAATATCGACATCAAGTGAAACGTCACTAAGTTCCGCCCTGTGAGTTATCTCGTTTATTTTATCCGCAATTGCCACCGATACCTCCGTACCGAAGGAAAGGGCAAGAATTAAAGCCGTTGCATACAGCACATAAAGCGCTATTGCTATGATTTTTTTCATAAAGTAGTCTCCAAAGGTTAGTTTAAAAATCAAAATATTTTTATATTTGCAGTGCCGTTTTCTTCGTCATATTCAATGCGCTCACCGCTACAGTTTATGCTATCCTGATAGGCTAGGAATTCCTCTTTTGAAGCAAAGACGCCTTTATAATTTTTAATAATTTCCTTTGCGCGCACAGCACCGTTTTCAAGAAGCATTTTAAGGATAAGAAGTTGCCATTTTGCGTTGGTTACGCAGGCCGCAATCGGGTCTACGATTCTATAGTCCTTGCCGTGAGGTGTGCCGTCATTACCCGCACAGTAGGGGTGCATTACAGGCATAAAAGTGGAAAGATCTCCCATATCGGTGCTGCCGCTGAGCGTACCCTTGCATATTTCAAAATCAATGCCGAGTTGTTCTGCCGCACATTTTGCAATGTCAACCATATCAGCGCAGTTATTAAGAGGCGAATAGCCGGGAATGTCTATTATATCAATGTTTGCTCCTATCGAGAGCGCCGCACCGACAAGCGCACGGTTGACCCTTTTGTTAGCATCGCTTATTGCTTTAAGGCTTGCACCGCGCACATAACTCTCCATCCTCACCTCAGCGGGGATAGCATTAACCATCTGTCCGCCCTCGGTGATTATCGGGTGCACTCGTATTATATCCTCTTCCTTAAAGGTCTCTCTTATCGCATTTATTGCATTTAAGCCAAGGTTTGCCGCATAAAGAGCATTCCTGCCAAGCCAGGGGGTGCTGCCCGCATGTGCCGCAGTGCCCTTGTAAACTATATTCTTTGCGATACAGCCTACCATACCGTCGTATGAACAAAAGTCTCTGGCAGTGTGTACCATAAACGCCATATCAACACCGTCAAAATAACCGCGGTGTAAAAACTCACTCTTACCGCCAAAGTATTTTATTATACCCTTTTTCTTTAAAGAGGCGCGATATTCAAGCTCTAAAAGCTCCTCAGCAGGCACTGCACAAAGCCTTATTTTACCCGAAAGAGTATCTGTAATCCCCTTTTCCTTGAGCGCCGCCGCAATACCCACAAGAGCCGCGCACTGCGCATTGTGACCGCAGGAATGTACCGCGCCCGTATCCTTGTCTGCATCCTTATGCTCAGGACAGATAATCGCATCGAGTTCAGCCAAAATAAGCACGCACGGGCCCTCTTTACCCGTATCTATCTCGGTATAAAAGCCCGTGATACCGTCTGCCTCTTTTAACTCATAGCCTAAGGATTTAAAGGTATTTATCATATATTCGTTTGTCTTTATCTCCTTATACCCCGTCTCGGGATGTTCCCAGATAAACCTCTCACTGTCAAGGATTAGTTGCTTATGTTTTTCTACGGCATTTATAATATTTTTCATATTTTCTCCGATTTTGTAAATCAATCTTTACTTTTAGTGTGGTTTTCCGGGAACAAATTATGCTTGCGCTTGAAATTACCAAAGACCTCGTTCACCTTTTCATAACTAGCAAAGGTGTCGGGATATTTTTTGATTATGCGCATCATATCACCTATTTGCCACTTGTTGATTATGCATACCAGCATATATTTATCGGTATCCGAATACATACCGTGCGCCCTTATCTCGGTAACACCGTGGCCAAGTTTTTGCATAAGTTCTGCGGCTATTTTATCCGGATGCGCTGTAATTATCTCAAACTTATAGCCGTTTTTAACACCGTTTAATACGTTATCCACAATAATATTTGCGATAAAGAGGTTTAATAGAGTGCAGATAACGGGGGTAATTTTGCCGTTTATCGAAAACGAAATAAATACTACCGAGGCGTCCATAATAAAGGATATATAGGCTATGTTTGTCTCGGGTCTGAATCTTTTTACAAGAGCCGATATACCGTATGTGCCGCCACTTGCGCCAAAGCGCCTGAGCATAAGTGAAAAGCCAAAGCCGGATATAACACCGGTTGCAATGCAGGCAAATACGATATTAAAGTCATCAAGATTGTTTGCAAGGCAGTAGGGCTGTACACCGAAGAGTATGTATATCTCAGAAATAAACGACTGTACGAAAAGATATATGCTAAGCATAATACCGAGTTTTTTGTTGATAAAAATACTAACCAAAACAAATATCGGAATATTGAATCCAATCATGAGAAGTGACCAGATAAGTTGATTGTCATTGCCTATCAGGTAATAAACAATGGTTGCAAGACCGCCCACACCTCCCGGGGCAAAGCCGTTGCTGTTTTGGAAGATGAAATAAGCGGTACCTACAATAGTTCCTGCAAAAAGCACGTAAAGTGCATCGATTATTAGTTCTTTAAAATTGATTTTAGTTTCCATAATCCTTTACCTGATAGAAAAATTTAATTTGATAAATATTAAATAACGTCGATCTGACACATTCTCATAGTGTTAAGTGCCTCGGTATGTGATTTTGGTGTCACACCGGCACAGCAGCTTGAATCAACCGTAATGGGCTTTTCATAAAAATGCGCCTTAGCCATAAGCGCATTACTGATGACGCAAATATCGGTACAAAGACCGACAAATTCAAGTGAGTCAAAATTCAAGGAGTCAAGATATTTTATAAGCTCAAGCGAGCCAAAGGTGGGCTTCTCGATTACAGGACAGTCCGAAAATAAAATTTCATTTGGTATCTCGTGACCTACTGTCCCTTTTATACAGTGCCTTACCGGCAGTTTTTCTCCCTCTGGAGTATTAAGGTAATTTTCACTGTGGGTATCCTTAGTGTAAATTATAAGATCTCCCCTATCCTTATACTCATTTATTTTTGCTTTAACGTGTGGCACTATAGCCACCGCCTCGGGCGTGCCAAGGCTACCGTCAATAAAATCATTTTGCATATCAACAACCACAAGAACTCTCATAATCGCCCTCCAAAAAACAATATATGTAAATAATAGTTATCAATATCGCCATCTAATCATCTGAAACAAAGTAATCCAGATCATCTTGCGTGCCTGATTTATACATAAATTCAATTATATCATCATCGATAGATAATTTCTGGCGAGGTGAATTTTCATCCCCTGAAATAATCGGTACGCGCTCTATAAAATACTCAAGATTATACTGATTTTTAAGTCTTTTCAAAATATCCTCTTTGCCGATAAGATCCTTAATTGAAACGCGTACCATCACGTTTATGTCAGCATCATAATATTCATTACGTCCTATCTCGATTGTTGTGCTTGTGCCAAAATGCTTTAAAAGTTCTACATCAAGTCCAAGGCACTTGGCAAAGTGCTCTATGTCAAAATTGTTTTCACCGTGCTTAACCAAAAAGTAAGTCAAGCAGTATGGGTTGCACATAACCATTATCTCCTTTTATGAAGGCTTTACTTAATCTGTTTTGTAAATTTACAATCGGGGTAATTGATGCACCCCAAGAATTTGCCGTACTGACCCTCTCTTAATTTAAGAGTTCCGCCACAACGAGGACAGATGTTTTTTTCTATTTCCTTTTGCGTTTTGCGTATACTCTTCAAATGATCTCTTTTTGTGATGTCGCTCCTTGCCGCACTAAGGAGTTTTTCGTATATATAGTCCATCTCCGTCACCGTTAAATGTGTGCCGTCGTTAAAATTAGCAAGATAATCCTTTAAATTCTTAAGGTTTACCACATTGGGTATGCCCATACGGGTGGCATTGTTTTGTACCAGAACGATTACAGAGTTGATACGGTATCTGCCCTCAAGCGCTTCCTTTACGTGGTATACGTGTGAGAGATTTTGCTTTATTGGATTTCTTAATCGGTTTTTTTGTCCATAAAGCGTCTGTGTCCAATAATCCTCAGTAGTGCTACCAAAAAGAAGTCCTGAATAATTTTTTGTCTCTATGCAGAATATTCCGTTATGGCGTATCTCTATATGATCTATCTGATGACTCTTGCCGTTTTTGTCGACTAAAACAAGGTTGTTTATCTGCCTGTGCTCAACCCTGCCAAAAATTAAAGGATTAAGTTTGTTAGCAACCTTTTTCTCACCGACCGCCCCTTTTGCGTTGTTGATGACGGGCTTGAGCGTTCTTCTGATTATTTTTCCGATTAGGCTCATAATGCATCCTTTCTATCATTTTGGTATGGTGATATAAAAACAAATACGCCTAAAAAACAACAAACTTGTCAGACGTTGTTCTTCTCTGCCTCTTCCTCATCAAATTTTCTAAGGGCTACCTCAAGTTCGCTGTATTCGTCATTTGAGGAAAGAGGACTAAGCGTGTAATCTTTATCAAACGAATAAGCGATAAGATGGTTTTCATCATCCTCGTTATAAAACACGGCATAGTCTTTTTTGAACTTTTCGCTGTAATATGTAAATAAAACTTTGAACGTTAGACGCTTTCCGTCGTTTGTCGTTATAAATAAGATGTTGTTGATTTTCTTTTCCATGGGTTTATCCTTTATTGAAAAAATATAAAAATGCATTAATCAAAGAAACATATATTCCGTGAAAGGATATATGTTACTCTTGCGCCGAGGGCGTGCCACGATACGTCGAAAGGTCTCAAAACCTATCAAAAACGGGGGTGGTAATACCTTGAAGTCTTACTTTAGCAAAAACGTTTCTGCGTTTTGATATAGCAGAGTGACTACCATGTCAATTCTCTGTATATTGGTTGCTTTAATAAATCGTTCCTTAAAAAATGAATCTACAAGCGGATTCTGCGTTATATTCGACCTCGAGAAGTCCTTTGTTCGGATTACACAATCAAATGCAGAACCAGTGAGATACACTTCTACGCAACATTCTTGCAAAGTATATACAAACTCTCTTTCCCAATTCTTTTGATAAAACTGGTACTTGTATCCGCTGTCAACTAAAAATTGAAACCGATTTTCAATATAGACTCGGTCAATTTGAGTGTCATCAACAATACACCTTTGCTTTTTATTTCTTCTAAAAAAATCGAACAATCCCAAAACTTTTCTCCTTTATTTTCTTGTCAGACAAACGACACTTTCGACGCGGGTCAAAACTCCAAAAGGTCTCAAAATGGTCAAAATTTGGGGGTGGAAACTCCAAAAGGTCTCAATTTTGCCTGCAGCACATTTTATTTATCATAAAATCAAAAAGATTTTTCTCTTCTCTTGGCAGTTCTCTTTTACCTTTGTTTTTGAAAAGCAAAAACAATTCATAAAATCCTAAAATCAGAAAAATCAAAATAATAACAGGTAACAAAATAATACCACCAAGTATGTAACCAATCACTTCCATAACTTTTTGGAATTTTGTTTTGTTTTTGGCTTCGTTCCAGGGAATAGTAATTATCTCCCCTTCTATATCAGAACCACCATTCTCGTCCGCGGATATGCGAGCCTGATAGAAAACTTGACCTCCATGATGAACGTCAATACGCAATTTAAATACATTTTCAGATTGCTCAATTAACAAATCTGCTTGTTTGGCTTCTTCTTGTATTCTCGTGAGAAGATGGTGAGAATCTAACATACTATGAAATGTAAATGTGCGTTTTTTTCTCATGACATATTTTCCTTTGCGGTGGTGATGGAGGAAATGAGTAATTTGCGTATTTTGCTGCATTTTGTAAACATATCCTTGTATTCTTCCTCGGTTATCATGTGCGTATCCTTGAACAAACCGAGCCAATAACCCGTTTCGTAGCATTCTTTTAAGGCAATTTGGAACTTATTGATAAAATCCGCTTTACTTGCAGCATAGTTGGCTTCGTGAATGTTCGCTCCAATGCTTGTGCCGCTCCGCAATACTTGATTTAACAGCACATTGCTTTTGCGATTTTCCTTTATATCAGTACAGAGATTGACAATGTCAACGGCGAATTGCTTTGACAGATCGACTAAAACGTTTTCTTTCATTGTAAATCCTCGTTTTTAATGATTTGACACTTTGTGTCATGAATTGAAGCCCATGACTTCATGATTTCTCGCTACGCTCTATGATTTGACGCTATGCGTCATTTTTTAGGATGAATTGACGGCGGTGCCGTCATGAATTGATGCTATCGCATCATGAATTCTCGTCGGCGGTCCGCCTCCTCCATGAATTGTATTGCAACCCCAATGCGCCGCAGCGCAATTCATGCCGTAGGCAATTCATGAGAACTTGTGCTCAATTCACGCAACCGCAAGGTTGCAATTCATTGTCGAGTCGTCGTTTGAGACAAACGACGGACTCGACGTGCCCTGTCATAGGAAACATATCATAACTCCACACAGTATCGCAGTCGTATCCCTTTTCTCTGAACAAAACGACGTCGCGCGCAAGGGTCTGGGGATTGCAGGAGACGTAAACAATTCGCTTTAAATTAAGCGAAGAAACATAATTAATAAGTTTTTCATCACATCCTGCTCTCGGTGGGTCGAGGATTACTATATCGGCTTTTATTTTTTCGCCGCGCTGCTTTTCGGCAAGAGAAAGTATTTCCTCGGAATTTTTTGCATCAGAGACATAGAATGAGGCATTTGTTATATCGGATGTGGCGGCATTTTTCTTTGCGCACTCTATAGCATCGGGCACTATCTCAATACCGATTATCTCCTTTGCATCCTCTGCCATAGAAAGACCGATAGAGCCAACGCCGCAGTAGATATCCAAAACAGTATCTTCCTTTGTGATCTCGGCAAGCTCCCTTGCCTTTTTGTATATCGCTGTAGCCGTGCCATGATTTATCTGGTAAAAGGCAGGCGCCTTAAGCATTAGCTTTACACCGCACAGTGTGTCGATAATATGATCTTTACCCCAAAGGGTTATATATTTTTCACCTAAAATTACGTTGGTGTCCTTAGGGTTTATGTTGAGTAGAATTCCCACAAGTTCGGGATGTTCCAAAATAAGTGATTTTACAAAAACATCCTTTGCCTCAAAATTATCACTTGTTACAACAAGGGTCAAGAGCACCTCGCTGCCGTCATCATTTGCTCTTAAATAAATATGTCTTAAAAGACCTTTTTTACTCTCCTCATCATAAAGAGATACGTCATTTTCTTCTATGAGGCTTTTAAGCGTTTTAAGAATAGGCGCAAAGCCCTCCTTGGCAAGGGGGCAATCTATAGCAGGGCAAACCCTGTGCGTTTTTGGTGCATAAAATCCAATAAGCACCTCACCGTTTTTTGCTCTTGCAACCGGATACTGCGCCTTGTTACGATAGGCAGTAAGATCAGGTGATGGAACGGTGGGCATAACCTCTATATCCTTAAGCCCTGCCTTTAAAAATGCGGCCTTTACGGTGTTTTCCTTAAGTTTCAGTTCATAATCATAATCTATATATTTGTAGGTACATGATGAGCATTTTATGTTTTGGCATCTGTCATTTGTGCGACAAGGAGAGGTTTTTATAATTCTCTCAAGTCTTGCCACAGCATAAGAACTTGCCGTCTTTATCACCCTTGCCTCAACAATCTCACCGCTTACAGCACCGGCAACAAATATCACCTGACCTAAATGCTTTGCAACGCCAAAGCCAAGATTGTTGATATCAATAATTTCAAGGGTTAATATATCGTTTTTGTTAAGTTTCATTTACATTTTCCTCTTAAAGAGTGTCCGGTTTGTTGTTATTACGATATTCCTTTGGCGTCATATTAAAGTAGGACTTAAAGGTCTTTGTAAAATATGATGCATCGGTAAAGCCGGTTTCTTCTGCTATCTCGTTTATTGTCTTATCGGTGTAAAGCAGCATAGATATAGCAAGGTTTAAGCGGTGCTTTATCACGTACTGGCGCATCGTCATACCCTTTTTATCCTTAAGCATCCTTGATACGTAAAACGGGTGGTATCCAAAGATAGCGCCTATCTCGGTATTGGATATTTCATCCGACATATTTTCTCTTATATAGCTATCAAGTGCCTCTACCATTCTTGAGGGCAAGGCGTCATCACTGGCTGTCTCGGCTAACTTTAAAAGCAGCAGTTCAAGGGCGGCATTTGCCTTTTCCTTATAAAGACCCTCACAGGATACGTAAAGATTTGCGATTTTTTCAAAATCAGTGGCGTCTGCAAGCATATCCTCAATAAATATAACCTTATCAAATGGCTTTGGCAGAGGTGTCTTTTTTGCCTCATCAAATGCATCGGGCAACATGGGTCTTTCTTCTGCCTCATTAAGAATACTTTCACCAAAGGTGAAGTTTATTACAACCGCTTTAAAATATTCACCCTTTATCTTATACTTAACGCCTGAGGGGATATACAAAAGATTACCGGGTGAGAGTGTCCTTTTCTTTTCTCCAAAAACATTTGCAACGACACCTCCCGAATGCATATAAATAAGCCTTGCAGGATATGAGACTACCTCCTTTGCCTTACCAAAGGTTTCATACATCGCCGCAGAGATAACTCTTACGTTATAGGTCATGCTACTCTCTCCTTATCTTTTTAATAGCAGATTGTGTATCTTTGCCCCCATTCTACCATTATTCAATGCAAAAATCAATAAAAACGCAATAAAAAATACCAAAATTGCGCTTTTTTCAACTTTTTCCAAATTCCCAAAAAAACTTTATAAAAACTATTGACAAACCTATAATCTTATGATAAAATAACTAGGCAAACAAATTTGGCTCGTTGGTCAAGCGGCTAAGACACGGCCCTCTCAAGGCTGAAACGGGAGTTCGATTCTCCCACGAGTCACCAAAAAAAGACAGGCACTCCTTGTGAGTGCCTGTCTTTTTTTGCTAACCCGTGTCGCATCGGACTGCGCGCGCATATGCTCAATTCTTGTTAAAAACGAGAGCTTTGAATTTTTGCAAATGACGTCACCCAAACAAAACGCTTTGCGCGCAGGGAGTTCGTAACATTGCGGCGCGTGGTTTCACCGCGGGAAACAACACGGCTCGTTTCCGTATCGGTCTTAACAGAGAACGCGAGTGACCGACCGTGCAAAAGCCTTATGCGCCGCAAATTCTCCCACTCTTAAAGTAGGCACTCACAAGGAGTGCCTGTCTTTTTTTTGCTAACCCGTGTCGCATCGGACTGCGCGCGCAAAAAGCTAAAGCTCAACTTATAACCCCTGCTTGTATTTATGCGGGTAGCTATTACTCCAACAAAACTCTCTGCGCGCAGGGAGTTCGCAACATTGCGGCGCGTGGTTTCACCGCGGGAAACATCACG
>JAZOLZ010000009.1:0-59350 GCA_045653505.1 Eubacteriales bacterium | reverse complement strand
AGGAGGCGTATAACGACTTAAAACTTTATTCTGATGCGGCAAGGACCGAGAGAATCATTGGCGATACAGACGTAGATACGGTTTATGCTGAGAAACTTTTGACCGTATACGTATACGGCAACTATGACTGCTTAAGAGATGACGGCAGAATGCTTGTAAGAGATCTTACTGACCTCTTTAACTTCAACGGCAGAATAAAGATGGGGAACTATGATGATATCTGCTTTGCTTTTTATGAGGATAGCACATATACAATTCCCAAACTTATCGATACCGACTATGAACTTAAGGGTGGCGAGACATTCTACGCTAAGGCGCAGTCTTATGGGGAGTATATGGTTATTACCTATAGAGCCATAGGCTATGATTACGTTGATACGCAGTACTACGAGCGCCAGAACATAAAAAACAGTTACTTCAAAGTGAATAGGTCAATATTTGAGGAGCATTTTTTGAAGGTTAAGGGCGCTTACCTTGATATAGAAAAGACAATGCCCGTAGATCTCGATAAAGGCTATTACCTTAACTCTGATGCTACCGTTTATCTTGACGTAGAGCTTGCGCCTACTATGACTATCTTCTATAAGCACTCTATTGATGATGAGGAAAATTGGACGGAATACACCTTCTATCTGGTTAATGAGGATGACAGCTTCTACAGTTACTTCGGCTACGATTATGGCATGAATAATCGTAAACTTATTCCCGATGATTATGTCTTCCAGGATGAGAGATACAGCAATTACGTATACGAGCTTACCGCATCCCAAAGCGGCGGGCAGGCAATTGACTTCAGTGCTAAGGCACAGCCCGGCACCTATTACCTTGCCTTCAGACCCTATACTACAAACTGCGTAAAGGTAAATGTAGAGAATTTGTGGACTGATGAATATGCCTATATTACCGAGTGGGGTAACGGTGCGTATGACTTCAGATTTTTTGCTTGCAAAAACGGCATTATCGCAGACAAGGGTCTTACCGGCAGTATGCTTTACAGGATAATCGGTCAGTATACAAACGGTGAGAGTGTAGGCTACAAACTTTCTAACGGACAGATATTCCCTGTACATCTTATTGATGAAAGTAACGTTGGTGACGGCAAGGATGGGGAATACGAATACGTATACACTCCCATTTTCGAGATATACTACGATGCCGATTACACAAACAGAGTAATGCCAAACGACGTTATCAGTTCGGATAAAAGCATTTATATAAAGTTCTTTACAGAAAACGTTAAGAGCCTTACTATCAACCTTAACGATGAGGGCAGCGTGGTATATTACCACTATCCTGACAACAGCTTCATATATAAGATAGTTGAGTATCTCGTGGATGAAAACGAGGGCTTTAATAACTACCTTACTGACGTCTACAACTTTTCTCCCGAGCTCTTTAAGTACGGCACGCCCAAGCTTACCTACCTTGGTATCGATAAGGTGGTGGTACTGACAAGAGATTGGATAAATGACTTTGGCCCGATTGGAAACGGTCTTATCAAGCATATGTACGTTGAGACAGAGGACTTTATAAGAGCTGAACTTAAGGTCGTTGTGCCTTATGAGTATAAGAGTGGACATAAAAATCCTATCTATACTGCGTGGAGCTATTGCTTGAACAGCCCATTCACGGTAAATGATAAATACATTAGTGAGATGGGTAACTTTGATGCGATGTATGAAAACGCATTCTTTGGCTACAGAGGTTATCTTGCAACCGACAAAGAGGGTAAAAACCGCGTGAGCGCCGACAGTCTTATAAGTGAAAGCGGTACCTATTATATCTGCTTTGAGAGAAATCCCAACACTGTAAAACTTAAGTTTGTTTGCTCCTGCGGTGAGGATCATGATTTCCGCACCAGCTCCGTGGACGAAAACGGATATCTTTACAGTGGTAGCTTGGATGTCCCCAATACCGTATTCGCACGCAAGGGCGGTGATATTGCACAGTTCTTTGAGTGGTATATGGCGGAATATTTCCACGCCTACGGCAACAGCGAGACTGTAGAATACTATCTTGATGCGGGCTATACAAGACCTCTTACAAGCTATACCTTTAACAGCGATACGACTATTTATATAAAGGTTAATTTTGTTTGATTAATTTGGTTTTGCAAATCTATAAAATTACGCCTATTATTTGGAGGAAAAATGAAAAAACTTTTATCTGTTTTTTCGGTTTTTATACTGATTATAGCCATGTCCTTTGCGCTTACGTCTTGCGATGAGGAAAGTGCAGGCAAGCTTGAGGATATACTTCAGGACATTATTGGCGGCCACACCCATGAGTTTGAGGACGGTAAGTGTGAGTGCGGAGAGAGTGACCCCAATTATGTTCCGCCCCATTTGCATAATTTTGTTGAGGGCAAGTGCGAGTGCGGTGAGACCGACCCAAATTACGTGCCACCACATAGCCATAATTTTGTTGAGGGTAAGTGTGAGTGTGGAGAAAAGGACCCGAATTACGTGCCGCCTCACGAGCACGAATATATCGACGGCAAGTGCGAGTGCGGAGCGCTTGACCCTACAATACCCCCCCATGAACATGAGTATATGGATGGTGAGTGTGAGTGCGGCGAGCTTGACCCGGATTATCCCTATTCCAGGGGTCTTAGGTTTACGTATAACAGCGTAAATATGGGATACTCTCTGAGAGGGCTCGGTACCTGCAAGGATAAATACATAAAAATTCCCGATACGTATAAGGGCCTGCCTGTAACAAGTATAAGTATGCACGAGTTAATTGTTAATGGCCAAGATAACCGCGAGGACCGTTCGTTTGTCGTTGGTATAGAGATACCGTCAAGCGTTATAGAAATCTCCTCTTATTCTTTTTCTCGTTTTACCTCTCTTAAAAGTATCGTTATACCGGACAATGTTACCTATATCGGTGAGGGCGTTTTTAAAGGATGCACCTCCTTAGAGACTGTTAGCATACCGTTTATTGGAGAAACTATGGATGCCGATGGACTATATGAGAGCCGTTTGCATTATATTTTCCAGGGTAAAGACTACACCGGCACTTATGCTGATATCGTAATACCGCCAAACGTTAAGAATATAACCGTAAGGGGTGGCAGTATTCTTCACAGCAACGCTTTTACGGGCTGTGAAAATATAGAGACGTTGGTTTTGCCTGATAGTATTACAGTTATGAATGCTTCGGTTTATCAAATGAATAATCTGAAGAGTCTGACCATCCCGATAGTGCATCATGAGGCAGGCACAGGAATTTCTTTGCCGACATCCCTTTGTGAGCTTATAATAACAAAAGAAACATATATTCCCGATGAGTTATGTATGGGTCTTACAAATCTTACCAGCGTTACTTTACAAAAATCGGGTGTTACAAAAATTGGCAAATCTGCTTTTAGTGGCTGTAGTGCTCTTGAAAGTATAGTTTTGCCCGAAAGCGGCTTGATTTCAATAGATCAATCGGCATTTGAAAACTGTACTGCTCTTGACGGATTTATACTCCCTCAAAGCGTTACCGAGATAGGCGGCAGTGCCTTTAAGAACTGTAAGTTATTAAGTGAAATCTCAATACCCGAGGGGGTTAGCTCTATACCCGCATCGGCGTTTGAAAACTGTGAGAATCTTCTTTTTGTTGGTCTTCCGAGCGCAGGAATAAAGGATATTGGCGCGGCTGCATTCAAGGGCTGTAAAATGCTTCGGGGCATAACACTTCCCGAGGGCATAGAGCAGATTTCGAGCGAGGCCTTTTCGGGATGTAAGAGCTTTAATGAAATCAGTATTCCGAAAAGTGCAATCCGTATTGGTTCGCAAGCCTTTTACGGTTGCGAGAACATTAAAGAAATTTTAGTTCCGGATGCGGTGGAATATTTTGGCTACGCAGCGCTTGAGGGCTGCACCTCTCTTGAAGGCATCACCATTCCCTTCGTGGGTGTCGAAAGAACGGCAAGTGACTATACGGCAAGGCTTTCTTATCTTTTTGGATGGAATGAGGGGGAGGCGGTTGCGGATTTTGTACCTGCCTCACTTAAGTGCGTTGTAATAACCGATATGAAAAAAATACCTGCATCGGCATTTGAGGGCTGCGCCGGTATTGCTAATATTGAAATACCCGATAAAATAACCGAGATTGGCGCAAGAGCATTTTATGACTGTGTATCACTTGCTGATATAAATATACCGAGTACTGTTAAATCAATAGCAGATTACGCGTTTTCGGGATGTAGCTCTCTCAGTGCGGTTTATATAGATAATATAGACAACTGGTGCAGGATAGATTTTAAGAGCCTTTCATCCAATCCCGTTTATACGGCAAAAAATCTTTATCTTGACGGAAAAGTCGTTGATGCTGTGGTTATTCCAAGCGACTTGGATGCTGTGGGAGATTACGTATTTTATAACTGCATAGGGCTTAAGAGCGCAACTATGCATAACGGCATAAAGAGAATCGGAAAAAATGCTTTCGCCGGAACAAGTATCGAAAGTATCGATATGCCAAGCGGTGTCAGTGAAATAGACACAGCTGCATTTATGGGTACTCCCATAAAGAATATCATCATCCCAGAGGGTGTAACGGAAATTGCAGGCAGTGTATTCAATAAATGCGGGCATCTTGAGAGTATCGTTATACCAAATAGCGTAACACGTATTTGCAGCAGCGCATTTAATGATTGCAAGAGTCTTGAAAGTGTTGCAATACCAAGCGGTGTAACGGGAATTGAAGCGTATGCCTTTAAAAATTGCACAAGCCTTAAGAGTATAATAATTTCTGACGCTTTAACAAGTATTGGTAACGAGGCATTCTACGGCTGCTCGGAGTTAAGGAGCGTTAAGATCGGCGGTGCTCTTCTTACAATCGGTGAAGACGTCTTCAAATTCTGCAGCGAGGAGCTTTATACCGAATACGAGGGCATAGAATACGTAGGAGATGCAGAAAATCCTTACGCTGTTCTTTTACAGGTTATAAACAGGGATTTGTCAACCTATGGTATACATAAAGACACAAAATTGATTGCGCCAAGCGCCTTTGAGTCTTGTAACAAGCTTGAAAATATAGTTGTTCCAAATGGCGTAAGAAGTATAGGAAAAGGTGCGTTTAATAACTGCACTAAATTAAGCAGCATTGCTTTGCCTGAGGGCCTTATAATCATTGGCTCATCTGCTTTCAAGAACAATATCCTTCTTGACGGTGTTGTAATTCCAAACAGTGTAACGAGTTTAGGTTACTCTGCATTCGAGGGTTGCACTTCTCTTGGCGGTATCGTAATTCCAAACAGTATAACAGAAATCGCAGCCAAAACCTTCTATAACTGTGTAAGCCTTAAAAACCTAATAATTACAAGCACTACCAAGGTAAGTGAAAAAAGTGCATTTGAATTATGCCCGATAGAGGTGGCTGAGTTTTCTGCAAGCGTGGCTTACTATATACCCAAAAACACTCTTAAAACTATTGTGATAAACGGTGGCAAAAGTATTTCTTCAAGCGCGTTCCAAAATTGCGACACACTTATAAGCGTTACAATTCTTGATGGAGTGAGTATTATCGGCTATAATGCATTTTACTCCTGCGACGGACTTGCAAGCGTTATAATTCCCGATAGTGTAACGAGTATAGAGAAATATGCGTTTGCTTTTTGCACAAGTTTAAAAGATATCACCTTCGGCAGCGGTCTTTTGTTTGTAGAAAACTGGGCGTTTAGCGGGTGCAACGAGGAGTTGTATACCGAATATGAGAATGCTAAATACGTCGGTAGCATTGAAAATCCTTATGAAATTCTGATAGATTCTGTAAATACGGGCATAGACTATTGCATCATACACGAGGACACAAGGGTTATTGCTGACGGCGCGTTCATATGGTGTGATGCTATTACCGAAATCGTTATACCAAACGGTGTAAGATCTATTGGTGACAGTGCATTTTTGGACTGTGCCGGCCTTACGAATATTACAATACCCGACAGTGTGATAAGTATAGGTGCAGATGCCTTTGGTAATCTTTCTTTGGTTGAAACGATAACTATCGGCAGCGGTGTAAAATACATCGGAGAATCTGCCTTTGAAAGCATATGGGGTTATGAAAAACTAAGTGGTATTTATATTAAGGATATTGAGGCGTGGTTGAAAATCGAATTTGTCAATGCCACCTCAAACCCCCTAATCTACGCAAAGAAACTTTACATCAACGGTGAAAGGGTAGGAAACGTTGTAGTCCCAAGTGGAATAACGCAAATTGGTGATTATGCATTTATTGGCTGCGAGAATATCTATAGCATAGTTATGCCAAACGGTGTAACTGAGATAGGTCAATCAGCCTTCGAAAGATGCTATGCCCTTGGCAGCGTGAGCTTACCCGACGGATTGCTTAGCATTGGTGCTTCCGCCTTTTCCGGATGTACAAGACTTGCTGAAATTACAATTCCCGATACGGTACAGACTATTGGAAAAAATGCTTTCTATAACTGTAAAAATCTTAGCAACATAACCGTCCCCGAGGGATTGACTGAAATTTGCAATCAAGCCTTCTATGGCTGTGAGAGCATTGGCGGCATCATCACCTTGCCTGAGGGGATAACAAGCATAGGCGATTATGCCTTTTACGGCTGTAAGGGTATTGAGGGCGTTATAATACCGGGCAGTGTTATCAGTATCGGCCAGGGTGCCTTTGCTTGCTGCGATAACCTGACCTCTCTTGTAATATCAGACGGTGTACAAGCAATCGGTCACTCGGCGTTCGAATCCTGCTCCTCTCTTACAAGTGTAAGTATTCCCGACAGCGTTACGGTTATAGACAACCAAGCATTTATGGTGTGTGAGTCGCTTACAAGGGTTGTGCTGTCAAAAAACATCACAACGATTAAGTCCGATACTTTCAAATACTGCACGGTTCTTAGTGAAATCATAATATTTGATAGCGTTGTGGCAATTGAGGCAAATGCATTTTACGAGTGTGGAATAATAGAAAAGATATATTACACCGCCTCAAGAGAAATGTGGGCTAAAATTGAGATAAGCAATGAAGGAAACGAAAGCTTTGATTATCTCACCACAATTCATTATGACTACATTCCGTAAAATTAAAATCCAATAAAGCAAAACAAAATGCGGTACAGGCAACTGTACCGCATTTTTGTGTTAAATGTGCGCAAAATGTAAAACTTATTTTATAAAACTGCCGTTTTGTTATCTTAACTCATCGGCTACGTCGAGAATAAGCTTTTCTGTCTTTGCCCAGCCGAGGCAGGGGTCGGTTATGGATTTTCCGTAGATACCCTCGCCTATCTTCTGGCTGCCGTCTTCAATATAACTTTCTATCATCATACCCTTTACAAGGCGTCTTATCTCATCGTTTTTGCTCATTGAGTAAAGCACGTCCTTGGTAATTCTCGTTTGCTCAAGGCACTTTTTACCCGAGTTTGCATGGTTGGCGTCAACTACTACCGCAGGATTTACAAGGCCCCATTTTTTGTAAAGCTCGTTGACTCTTACAAGGTCCTCGTAGTGGTAGTTGGGGAAGGTGGTGCCCGAGTAGTTCTGGTAGCCTCTCAGTATTGCGTGGGTAAGTGGGTTGCCCGTACTCTCTACCTCCCAGTTACGGTAGATAAAGGTGTGGCTGTGCTGACCTGCCGTAATTGCGTTCATCATTACGGAGAGGTCGCCGCCCGTAGGGTTCTTCATACCAACGGGTACGTCAAGACCGCTTGCAGTAAGACGGTGTTGCTGATTTTCCACACTTCTTGCTCCTACTGCGATATATGAGAGCAGGTCTGAGAGGTATCTTGCATTCTCGGGATAGAGCATCTCATCAGCGCAGGAAAAACCGTAGTCTCTAAGCGCACAGATGTGTATATCTCTTATAGCCACTATGCCTTTAAGCATATCCGGGCGCTCGTTTGGGTCGGGCTGGTGGAGCATACCCTTGTAGCCGTCACCTGTTGTTCTCGGCTTATTGGTGTAGATACGGGGAATGATGATTATCTTGTCCTTAACCTTTTCTTCAACCCTTTTAAGCCTTTCAATATAATCAAGCACCGCATCCTTGTTGTCGGCAGAGCAGGGGCCTATAACAAGCAAAAATTTGTCACTTTCGCCAGTAAATACTTTTTTAATTTCGCAGTCTCTTTCTTCCTTGATTTTTGCCATAGCCTCACTTACGGGATATTCTGCTTTAATGTCCTTTGGGATGGGCAGTTTTCTAAAAAACTTCATGTTCATTGCCGGGGTTCCTCTTATCTGAAAATTGAATTGTTTAAAATTATTTGTCAAAGCCCTTGCGGCGTTTTGTGGACTCTATCATCATCTTCTTCATAGCATCACAGTCGTCGTTTATAAGGGCGTTTTTGAATTTTTCAAAACTTTTTTCAAAGCTTTCCATCTCCTTTAGCAGAGCATCTTTATTAAGCATAAAGAGTTCTGACCACATTACCTCGTTTATCTTAGCAATACGCGTAAGGTCTCTGAAGGAGTCACCTGTGTATTTGTTAAGAGACATGTCATCGTTTGCGCACATAAGCGATACCGCGATAACGTGCGTTAACTGAGATAAAAAGGCAATCATCTTATCGTGCTCGGCGGCAGATAGTGTGGATATATTCGCAAATCCAAGCGCGTGTCCAATATCACAGCACAGCTCTGTCGCGGCGGCGGTGTTTTTCTCTGTGGGGACTACTATGTAGTTTGCGTTTTTAAATACACTCTCATCGCTGTACTGTATGCCCGACAGTTCACGTCCTGCCATAGGGTGGGCCGAGATAAACTCAACACCATTTGGTAAAAGCGACTGTACCGTATCAACAATACCGCTTTTAACACCGCTGACGTCGGTTATTACTGTGCCTGCCTTTATCTTTTTGCCGTGCTCCTTTATCCACTCTATCAAAATTTTGGGATAAAGGGCAAATATAATAATTCCACATCTCTCAATAAGGCTCTCGCTTACCTCACTCGAGCCCTCTTTTATAATGCCGAGGGATAGGGCATAGTCGATATCCTCTTGGTTTTTGGTAATGGCGTATACCTCGTATCCCGCTTTGCTGAGCGCCTTTGCGTAGGAGCCGCCCATAAGACCAAGGCCGACTATTAAAATTTTGTGCTTGTTTTTATCAAGTATCATCTTGGTATCCTCTCTTGCTTAACCCCAAGACCGCTTAGTATATCAAAGAAGTCGGGCAGGCTCTTGTTCACTGCCTCAGCACCTTCTATTTCACCGCCATACAGTGTGCATAGTACGGCAAGCGACATAGCAATTCTATGGTCATTATGTGAATTTAACTTTACATTAGGACTGTGTAAGTCTGATTTTTCTATTATAATTTTGTTTTCTTCTACTTTGATTTTTGCACCAAACTTGCTTAACTCCTCCATCATAGCGACACCTCTGTCGCTTTCCTTTATCTTAAGCCGCTTGGTATCGGTAAGCACCGCGCCACCGTATTCTGCGCTAAGGGTCATAAGTATCGGGCCAAGGTCAGGGCAGTCCTTTATAGAAATTTTGGCATTGCCTTTTTTGATTTTTTCAAAGCACTCGCGCCACACTCTGTCTCCTTGCGCGGAGTTGTCATTTAGCCCTTTAAGTGTAAGCGTGCCGTAAAGCGCATCGAGTGCGCCAAAGAATGCCGCATTTGAGTGATCTGCCTCGACTACCGTATCGGTGGCAGTATAACTCTGCTTGCCCGGGATATCTATAACACCGTTTTCTCTGTCAAAGTTGTATTTTATCTTAAATTTATCAAGCGTACCAAAGGTAAGGTCAAGATACGATCCACTTTCAAGCGGGGTTGTAAACACTATCCTTGATTTTCCCTCAAGACGGGGCAGGGCAAACAAAAGACCTGTAATAAACTGGCTTGATATATTGGCAGGCAGGGCATAGACGCCGCTTTTCAGTCTGCCGCAAACGGTAAGGGTATCACCCTTTGCCTCATAAAAAATACCCCTTTCTTTACAGATATTTTCGTATATCTGCATCGGTCTTTGCATAAGACGGCCCTTACACACAAAGCTTGTCCTTACTCCGTCAAGGCAAAGGGGGAGTAAAAAGCGTAGCGTACTGCCGCTCTCTCTGGGATAAAGAGTACGCTCTTTGGCGCATGGGTTATTGCCTATGCCATTTACCTTGGCGCCACCTTCACTAAGCGTTATATCAGCCCCGAGCACCTTTAAGCAGTCGATTGTAGCAAGTATATCCTCGCTTTTTGCAACGTTATCAATAAAGGATACACCGTTTGCGAGAGAGGACGCGATAAGAAGTCTGTGTGCCACACTCTTTGACGGTGGGCAGACTACCTCGCCCCTTGGTATGCTTTTTTCTATTTTTATATCGTATTTTTCCTGCATACGGCTCTCCTTTCTTTTTTCTTAAAACTCTTTTTTGTAAATTTAATTTTCTAAAAGAAAATCTATTGCTAAAAGATATCCGTCAGTACCCTTGCCCGATATTGTCTTTTTGCAGGCCGCTCTTATATAGCTTATCTGCCTGAAGTCCTCGCGTTTTGATAAATCGGATATATGCACCTCAACCGTTGGGATATCCACAGCCTTTAGCGCGTCAAGAAGCGCAATGCTGGTGTGCGTGTATGCGCCGGGGTTTATAACAATACCGTCGTAAACACCGTATGCGCCCTGTATAAAATCAACAAGCGCGCCCTCGTGATTTGACTGCTCGCAATTTACTTCAATACCCTTTTTGTTTGCGTAGGTCTGTATTTTATCTACAAGGTCACTGTAGGTCTCTTTGCCGTAAACGCCGGGCTCTCTTATGCCGAGCATATTGAGGTTTGGGCCATTGATTACAAGTATTTTCATAAAATCTCCTCTAAATAATCATCAAAAAGCCTGATGAGATTGTCCCTGTTTTCTTCCTTGATTTGTGTTGTCTTAAGATGGATATCGGCATAGCGCAAATACTTACCGTATCTTTCGCCATATCTCTTTTCCATAAGCTTAAAGTCCTTAGCAAGGGGTCTGTTGCTTGTGGGGCGCAGATTTTCAAGGGGACGGTCGATAAAAACGATAACTCCGTTTCTTTTAAGCCTTTTTATATTGCTTTCTCTGAGTATCGCTCCGCCGCCCGTGGCAATAATTTTGCCGCTAAGCCTTGAGATATCCTCTATGACCTCTTCTTCAAGATCACGGAAGAACTCCTCGCCGCGCATCTCGAATATCTCGCTTATTTCGGTGTGCGCTCTTTCAACAATTTCTTTATCTGTGTCGATAAGATCTCTGCTAAGAGATGAGGCGCTCATTCTGCCTATTGTGCTTTTGCCCGATGAGGGCATACCGATAAGCACTATATTCATCTTTTGTTTAAGCAGTTCTTTAAAGGTCTTATCAATTTTTCCCTCGGGTATTTTTGTATCCGTAAATCTTTCTGCAGCATAGGCCGCCTGCGCTACGAGCATATAAAGACCGCCAACTGCCCTTATTCCCATATCCCTTGCCTCGGTAATAAGGCGTGTGTTTATGGGATTGTAGATTACGTCAACTACACCTAAGAGCTTATCGAATTTTTTAAGATCTGCCGGCATACTCTCGGTGTCGGGATACATACCGAGGGGGGTGGTGTTGATTATAACGTCGGTATCCTTATGGCTTTCATAAAGTTCACTGTAGGTGATAACACCGTCGCTTTTATTTCTCGATACTGTAAGTATCTCTTTTACCATAAGGCTTTTACAAACTGCCTTTGCCGTTTGGCTCGTGCCGCCCGTACCGAGTATCGCTACCTTTTTGTCTTTAATCTCTATACCGCTTTTTTTGATAAGCGAGAGCATACCGAGATAATCGGTGTTGTATCCAAGCAGTTTGCCCCCATCGTTGACTACGGTATTGATAGCGCCGATTTCCTTGGCCTTTGGGTCGATATAGTCAAGGTAGGGCATAACAGCCTTTTTATAAGGGATAGTAACGTTTATCGCGCTAAAATCTCTCTTTTTCATAAAGGCGTCAAGTTCATCGGGTTTAAGTTCTATAAGGTCGTAGGTATAGTCTTTAAGCATGCCGTGCACGGTTTTTGAAAAACTGTGAGGTAATTTTTCGCCGATAAGACCGTATTTCATATTTTTTCTCTTTTCTACTTAAGATAATCGGTGCCAAAGCGCTGGGTGAGTATATCGGCAACGGTGATTGCCAGAAGGGCATCAACAACCGCCCTAACCCTGTGTACGATACAAGGGTCGTGTCTGCCGCCGATAGAGAGGTTAATCTCTTTGTTATTTATAAAGTCAACGCTCCTTTGCTCCTTTGAGATAGAGGGGGTGGGCTTTACCGCAAGGCGGAAGATTATGGGAGCGCCGTTTGATATGCCGCCGTTTATACCGCCCGAGGCGTTACGTGTTATCTCAATTTTGTTATCTTTGATTTCAAGGATATCGTTTGCTTCGCTGCCAAAGAGGTCGGTTATGCCAAAGCCGAGACCAAACTCAATGCCCTTTACTCCGCCGATAGAGAACATTGCGTGGGAGATAATCGATTCAAGAGAATCAAACCAGGGCTCGCCAACGCCCCCCGGCATACCTATTATGGCACTTTCAAGCACGCCGCCGACACTGTCGCCCATTTCCTTTGCCAAAAGTATCTGTGCTTTCATCTCTTGCGCCTTGTCATCTTCAAGCGCGGGGAAGGTGAGGGAGGACAGCGCCTCTATATCCTCTTTAAGATTATTCTTTTCAAAATGTCTTTCATTTATGTTCTTAATCGACAAAATATGTGTGCCGATAAGTATCCCCTTTTCCTTAAGCGCCTCTTTTAAAATAGCACCTACGGCAACAAGGGGGGCACTCAGCCTGCCGCTGAAGTGGCCGCCGCCGCGATTTTCCTCAAAGCCGTGATACTTTAGCCTTGCCGCATAATCGGCGTGAGAGGGACGCGCGATCCCATTAAGGCTATCGTAATCGCCGCTTTTTGTACTTAAGTTTTCAATAATAAGGCAAAGGGGGGCGCCCGTTGTGTAGCCGTCCTTAACACCGCTTATTATTTTAAAGGGGTCTTTCTCGCATCTTTTAGTGGAAATATCACCCTCGGGCCGCCTTAATTTAAGGGCGTCCTCTATTATATTTTCATCAACCTTAAGTCCCGGGGTAAGGCCGTCAAGCACTGCGCCTATGTGGCTGCCGTGACTCTCGCCAAAGAGTGTTACCGTAAGACTTTGACCAAATGTGTTTTTCATTATTTTTCTCTCTTTTTAAGGGATTTGTAAATAATAGTTGTCTTTTTGTTATATTTTTGTGTTTTTTACTATCTCGCAAAGTTCATCGTAGTTAAGTTTTTTGAACTCAAATGTACCTATATCGCTAACGTATACTACGCTTATTTTTTTGCCATCTGCCTTTTTGTCGTGCTTTATGGCATCGCATACCCTTTTTATATCAATATCAAAGGATACAGGCAAGTTGGCCTTTTTAAGCAGTTCTTTTATGCGCGCCTTTGCCCCGCTATCCGAAACAAAGAGCATACCTAGTCCTACTGCCTCGCCGTGATAAAGTCTGTCGGTATAGGTTGCTTCGATCCCATGGCCTACCGTGTGACCAAAGTTAAGGACCTTTCTTAGCCCTATTTCCTTTTCATCCTCTTCAACCACGCTCTTTTTGATTTTCAGAGAATTTATGATTATCTTATCGATATTTTGCTCGATATTTTCCTTTTCGAGAAATTCAAAGAGGTCTTTGTCGCTTGTGGCAGCCATTTTTATTGCCTCGGCAAGGCCGCTTGAAAACTGTCTTTTATCAAGAGTTTTTAAAACACAGGGGTCGATTACCACCTTTTTGGGCTGATAAAATGCACCGACAATGTTTTTGTAGCCCTTAAAATCTATCGCTACCTTGCCACCTATGGATGAATCTATCTGAGAGAGCAGGGTGGTGGGGACGTTATAAAAATCAACGCCTCTCATATAGGATGCCGCAACAAAGCCGGCAAGATCGCCCACAACTCCGCCGCCAACGGCTACTACACAGTCCTTGCGCGTAAAGCCGTATTCAAGCATTTTTTCAAGTAAGTGGGTATAATTTTCTATCGACTTTGAACCCTCGCCCATAGGGATAGTAACGGTATAAGGCTCCTTTGCCCATTTTGCCACAGCCTCGGCATATTCCTTTGGCACGCCTGTGTCGGTTACGATAAGCACCTTTCGGTTAAGGGCAATGTGATCGCCGATAGCCTTAAGAGCACCGCGCTCTACTACTATCTCGTAGGAGTCGTTGCCAAGATCCATATATAGGGTCATACTGTCTTACCGTCCTTTGCCTCAGTCAGTTTTTTCTCCTTACCAAAGCTGCCTGCTATCTTGATGCTTGAGCATACCTCGTTAAGTTCTCTGAGCATATTTTTTCCGCTTTCACTGTGAATGTTGCCCTCGCCCTCAACGTAGAAGTAATACTCCCAGTTCTTTTCCTTTGTCGGGCGGCTCTTGAGCGCTCTTAAGTTAAAGCCGTTTTTACCGATAACCTGTACGGCTCTGCCAAGCGCGCCTGCCTCGTGCTTTACGGTAAAGTACATTATAAACTGTCCGTCGTTTTTGTTTGGGGAGATGGGCGTTTTTGAGAACACCGCAAAACGGGTGGTGTTGTCCCTTGCCTCGTTGATGTCCTTTTCAAGGACAGAAAGACCCCACAGATCTGCCGTCTCCTTGCTTGCAATAACTGCCGCATCAAGTCTGCCGCTCTCGCTGAGTGACTTTGCCGCCGCTGCCGTGTTCGGCGCCTCAAGACGCTTAAAGCCGTGGCTGTCTATATATTTTGCACATTGATCGAGCGCCTGAGGGTGGCTTATAACCTCTTTGATATCGGATATCTTAGCACCGCTTACCGCAAGCAGATTTTGCATAATCTCAAGGTCGTAAATGCCGTTTATAAAGAGCCCGCCCAAAAAGGCGAGGTCCATTACCTGCGCAACGTCACCTGCATAACTGTTTTCAATAGGCAAAACACAACAGTCGCACTCGCCGTCGATTACGGCCTTGTAAGCTGCCTCAAAACTCTTGTATGCCACTGCCTTGCCTACGGGGAATATGCGCTTTGTCGCTATCCAGGCAAATGCGCCCTCAACTCCCGAGTATGCAATCTTACGTCCGTCAAGGATGCGGCTCTGGTATCTTTTTGAGATATCCATCGTGCCCTGCAAAAAGTCAACGTAGTAACTGCGGTATTCCTCGTTTTCAATAAGGAGAGTGTTTTTTGTAAGAAGCGCCTTTTCTCTCTCGGCATCAAGCACAGGCATACCGCTCTGTCTTTTCACCTCGGCAACCGCCCTTGACAAATCCATACGTCTCTCAAAAAGACGCGCCATTTCCTTATCAATTTTTACTATTTCTTCTCTTGCATTTTCGAGTTTAGTCATTTTTTCCTCCGCCGTATAGGCTACGGTCTTATTTTGTTCGCTGTTATCTGATGCTATCTATCAGCGCCTTGAAGCGGGGCAGTGCCCGTCTTATCATATCGGTTTTTACGCAGTAGGAAATGCGCACGTATCCGCCCGTGCCGAAACTGTCAGACGGCACAAGCAAAATATCAAACTCCTTTGCCCTCTCGCAAAATTCATTTGCATCCTCAAGCGGGGATTTCATAAACAGATAAAAGGCACCGTCGGGCTTAGTCAGGGAATATCCGTACTCCGTAAGTGTATCATAGAGCAAGTCTCTGTTGGTCTTGTAGACATCAAGGTCTGCTACCTCATCAAGGCACTCGGCAACAGTTAACTGCAAAAGGCTCGGCGCGCACACGTAGCCAAGACTGCGCCCTGCACCGCATATAGCAAGGAAGAGATCCTTTGCATCCTCGTCGATAGGTGAAAGAGCAATATAGCCTATTCTTTCGCCAGGCAGGGATATCGATTTACTGAAGGAGTAGCACACCGCCGTCCTCTTGTAAATGGTTGGAATATACGGCACATCAATATCGCCGTATACCAGTTTCCTGTACGGTTCATCAGCTATAATGTAAATCTTTGTTGACAATTCGTTAGATTTATCCTCTAAAAGTTTGCCGAGTTTAATTAAATCATCCTTTGGGAATACAACGCCGCTTGGGTTGTTTGGTGAGTTGATAATAATTGCCTTTGTCCTTTTGTTAACAGCGCCATCAATTGCCTTAAGGTCTAAGGTAAAACTATCATTTTTTGTGGGTACTATAACCGTTTTTGCCCCTGCGTTTTCAATAAATACCTTGTATTCGGGGAAGTAGGGGGAAAGCACTATAACCTCATCATCCGTACCACACAGCGCCTTTATAGTAATGGTAAGAGATGCAGCCGCGCCGCAGGTCATATATATAAGATTTGGGTCGGCAGGGGTGCTGAATTCCTTTTGTATCCACTCGGCTATTTTTTCTCTTACGGATGCGTCACCCTGCGCTGAGGTGTAACCGTGCAGGGCCACAGGGTCGCTCTTTTCTATAAGGCGCATCATAACCTCGCTTACGCGCTTTGGAGCAGGTACGCTTGGGTTACCTAAGGAAAAGTCAAAGACGTTATCCTCTCCGAGTTCGGCCTTTCTTATTTTGCCGTATTCAAAAATTTCTCTTATCGCTGAGCGCACCTTACCAAGGGCAAGCATTTCACCGTTCATAAATACCTCTTAAACAAAAAAACGCAAAGACACCAAAATCAGTGCTTTGCGGACTTTCATACAATTCTTATTGATTTGACGCTGTCATCAAATACCGATTAAAATTACTATAATTTTACATCAAAACACCCCTGTTGTCAATACTTTTGTAAATACTTTATATAAGGCGCGCAAAATAAAAGCGGCCCACGATGGAGCCGCTTTTAAAAATTATTTAGTTATTTCTTCAACCTTTTTTCCTTCAAGACTTTTGTTTATAAGGTGTAATCCTACAAGGTAGGCTATTACTATTACCGATACGATAAGCGCGGCAAGGAAGATTTTTTCGTTGGGGATAAATGACTCGGTACCGTCGTTGCCAACTATCTTTTCGGCATCTGCAAGCACCCATGAGCCTATCATAGGGCCTATAACGCCGGGGATAAGCACCTGACCCACAATGCGTAAGCCCTGGAACATACCCGACTTGTTCTCGGGAATCTTTTCACGGATAAGAGCGCCGAAGATTGCCATGCCCGAGAGGTAGCCGCTCATCATAAGGAGTGAACCGATAAATACCATTACCACGTCCTTGAACAAGAAGAGGATAACGTAGCCGACAGCGAGCATTGCAACTGCGGGGAAGATGGTTTTGATAAAGCCGTATTTGTCATAGAGTCTGCCGTAAAATGCTGTAAAGACCGAGGCTAAGATAATGGCAGGAGCCATTATAAGCACATAATCCTTCATACCGAGGGATACCTCATAATAGAGGATAAGATAGGGCATAAAAATCTGTATTGAAATACCGAAAAGAGAGAAGGCGATAAGGCCTAAATACAGCATCTTGTTTTTAACGATAACATCCGGGCGGAAGCCGTAGATTATGTTGCCAAAATAACTGCTGTTTTCACTTGCATCAACCTTAGGATCTTCAATAAGGAAAATTCCAAGAACACCGATTAAAATGACAATAACGCCTATAATTGTAAATATAAGGTTCCAACTTGATGCCAAATTAAGGTCAAATGCCATAAAGCCGCCAAACACAACAAGTATGGCAACAAGGGGCATCATTGAGTTAATTCCCTCGGCTGCTCCACGGTTTGTGTGGTCGGTAGAATCGGTCAGCCAGGCATTGAATGCCGCATCATTTGCGCTCGAGCCAAAGAAGGTCATTACGCAGTCCATTACGATAACGAGAGTGATACATGTGCTTGTGGCTGAAAGGGTGGGGAAGATAGCGCCTATGATATCTACGTTGATAAGAGCAAATGACCAGATGGTAAGACCCCAGATGATGTAGCCAAAGGAGATAAACATCTTTCTTTTGCCCATCTTATCGGCAAGGGCGCCGATGAATATCGTGGTAAGGGTTGCGGCAACGGCGCTTGCGCTTACCATAATGCTTATGTCGGATGCGCTTGCGTTAAACATCTTGTAGATAAAGACGTTAAAGTACATATTTTCAATAATCCAGGCAATCTGACCGACAAGGCTGAAGATTACCAGGGCGAGATAAAATTTACCTTTCTTATTCTTTTCCATATTTTCCTCTTTCCTCGGATAAACCGAAATTGTTTCTAGGGCAATTTTAACACAAAACAAAAAATAAGTCAATAAGTGAATAAAACGACTAAATTACATCATTGACAAACTTTTGTAAAGATGCTAAAATATATGATAATTATCACTGAACTGAAAATGAGTAAAATTCAAAAGAGAAAAGGTGGGGATAATATGCAAAGGGATATGACGAGCGGCTCGCTTTGGCGCGGGATGCTTGTCTTTGGGCTTAATTTCTTCCTCTCCTATCTTTTGCAGACCCTTTACGGACTAGTCGACCTTTTTGTAGTCGGTCAGGTAAACGGCGCTGAGGTTATAAACGCAGTATCTGTCGGCAGTCAGGTAATGCATATGTTTACCGTAATTACAGTTGGCCTTGCTATGGGTACTACCGTTATGATAAGCCGCGGAGTCGGAGGGGGCGATCAGACGCTGATAAAGCGCACTGTCGGCAACAGTATAACTCTTTTTGCCGTCTACTCGCTTTTGACTGCTGTGCTACTGCTTATTCTGGTGCGTCCGATAGTCGGTCTTATGATGACACCAACCGAGGCGGTAGAGGATACGGTAAAATATCTTACCGTCACCTTTATCGGTATACCGTTTATAGTTGCTTACAACGTGATAAGCTCAATTTTCAAGGGTCTTGGCGACTCTAAAACGCCCCTTATCTTTGTCGGTGTTGCCTGCCTTGTCAATATAGCGCTTGACTGCCTTTTTGTAATTGCTTTTTCTATGGGCGCTTTGGGTGCGGCAATAGCAACGGTAATTGCTCAGGCGGCGGCGGTAATATTTGCCCTTTTGTATATGAAGGCGCATGGTATGGACTTCAAGTTGACTAAAGACGATATAGTGCCAAATAAAAGCACAATGCGTGAGCTGTTAAAGATTGGCGCACCCATATCGGTGCAGGACGGCATTATACAGATTTCCTTTATCATAATAACCGTCATCGCAAACTCAAGAGGCGTACAGATAGCGGCGGCTGTCGGTATAGTGGAAAAGATTATCGGTATGCTTTTCCTTGTGCCATCTACAATGCTTTCAACCGTATCGGCTCTTGCGGCGCAGAATATCGGCGCACTCAAGCGAGATAGGGCCAAAAGAGTGCTGTATCTTGCAATAGGCACAGTGTGTGTTTTCGGATTTGTTTTTACGCTTATATCCGAGATGTTTGCAAGCGGCATCGTGGGGCTCTTTACAAAGGATGCCTCTGTTATAAAATACGGTGCGGATTATTTTTCAACCTACGTCTTTGACTGTATCTTTGCGGGTGTCCACTTCTGCTTCAGCGGTTACTTCTGCGCTATCGGAATATCGGTTATGTCCTTTGTGCATAACGTTATATCGGTGGTATCGGCGCGTGTGCCGGGTGCTTATTTTGCATCGCTTTATTATCCCGATAAACTTTGGGTAATGGGACTTGCGGCGCCGATCGGTTCGCTTATCTCGTGCATAATTTGCATAATTGCATTTATTGTTATCGAGAACAAATTCAGACAAAAAACAACAAAAATGACAACATAAATTTACAAAAATAACCTTTTAGGAGAATTCTATGGAAAACAAACTTGAGAAAAAATACGGTCTGTTTACCGCTATCTGTATGGTAGTAGGTATAGTAATAGGCTCAGGTATCTTCTTTAAGGCACAGGACGTGCTTAATCTTACGGGAGGAGATGCCCTTATGGGTGTACTTGCCTGGCTTATAGGCGGCGCTGTAATGGTCGTTTACACCACTACATTTGCCGTTATGGCAACTAAATATGAAAGGGTAAACGGCATGATAGACTATGCCGAGGCTACCTGCGGCAAAAGATATGCGTACTTTGTAGCCTGGTTCCTTATCACGATTTATTATCCCGCAATGACATCGGTGCTTGCCTGGGTAAGCGCAAGATATACTATGGTCGCTCTTTTCGGCTACAGCTCGGTTTCACCCGAGGCGCTCTTCAGCCCAGAGTGTATAACTATTGCGGCATTCTATCTCATTCTTATGTATTTTATCAACCTTATCTCGCCTAAGATTGCAGGTAAATTCCAGGTATCAACTACGGTTATTAAACTTATTCCCATCGCATTTATCGCTCTTATCGGTACTGTTATCGGTCTTTTTAACGGCAATATTGTGCAAAACTTTGCTCCCATCGTTCCCGATGCATCTGCCGACCCTTCTGTTGGCGGTATTACGGGTATGATAGCGGCAGTATCCTGCGCAGCCTTTGCTTACGAGGGCTGGATAATCGCTACCTCTATTAACTCGGAGATAAAGGATTCAAAAAAGAATCTTCCTATAGCCCTTTCGCTTGGCGGACTTATCATTATGGCCGCTTACGTGCTTTATTACCTTGGCGTTCTCGGTCTTGAAAGCTCCGACGTGCTCATAAGCCAGGGTACCAGTGCGGCATTTAACTACTTTGGCCCTGTAGTAGCAGGCATTGTAAACTTCCTCATCATCATATCCTGCTTAGGCACGCTTAACGGACTTACCGTTGCTTGCACAAGAGGCATGTACTCTCTTGCAGTAAGAGAGGAGGGCATTAATCCCGATATGTTCGTAGAGGTTGATAAAAAGACAAATATGCCCTCTAACTCATCTGCATTCGGTATTCTTATGTGCGGTATCTGGTTCGTATACTTTATGGGCAGCCAGTTCTTTGGTTGGTTCGGCGCATACGGCTTTGATTCATCAGAGCTCCCCATCATCACCATCTATCCCATCTACGTACCTATGCTTATCAACTTCATGATCAAGGAAAAGGAGCTGCACCCCGTAAAGCGCTTTGTACTCCCCATTCTTTCAATTATCGGTGCAGGCGTTATGGTAACTGCAAGCATCTTCCGTCAGGGTATGGCAAACGTATGGTATCTTATCGTCTTTGCGATAATTATGGCAATAGGCGGTGTTGTGCTCTACTTTAATGAAAAGAACAGCAAGGCTTTGAAAAAAGAAGTGGAATAAAACAAAAAAGAATAATAAAAAGGTTCTCGGTTTTTCTTTTGCCGAGGGCCTTTTTACTTTGATTTTGCAATTTTTATGTACAAAAGGTGCAAAAATACTGATGAATAGGGGTAAAAAATGCCAAAATATGCAACACAGTCTTGACATCTGTTTAAAACTATGGTATCATCTAAGATACCTAAATATTTTTAATTCTATGCGTGCACGAATATTTTAATTTAAGTCGTCTTTGGTAAGTTGTTTGCAGGTTTTATTAATTTGTAGACAACATATTTTTTATCATTAAATATTTATTTGATTTACGCATTATTTTGGAGTACAAGATGCAAATTTTTTTGAAAGGGAGGAGGGCTTATGAATAAGCAATTTTCACGTTTTAAGCGCAAGATGTGCTTTGGCGCATTCTTAAAAAGTAGCTTTATTGCGCTTGCAATCGGTCTGACACTCTCCTCTGTGTTCGTATTTCTCTATAGACTGAGGATACTTAACGTCCCGGATATGTACGCCCTTATAATAGGCGGTGCTGTGGCAATAATTTCATTTATTGTCACGTTCAGAATAATAAATCCGAGCGATACTGAAATAGCAAAGAGGGTTGACTGTGAGTTTGGCCTTAAGGCAAAGGCGCAAACGATGATAGCCAACCAAAAGAGTTTTAAGCCGATAAATAAACTTCAAAGACAGGATACCGAGGCAGAGCTTGCCAAGATACCTACAAGGCGCCTCAAAAACAGAAACCTGCTTTTATCCTTTGTTCCTATGCTGCTTGCGGGCGTTTTGCTTACGGTTGCTATGATGTGGCCGCAGACACCTGCGCCCAAGCCCCCGACACCTCCCGGCCCTGCGGATGACCCGTATGAGATATCGCAGTGGCAGATAACCGCTCTTAACGAGCTTATTTCAGAGGTTGAGGGCTCGGCTCTTGAGGATAAGCCTAAGGAAGGGATTGTTGAGGATCTGCGCTCGCTTGTAACCACACTCACAAACACTACCAGCAACAGCGCTATGAAGCGCGCGGTGGTCGGCGTTATTGAGAGTGTGAGAGCCGAGATAGATAAGGCCAACTCCTATGCGGAGATAAGAGACACATTAATCGCTACTGAGAACGCTGATATGGTCGAGTTTGCCAAGGCGCTAGGTACAATGAGCATACCGATGACGATAGAGACGGTAAGTCAGATAAAGGAACTCTTTAACGAGGATAATCAGAACACAAGAATTCCTATTTTCAAGGGGGATCTTGAGAATGCGCTTGTAGCCTCGGGACAAGAGGCCGACAATATGCTTTACAAGGCTATTGCAGATTTCCTTACGGAACTTGCGGCAGTGCCCGCAAATCCTGAGGGATTTGAGGCGGCTATTGAAAGGACCTTTGAAAACTGTGTAATGGGTATAGGCGCGGCGATAAAGCAGCAGCTTACCAACGCCCGTATAGGCGAGAGGGTAGAGCTTAAGCTTATTGAGATATTCGGTCTTACCGAGGAGGATCTGCCTAAAAAGGAAGACAACGACGGATACGAGGACAGCGACAGGTTTGACGATGAGCAAAAGGGCGATGACGCAGGTATCGGTACGGGTGACACCATTTACGGCAGTGACGATGAGGTGCTTGATATCATCGACAAGATAAGGGTTGAATACGGTGACGTCTTCAATCAGTATTATCCCGATGCTATGGATAAAGTGGTTAACAGCGATTTACCTGATGAGGTAAAGGAATTTATAAGTAAATACTTCTCATATCTTCTTGGCGCGACCAAGGGTGAGGAAAGCAATTCTTAAGAATTAGGAAAAGAGGAAAATAAAATGGAAAACATTACACTCAATATGGACGTTAAGGTGGAGAGAACCACTTATGCAACCGTTGCAAAAATAAAGGGCTTCAGAGAAAAGGTGAGCCTTATCAAAAAGGAAATAAAGAAGGACGTTGTAGGTCAGGAGGATATAGTTGATAAGGTTATTATCGCTATTATCGCAGGCGGTAACGTACTTCTTGAGGGTGTACCCGGCGTTGGTAAAACACGTCTTGTACGTTCTTTAGGCAGAGTTTTATCATTGCCCTTCTCACGTATTCAGTTTACCCCCGACCTTATGCCCTCTGACGTAACCGGTACAAACATCGTTGAAAAGGACGAAAACGGCAGAATGGTAACTAAGTTCCGCCGCGGCCCTATCTTTGCATCCTTAGTGCTTGCAGACGAAATTAACCGTGCTACTCCCAAGACCCAGTCAGCGATGCTTGAGGTAATGCAGGAGCACAAGGTTACTGTTGCAAACAAGGTGTATAAGGTAAACGAGCCCTTCTTCGTGCTCGCTACCGAGAACCCCATTGAGCAGGACGGTACATATCCTCTTCCCGAGGCGCAGATGGACCGCTTTATGTTCAAGCTTATCATGCCCTTCCCGAGCAAAAACGAGCTTGCCGATATCGTTCTTATGACACAGAAGACCATGCTCGAGACTGCTGAGGCAGTTGTTGACGGCAACGATATCCTTGAGATGCGTAACACTGCATCCGAGGTGCCTGTTGCAAGAGGCGTGCTTAACTATGCAATAAACCTTGTTACCGCTACACATCCCGGCGTTGCGGGTGCAAGCGAGACTGCTAAGAAGTACATAAAGAACGGCGCATCTCCCCGTGCGGCTCAGGCTCTTATCACCTGCGCAAAGGTACGCGCGCTCGTAAACGGCAACTACAACGTATCCTATGAGGATATTGATGAGCTTGCATACCCCGTACTCCGTCACAGAATAAAGACAAACTTTAATGCTGTAAACGATAAACTCAGCGTTGACGATATCATCGGCCTTATTATCAAGGAAACAAAAAAGGCGTAAACAATTATGGGCAGGCTTATAATAAACGAGGCGTTCTTGCAAGAGGTAGAGCTTTTGCAGATGCTTATAAAAAACAACGTGGCCGGTGCGTTTGGAGGCAACAGGAACAGTAAGTCCTACGGTTCCTCCTGCGAGTTTACCGACTATCGCGACTATATGCCCGGTGACGATATTACGAAGATAGACTGGAATGCTTATGCAAGGTTTGATAAACTTTATCAGAAGTTGTATCTTGACGAAAGACAGATGCATACCAGAATATATATTGATGCCAGCCGTTCTATGGAATACGGCGACGGTAAAAAGGCAGAAAAGGCGCTTGCCGTTGCGGCAACCTTCGCATACCTCTCGGTATCTGCTATGGACAGGGTGTCTGTATACGTAATACAGGAAAACAAGGCCACAGAGATAATCTCCGGTATTACCGGCAAGCAGGCGTTTTTAAACGAGATAGGTAAACTTAATGATATTGAGTTTACGGGTGACTGCTCTATAAGTAAGGCTATTTTACCTGAAAAACTGGGCTTTGGCGACGGCATGTCGATAATTATCTCGGACTTTCTTACAGATAACGACTATGAGGATGCTATTGACCTTCTTGCAGGCAAAAAGAGGCATATAATGTGCGTGCAGATACTCTCGCGCGCCGAGACCAATCCTCAGTCACGCGGCAAAATGCACTTCTTTGACTCTGAGAGTGCAGAGAGATTTTACCGCAAGAACATTGACAAGGAAATAATGCGCGCTTACAGAGAGGCTCTTAAGCACGTACAGGAAAGAGTTAAGAATTACTGCTCCTCAAGAGGCGCAGATTATATGATGGTATCCACAGAGGATTCCTTAAGTGAGATCTTCTATGGAAAACTTGTTGATATGGGAGTACTCAAGTGAATTTTCTTTATCCGTTAGGCTTACTGGGTCTTATCGGAATTCCTATTCTGATACTGATCTACATAATAAAAAGTAAATACACAGAGCAGACGATAGCCACCACCTATATCTGGAACCTGAGTGAGAAGTTTTTGAAAAGAAAACTTATCAAAAATCCCTTTACGGGCATTATATCACTCATCTTACAGATACTTACGGTTGCGCTTATATCTCTTGCCATTGCCCACCCGCAGATAGTAGTGCCGGGCGCGGCAAAGGAGTATTGCATCATTCTTGACGGCTCGGGCAGTATGAGTATGGTTGAGGGGGGTGTTACACGTCTTGATATGGCAAAGGACAAGGCTAAAGAGATCATTGAGGACTCTGTAGACGGCAGTCTTTACTCTTTGGTGTATGTAAATGAAAAAACAAACGTTATATTCGAAAAGGAGCCCTCAAGGGAGGTTGCGCTTACGCTGCTTGAGGAGATAAGCGTCTCGCACGCATCCTCGCGCTTTGAGGATGCCCTTGGCGTTGCGCAGGAATACTTTAACGATAACGACGGTCTTGTAACCTATCTTCTTACCGACAAGAGCTTTGATACGCATAATGCTATTGAGGTGGTAAACGTTGGCAGCGAGGTTGAGAACTATGCTATAGGCGATGTCAGTTACTCACTTATGGGCGGTGAACTTGCCGTAAGCGGTATGCTTACTTCCTATACCTCGGATGCGTCTTTAGTCGTTTCAATGTATCTTGACGGGGCACAGACACCCTTTAATACGCAGACTGTAGAGGCAAAGAGGCTTGAAGAAACGTCCTTTGTTGCCACGACACCTGCATCTGTTATCTCAAGTGTAAGAATTGTTATTGAAAATTCCGATGCGCTTATGCTTGATAATACGTATATGATATACGATACCGACTATGAAAACTCGCAGGATACACTTATTGTCAGCAGCGCACCTTTCTTTATTAAGAGTGCTCTTAACGCTGTCGGTAACGTAAAGACTACCTGCGTTTCTCCTGAGGATTATACGGCTGATATGAGCGGCTACGCTCTTTACATCTTTGACGGCTTTAATCCCGGCACTATGCCGCGTGACGGTGCCGTATGGCTTATAAACCTTAATTCATCGCTTCCTGACTCGGGCTTCAGCGTACAGAGTAAGGTTGAACTTGAGAGTATAGGCAAGGTATCTCTTACCAAGTCCACAAACTCAACTGCACGCAAGCTTATCAAGAATATGTCGGGAGAGGACATATACATATCCGAGTACATACAGTGCGGTACCTACCGTCAGTTTACAACCCTAATTGAATATAACGGCGCGCCCATTATATTTACGGGTACAAACGGCTACGGTAACCGTGAGGTTGTATTCTCCTTTGACCTGCACGGCTCCAATCTGCCCATGCATACCGATTTTGTAGCGCTTGTGGGCAACTTAGTTGAATTCTCATTCCCCGACGTGGTGGAGAAGGTTAACTTTGTAGCAGGTGATGAAATTGAAATCAACGCTCTTGCAAACTGCGAGAGCATAAGAGTTGACACTCCCTCAGGCGAGACAGAGTATCTCGATATATCCTCGGGTATATCAAAGTACACTCTTACCGAGGCAGGCGCATATACAATAACTATGACCGTAAGCGGCGCTAAGAGAACATACAACGTATTTGCCTCTCTTAACGAGAGCGAGCGCATACCCGTGCAGAGCGAGGCGGATGCCTCACTTATAGGTGTTATGGGAGTGGGTAATCTTAACGGTATCTACGATGGACTTATGATTACCTTTATACTTCTTGCGTTAGTATTCTTAATAGAATGGGGGGTTTATTGCTATGATAAATATCAGCTTCGCTAACCCCTGGCTTTTGCTTATCGCAATTCCGCTTCTTGTTCTTCTGATTATCCCGTTTATCCTTGCCTTTAATAAGGATAACAGGAGCAAGAGCGCAGTATCCTCACTTATTCTTCACATCATAATAACAGCCCTTGTCACCCTTGCCCTTGCAGGCACGATAATGACAACCATTATCACCGAGACAAACGTCTATATCTTAGCAGACGTTTCCTATTCGGCAAATAATGAGCTTGACACAATTGATACCTACATTAAGGGTGTTAAGGAAAAACTGCCGCTTAACTCAAAGTACGGCGTTATCGCCTTCGGTAAGGATCAGAAAATCGTCAGCGAGCTTGGCGGGGAGTTTAGCACCGTTAAGGACAGCGGCGTTGATAATACCGAGACCGATATAGTCAGCGCTATGAACTATGCAAACGACCTCTTTAACGATGGCGTTATAAAGAAAATAGTGCTTTTGACCGACGGCAGACAGAGCGACCCCGAGAAGACCGCAGAGCTTATCAATACGGTAGAAAATCTTTATAAAGCGGGTGTCAGCATAGATACCGTCTTTATCGACAGTAACATCAAAGAGGGTCTTAGCGAGGTGCAGGTAAACGGCGTTACCTATACCGAGAGGACCTACCTTAACCACGAGGAGGTGGCTGAGGCACTTATACAGTCAAACACCGATGTGCGTGCTTCCGTATACCTTTATAAGGGCGAAGAAAAGATTGCCGAGGTTGCAAGAACATTTACAAAAGGCTACAATTTTGTAAGCTTTAGTTTGCCTACAGATGCAAATGGCACTAACAATTACAGAATAGTCGTTGATGCAGAGAACGATACATCCGTACTTAACAATGAGTATCTGTTTAACCAACAGGTAAGCGGCAAGATAAAGGTGCTGCTTATTACCTCAAACGATGAGGAGCTTCTTGGTGCAAAGCGCCTTTATGGCTCTGATGCGGATATTGACGGATATATTAAATATGCAGTACGTGTAAAGCAAAGTCAATATGATTTTAATCCAAAGGAAGTACAGCTTTGGTGTCATATACCGCTTTACGGCGATAATTATCAGGTTCCTGATGAGTTAAAGAACTTAGAGCAGTCACAGATATTACTGCAAAAAGATTTTAACGAAATAGAAAAACATGCAGCTTCACAGTTGCCTTCTACTGTTGAGCAACTGTGCGTTTATGACGAGATAGTGCTTGCTGACGTTGATATTTCCGAGCACACCAATCCCATATCCTTTATCGAGAGCCTTGATACCGTTGTATCCCAATTTGGCAAAACTCTTATGACGGTAGGGGACACCAAGATACAGAATAAGACTGACGAAATTCTTTCTGCCCTTGACAGCATGCTCCCCGTTAATTATGGCAATACCGATAGGGATGCCAAGCTTTACGTCTACGTAATGGACGTATCACGCAGTATGGAATATTCCTATAAACTTGTAATAGCAAAGCAAGTTGCAATAAATATGCTTGATTTGATGGATTACGGCGATTCTATCGCAATCCTCTCCTTTGCGGGTGAGACGAGAACGGTTTTAGGCGTTACTCCCGTTCCTGCCAAAGAGGATACTGAGGGCAGGCAAGAGCTTATTGACGCAATTAACAGCGTAGAACCCATGCAAGGCACTCTTATAGGCGCAGGTCTTAATGCGGCGTATGAGTTTACAAAGGATCTTGATATGTTCTACGATAAGCAGATAATGCTTATGAGTGACGGTATATCCTTTGGTGGCGAGACCTATGACCCGGTTAAGGTAACTGAGGATCTCTTTAACGAGGGCGTTACCACCAGTTGCGTTACCACCTCATCTCCCACGGGCGTTGCCCTCATGGATAAGATAGCGGCGGCGGGCGGCGGCAAAAACTTCCAGATGAGTGACCCTGATAATGTAGAGGATGCCGTGTTCGGTGATATTGCAGACGAGGTTGTTGAGACTGTAATTAATCAGGATACCCCCGTTAAGATACATGACGAGAACTCGCATCTTGTTGATGGTATTGATAGCCTGCCAAACGTTAAGGGCTACGTTTTCGGTAAAATAAAGTCCAGCGCAAAAACAATTCTTACAGTAAATTACACGAAGGCCTCGGACCAGCACGTTGAGATACCTCTTTACGCATACAGAGGCTACGGCAACGGCAAGGTCATATCCTTCTCAGCATCCCTTGGTAATGAGTGGATGGTTGATTGGGTTAACAGTCAGAGTGCAAATGCCTTTTTGGATAACGCAATTAAGGACAGTATACCCGAGGAAAAGGTGGAGCAGCCCTTTACATTGTCTGCATCTATTGAGGGCTCGGGCGCTGAGGTTGAGATAGTGCCCGCTAAGTTTAATCCGCAGGCAGTTGTATCTCTTACTCTCACAAGACCTGATGGCAGTACGGTTACTGAAAATCTTAAGTATTCACAAAACGGATACACATATTCCTTTAAAACTCAGGATACGGGTATTTACAGTCTTAAGATTGATTATTCCTACGGCTCGTATACTCTGCCCAGCGTTTACAGTTACGTATCATATTCCTACCTTACAGAGCATAACGCATTTACCCTTTACGATGCGGCAAGCCTGCACGAGGTTGTGCGTACGCGCGGTACGGTAAGCACTGACGGTATTCCCGAGCTTAAAAATGATGAGAACAAGATTGCCACCTACGAGGTAGAGTTTGGCCCTGCGTTTATGATAGCGGCGATTGTACTCTTTGTTGTGGACGTTATCATACGTAAAATTAAAAAGGAAGATATACTCAGCCTCCTTAAGGCTATAAAAAGATAAGAAAGGAGTATATATAATATGAAGAAAACCAAATTAAAAAGACTGTTTTTGACACTTATATCACTGCTCCTTGTCTTTTCTTTAGTATCCTGCGGCACCTATAAGCCGCCTATTGACCCCGATGAGGATGATGATCCGCCTGTAACTCCGGGCCCCGGCCCCGGCGAAACTCCCGGTGAGGGTGATGAGGATTACTTTACCGTTACCTTAATGTATAACGGTATGACTTTTATACCCGAGAGCCTTGACGTTAAGGCGCAGTGGACAGACGGATACAACTATTATCAGGCAGATTTTGACAATTACGGTACTGCAAAGATGTCGGGCCTTGACGGTGAGTACAGAGTAACTCTTACCGAGGTGCCGGAGGGCTACAGTTATGACCCCAACGCTCACACCACCTCGAATGATAATAAGGATATCGTTGTTGAGATTTATAAGATTTCAAGAGTGAGCGGCAAGGGTACTGATGACAATCCTTATCAGATGACGGGTATCGGTGTATTCGAGACAGAGATAACCTCTGAGGACGACTATAAATGGTATAGATTTGTACCTCGTCAGGAGGGTGAATATTCAATTGAGTCCTGGATGGACGTTACCGCAAACGAGTACAACCCCAGAGTTGACGTATATAATGCCAACCCGGGCGGCTTTAAGCAGTTGCGCGAGGAGGTAGACAGCGGCGGTGTATCAAGCGGATATACGCAAAACTTCCTCTTTAAGGTACAAATAGCAGAGGGAATGATAGGCAACATCTTCCTCTTTGCTGTAAAGGTTGAATCCAAGAACGACGATTATCCCGTAAGGCTCAGCTTTGCGCTTAAGCGTGACGGTCACTTTGAACTTGACTTGCCTGATAAAACCCTGGTTGTCCCTACTGAGGTAGAGCACGCAAGAGACTATTTGCAGAGCGAGGCGGGCATTGAGAATGAAAGCGGCACAATAATGTATCCCGTAAGATATGAAAACGGCAAGCGCATACAGGACGGTGCCAATTGGGGCTATAATGAGGAAACCGGATTTTATCAAAAATTCAATCCTCAAACGCGTAAGTTTGACGGTGAGGTGCTTTATGCACATATAACAAGCCCATGCGTCTTCCTTGATCTTCCTATCAATCTTATAGAGCCTACAAAGGGGCCGTATCTTACTGTAAACGACGGTACGGAGTATTACAAGCTCTTTATTGAGGGCTATGCATCCCTTGTAGATGCTAAGTATCCAAATTATCAAAGTTATCAAGGTATTTTGAGTTATGCGGATATCGCAAACAAGGACGGTCTTGTGCCTGTAACTCAGGAGATGAAGGACTTTTTGCAAAAGCTCGCTATCGCTCAGACTTACTTCTGTGACGGTAACGGCCACTGTGAGCTAGGCGGTTACACCCGCTTAAAGCAGTGGCAGACCGACTCGTATGAGGAAGATCAGTGGCTTTGGGATTGTGTATACTACGGATAATATTCGCATAAATATGCAGAAAAACGTTTAAAAATTCACAAAAGATGCACAAATATGCATAAGTTTTTATAAAAGATGCAATAATTAACGATTTTTTAATAAAACATCTTTACAAACGTAAAACTTTTTAGTATAATAATGTGTATAAACATTAGATTTTACTAAATCTATATTTAAAAGAGTATAGACAGTTAGTTTAAAATTTGATTTTTTAAAAATTTTTAAAAGGAGACTTTTTATTATGAAGAAGTTTTTAACAGTGCTTCTCGTAGTAGTGATGGTTCTCGGAACACTCACAGGCTGCGCTCAGCTTGAGGGCATTCTCGCAGGTATGCTCCCTGAGGCACACGCACACGAGTATAGCAAGGATTGGTCAAGTGATGAAACAAATCACTGGCACAAGGCAACATGTAACGTAGAGGATGAGGGCTGCGACAAGGCAGTTACAGGTCTCGCTCCTCACTATGATGTTGACAATAACGGCGCATGTGATGTTTGCGATTATGATGCAGATCACGAGCACGGATACGTATCCGATTGGAGCTTTGATAGCGAAAATCACTGGAACGTAAGCAATTGCGGTCACGCAGTAGTTAACAACAAGGCTGCTCACACACCCGACGTTGCAGGCGTGTGCACAGTTTGTGCTTACGGTAGCGACAGCATTACTGTAGAAAATGCAGTTGCACTTGGCGCAGCCGGTGCTTCCGGTGTTACAGGCGGTACAATTTCATGGATCAGCGACCCCGGTATGGGTTACATAAATGAGGGTGAGGTTGTATATCAGCTTGGTGAAAACCTCCTCTACTACGTAGATGAGTACGAAAATGCTTATTGGCTCTCTAACGTTGACGGTAAAATCCATGCTGTTCAGGTAGCAGGCGAATTTATCTATAAGCCCTACCTTGAGTATACTGAAGACAGCGTTAACGGTTGCGAGTTTGCAATAGTTCCCTCAGAGCTTGTATTCTACGGTGCCGAAGGTCTTGTAAGCGGACTTTATGAGGCTGCTTCAGCAAACACCAACAAGGACTTCGTTGAGTATTCAACAATAGTTGACGGTGTAGTTGTATACGCATACTCATTTGGTTACTATTCAGCAAATAACGAGGCGTTCTACGTAATCGCTGTAAGCTTTACTCTCGGTGATGATTATGCAATCAATAACCTTTCTCTTGTTGTTGAAGAATATACATACGTTTATGATGAGTGGAGCGGCTTCTACTACGGCTACGAGGGCGTAGATGAGGACGGGGATGAGGTAGTTGATTATTACAAGACTACATGGCTTATTCCTTCTACAAAGAAGATCACTACTGTAGAGCAGACTCTTGGCGAGCAGAATCTTGAAAACCCCTATAAGTATGAGGATTGCATAGCTTCTTCTTACAAGATAGTTGACGATTTCGGTAATGAGCTCGGCGCTACAATTGATCTTGTAGCCGGCGATTATGTTTCTTATTCCTTCGCAGAGGTTGATTCTGCTACTGCAGACATGACCTTTGATGAGGTTGTTGTTACTCTTACAAAGGATGGCGAGTACGTTGATTCTTCTGCTTTCTATGCATCAGCTTCCTGGGATGGCAACGGCATAGTTCTTTCACCCAAGGCAGCAGGCACTTATGTTGTTTCAGTTGATACTCTTGCAACAGAGCCTAAGGAGTATACAGTTAACGTAACTCTTCCCGAGACTATATCTCTTAACGCTACTATCAGCGGTTCAGATGCTTCTGATTCCAACAATATTTACACATCAGTTGAGTATGTTATCGGTGCTTACGCAAACGGCGATTCCGAAGGTTATGCAGATGCTTCCTTTACAGCAGCATTCCTCGGCTCACCTCTTGCAACTCTTAACGATAACGGTGACGGTACTTACACCGTTAAGGCAGTAGGCGAGTGCGAGATCACTCTTGTACTTACCTCTGTTGCTAACCCCGGTGTTTCTACCACAGTAGTACTTAATGCTTCAACTCCTCCTTCTATTGCAGAGATCTATAATGGCGAATATACCGGCTCACTCAACATGATGGGCAACAAGTTCGACATTACCTTTACTCCTGCATCCGAGGGTGCTCTTGAGGGTACAGCTGTTTGGGAAACCGATGCTTGGGATTACGCAAGCTGGAGCAATGTAGACATTACTGTAAATCTTACCTATAGCGTTGATGAGGATGGCGTTGTTACATTCACATTTGTTGATAGCACAAGCGAATCAATTACAGCTGACAGCATCGGCGGTGATTACGGTATGAAGGTTATTTGCGAAAATTACGTTCTTATCGGTAGCTTCCAGGGTGATACCGCTAACCTTACACAGTCCAGTGCAGATGGCGCTGATGAAGATCCTCTCCTTCAGTTCATAGATAAGAGCTACACTGACGGTTATTACTATATCAACTTCACAACCTATGATGATGGTGAGACCATTAACGTTACCTTCATGGACGTTCCTATGGGCAGACCCACTTGGGCATGCAATTACATCCTTACAGGCTTGGGCGAAGCTGATAACTGGGGCGACCAGGAAATGACATTCGTAGTAGATGGCGAGCCCTTCGGTGAGGTTCCCTACGATCTTGCTGAGGTTATAGTTCTTTACAATGACGGTCTTATCGCAGTATTTACTGACGGTATGAACAATCCTCCCGTATATTTCGAATAATACGGCAGATTTGATTTTAAAAAAGAGGCGTTTTAAAAACGCCTCTTTTTTTATTCTGCTTTGAAGAAATCAAAAAAGATCACAGGTTTTTACCTGTGATCTTTTCTGCTTTTTTTCTCTTATTTAAGCATCTCGTCAATCGCCTTCATAATACCGAGCTTGCCGTACTCGTAGGTAAGGCCGCCCTGCATATACGCAGTATATGGCTCGACTACGGGGCCGTCGCAGGAGAGTTCATTGGTTGCGCCCGTAACAAACGTGCCTGCCGCCATAACCTCTTTGTGAGGATAGCCGGGCATATCCGACGGCTCGGGGATGCAGTAGCTTTCAACCGGTGAGCCCATCTGTATTCCACGGCAGAACTTAACAAGGTTGCTTTCACTCTTAAGTGCTACTGTCTGTACGATATCGGTGCGCTTTTCATCCCATCTGGGTGAGATGTCCTCAAAGCCGCAGAGTTCAAGCATCCTTGCCGCAAATGCCATTGACTTAAGTGTTGATGCAACGGCGCTTGGTGCCATAAAAAGACCCTTGTAAAGCGATGCAAGTTGATTAAAGTTTGCTCCAAGGTCCTTGCCAACACAGGGTGCGGTAAAGCGCTCTGCAATATCAAGGATAACGTCCTTTTTACCCACACAGTAGCCGCCGCTTACCGCGTGGCCCGCGCCGAGATTTTTCATAAGAGATCCGACAAATACGTCAGCACCAACCTCGGTAGGTTCTCTGTCCTCACAGAATTCGCCATAGCAGTTGTCTACCATTACGATACTCTCGGGGGATACCTCTTTTATAGCCTTTATGGCTTTTTCTATCTTATCGATAGTAAGGCTCAGTCTCTGACTGTATCCGCGGCTGCGCTGTATGGCAACCACCTTTACAAAGCCATCTTTAAGTCGCTTTACAATTTTTTCTATATCAAAATCGTCATTTACAAGGTCAATTTCCTCATACTTAACGCCGCACTTTATAAGAGAGTTGCGGCTCTCTCCTGCCGTGCCTATAACAGAAAGCAGGGTATCGTATGGCGCGCCCGTAACGTAGAGCAAGGTGTCACCGTGCTTTAAAAGGCCGCCAAGGGTGATGGCAAGGGCGTGTGTACCCGACATTATCTGGGGTCTTACAAGCGCATCCTCTGCGCCAAAGACCTCGGCGTAAATCTCCTCAAGCTTATCTCTGCCACCGTCATAGTAGCCGTAGCCTGTTATCTCAAGGAAGTCGGCAGTAGATACGCGCCTATCCTGAAAGGCCTTTAAAACCTTAGCGGAGCAGTACATACAGTTTTCATCAATTTTGTTAAAAATTTCCTTTAAATCCTTTTCGGCAGCCTCTGCCATATCGGCAACGCGCTTACTGATATCATAACCAAAATACATATTTAAGTCCTTATTTATTTTATTGTTTTTAAAAGTTCTGGCAGTTCACTAAGATGCTTTATCTCATAATCCGCTTTAATACTACCGCTTATATTTTTGGGGTTAAAGTGGCAGGTAAGTAAACCGTAGTTTACGCCACCGAGGATATCCGAGGATAAACTGTCACCAACGATGATGGTTTCTTTTTTATCTATCTTGCCGATATTTTCAAACACCTTATCAAAAAATTCCTTTGACGGTTTTTCACACCCAAAGAGTTCTGAGACAAATATGCCGTCAAAATACTTGTTTATCCCGCTCTTTTTAAGCCTTGGCTCCTGGACCGCATTGGTACCGTTTGTCACAAGATAGAGTTTGTATTTACCGTATAGGCTCTCTAAAAGATCGATACAGCCATCAATATAAATACAACTGCCACCAAGCTCTTTTTCGTAAATCTCTTGCGCCCTCTCTCCGTTTGCCTCAATACCCAGTTCTTTAAAAAGCATATTAAAGCGCAGGGGCAAGATATCTTCTTTTACAATCTCGCGCCTTTCAAACATATCCCAAAGGCTGCGGTTTATCTCTTTGTATCGCTTGGTAAGAGCGGGCGTGACTTTAACTCCGACTGCCTCAAGCGCTCTTGGCAGACACACTGCCTCTGATGCGTGAAAGTCAAGGAGAGTATCGTCTACGTCAAATAAAATATATTTTATCATTTTTTTATTCCTTTAAAATTTTCACCCTACTATTCTAACATAAAAATATTAAAAAGTCTATATGTTTTGATAAAATGATGACGTTGACACTAAAGATAAAAAATAAGAAAAACCCGCTCATACGAGCGGGCTTTCTTTTTTTGCTGTGAAAAGTTATTAGCCGATTTCGATAAGATCAGCAAGAGGAGTATCTGAGTTTTCAAATGCCCAGAGACTGCTCGTAGTGATGATATCAGACGCTTCAACGTTTATAACTTCACAAGCAGGTGTTTCGTACTTCATAGTTTTACCTCCGTAAAGTTGCAGAGAAAACATGATTGATTGCAAGTTTATTATAGCATAGCCTTTTAAAAATTGCAATAGGTTTTCTCAAAAATGTTATTTTCTGTAATTTAAGTAACCTATCTTACGGTTATTTTATGCTAAGACCGAGTATTTTTCTTATCTCTTTAACCTGCAGCATAAATACGGCACACGCCATACAGATTGCTAAATCGGGCAAGAGATATCCACCGTTATAGCAGAGCGAGTATACCCAACTGTGCCAGCCGTCGGGCGTCCACTGCTCCCAGATGGTCACACCCGTGATAAAGTGGCAAACAAAGCGTAAAAATACAGCAAGGGACATACCGACGTAAGGGCCCCATACCTTTTCTTTACCAAAAATACCCGAGATACCGAGGACTACGTATGGGATAACGTAGTCAAAGAGCATGGCAATAATAAATACGTCAAGTGACATACTTACAGCCGAAATATCACCCTCGATAAAGCCCTGCGCAAGTTGGGTCAGGGAATAGACAAATGCTGTGCCAAGACCGATTTTAGGGCCGTATTTTATGCCGATAAAGAGTATCGGCAGCATACTTGCAAGAGTAACAGAGCCGCCTATGGGCATCTGCCAGATCTTGACAAATGAGAGCGCAAAGGCAAGGGCAACCATAACTGCGCACTCAACTAAACATAAAACGCTTTTCCTTTTCATAAAAAGCCTCCCAAAATAAAAATTTGCCATACAGAATAAATCCGCATGGCAATATCTTTAAAATCAATACTTCCTACGACGGCATTATCCGTATCAGGTTAAAGGGTTTGGAAAAATCCATCTCAGCATTAGCCGTTGGCTAAGCACCCCTGAATGATAATATTCTGTTTTGGCTGGTTTTAGTATAGTCCTTTTTTTCTTTTCTGTCAACAGTTTTTAAAAAATCAAGCGATAAAACTCATAATTATCTCGCCTATAAGCACCGTAAGCGCCGCGCCGCCCGATACAAGCAAAAGATTTTTGTATTTATACGCAAGCACTACCGCAACAAGCGCACCGATAGCGGCAGTATAGATACTGCCCGTCTGATAAAATATAGCGGGGACGGTCATAGCCGTGAGTATTGCGTACGGCACGTAATAGAGCAGGGAACGGATAAAAACGTTCTTAATTTTTCTGTTTACCAAAACAAGCGGCACCATACGTATAAGGTAGGTAACTCCCGCCATAAGCAAAAGGGCAATTATAAAGTAAATATTTTTATCCATTATTCTTCGCCCTCCTCTGTTTTTATCGGGCGCAAAATTGCCATAACGATTGAAGAGATGAGGGCAGATATAATAACCTTAAAGCCCTCCGAGATAAAACCAAAGATGGGTAGGTAGTAAAGCGCGCAGGAAATAACTACGGTTATTATTACTAAGATAAGTACTGCCATATTATCTTTTGCCGCAGGCACAACCGTGGCAATAAACATAGCATAGAGGGATATGCCCAGCGCCGTAACGAGGACTGTGGGTAAAATATTGCCTGCAACCGCGCCAAGGAGCGTACCAAGGTTCCAACCGATAACAGGGGGTATTGCTATGCCCAAAAAGTATTTTAATGAAAGGGGCTGACCCTTACCGTTTGCGCTTGCAAATATCTCGTCTGTGTTTATAAAGGCAATAAAGAATTTATCCCTTAACCTTATTTTATCCGACAACTTTTGCGAGAGTGAGAGTGACATAAGCGCATATCTTGCGTTGATTACCGCCTGCGTTATCATAAGCTCAATAAGGCTACCCATACCGCTTATGATAGGCAAAGCGGCAAGCTGGCCGGCACTTGTCAGATTGAGTGCTGATATAAGCACAGCCTGAAGGGGGCTTAACCCCATACCTACAGCAAGTATACCAAAGGCAAAGGATACTGCTAAATATCCAAGGCCTATGGGCATACCGTCGCGCACTCCCATTTTAAAATTATTATTTTCCATGGTTAAAAATCGCTTTTAAAAGACTAAAATGTAAATATTTATTAGAAAATTTACTCTTTAAACTGGTAAACGTAAAGTTTTTTGTATTCGCCGTCAAGGGCCATGAGTTCATCGTGTGTGCCACGTTCAACTATACCGTCTGCCCCGATGACTATTATCTCGTCTGCCTCCTTTACGGTGGAAAGACGGTGCGCAACAACAATAACCGTTCTGCCACGGCTGAGTTCTTTAAGGGATGACTGTATTTGCATCTCTGTAAGGTTATCAAGAGCGCTCGTTGCCTCGTCAAGAATAAGCAGGCGCGGGTTTTTCAAAAACATTCTCGCAATAGCGATGCGCTGCTTTTGTCCGCCGCTTAGCCTTACACCTCTTTCACCAACCTCGGTGTCATAGCCGTTTTCCATTGTAAGAATGTAGTCGTGTATGCTTGCCTTTTTTGCCGCATTTATAATATCATCCTCTGTCGCATCTGGCATACCGTAGGCGATATTATCTCTTACAGTACCGTCAAAGAGAAAGACGTTTTGCGATACACTGCCGATATTTCTTCTTAAAGAGGCAAGGGTAATATCCTCGGTATCAATGCCGTCAAGGAGTATCTGCCCCTCATCGATTTTATAAAAGCGGGGTATAAGGTTACAGAGTGTAGACTTACCGCCGCCGCTTGGGCCTACAAGGGCAAGTGTTTTGCCTGCTTCAATTTTTAAGGATAGATTTTTTATAACCGGTCTTTCACCGTTTTCCTTTGCGTATGAGAAGCTTACGTTTTTAAATTCAAGTTCTCCCTTTATATCGCCTATCTCATATTTACCGTTATCTGCTTCGTCCTTTTCATTCATTATCTCATAAAATCTTTGGAAGCCGCTTAGACCCTCGTTCAGTTGCTGATAAAGGGTGGTAAAGCGCTGTATCGGGATAAGGAACATTGAGGTATAAAGGATAAATGCCGCAAAGTCGCCTCCGTCAATTCTGCCGTAAAAGAGGAAAAGACCGCCCACAAACACAACGATAAGATAAAGGATATCCTGCATAAACTGCATAACTGCATCAAATGCGCCAAAGGAGCGCATAGCCGTGCGTCTTATGGAGGCAAAGGCGCAGTTTTCCTTATCAAATTTAGCCTTTTCAAATTCCTCTTTAGCATAAGACTTTGTCTCTCTTATGCCACCGATGGAGTTTTCTAAGGATGAGTTGATTACGCTTATCTGGCGTCTTGACTCCTTCATAACACGTGAGATGTGTCTGCGTGTCATAACGGTAAAGAGCACTATAAATGGTAAGAGCGAGAACAGGATAAGTGTCAAAGTAAGATCAATGCTCACAAGCATAATAAAGGAGCCGATGAGCATAAAGATGGCAAGAAAGATGTTCTCGGGGCCGTGGTGCGCAAGCTCGGATACGTCAAAGAGGTCATTTACAAGTCTTGTTAAAAGGTCGCCCGTTTTGTTTTTATCAAAATATGAAAAGGGCAGGCTTTCGTATTTTCTGAAAAGATCACGCCTCATATCTGCCTGCATCTTTACACCGAGCCAGTGGCCGAGATAACCGACTACGTAGTTGCACGCGCATTTGATAAGGTAGATGCCAAGCAGTACTAAAGAGGCTATGATAAGCACCGTCGGCGTATCTAAAAGCACGTATTCGTTTATTATGTTTCTCACTATCGCGGGGTAGACAAGATTGCATATCGCAATTAAAAGCGCCGCGCCCATGTCAATGGAGAAAAGAGTGATATAAGGCTTATAGTAGCTGATAAATTTTTTAATCATTTTTAAAATCCGTATTTATATAAAAGTTTGGCTGCGTCCTCTTGTGAAAAGTCGCTCCCCAACTTTTTTTCTATAAGTTTCTTTTTGTTTTCATCAAAGTCAATATCGCCACTTTCTTCAAGTTGACCTATGATTTTGTAAACATCTGTTGGCGAATAACCCTTTGCGGCGAGTTTTAAGACAATTCTCTCTTTGCCTAAAAGTGAGTTGTTTGCAAGGCTCGGTATAAGTCTTAACAGTTGCCTTTCTTCACTTATATATCCAAGGGATACGCATCTTCTTACAGCAAATCTTGCCGCGTCCTTTTTTATTCCGCGCATAAGCAGTTTTCTGTACATCTGTTGCTCGGAGTTGTCCGAGAAGGCAAGCAGATCAAGTGATTTTTTTAGCGCCAGATACTGCTCGTGCTCCTCTTCTATAAGATTAAGAGTGTCAAAAGAGAGCGAAGCCCCAATCTCTGGGGCTCCGATATCAAAATAAAAATCCTCGCTTATTTTGTAGCAAATATATCCCTTATCGGTATCGATACCAAGTGTAATATATCTGCTTTTTTCATCCATTTTAAGCGTCTTGATTATCATCATTCAAGATCAAAATCCTTTATTTCAAAGTCGTCCTCTTGTGTAAAGTCTTCAGCGGCGTCCTCGCCCTTCATCTTCTCAAGCACGATATCTTCAATCTCCTGCATGAGTTCCTTGTCCGACTCGATAAGTTTTCTTACGTTTTCCTTACCCTGGCCAAGTCTGTCGCCGCCAAAGTAGAACCAAGCGCCACTCTTTTCGATAACACCGAGTATAAGAGCAACATCAATTATCTCTGTGGACTTTGAGATACCGCTGCCGTAAAGGATATCAAATTCGGCTGTCTTAAAGGGAGGAGCAACCTTGTTTTTTACAACCTTACACTTTGTGCGTGAGCCGTATACCTCATCACCGTTCTTAAGTGTCTCAACCTTTCTTACGTCGATACGTACGGATGCGTAGAACTTAAGCGCACGGCCGCCTGTTGTAACCTCGGGGTTGCCGTACATAACACCAACCTTTTCTCTTAACTGGTTGGTAAAGATAACGATGCAGTTGCTCTTTGCAATAGCGCCCGAGAGTTTTCTCATTGCCTGTGACATAAGACGCGCCTGCACACCCACGTGGGAGGCACCCATGTCGCCCTCAATCTCCTGACGGGGAACAAGTGCCGCAACAGAGTCGATAACGATGATATCGATAGCGCCCGAGTTAACAAGCGTCTCAGCAATTTCAAGCGCCTGCTCACCGCAGTCGGGCTGAGAAACAAGAAGATTTGAAATATCAACGCCGAGTTTCTTTGCATAGACAGGGTCAAGCGCGTGCTCTGCGTCGATAAACGCTGCCTCGCCGCCCTGCTTTTGTACCTCTGCGATAACGTGCAGTGCGATAGTGGTTTTACCTGAGGATTCAGGGCCGTAGATCTCTGTAATTCTGCCTCTTGGCACACCGCCTATACCCAAGGCAAGGTCAAGCGTGAGAGAGCCTGTTGAAACAGCCGATACGTTCATATTGGTGTTCTCGCCAAGGCGCATAATAGAGCCCTTACCGCACTCTCTTTCAATTCTTTGCATTACGGTTTCAAGCGCCGCCTTTTTATCGTTGCCCGTGAGTTTTTCTACAGGCTGTGCTGATGCTGTCTTTTTTGCTGCCATTTATATTTACTCCTTAAATTTAATCCAATTTATGCTTAAAGCGTAAGTTTAGCCGCGCCTATGGGACGTATGCGAAGTTTCATTGCCGCGCCGGTGCCGAATACGGAGTCCATAAGGGCTACAAGCTCATCTGTATATTCGTTCTTTACAAATATCTGCACGGTGCCCGCAAAGCCGCCGCCGTGTACTCTGTATGCGCCGCCTTTGTCTTTAAGGAAGCCCTCAGCAAGACACAGTGCAAGCGACAGACCCTGCTCCTTTACGTTAAGAGTGGTGTATACGTTTTGCAGATATTCAAAGGATGATTTACCCGATTTTATTACCGTGTCAAAGAAGCTCTCAAGGTTGCCTGAAACAAGCGCTTCCTTTGCAAGAGATACTCTCTCGTTTTCACGTATAAAGTGGATAGCGCGCAGTATCGCTCTGTCACCAAGAGTTTCTCTTATTTCGGGTATTTTCTTTATAAGTTCTTTTTCGCTGACACCCCTTAATACATCTTTGCCGAGCAGGGCAGCAACACCCTTCATCTCAGCGGGTACTGAGGCGTAGTCATCGTTAAGGTTGGCGTGATTACCGCCTGTATTTACTATGCAAAGCGAATAGCCCTTTTCGGTAAGAGAGAAATTGATAGGCTCAACGATAGGCCTCTCGGGATTTTCAAAATCAATATAAACAAAGCCGCCTACAGCGCAAGCCATCTGGTCCATAAGACCGCAGGGCTTTTTGAAAAATACGTTCTCCGCATACTGTGCCAGCTTTGCAATCTCTATATTTTCCACCTTGCCATCGTTGTAAAGATGGTTCATAACGTTGCCCACCATTACTTCAAACGCCGCGGATGAGGAAAGACCCGAGCCCTTGAGTACCTCGGTGTTTGAATATGCGTCAAAGCCGCCGATAGAGTAGCCCTCAAGCGCAAAGCCTCTTGCCATACCGGCAATAAGCGCACTTGAAGTAAATGGCTTGAAGTTGTCGGCATCATCAATCATAGACAAATCAATAACCGTCTCGGGATATCCCTCTGAGTGATAACGGACAACACCGTCCTCGTTTCTTGCCGCAATAGCAATAATATCGCGGTCTATAGCGCCTGCGAGTACACAGCCTTTGTTATGGTCGGTATGGTTGCCGCTTATCTCGCTCCTGCCGGATACCGAGAATATCTCGATATCTCTTTCATCTCCGTAAAGGCTTGTGAATTTGTCTATTGCATCAATAAGCCTTTTGCTCTGTGCTGAGATATCGGCATATATACATTCGTACTTGTTAAGAGCGCCGTTCTTTAAAAGTTGCTTTAATTCGTTTGCTTTCATTTGTTACACCTTATGTAATTAATTGTTTACAAATTTCAATAGTTTCGCTGATAAGAGCATCCTTATCCTTAAGACTGCCGTCCTCGTTATCAACGTATATATGCACGGCGTCCTTAACGTGGCGGAACCAGGTCAGTTGCCTTTTTGCATATCTTCTTGATGACTGCTTGAGGTTTTCTACAGCATTTTTTAGTGTACATTCACCGTCAAGATACTCTATTATCTCCTTATAGCCTATTGCCTGTGAGGCAGTATACTCCTTTTTGAGCCTGCCTGCCTTATAAAGAGCCGTAACCTCTTCTATAAGACCCTCATCCATCATCATATCTACGCGTTTATCGATACGGGAATAAAGAGCCTCTCTTTGGTGAAAATCAAGTGTTATCATTTTTATATCAAGCCCGCCATTAAGAAGGCTTTTTTTATCCCACTCGGTTTTACTTATACCCGTTTTATCATAAATCTCGAGCGCGCGCAGGACACGGCGCACGTTATTTTTATGTATCTTTTCTGCTGATATGGGGTCTACTTGGCAAAGTCTTTGCCAAAGTGCATCCTTTTCTTCTTCACTTGGGTTTTGGCTTACCATAGTACGGGCATACATAGGGTCACTCTCAGGCACACCTTGAGGCTCTCCTCTTTTGAGCGTGTCAATATAAAGCCCGGTACCGCCGACAAAGAGCGCGCCTTTGCCTTTTTCATCAAGTGCCTTAAGTACATCAAGCGCATCGGCGCGGTATCTCTCGGCACTGTAGTTTTCACTTGTATCGACAAGGTCAATAAGATGGTGCTTGACCTTTGCCTGCTCCTCTTTTGTGGCCTTGGCAGTACCGATATTCATATCGCGGTATATCTGCATAGAGTCAGAGGAGATTATCTCAAGATCAAACTCCTTTGCTAAAGCCAGCGACAGCGCCGTTTTACCCGATGCGGTAGGGCCGCTTAGTGCAATTATCGGTTTCACTTTGACCTTTCTTCCATAAAGGCTATCATATCCATAAAGACCTCTTCGCGGTTAGTCTCGTTGCAAAGCTCGTGTCTTGCGCCCTCATAAAGTTTGAGGCTGAGGTCATTAAGGTTTTGTGCCTTAAGTGTTTCGTATACGTATTTTACACCCTTACCGTAGTTGCCGACAGGGTCCATATCGCCGCTCATAATAACAGTGGGCAGCGCCTTGGGATAATTTTCATACCAAGCCTTTGAGTTTACGGTCTTTATCATTGTGAAAAGATCGATATAGCCTGAGGTGGTAAAGATAAAGTCGCCTCTCTTATCATCTCTTTTGTTCTTGATAAGATCGTTCTCGCGTGAGAGCCACGCGCTGGGACCCTCAGAGGGGTCAAAATACTTGTTATAATCGCCAAAGGACATTTTGTCAATGAGTTTTGATCTGTGTCTTTCACCCTTAATTGCCCTTATAATTTTAGCAAGAGTTATTCCTACACCTACAAGAGGGTTAGGGCCCGAGGTACCGTGGATAAATACGCCGTCAATACTGTCTGTGTACTTTTCTACGTACAGGCGCGCAAGGAATGAGCCCATGCTGTGACCCATAAAGTAAATGGGAGTATCGGGATATTTTTCTCTTAAAATATCATTCATTTTCTTGAGGTCGGCAAGCACGTAGTCAACGCCGCCCTTTGATGCAAAGAAGCCAAAGTCATTATCGTCCTTTACGGTGTCGCCGTGACCGAGGTGGCAGTTACCTGCAAAAACGTAGCCCTTGCCTGTGAGATAATCGGCTAAAAGAGTGTATCTTTCAACATAGTCCGTCATACCGTGGGCAAGCTGTACTATACCCTTTACCTCGCCGCTTACGGGAGCATAAATTTCTGCCGCGATATTGTTGATGCCGTCACTTGACGGGTAAGTGAATTTTGAAAGTGTGTAGTTCATATCTTTGTCCTTTCAAATACGTTTTTCAAAATTAAATGAGATGCAGTATATCCTCTCTTGTGGGAATAAGGCAGTTGCCGTCCTCATCAGGCTCACTGTATGCGCTGGCGGCGGTTGCGTACTTTGCGGCATCCTTGATGTTTTCGCCGTTATTTAAATAAACTGCCGCAAGGGTTGATGAGAATATCTCGTTTGCCTTGCCCTCTTTACCGCTCTTATCACCTTTAGAAAGAGGTACGATGTTTATATGCTTATTTTCGTAAATGTAAGTGCCCCTCTGGGACTGTCTTACAACGACCTTTTTAGTCTTGATTTTTTTCGTTATATTCAGCACGCATCTTAAAACGTCGCTCTGCGTTACGGGGTCGATACCGCCGGAGAGCTCCTTTGCCTCTTTTGCGCCAAGTATGATTAAATCGACGGGTGGCAGCGCCTCAAATGGCGCGTCCTTTGTAAGAGGATATGCATCAAGAATAATCGGCACACCCTTGTTTGATGCGATTTTTGTTGCCGTGAGTATAGCGCTTGCGGGCGCATCAAGGCTTATATAGAGCGCATCGGGCTCGGTTTTAAATGCATCAAGAATATTCTCTGTGCTGAGGTTACTAAGCGCGCCGGGGTAGATAAGTCTTCTCTCACTGTCATCAGCCTCCCTTACCGTTACGGTAAAGGCGGTGGGGTAGTCGTGGTCAACCTTTATTGCGGATGTTTTGATACCCGCCTCTTTATAAAGATTAAAAAGCTTTTGTCCGTGCAGGTCAGCGCCGAGCTTTGTTAAAACGAAGGCGTCGGTATTAAAGCCAATCATACATCTTGCCACAGAGCTTGCCATACCGCTTGGAATATATGCAATGCCACCGTCATCGGTAAGCGTCTCGTTCTTATCGGGCATACGCATAACGTTCATCAGAAGTTCGATATAAGCGCCACCCAAGATGAGTACCTTTTTGTTTGGGGACATAACGCCCTCCTTTCCTTTTTATGGGTAAAAACTGTAATTAGTTGTCCGTAGCAAGACGGAAGATAGCCGCGCTCTTATCGGCCTCGCTTGCAAGAGTGCACTCTCTTTGACGGCAGGTAAAGATGATAGACTGCATACCGTCATCGGCAAGCGATTTTATTGCCTTCATCATCGCCTTTGCGCGCACGTTATCCTGATGCGCAAAGCTCTCATCAAAGCATACGGGCGGCTTTTCGGGATAGAGCATATCGATAAGAGCCATACGCACTGCAATGTACATAAGGTCCTGCGTACCGCCTGAGAGGAAGTCTGCGCTTCTGTCCTTACCGCTCTTATCAAGGAATGCTACCTTGAGCTCATCGTTAAGAGTAAGGCTTGAGTATTTTTTATCGGTCATTACCTGCATAAGGCCTGCGGCATACTCGCCAAGACGGGGGGATATCTCCGTACGCAACTTAGCCTCCGCGCCCTTTATTGCGTCAAGTGCCATATAGTATGCCTTATGACGCATCCTGAGTTCTGCAAGTTGCTTTTCAAGTGAGTTTATCTCGGAGTAGATAAGACCGGGATTATGTATTTTTGCCTTAAGAGCGGCAAGCTCGTCCTCAACCTCGTAAATAAGTTTATCCTGCTCGGCAATCTTTGCCTTAGCCTCTGCGATACCGCTTATAATATCCGAGTGGTTCACGCTTGCAAGCACCTTGCGCTTAAGCGGAGGTACCTTTGCTCTTGTATCTATTTCGCTCTTATCAAGGAGCGTTCTTCTGATTTCTTTTACGGTTATTTCAATATCGTTCTTTTCGGCAAAGAGTCTGTCCTTCATCTTAAGGAACTCATCAACTCTCATCTCAAGCTCATCAAGGAAGGCGTTGATATCTGTCTCGGGCACTTCATCTCCCCAGAGCTTAACTATCCTTGCAAGCTCCTCTTTGCTCTTGCGGTAGTTTATCTTAGCATCCTCAAGCGCTCTTACCGCGCTCTCGTTTGCGGCAATAATGGTATCTCTTTTTTGTCTCTTTTCACCGATAAGAGTAAGCTTACCCTTAAGGTCGTTATAACCCATAACGCCAAACTTCTTGGCAGTTTCGCTTATAGCCTTTTCACAGCCGATCGCCATTACGATAAAGTAAGCGCACATACCGACACCGCCAAGGCCAAGTATCGCCATAGTGGTTCTCATAAACGGCTCTGCCATAAAGCCGGTTGCTATTATCTCAAAGATTATCATAAGCAGGGTAACTATACCGCCAAGGGATGCGATAAGAGAATTCTTGACTGTGTCAAGCCTCTTTTTACCGATATCCTCTTTTATCTTCTTCTCACCGCCAAAGGTGTCTGTAAGAGATATCTCTCTTTCGGCCTCACTTGTGATGCCCATAACACTCTTTTCCTTAGTGTATCTCTCCTGCGCATCCGAAAGGTGACGGTATGCGTCGTTTACACTCTGGCGCGCTACGGCTATCTGAGTAAGGTACTGGCTTGTAGGTACAAAGCCGTTTTTGGTATTATCCTGTATAAAGGTGTTATATACCTCGGCCTTTCTCTCACACTCGTCCTCAAATTCGTGCAGCTTATCAAAGGACTCGATTACCATAAAGTTGCGGTAGGATATATCAAGTTCTGTAAAACTGTTCTTTTTGTTTTCAGCCTCCGCCTTGATGCTTTTTATCTCGTGCAGCTCTGCCTCTTTTGAAAGTATCTCGGTATTATCCTCGTCAAATCTTGCAAGGCGTGTCCTGAGTTCCTCTTCCTTTGCCATAAGCTCAAAGATAGCGCCGCCCATACGGTTCTCGTGCAGGAGCTGCTGCATCTTATCCGAGAGCTTGCCCGCAGCCTTTTCGGTGTTGGTCTTTTCGCTGAGCGAGAATAAAATATTCTCAATAGCCTCTTTTACGCTGCCCTCGTTTATCTTTGTCTCACCGATCTGGCCGACAAAGGCAGTGTTCTCAAAGAGCTCCCTGTCAACGCCAAAGAATACCTCGCCTGCAGGCATCTTACCGAACACGGGTGCGCCGCTTTCAAGGTCGATAACCGATGCATCCTCCTTGTAAACGGGGCGAGGGTTGGTTTCTGTAAGCTTTGTTGAGCGCGAGATAAGATAGCGCTTATCCTTTACTCTTACCGTCATAGAGCCTTGCGCAATACCGCTGTCCCAGTTTACTCTGCGCGCTCTTTCGGAAAGCTCGGGAGTGCTGAGCGCACCGTCAAAGCCGTAAAACATATAGCGGATAAAGGCGGCTATAGTGCTTTTACCTGCCTCGTTGGGGCCTTCTATTACGTTGATACTGTCCGAGAATTCAAGGGTTGTGTCTGTCAAAAGACCAAAACTTTTTATGTTAATCTTTTCTATAATCATCCGTCTTTCTCCTTAATCGTTTTCGTTACTTCCGCAAAGGAATTTGATACTGCGCTGTACAGAGTCCTTGGAGTTGTACCACGGCTCCTCATCATAGCGATAGTCAAATTTTTTACAGAACCAGCTGACGTCATTTTCAAGCGTCTTTATGTATTTTTCCATGACTCCCTTTATATCCTTATAAAAGTCACGGAAGAGCCTTTTGTCCATCTTCTTTGATGCGTAATCAACAAGGGCTGTGTAGTGCGGCAGACAAAAATAACTCTGCTTAACAAGTTTTTCTCTGAAAAGTGGGTCGCTCTCCCAAAGATATGCCGCGGTGTGTATCATTGCGGTAAGATTTTTTTCTATCCTGCCGCACACGTAGCAACTGCCGTTTAATTTTGAGAGGGAGGATACCGCATCCTTAACGTCCATATTTGCTATCGGTAAACCCTTGCCCTTTAGCTTTTTTTCAACCTCATTTAAGTGGCTTTCAAGCATAAGTCCCATACCGAGCTTGCGATTTTTGGTAAGCATTATTTTGTAGTGGTCACGGCAAAAGCCTTCTTCATTGGTACGCATCCTTATATCCGGCTCCATCATAGACGCGCCGAGGATTATATCAATTTCATCTCTTTGTAACCTTTCATGAAGAGTGCAGAAGGGACAGGTGCAGTTTGTATCAAGAGCGCCCTCGTCAAAGGCCTCGTTGACGGGTATTGTATAAATCTGTTCCATCCTTTGCCTCCTTAAAAATTTAAATAAATGCTTGCGCACGCACAAAAAATATGTTAAAATATTTATACATAATACATTATACAATACTCCTTAACATTTTTCAAGGGGGAGAAAAAGAAAATGTTATATATTTCAAAAACTGATAAATCGGGTGAAAATTTTATAGAAATAAGCGATATCGGGCACTTTTGTCTTAAGGACACTCTTGAGTGCGGTCAGCTTTTCCGATTTGAATATATCGGCAAAAGAGATAAGTATGAGAGTTATATCGTTAATATGGGCGATATGCTTTTAAGGGTAGGCCAGAGCGGCGATACTCTTGCGGTATGGGGCGTGGATGAAAAAACGCTTGAAAACAGGGTAGTGCCTTATCTTGCGCTTGATAGGGATTATGAAAAAATAAGAGCGGATATAAAAGCAAACAGTACCTCGGAGTGGATGCATAGCGCCGCCGAGGCAGGCAAGGGCATTTCGATTTTAAGGCAGAGCGGCTGGGAGAGCATTTTCTCCTTTATCGTTTCGCAAAACAATAATATTCCAAGAATAAAAAAGATACTCAAAGCAATCTGTCTTGAGTACGGTGAAAATCTTGCGATAAAATCATCTCTTTGCCGCTGTCCGCTTGACAGGGGTAAGGCACCGAGTGAAGAAATGTGTGGGGGCTGCGGTGTGTGCTACAGCTTTCCGAGCCCGTCGGATATTTTAAGTGAGCCCGAGAAAATGTTAAAGTCAAAGCCCGGCTTCAGGTACAAATATCTCTATGATGCCGCAGATAAGGTGGAAAGCGGTATGGTAAACCTTGAAAAAATCAGGGAAGTGGGCAGATACGATTTTACTGTAGAAGAACTCTCCAAAATAAAGGGTGTTGGCAATAAGGTAGCCTCTTGCGCCGCTTTGTTTGGCTTTGGTAATCTTGAGGCCTTTCCGATTGATGTGTGGATGAGGCGTGCTATTGATACCTACTTTGATGGTAAACTCGATCCGAGCAGCCTTGGTAAGTATGCCGGAGTTGCGCAGCAGTACATTTTTCATTACATACGCAATATCGAAAATAGCGACATATAAAGCCGATTTTGTAAATATATATTAGCAAAAAACGGCAAAAAAGCAAATTAAAAAGCAGTCAGGACGATTTAAGTCTGACTGCTTTTTGTGTTTATAAAATATTTGTTACAAGAGGATTACTTGCGTTCAACCTCTTCCATTACAAAGGCCTCAAGCACGTCGCCAACCTTGATATCGTTAAACTTATCAAGACCGATACCGCACTCGTAACCGTCGTTAACCTCTTTTACGTCGTCCTTAAAGCGGCGCAGAGAGGAAATCTTATCCTCAAATATTACGATACCGTCACGTACTACACGGATCTGTGACTGACGGGTGATCTTACCGTCAAGGATATATGAGCCTGCGATAGTGCCAACGTTTGGTACGTGGATGGTTTGGCGCACTTCTGCGTGACCGAGAAGTACTTCCTTGAAGGTGGGCGCAAGCATACCCTTCATCGCCGCCTCTATCTCGTTTATGATATCGTAGATGATGCGGTGCGTACGGATATCAACGCCGTTTCTCTCAGCCGAGTCAAGCGCGTTCTTATCGGGACGTACGCTGAAGCCTACGATAATTGCGTTTGATGCTGCTGCGAGCATAACGTCGGACTCTGTGATGCCGCCTACTGCGGAGTGGATAACGCTTACCTTAACCTCCTCATTGGAGAGCTTAAGCAGGGAAGCCTTTACTGCCTCAGCAGAGCCTGCAACGTCGGCCTTAACAATAATGTTAAGTGTCTTAACGCCCTCGGCAATCTGGCTGAAGAGGTCATCAAGGTTCATTCTTGCATTAGCCGCAAGGATTTCCTGTCTGAGTTTTTCACGTCTTTGGCTTGCAAGGTTCTTAGCCATTCTCTCGTCCTCAACTGCATTGAGTTCATCACCTGCCTGAGGCACGTCGTCAAGACCTACTATCTCAACGGGAACAGAGGGGCCTGCAACCTTTGTGGTCTTACCCTTATCGTCTATCATCGCTCTTACACGGCCTACTGCGTTACCTACGATAACGTAGTCACCCTGGTGGAGCGTACCGTTCTGTACAAGTACGGTAGCAACCGGACCGCGACCGCGATCAAGTTTGGATTCAATAACAAGACCTCTTGCGCGCTTCTGGGGGTTAGCCTTAAGTTCTTTAACCTCGGCTACAAGGAGCACGGATTCAAGCAGGTCACCAATGCCCATACCGGTATGAGCCGAAACGGGTACGCAGATAACGTCGCCGCCCCAGGCCTCGGGTACAAGCTCGTACTGTGTGAGTTGGTTGAGTACGTTATCGGGGTTAGCGGTGGGTTTATCCATTTTGTTAATTGCAACAACAATATCAATGCCTGCGGCCTTTGCGTGGCTGATAGCCTCAACGGTCTGGGGCATTACGCCGTCATCTGCCGCTACAACGAGGATTGCTATGTCTGTCGACTTAGCGCCTCTCATACGCATTGCAGTGAAGGCCTCGTGGCCGGGGGTGTCAAGGAAGGTGATGTCCTTGCCATTTGCCTTAACGCAGTAAGCACCGATAGCCTGGGTAATACCGCCGGCCTCGCCCTTAGTTACGTTTGTGTGTCTTATCGCGTCAAGAATTGAGGTCTTACCGTGGTCAACGTGACCCATTACGCACACAACGGGTGCGCGCTCAATAAGATCATCCTCGTTATCATCAGCCTCTGTAAAGAGTTTTTCCTCGATAGTAACGACAACCTCTTTGGTTACCTTTGCGCCAAACTCATCTGCGATAAGTTCAGCAGTGGCGTAATCAATGACGTCATTAAGACCCTTCATCTCGCCCATAAACATAAGCTTTTTGATAACCTCGCCCGCAGTCTTCTTAAGGCGTGAGGCAAACTCAACTACCGTAATTTCATCGGGAACAGTGAACTCAAGCTGCTTTTGTCTTGCCTTTTCAGCCTCAAGCTTCTTAAGGCGCTCCTGAGCCGCTCTTTCCTTATCCTTAGCACTCTTCTGATTCTGGCCTCTGTTATCCTGCTTCTTGAGTTTTTGCTTCTGGCTCTGGTTGTCAATTCCGCGTGCTATGTTGTAATACTGATCATTGTAGTGATCGTCATATTTTGAAAGGTTTACGTCAGAGGTTCTTGTATCAACCACACGTGTCTTCTGCGTTTCTGCAGTATAGGTAACGCCGATGTTTACGCCGCCCTGTACGTTTTCTCTAAGTGTGGGAGTGATCTTCTGGAACTGCTGCTTCTGTGCCTTCTTTTCTTCCTTCTTGCGCACTTCCTTAGGCTGATTCTGGAGTTGCTTTGCCTTTTCAGCCTGTGCCTTTTGCTTTTCAAGCGCTGCCTGCTGTGCAGGTCTTACTGTATTAACAGTGGGCTGCTGCACGGGTGCTTGCGCAGGAATTTGCGCACCTTTATTTACATTTTGCTGGTTATTAGGCCTCTGAGCATTGTTTTGGTTGGGACGGATGCCGTTAGCATTTTGTCCTCTGAAGCCCTGTGCCTCTCTTTGCATTCTTTCCTGCTTTTTAGCAAAGGGATTTTCCTGCGGGCGCTCGTTGTATCTCTGGTACTGCGCTCTGTCGTTGCCTTTGTCCTTATACTGGTTGTTTTTCTGCTGGTACTGTGTCTTTACCTCAGGTCTTTGCTGGGGTCTGTCATTAGGTTTCTGGGTCTTATTTATCTCAGGTTTGGGTTCTGCCTTTTGTATTGGTTTAGCCTCAACCCTAGGCTCTGCCTTGGGTGCGGGAGCGGGCTCTGCCTTTGGTTCTGCCTTAGGTGCGGGAGCGGGCTCTGCCTTTGGTTCTGCCTTAGGTGCGGGAGCGGGCTCTGCCTTTGGTTCTGCCTTGGGAGCAGGAGCTGGCTCGACCTTCGGCTCTGCCTTGGGCGCGAGATTTGCTTTGCCCTTTATTTTAATTGAGGTCTTGCCGTCAAGGTAATCATCAATATTTTTAAGTTGATTGCCTAAGGTGAGCCTATTGATAAAATGTTCAAACTCGTCAGCATCCAGTGATGCGCCTGTTTTCTTATCAATATTAAAACTCTTAAGGCTATCAATTAAATCCTTTGATTTGAGGTTCAGATCCTGAGAAAGTTGTGTTAACTTAATTGTTCCTTGAGCCATTTATATCACCGGTTCCGATACCGGAACTTCCTTTCAGTTATTTTCGGACGCTAAAGCGCCGCTTGCTTTAATGATTTCTTTTGCGAAATCCTCGCTTATGACTGCAATACATACCGTAGGGGCATCCTTACCGACTATCCTGCCAAGTTCTTCCTTTGAAAGAGGTAGGATGATGTAGGGAATAGAATAAAAGTCGGCTTTTACGGTTAGTTTTTTTTGCGTACCATCCGATGCGCCGTCTGATATGACAATAAGCTTGGCTTTACCTTTGCCGCTCTTTGCCATAGCCTCACATACTGCATCTGTGCCAAGGACTGTGTTGCCGCTTTTTCTCGCAAAGCCAAGCATACCGCGTATGCGCCGCATATCCATCATTTATCTATTTGCTCCTTAAGTTTAAGTAATACATCCTCGGGTATTTCTACTTCAAGCGCGCTTGTAAGTCTTTTGGCTTTTATTGCCTTTAAAAGACATTTTGCTTCGCCGCACAGATATGCGCCTCTGCCGTTGGCTCTGCCGCTTTTGTCAATAATAATTTCACCCTCGGGTGTGCGTAAAACTCGTATAAGCTCGCTTTTTGCAAAGTGTTCGTTACATCCTATGCACTTTCTCATAGGAATTTTACGAGCCTTTTCGTTTTTATTTGTAGTCATTATTTTATGCCTTTATGTCAATTTTGCAGCCTGTAAGTCTTGCGGCGAGTTTTGCGTTAAGACCTTCCTTACCAATGGCTAAGGAGAGCTGGTCGGGAGAAACCGTAACCTTGTAGGATCTCTCTGCTTCCTCGTAAAGGGAGATAACCTTTGCAGGAGAAAGAGCTGCGGCAACGAATTCTCCGAGGTCGTCGCTGTACTTGATAATATCGATCTTTTCATTACCTATCTCGTTTAAGATAGCCGAGATACGCATGCTGTTTTTACCGATACAAGCGCCGACTGCGTCAACGTTTTCATCGTTTGAGTAAACTGCGATTTTTGTACGTACACCTGCCTCGCGTGATACAGATTTAATAGATACTGTACCGTCGGCAATTTCGGGCACTTCAAGTTCAAAAAGACGCTTAACAAAGTTAGGATGCGTTCTTGAGAGAGTTACGATAGGGCCTCTCATCTCGCCAATCTTAACCTCTGAGATAAACACCTTAAGTCTGTCGCCTACCTCGTGTACCTCGCCGGGTATCTGCTCATCATGGAGCAGGGTAGCGTAGCCTGTGCCTGTGTCAAGCACGAGATTGCCGTTTGAGATATCAACCTTGTATACAACAGCGGTGATGATCTCCTCCTTTTTATCCTCGTACTCTCTTGTCTGTCTCTCGCGCTCTGCATCACGGATGGCCTGGATGATCATCTGCTTACCTGCCTGAGCAGAAAGACGGCGGAAGTTTTTGGTCTTAAGTTCGGTTTCCATAGTGCCGCCAAGCTTGTTTCTACGGCTGATTGCCTTAGCGTCGGAGAGGGCTATCTGGCACATTTTGTCCTCAACCTCACCGTCCGGCACAACAAGTCTTTGCTGGAATACTCGCATATCCTGCTTAACAGGGTCAAGCTGTACGCGGATAACCGTTGTGGGGCCAACCTCCTTTTTGCAGGCATTTGCAAGAGCAAGCTCGATCTTCTGGATCATATACTCCTTGGGAATGCCCTTTTCCTTTTCAAGTAAATCCAAAGCGTTAAAAAATTCTGCGTTCATTTTTTCTTTGTACCTCTATATTATATTTTTATTAATCTTCAAAATAAACGGTTGAGAGTTTGGATATTTCAGCACGCTCAAGCAGGGTATCAACACCGTTTTCACTAATAGTTACCTTACCGTCACTGTATGATGTAAGTGTACCTGCTATGCTTTTTCTGCCATCCTTTGCCGCAAAGAGTTTTGCCTCAACTCTTTGACCGATAGAAAGTTCTATGTGCTTATCGGTGCGCAACTCTCTTTCAATACCGGGGCTTGATACCTCAAGGTAATAAAAGCCTTCAATAGGGTCCTTTTCATCAAGGATGGGGTCAATGGCACGGTGCACCTTTTCACAGTCCTCGATAAATATGCCGTCTTCCTTATCAATTGTTATTTCAAGGTGCCAGTCAGCGCCGATTTTAGAATATGTCACATCCCAGATATCATAACCGAGTTCGTTTATAGTAGGCTCTACTATCTCTCTGACAGTATCCTTAATGCTTTTTTTCATTCTGCTGTCTCCTTTACTTTGGCATTTTGCCCGGTGATTTTATTAATTTGCCCATACAATAAATTGAGAGTGGCCTTGCGGTCACTCTCCTTTTCATCATATTCTTCTCCTATATTATAACACCTTTTATAAAAAATGCAATAGTTTTTTAAAAATTTCTTTTTTAGAGGCCAAAATGCTACATTAATATATATATATAGTTGAAAGTTGAAAATTGAAAGTTGAAAATTAAAAATGAATAGGGAATAGGTAGTTGTGAAGTCTATATAAAACAATAAAAAACAGGCGGACAATGTGTCCGCCTGTCAGTTTTAAGTTTTATGGCTTAAAATTATAGTCGTTAGGGCTCTTGCCCATACGGAACTTCCTCTTTCTTAACTGAGGAGTTTTGGTCTGTATGGCATACTGTCGCATAAGACCCTCAAGCTCTTTGTTGATTTGTGTGCGTCTTTCTTCAAGGAGCTTGATTTTTTGCGCTCTTTGTTCGGGTGTGAGCTCGGGCGCACTTTTATTTTTATTTGAGGTAAAAAGTCCCATTATTTAATCTCCTTTCAAGCACCAAAAATCGTAGGGAATATTTCCCCTAAAAGAGTTAAGAGTTCAGCGGAATAGAAGTAGCCGACAGCACCGAGAACGCCAATAACGATAAGAGCAATGATAGCGTAAAGTCTGCCGTTGTAAACGTCCTTACGTACAGCAGAGCGCTTTTCTGCACGTTCAAACTTTTTAAGAATCTCGCGTCTGAGTCTCTTGAGTCTTGATTCAAGCTCGCGTCTGCGCTGCTTGTGATAAAGCTCGTTATTCTTTGTGAGTCTGCCATGGCCCTTAAGCTGGATATTGGACGCCTCAAGTGCCTTGGATGCATCGATATACTCGTTCATAAGCGCATAAAGTCTTTCCTTATCATGCTTAGGCAGATCCATCTTTTCAAGTTTGCCTGCCATATGCTTGAGTTTAAGGAATGCAACCTTAGCCGCCTTCTTTTCACCCTTGTCGCGCTTCTTTGTAAACTTCATATCCTCGTGCACGTCAAGTTTGTGTGAATAGAGTGATACAAGCTGTGCGTTGATTCTATCCTTTTCCTCAAGAAGGGCAGTAACTCTGTCTCTTATCTTATATATCTTGTTACGGCTACCGTCAAATGTGAGTTTAGCAACTGCCGGGTCAACACAGAATACTGCGTAGTACCTTGCGTTGTCATCACCCTCAAACTTCATACCGTACTTAGCACGGCGATATCTTCTCTCGATAAGATCCTCAGCGCGAGCCTTGTTCTTACCGGTAGAAATAGCATCTCTGCCAAACTTGTAGGATGAGTAAAGTTTGTCAGCCTCGAGTTGCTTGATCTCGTTCTTGAAGCGCAGGCGCAGAGCCTTCTTGTCTCTTGCCATATACTCCTTAGCGAGTTCTTCTCTGTCGTACATTTCCTCGGTGAAGGATTTGTTCTTACCGACTATTCTCTCAATGTTCTTGGACAGATTCTTAAGGTCCTGCTTAGCCTCCTGGTCAAGGAACTTCTGCTCACGTTTTTCGAGTTTGATTTCCTTGTCTGTCAGCTTTCTGCCAATAACGTATTTAAGATCCTTTGTATACTCGACTGCCTTGATGATGGGCTCGTTATCTCCCTCAAGGATATCCTTGATCATAGAAGTAGGCAACTCTTGCAGGTGCTTGCCTGTAAGTCTTACGTATTCCTTGATAGCCTTGTTGTATTTGAGAATGCTCGCGGTAAGCCTGGGCTTAACTGTCCTTGGTATGCGCTTGTCGTAGAATGCCACAGCGCTTGCAAGAAGTCTTGCGTCAATGTCAATCATTCTCTTAGCGCAGTCGATCTGACCAACTACAACCTTTGCAAGTTCAGCGTTTTTCTTCTTACCCTGGCTTCTTTCAAGTTTGTCATACTTAGCGTTAAGTTTATCGATCTGTTTGCCTGACTTGTTGTAAGCCTTCTTAAGTTCATTCTTGTCAAGGTAGTAGGTATCTACGTAATCGTCAACCTCGTCAATACCGATATTTACGTCATCTCTTTCGCTGTTGGCAACAGTATCCTGATACATCTTACGGTTAAGAGAGGGTGCGATAATACTGTACTCGTCAAACTCCGTGGGTGCGGGACCCTTGTTGTGCTTTTCCATGTACTTATCGTACTCAGACATAAGAAGTGTGTTCTCAGGAGTAAACTCTGTAGGAGCGACAACTGTAACCACAGAGTTGCCCTTATTACGCTCTGTACCCTCAACTGCAACTATTGCATTACCGTATGCGTCATACTCAATACGTGGAGGATTGCCGCGTCTCTTTGCGATGGCTCTGTCATAATCGGCCATAAGCTGGTTAGTCTCAGTATTCCATTCGCTTGATGCAGTGGTAAGATTTCTTATTGCCTCACGGCGCGCAGAAGGCTTGTTGTTTGCTATTGCCTTTACAACGCTTCTGCCATCAGCGGTTCTCAAAATAGGTCTTCCAAGAGAGTCATATTCTCTTCTCTCAAGTTCGCCGTATTTCTTGACCATAGCCTTGTCATACTCGGCCATAATTCTTGTATCTTCTTCTGTAATTTCGCTGACAAGAGGCGTAGTGTTCAAAGAGCGGTTAAGAGGCTTGCCGTTTTCATCATAATAGTAGATGGGCTTGCCCTGTGAGTCATATTCTCTTGCGACAATGTCACCGTGCTTTTTAGCCATGTAAGCATCGTACTGAGACATAAGGAGGTCGGAGCCTTTGTTAAACTCGGACTTAACCTTAGAGTCAGGCTTTACTTCAAGTTGTTGCTGTTTTACACGTTCAACTGCGCGTTTAGCCCTGTTGTAGTTAACAGCCTGATTAATTCTTGAGGATTTGGGCTTACCGTTCTTATCATATTCGGTAACACCAATGTCATATTTGCCGGATGTATTAACATCACCGTCACTTACATCGGCGGTAGCCTCGTATACCTCAGACTGTGCTTTGATGTTAGCAGCATTCTTATACTGATCAGCTGTATCAGCGATACGGTAATCCTCAACGATTGTGGGAGCTGCGTCACCTTGTTTTTTGAGCATAGCCTCGTCATAAAGAGCCAAGTCACGGTCAGCATTTGCCTGCGCCTTTGCATCAAGTCTTTCAAGGTGCTCGGTGTACTGTTCAACAACAACACCGTCATTTTCGTTCCATGAAGGAGCCTTGATGGTTTCATCAATGACAGGTCCATCCTCTTTGGGTAAGGGAGCACCCTCACCTCTTTCGTTATACTGAGTTATACCCGCCTTAGCATAATCCTCGGCGCTGTAATATTCCTCGCCGCCCTTAATCTCGCCACGGCGTTTTCTTTCCGCTACGGAGTCATAGTTGTTCATCATTCTGATGCTTTCCTCACCAAACTGAGGTGCATTCTTCCTGATGGGAGTGCTATCTGAATTAACGGCATCTGCAACGGACGCTATGGTAATAGGATTGCCATCCATATCATATTTAGTGATATTGGTGTCACCGTGCTTTTGGGCCATAGCCTTGTCGTATTCAGCCATAAGTTTTGTAGCCTCAAGGCCGAATTCTGCGCCGTCTGCACCGCGTTTTCTTGACTTGGGTGCGCTCTCGTTTGCGGGCGCATTGCCGTCAAGTCTTGTTACGCCGGGTATATTGTCACGCTCGTCGTAGTCACCGATAACCATGTAGTTATTGTAATCGGGCTCGGTGTACTCACTATCGCCATTTTCGTTATAGTCGATAGTTAACAGAGCGTTTTCGGTGTTAGCGACACTGTTTTCGTCATATACGTCATAATCGTTAACAACCGTATTTGGATATTTCTTGCTGAGCGCCTCGTTGTACATTTCAACAAGCTCAGCCTCTTCATTTGTAAATCTGGGAGCTACACTCTTTCTTCTTGCCTCATCAGCAGTTGCATCATGCATAGACGCCTTTGCTGATATAGGAGTCACAGGAGCACTTTCTTTAGCAATTGTCTCAGAGATAACTGCGTTATCGATAGTTGCTTTGACCTCATCAACTACTGTGGTGGCAACGGTATCAACCTTTTCTTCATATTTATTAGAAAGATATTCGGTGTACTCGTCAATGAGTTTAACTTCCTCGGCATTCTTTGCTTCAAGAGTTCTTTCCTTGATTGCAGCCTTGCGGGCATTAACTTCCGCAATAGCCTCAGCCTTGACTTCTTTAAGGGTCTTTCTGGGCTCAACTGCACCTTCTTCACTAGCAGTAGCAACCGTCTCTTCTTCGACTACGGCATCATCGCTCTTCTTAGCGAATTCTTCATACTCGGTGTAACTTACGCCACGCTTAGTAAGATCTCTTTCGTAGAGTTCGATAGCCTCGGCATCCTTTTCTTCGTAGTATGCCTTTTCATCAGCCTTATCCTTTGCCTTGATTGCGGCTTTACGATCCTTAACATCAGCAACAGCCTCAGCCTTGGTGTCAGCCTGAGTTCTCTTAGGCTCTGTAGTTTCCGCATCAGCAGTTTCATCTGCCTTAGCCTGTGCCTCGGCAGCCTTGCGTTCCTTTATAGCGGCCTTGCGTG
>JAZOLZ010000008.1:0-58305 GCA_045653505.1 Eubacteriales bacterium | reverse complement strand
ACTGCTGAGGACCTTAAGGAACTCGCTAACCAGTTCAAGGCTGAGTACAAGGCTAAGATCGGCGCTGACTTCCCCACTGATCCTAAGGAACAGCTTATCGGCGCTGTTAAGGCCGTATTCCGTTCTTGGGACAACCCCCGTGCGAACGTATACCGCCGCGATAACGACATTCCCTACTCTTGGGGTACTGCCGTTAACGTACAGGCAATGGCATTCGGTAACATGGGTGACGACTGCGGCACCGGTGTTGCCTTCACCCGTGATCCGGCTACCGGCGAGAAGAAGATGATGGGTGAGTACCTGACCAACGCACAGGGCGAGGACGTTGTTGCCGGCGTACGTACTCCTATGCCTATCGCTGAGATGGCTAACAAGTTCCCTGCTGCTTTCGAGCAGTTCAAGGAAGTTTGCCAGATCCTTGAAAATCACTATCACGATATGCAGGATATGGAATTTACAATTGAAAACGAAAAGCTTTACATGCTCCAGACAAGAAACGGTAAGAGAACTGCTCCCGCTGCTCTCCAGATCGCCGTTGACCTTGTTGCAGAGGGCCACAAGACCAAGGAAGAGGCTGTTCTTATGATCGACCCCAGAAACCTTGATACTCTTCTTCACCCTCAGTTCGATGCTAAGGCTCTTAAGGCTGCTACTCCTATGGGTCGCGGTCTCGGCGCATCTCCCGGTGCTGCTTGCGGTCAGGTAGTATTCTCTGCTGAGGATGCTGAGGCTTGGAAGGCACAGGGTAAGAAGGTTGTTCTTGTAAGACTTGAGACCTCTCCTGAGGATATCACAGGTATGAAGGCTGCTCAGGGTATCCTTACAGTACGTGGCGGTATGACCTCTCACGCAGCAGTTGTTGCTCGTGGTATGGGTAAGTGCTGCGTTTCCGGTTGCGGCGACATCGCTATGGACGAGGAAAACAAGAAGTTTACTCTTAACGGTAAGACATACGTTGAGGGCGACTATATCTCAATCGACGGTTCTACAGGTAATATCTACGACGGTATTATTCCTACCGTTGATGCTGAAATCTCAGGCAACTTTGGTATTATCATGGGTTGGGCTGATGAGTTCAGAACACTTAAGGTAAGAACAAACGCAGACACTCCCACTGATGCTAAGAAGGCTAGAGAGCTTGGCGCTGAGGGTATCGGTCTTTGCCGTACTGAGCACATGTTCTTCGAGGCTGACAGAATCGCAGCATTCCGTGAGATGATCTGCTCTGACACTGCTGAGGAAAGAGAAGTTGCTCTTGAAAAGATCCTTCCCTACCAGCAGTCCGACTTCGAGAAGCTCTATGAGGCTCTTGAGGGTAACCCCGTTTGTATCAGATTCCTTGACCCCCCTCTTCACGAGTTCGTTCCCACTACCGAGGAAGATATTGCTCTCCTTGCTAAGAGCCAGAACAAGACTGTTGAGCAGATCAAGACAATCATTTCTTCTCTTCACGAGTTCAACCCCATGATGGGTCACCGTGGCTGCCGTCTTGCAGTTACTTATCCTGAAATTGCTAAGATGCAGACAAGCGCTGTTATCCGCGCTGCTATCAACGTTCAGACTAAGCATCCTGAGTGGAACCTTGTTCCCGAAATCATGATTCCTCTTGTAGGCGACGTTAAGGAGCTTAAGTACGTTAAGAGCGTTGTTGTTGAAACTGCTAACGCTGAGATCGCTAAGGCAGGCTCTAACCTTAAGTATGAGGTTGGTACTATGATCGAGATCCCCAGAGCATGTCTCACCGCTGACGAAATCGCTAAGAACGCTGACTTCTTCTGCTTCGGTACTAACGACCTTACACAGATGACATACGGCTTCTCACGTGATGACGCAGGTAAGTTCCTTGATGCTTACTATGACAGAAAGATCTTCGAGAACGATCCCTTCGCTAAGCTTGACACCACCGGTGTTGGTAAGCTCATGAACATGGCAGTTACCCTTGGTAGACCTGCTAACGAGCACCTCCACGTTGGTATCTGCGGCGAGCACGGCGGCGACCCCACAAGCGTTGAGTTCTGCCACCAGATCGGCCTTGACTACGTTTCTTGCTCACCCTTCAGAGTTCCGATTGCTCGTCTTGCAGCAGCTCAGGCAGCTCTTAAGAACTAATAGAAATTTAGTTAATTTTGATTTAATTCAATTAAAAAGATGCATTCCGCTTGGAATGCATCTTTTGTTTTCAAGAAAAGGGGCCTTAAATATTATTGACATTTGTGTGTGCAAGTGATATAATAATGCACAGATATTTTTAGTGGAGGATATTATGGCATCAGCGGAACTTGCAAGACTGTACAGAATACGTACCATAAGACAAAACTTTGAAAGGGTTGCAAAGCAAAACGAAGGCATCCGAAAAAAAGCAAAGGCAGAAAGCAATAAGATAAAAACGCACTTTGAATCAAAGGCAGCTGAAACAAACACTAAAATAGACAAGCATATTGAAAAAATCTGTCTTAAGGAAAGGTGTCTGCCCTTTGGAATAGTAATGCTATTGATCTGCTCTATACTTCTTATAGGAACATTTTCATTCTTTAATCCCTATCTTTCATTTGACTGGGAAGCCGTAATAACGGCACACGACAATGCAATAAAGAACAACAATGATCTACTCCCCAGCGGGTTGAAGTTTGTATACGAAAAAGCCTTCCTCACCGAACCAAGCTTTATGCTCACCGAAGCAAAAATCGAGGAATACAGACAGGAATACTATGATTGGGTGGTTTCAGAGTCATACACCTGCCTTCTAGGAAATGCAATTCTTTTCACCATAGTTCACGCAATATTATTCTTTGGAGCTTTGATAAAGAAAAAGTCTGAATACCTTTCTTATCCTATTATTCCTATCCTCATTTTCGACTTGGTTATCTTGATTGTATTCTTCTCTCAGGCAACCGGTTGCGTAGGATTTTTCAATGCACTTATCGGTGGTCTTTTGGCTACTATCGGGGCCATTCCATTTTTCTTTTATGCAGGATACGCATTTTGGACAATACCTACCGCTATTGTTGTTGTATGCTATGTGTTTACGCTTATTTGCGAGAAGGAATGTGCAAAGCTTACCGAATGGTCTATGAAAAATGACCCTGTCGCTATCGAACTCATCAAGGAAAAAAACGAGTATCTCCGTAAGAGCAAGGTAAATTCCAAGGCAGCCCATGATAAGATCGTTGCCACTGAAAAGGATAACCCATATCTCGAAGAATATCAAGGAATTTATGAAAGCTACCTCAAAAATGGATCCGAGCTTTATGATATTATCTGGGCACTTGAGAACCGATACGCGCGCGATATTGTTGAAGCAAGACAATTCCTTGACCAGAGAAAGCGCGACAAGGCAATCCAGGACCAGCTCTCAAGGAATGCAGATGCAATGTACGCGCAGGCCAAAGCACAGATGGCTCAAGCTCAAGCAACCCAGGCTCTTGCAAACAGACCTGTTGAGGTTAACGTAGAGGTAAGAGAGTATTACTATTAATAAAAGCAAAAAGACAACCTATAGATTATCTTTTGTGACACGAGGTGTCTTAAGTGCTGATAAAAATCTGGTTAATATGATATAATATAAAAGATGCATTCCGCTTGGAATGCATCTTTTTTTGCAATTATTTGTTTACAATTATTTGATTTTGGGAAGGCTTGCTGCTGCAACGGACTGGCCTACTCTTCTCGCCTTTTCATCAGGAATGTTGAGTTTTACCTTTTTTGCAAGAGAGGGGAACTCTGTCTCGATTACCTTCTTTGCCATATCGAGAAGTATCACGCCGCCTTCGCCCGAGGTAACTCTACCCATTATCAAAACTTCGTTTATATCGTAGAACTCGCAGTAATATGCGATAGTGTAGCCGAAGTATACACCGATGGTCTCATAAATAGCACGTGCGCGCTCGTCGCCCGCTTTCATAAGATCCTGAACAACCTTAAGTTTTTCTGCAGGAGAAAGATTTTCATCAAGCTCTATGCCTGCCGCGGGAGCAAGTTTGATAACAGCATCCTGTGAGAAGTACTTAACGCCACAGCCAAAATCGCCCGACCATTCATCTACCATAGAATCGGGATTAAAGTCAACGGGAGCAAATGCAAGTTCGTTTAACCAACCTGTAATGTTGCCGTCCATATCAACGTATCCGGCAGCCTCACTTGTACCCATCGCAACACCGAGAATACCGTTAGCACCAAGGCTCATTGCTCCTGCAAGGGCGGTTACGTCGCCGTCGTTTGCAACCTCAACGGGAATATTCTCACCAATCTCGCGCGCGATATCAATGTACATATTCTTTACTCTCTTCTCAAAGTCCTCGTCACCAACCTTTATAAAGAGAGAGGCTACCATTATTTTATTGTCAATATAAACGCCTGCGCTGGAGACACCGATAGCGTCTACCCTGGGCATATGAGATGCGGCACTCTTCATCGCACTGAGAATACCCTCGTAATGATAAGAGGGATCGGAGTTTAACTTAGGGAACCATACAACCTCCTCAGAATAAACCGTCTCACCGTCTATTACCGCGGAAACCTTTCTGTCAGAACCGCCTGCATCAAATCCTATACGGCATCCGTCAAGATTCCTGCCAACTGCAGTAGCAGAGTAAACATCCTTGGGTGCATTCTCAAGATCGGTTGCTATAACCTCGAATTTTGCCTCGTACACTCTCTCCATAAAGCGAACGTCAAAATCACGCTTGCCACCGTAAGAGAATGCCTTTTTTATGTAGTCTGCAACAACGGGACTGCCTGCGATAATAAGCTTATATCCGCCTGCAACCCAAAGAAGAGTCTTTGCAATTCTCTCAATAAAAGCAAAGTTTTCCTCATCATGTCCGGTACCGTCCTTGAAAATACGGGCCTTGTAGGTCTTGGTGTAGCCGTGATTTCTCTCTACTGCTACTACTATTTCCTGATAACTGTCCTTTGTGGCCTCCCTCATATCTCTTATAACGAGAGCCATTGGCGCAAAGCCCTTGTCCAGTTTTGCTGTAACTTTAAGATTCATATCTGATAATGCCTCCTATAATGGTTTTCTTTAAGTTAAAGTTCTCATCAAGAACTATGATATCTGCATCCTTGCCAAGTGAAAGCGAGCCCTTTTTATCGGCTATGCCAAGCACTGTAGCAGGGTTTAACGACGCGCAATTTACACATTCATAAAGAGGAATGTTAGAATTCTTATATACGTTCCACACACCCTTATTAAGGCGCAGGACACTGCCCGCAATAGTGCCGTCAACAAGGCGGCAGATGTTATCACGGTAAATGATTTTTGCTCCACCAAGAGTGTATTCACCCTCAGGAAGTCCGCCTGCGGGAAGACAGTCGGTGATAAAGCAAAGTTTTCTACCCTTTAATTTATAAACAGTTTCAAAAAGGGCGGCATCTACGTGATATGTATCAACAATGAGTTCACAACTGACGCAAGAATTAAGGGCTGCGCCGACAACACCCGGCGCTCTGTGAGTCAAGGGGGTCATAGCGTTAAAAAGATGAGTTGCGTGGCTGACGCCTGCCTCGGTAGAGGCCATGGCAGTCTTATAATCCGCAGAGGTGTGTCCCATGGAAATTACTACGTCTGTTTCATCAGCAATTTTCTTAATTGCAGAAAAATCGTTATCCTCCTCAGGTGCGAGGGTGATAATTTTAATTGTATCGGAATATTTCTTTACAAAGTCTGCATCAGGCTTAAGTATATACCTTTCATCCTGCGCGCCTTTTTTGGAAGCCGAGATAAACGGACCCTCTGCGTGGACGCCAAGAACATTAGCACCCGAAAATTCTTTATCCTCCATAACAGCACGGCAAGCCTCAATAGCGCTAACTATTGTTGACATATCCACCGTCATAGTGGTAGGAAGATAACCTGTAACACCATTTTCAATAATGCCGCGAGAGATAGTTTTTATACTCTCAACACTGCCGTCACAAACATCCTTACCCAAGTATCCGTGGATATGAAGATCAATAAGACCGGGGGCTATATAGCCGCCGTTAGCATCTATAATCTCAGCCTCTGTGGGTACCTCATTTTCCGGAACGATGCCCAGAATTTTGTCATCAAAGACAAGAGCGTGTCCTTCTTTGATTTCATTTTCAAGAATAATTTTTCCGTTTTTCAGCGCAAGCATAAGTATCCTCCAAAAGGGCTTGTTCGTTCAAGTATCAAAAAACAGTAACCGTAGTGTTGCTATGCAGCTAAAGACTACTGTGCGGAGAATTGAACTTCTACCCATTTTAAACCTATTATATATTTATTTTGCTATATTGTCAATAGATTTTATAGTTAATATTTCCTTTTATTTTCGGGGATTTTTCCACCGAATAAAACAAAAATATCTTTTTTATCCAAGTGGTATTTACAAAGACTGCCTTTTGTGATATAATTCTTTTTAACACACTCACTTTTGCCTTGGCATAGGCCAAAGGCACGGTTAATATATTTATTAAAACACCTTTTTTGAAAGAGGGATACAATATGAATACAGAAAAACTCATTGGCAAGCATTATATCGGCATCGACCTTGGCGGTACCTTTATCAAGGGCGGAATTGTTGATGAAAACGGAAAAATTATTATCTCGGATAAAACACCCACAGAGGCCAACAAGGGCGGAGATACGGTAAGCGCAAATATTGCATCCTTAGCAAAATCGCTGCTTAAAAAATGCGGACTTACCACTGCTGACGTAGTAGGTCTTGGCATCGGTTGCCCGGGCATGGTTGACAGCGGCACCGGTAACGTCATCTTCTCCGGCAACATGGGTTGGGATAACTTTAATATTGCCGCTGCCCTCACAGAAAAACTTGACGGTATACCCGTAAAGGTTGCAAATGATGCCAACGTTGCGGCGCTTGGCGAAGTAAAGTTCGGCGCGGCGAGGAACTGTAATAATGCGCTTATGATCACTCTTGGAACGGGTGTTGGCGGCGGAGTTGTTGCAGACGGAAAACTGATAGAGGGTAACAAGGGCGCCGGCGCAGAGCTCGGACATACGGTAATACACAGAGGCGGTGAGTCTTGCAGTTGCGGAAGACGCGGCTGCCTTGAGGCATACTCCTCTGCTACTGCTCTTATCAGGGATACAAAGCGCGCTATGCTCGAAAACAAAGAGAGCAAAATGTGGGAGATTGGCAGTATCGATGAAGTAAACGGTAAAACCCCCTTTGACTATGCCGAGTGCGACGAGACGGCAAAAAAGGTTGTTGATAACTATATTTCTAACCTTGCCATAGGACTTACCAATTTTGCTAACATCTTCCGTCCTGAGGTTATACTCCTCGGCGGCGGTGTTTGCGGCCAGGGTGAAAAACTTATAAAGCCACTGCAAGAGATGTTAAATGAGGATATCTTTGCAGGGGGTAAGGGGCCTGAAGTTAAGATCCTTATTGCAGAACTTGAAAACAGCGCAGGTCTTCTCGGCGCAGCATCACTGTTTATTGATTAGGAGAAATTTAATTAAACAAAAGCAAGGCCCTCGGCTTAGCGTGATATCCTTTAGGGATAGCATACTAAAGCCGAGGGCTTTGTTTATTGCTGTTTTTGTAAAATATTCTTTACATTTTTGGGTTTTATACTATTATGCTACTGTTATTACGATTGAATAGAAGTAGTTATTACCGCTAACGGGGGTTATAGTAAGAATCACGTTATCGGTAGCGGTGTAGCTATACTCTGTTTCGGTAATTTCAGCAGTAACGTTTGTACCATCACCCAAGGTGTAGCTTGTGTAGCCCGGATAACCGTTAACCGTAAGAGTCGAGCCCTTAGTTAAATTAACTGTGATATAGCCGTTTTTAATCTGACAGTTATTGTCACCGTTGTCTCTTATATCAATATTAGAAAGATCCACACCGGCTACTGCCTCTTTATAATTACCCGCTGAGCCAAAACTAATGGTTGTATCTTGTGACACAAAGTCAATCATTTTAACAGATATCGCTTTTAGATATGACTGGTTATACGCGGGAGCATCCTCTGTACCGACGTTAAGCGCCTTTATATTTATTTCTGCCGCAACTGCAGTAAAGACGGTATAAACACCGTTTGCATCAGAATCCTCAGTAATGGGAGTACCGTTTACAGAAATAAGAAGTTGACCGTAAGACTTGCTGTGACCGGTGATAACGATATTAGAATATGCACCGACACTAAAGGTAATTGAGGTATCCTTTGAGAGTTGCACAGAGTCGCCGTTATCTCTTGTAGTACCAACTATTGTGAGCCCTCCTACAGATTCGCTAACGTTAACGTAGTCACCCTCTGTGGTATTGCCGCTACCGAATACGTAGCTCTCATTCTTTATGGGACAACGAATCTCGATAGATACAATGTAGTTATTGCTAAGACCGGTATAAACTACTGTACAATCCTCATCAGCAAAGAATGAATAAACACTATGCTGTGTTTCAAGCTCAGTATCATCTGCCTTACCTAAAGTGAAATGCGCGTAATTAGGATCACTATATGGATTAACAACTACAACTGTGCCTGCCTTTACCATAAAGGAAATAGTGCCTGTAAACTGTGTTTCTGCAACGTTGTATCTTATAGAGGTAAAATCACTGGTTACCTTAGGATGATTAAGGGCCTTATCCAGACCGATAGAGGTATCAAATGCAAGAATAGTGTTTTTATTAATCTCAGGACCTGCATTGGGATCCTCAAACGTAACTTTAACACTTACCTGCTTGCCGTCGAATGAGAATACCACGTCATATTCACCCGCCTCAGTATTATCAACATTATCGGTATTAACAGTATAATCGGTAACCGGTATTACTGCAAAATCGGTGTAATGTGCCTTAACAATGACGTCTGTAAGGTCTATTTCATCACCCACAGTATAATTGTTCTTTAAGCCCGAAACCTCAATCTTTTCAAGAGTGGGAGCCATAGAGTTTTCAGAATCAGGGGTAATAATAATCGAGTAGAGATAAAGGTCGCCTGTTGAAAGAATTACTACCTCAGTATCCTGACGGAAGTATCTGGTGATACCGCTCGCATTTGAGGTTGCAACACCGTTTATGGTGAAGTAGTTGTAATTAGGATAGGTTGTTACGGTAACCTCGCTGCCCGCCTTAACGCTGAAGCGGATAAGAGCGCCTGCCTTCATGTTAATAGCGTTAGCATTTGCGTTCCATGCGATCTTGCCGTTTGTAGCGTCAAGGATCATATCGCCAAACTCAAGTGTGCCGCTATTCATAGAAGGTGTCTTTATATCAAAGGTGTATGAGGTGCCGCTTGCGCCTACTGTCTGGTCGAAGTAGTAGTAGGTGCGCTTATCCTCGGCAACCTCGTCACTCATAGGATCCCACGCATCAAGGTAAGTAACGTTACCGTTTGTCTTGCCGAATATGATAGCTATATTTGTGTATTCAAGCGCCTCATCAGCAGTAAGGAAACGCATACCTGCAACTGCCTCGGTAAGTGCGCCTGCGCCTGTGTTACCGTACTCGAAGAACTGTACTGTTGAATCGGTAGGCTTAGCATTCATAGTAACGTATCTCTCGTTTTTGGATGCGCCGCTTGAGCCCTTAAGTGAAATATGACCACCAAGTTCACAGTTGATAACGGCTACCGCCGCGTAAGCGCCCCAAGGACGGCCTATTGCGGTATTGCCGTTGGCAACCACATCGCTGTCTGCTGTAAAGCGACAGTTCATAAAGATTGCGCCGTACTTAATGGAGTCATTTGCATTCTTGTTCAAGCCCTTGAAGGCTGTGATATAACCACCGTCAGTCTTGCCTACTGAAATAGAGTGAATCTGGCAGTTATCGAAGAGTGTGGTATTGTTTGTACCAAAGATAAAGTCAGTAAGACCCTGGATATATACGTCCTTAAAATACTGACGTCCCGTGAATAACTCTACGGTATCCTGATAACCGAGAAGTCTTGCATCTTTAAGCTTGAACATATCCGACTGAACAAGGAGCGCAAGTGCTCTGTGCTCGCCGTAGCCCACACCAAGAGTTGCGTCAAAGTATGCCTTTGAATTGAAGGCGTTGGAAATTGTGATGTCCTCGATAGTACAGTTAGCGGCAGCCTCTCTTATGGCTACAGTAGCGGTAGAGTCGGTCTCGTGAGTAAAGCCGCTTGCATCCTTTAAGCCGTAAAGAGAATCCCACTCGATTATAGTGTTCTCTGCACCCGCACCCACTATCTTAAGGTTGGGGATAGTAATTTCAAGCTTTTCATTATACGTGCCGCTTGCTATTGAGATAAGTTTTTTAGCGCTTGCCTTAATAGAGGAACTGTTTGCAATATAATCAAGAGCCTGCTGAATTGTTGTGAACATATTGTAGCCATCAACGATAACGCCAATCTGTCCTTCATAAGCCTTATCTACCTTAATTTGATAAGTATCATTTACATATGATGGCTCGGTTGATACTACAAAGACAGAAATGTTTTTAGTAACCTCACCGGTGGCATACGTATATTTAACCGTCAAAACCTGCTCGCCGGGGACACTTGAATCAAAACCGGAGATAATCGAATCACTAGTAACAGAGAATTCCTTTGTGTTACCGTCGACATCCTCTGCTATAGCGATAACCGAAAGACCGCTTGTTAAAAGATTGTCACCTACACTATAAACTTCTCTGAAACTGTGGTTGAAGTATACACCGTTACCGTAAGACGTATTGGTGCTGAGTTTTTCAATAGCATCAATGCCGAGCCTTAAGCTCTTAGGCTCAAATACGTTAACCGTATAGGTAATAGGATCGTAATTCTTATATGAAACGGTTATTGTATACTTACCCTTTTGAAGGCTGTTGAATGCTGATGTATCAACGGTAACGCTAGAGAGTGCAAGAGGCTCAAGTTTACCGTTTTCAAACTTTGCATTAAGGGTTACACCGGATATATCGATTGATTCGCCTAAGAGATATTCGGTCTTGCCCGAAGAAACAAGCTCGAAGCCCGATTCCTCTGAAACCTCTACCTCGCAGGTAAGATCCATACCAAAGAGATCAACAGTACCGCCGCTGCTGGGCACGCGTGAAAGCTTCCACTCACCCTCAGTTACGGGTATCTGAAGTCTTACTACAGGACTACCTGATACAGTGCCGACAAACTCAATATCTTCTGTACTGCCGTCAGGCTTGGTTACGTGCAGATACTGATATTCCTTACCGCTTGAGCCGTTTTGTACATAAACTGTAAGAGTACCTGTACCGGGAACAGAAATTAAAACGTAGCTGGATTCGCTACCGAATTTTACTGAATGAGTAAAGTTTATCTTATCGGTAGAATCATCAGGGTTAGTCCAGGTCTTATCTCTTGATCTTGTTTCAGCGTCTGCGGGCACCTTGAAGACAGCGATAAGATAATCCTCGGAAAGTTTGCCTACAGGAGCAGTAGCAGCATTAAAACTATAAGAAACAGTCTCATACTGAGGGCCTGAGGGTGGAACGTAATCGGGGTCACTCTCACCGCAGGAGCACTCACCGTTTACAAAATCGTGCTCGTGGGGAGGTATGTAGTCGGGGTCACTCTCGCCGCAGGAGCACTCACCGTTTACAAACTCGTGCTCATGGGGAGGCATATAGTCGGGATCTTTTTCGCCACACTCGCACTCACCGTTTACAAAATCATGCTCGTGGGGAGGTTCGTAGTTAGGATCACTCTCGCCGCAGGAGCACTCACCGTTTACAAACTCGTGCTCGTGGGGAGGCATGTAGTCGGGATCTTTTTCGCCACACTCGCACTCACCGTTTACAAAATCATGCTCGTGAAGCAATCCTTCAATAAATTCGCCTATTACAGGTATTTTTTCAATACTGTCCATTAGCGCATCACACGCAGTCATGGTAAGTGTTGAAATTATAAGCAACATTACCATTAAGATAATACGTCTTTTCATACTGCTTCTCCTTAATTATTTGATATTAAGTCAGGCATAATTGACATAAAATAACTTTTGTAACTATGTCCTATAGTTAAATTATAGCATATTAAACAAAATAAAGCAATAAATAAGGGAGGGTTTTGTGCAAAAAACAAAAAATCTACTATTTGCACAAAGAACAGTATAGTCACTTGTGTAAATATAATTAAAAAACAGGTGCCTGTAAGTACCAATCACCTGTTTTGTTTTTTATAAGTTTTGTGACAGCATTTTTTTGTATGCCGCCTCTGCGCCTGTAATTACGTTACCTAAGCCGCCTGCGTTTTCGCTCTGCTGACCTACGAAGTAAAGTCCTTTTACAGGTGTTATATGAGTAGGATTTTTCTGATTCCAAATAGGAACAACTCCGCCAAAAGATGATTTTTGCATATGCGTGTACTCACTGTAATCCCTTGCGGTCATTATCTTCATTGTTTCAATATGCTTTGAAAGTTCGGGGAGTTGTCTTTCTGCTAAAGAGATAAGTTTTTGTGCATATTCTTCTTTGCGCATCTCCCAACTGCCGTCCTTTAAGGTATCGGGCGCTACAGTGTAAATCGTAACGCAGTGCTTACCCCGAGGGGCAAACTCCGGGGCGTGCTCTGAGGGGACAAATATAAGATAACCGTCATTACCCTCGTGATACTCTCCGCTTCGCAACTTAAGTGTTGCTTCGTGCAAATTGTACATACCGTAGCAGTAGGTTAATGCCGCACGCATATACTGCATTGGGTCATAGTCCACGCCAAGGTGGAGCATAAATACTGCCTCCATAGGCCTGTAGGTATCAAGTATCTCAAGATATTCACTGTCAAGATGCTCCCTGCCAACCGTGTTAAAGAAGAAGTCCTTGCCTGATCCGCAGCCAACAACAATATCGCTATCTACAGTCTGCCCGTTATCAAGTCTGACACCCTTTACAGCCGTGTTTTCTACAAGCACCTTTTCTACAACTGTGTTATAAATTATTTTACCGCCGTTTGAGGTTATGTAATCAGCAAGAGCGTCGGGTATCTTTTGACATCCGCCTTTTATATAACAGAAGCCGGGATAATATTTTTTGCCCAACTTATCAAGCGGGATGCGCTTATCAAAGGCTGTCTCAAAGTTGGTAAAGACAACCGCAAGACCCTGTGCCTCGGATGGATCTGCGCAGAAATCTGCTAATATACCTGTATAAAGCGTCCTTATTTTTTCGGACTTAAAGAAGTACTTTGTAAGCTCATCTGCATTCATTTGAGAATACTTCTTGATCTTTAAAAATGCCAGCGCAAGCCTTATTTTGTTAAGTAAAGTTTGCTTCTGAGTAGCAATATAGCGCAAATGCATTACATCGTCATAAAATTTATAATAAGCATCTATGCCCGCTTTCTCCTCAGGAAAAAGTTCCTTAAGTCTTTCTCTGCGCCAATAAGGCCCCTCATATTCCTTGGGAGTTATCATAGCAAAGTCCGGCATTATGATATCACGGTCAGCGCGCACTGTCTCAAGAGATATATCAAATGATTTTAGCAGTTCATAGATAGGCTCACCCTTTAGCATATCTCCGATAAGCAGTGGCCCCTGCTCAAATTTATAGCCGTCATGCTCAAGGAGGGCTACAACGCCGCCGGGACGCGAGTTTTTATCGTATATCGTAACGTCGTGACCGTCTTTTACGGCAAGAGCGCCAAAGGTTAGGCCGCCAAGACCTGCGCCTATTATTGTTATTTTCATTCTGCCGCCTCGTCTGATGTTTCTTTTTCTTTATCAGCTAATCTCCTTGCCTGGAGTTCTTCCATAACCTTTGCGTGAGACTCCTTAGTAATAGGATATTTCATAAGTAAAGGCACGCAGATAAGAAGGAATATAGCGGGGATAAGAGCAAACATAATTCTTATAGACCAAAGTGCGCTATCGGGCTGAGGACCCTCGGTAACGTATCTGCCTATCTCAAGACCCCAACCGCATACCGCGCTTGCAAGAGCGCCTGTAATCTTGCCTGAGGTTGCGTGCACGCCGTAGTAAACACCCTCGCGTCTTTCACCTGTCATAAGTTCATCATACTCGATTACGTCGGGTATCATAGAGTGAGGACATACCCACTGTGCTGAGAAGCCAAGACCCGCGATTGCCGCAAGAACGTAGATAAGAGGACTTGGGCCTTTAGGCATAAAGAATACAAATATAAGAGCAACAGATGCAATTGTCAAGCCTGTTGCATAAGCCTTTGCCTTGCCTATCTTGTTTGAGAGGATACCGCAAGGAACAAGGAACAGCGCAAGTACGCCGAGCATCGTTACCATTACAAAGAGGGATGAGGACTCCATATCAAGCTGATGAGTTATGTAATACTGCAGCATGGTTGTTACCATAGTAAAGCTTATAGACATAATAGAGGTTATTATGATATACATAACAAAGGGCTTGTTTTTGAATGTGGAGATAATGGATTTAAAGGGAGGTATCTCCGAGGGCTTGCTCTCTACTGCAGGCTCATACTTAAGGAACAGACCGGGAATAAGCATTGATATGCCGGCAAAGATACCGAATACAAGCGCCACTATGCTCCAGCCCTGATGGATTGTGATATTGAACATTGTGCTGAAAAGACCTGCCAAAGTACCGCTTACACCTGCGCCTGCAAGATAACCGATAATACTGAACACCATTCTGTATGTCGAAAGAGAGGTGCGCTCATCATAATCCTCGGTAATCTCAGCCGTCATAGCCGAATATGCCGTACCTGTAAGAGTATGGAAGGTGTCGAAGAGCATAAAGCTACCTATTATAATAAAGAAATATGCAACGTCGCCAAGCCCCTGAGGTATAGAGAATACGCCCCAGAACGACAGCGCAAATGGGAGTGCGCCAAAAATAAGGTAGGGTCGTCTTTTACCCCATCTTGACTTTGTTTTATCCTCAAGATAACCAAAGAGTGTATCGTTTATAAGGTCCCACGTGATTTTACCGACAAGCATGGCTGTACCTGCAAGTGCGGGATTTACGCCAACTACGTCCGTATAGTAGAAGAGCATTGAGAATTGCAGCATTGCGGTAACTACCGCCATACCAAAGTCGCCAACACCGTACTTCATTTTAGTCATTACGGACAGTTTTCCTGTTTGTTTCATAAAAACTTCTCCTTTTTGTAAAAAAGTTACAAAATCCCAGACAAAAATATTTGTCACGTGCATATTTTAGCATAAAAGAGTACAACTTGTCAATCTTTTTTATGAAGCGTGGTTTTAGAGGAAAACGGCTTTAGGAATAAACTTAAGGAAAGGCTTTTTTGCTTTTAGTATTGACGGTACATAAAAAATGGGATATACTGTATTTGTAACTTTTATCACCTAAGAGGAGACGGAAGATGAAAAGGATTATTATATGCGCTATATTGATACTCTCTATGCTTTTAAGCCTTACGGGCTGCGTAAAGTCAGAGTCCTACATAAACGGCGTACACTTAAAGGAATACTCCATAGTTTATTCGGAAACTGATCACGATTACAGTAAAAGAGCCGCTGAGTTTATAAAGGCAGAGGTGCTTGAACGCACGGGCATTGAACTTAAACTTATCAAAGACAGCGAAAAGGCGGTAAGCGAATACGAAATAGTCGTAGGACAGACCTCACGCGATATTTCAAAAAGGCTTGATGCGGATACGGACGGCCTTGAGTTTGCGATACTTAAAGAGGAAAAGCAGATTGCCCTTGAGGGTGATTACTTTGTAATTGCCGCTGCGGCATACTACTTTATCGAGACCTACGTACCTACACGCAACTATAGCGCCGAGATAAGCGACGGTGTGAGCATTTGTAAACCGATTGTCAAGGAGGCTAAAAACTTTATTCTCCTTATCGGTGACGGTATGGGTACCTACCAGACACTGCTTTATGATTATATTTCAAACAACGCTGAATACAGTGACGGTGAGGATAGCTTTTACGGTTATATGCTTCCTTATAAGGGTTCATCCTATACCGTATCTCTCTCAGGCATAACCGACAGCGCAGCGGCAGGTACTGCGCTTGCAACAGGACATAAGACTAACAACGATATGCTTGGCCAATTGCCTGACGGTACAGAAGTACAGTCGCTACCTGAACTTGCTCTCACACTTGGAATGGGCGCAGGAGTTATGTCAACAGAGGATTCTACCGGTGCAACTCCCGCAGCATTCTCATCTCACACATCATCAAGAGATAACAACGACGACGTGCTTGACGATCAATTTGATTTGCAGTATGTTAAGGGTGCACAGATCAACTGCGGATATGACCAGTACAACTTGCGCGGCATAAAACTTCTGGAAAGCGCTATTACAGACACGCTTGACAAGCTTGACGATAAGGAAAACGGCTTTTTCCTTATGTATGAGGAGGCGCACATCGACAAGCACTCACATGCGCACGACATGGTAAAAACCTACCTTGCGCTTATCCGATTTAATCAGGCAATAGCAAGATTTATGGAGTACGCATTCTATAACCCCGATACCTTTATACTTATCACTGCCGACCATGAGACCTGCGGTCTTTTGCCAAGTGCAGGCGGCGGACTCTCTTATACGGCTGACTATCATACCGATATGAAGGTACCCGTATTTGCATACGGCGACGGTGCGGAACTCTTTGGAGATAAGACTATCGATAACACACAAATAGCCATGACAATAGCAAGTTTTATGGGTGTTAACGATTTTGGTGACCAAAGCGAATATACTTATCTTGGAAAATAAAAATGCAATGTTTTAATTAAAAAAAACGCAAAAAAAGGACAACAATTGTTGTCCTTTTTTGTCATTTTTATAGTTTTGCATACTCTCTTGGTGAAAGATTGTATTCTTTTTTAAAGGCCTTGAAAAAGGCGGAGTAATCCACAAAACCGCACCTTGCGGCAGTAGCCTCCATAGTTTGACCTTGCGAGATAAGAAGTTTTGCAAGAATAAGACGCCTTTGAGTAAGATATCTATAAAAGGTAGTGTCCATAGCGCTCTTAAAAAGATTGTTTACAGTACCCCTACTAAGATAAAAGTGCGATGCTACAGCGTCAATGGTGAGTTTTTTATCAAGATTTTCCTCAACGTATTCGATAATTGAATTAAGCCTGGTCGGCTTCTCAGGCTTAAGGCTATCCTTACCCTCTACGTTGATTGCGCGCAGAATATGCGTGAAGATAAGAAGTGATAATGCCGCAAGCGCTTCATCCTTACCTGCCTCATTGCCAAGTGTCTCGTTTATGCCCTCCGAAAAATAATTGCCGATGTAGCCCCACCTTGTGCCCTTTGTCCTCAAAAGCAGAGCCTCTTTAAGTTTTTGATTTTCCTCTGTTTTAAAAAGATGGGCTATTTTCTTTACGAAATCCTCGTTTGCCCAAAGTACGTCTCTGTCATAGTGAACCCTGATATTATCGGGAAAAATTGGTCTGTGACTGACCCCCGGGGGAACTACGATAAGATCACCCGGTATAAGCCTATATCTTTTTGTGCCTACCAAATATTCTATACCGTCACAACTGCGACAAAATATAACCTCAAAAAAGGAGTGGGAATGTAGGGAAATGCTAATTTTGCTGTAACTGATGTCCTTATGGATATTGACATAACGCGATGACATTTCAAGTTCCTGATACAAATTGCCTATCACTACCCCCTCTTCTTTTAAATATTCGATTATCGCGTTAAATTCTTCCTCGCTCTTAGGCTGAGGAAATCTGTTTTTAAGTTCGCTTAACAAGGATATCTTCATATAGGTCCTCCCGTATTTTGTTACATTATAGCATACTTTTGTGATTTTTGCAATATTTATTGGCTAATTTGCAATTTTCTTTGACAATATTATATGCTATAATTTATTTACCACAAAATATTATGGAGGAAAAGAAAATGGCTAAAGATAATAAACTTATCAAAGGCGGCCTCACCAAGAAACATTGGTTTGGTTATATGTTTGGCGACTGGGGCGGCTGTATGACCTTTACCCTTATGGGTTCAATCTTTACAATTTACTGCACCGACGTGCTTAAGGTTGACACAGGCATACTCGGTACTCTTGTAATTATCTGGACCATCTGGGACGCGATAAACGACCCGATTATGGGCGCGCTGATGGATAAGGTATTTGCAAGAAGTCAAAACAAGAGAGGTAAATTCCGTCCTTGGCTCTTACGCGCTACTCCCCTGGTCGCAATTACGTCAATTGCACTGTGGACAGTGCCTACCTTCTTTGAGGGTATCACACTTCTTGTAGTTCTCTTCATGTGCAAGATCTTCTATGAGGCATCCTACACAATGTTCAATATCCCAATGGGTTCACTCCTTTCTGCAATGTCTAAGACAGACGCAGAGCGTGCTTCGCTCTCCTCTGCAAGAGGTGTCGGCTCAATGTTCGGTAATATGATCCCCGCTATGCTCGGCCCGATCATCCTTGGTATATTTGGCGAAAAGAACTCAATCGGCTATGGTATAACAGCGCTTATCTGCGCAGGTATAGGCTTTGGTATCTGTCTTCTCCACTACTTCATGACAGAGGAACGCACCACTGTTGGCGAGGACGTTAAGGCTGACGATATCAAAATCGGCGATATCATTACTGTATTCAGAAAGAACAGACCCTTTGTTGCTCTTTGCATCCACGGCGTTTGTATCTGCACTATGCAGTATCTTGCACAAACACTTAATATTTACATGTACTCAGCAGTATTCCACGACGTAGCATTCCAATCTATCGGTACTGCTCTTTCAAGCCCCATTATGATCGGTTCAATGCTTGTTGTTCCCTTCATGTGTAAAAAACTCGGACTTGAAAAGGTTATCCGCTACTCACTCCTTATAGGCGGCGCAATCTTTGTAGGTCTGTTTGGTTTACATATGATAATGGACGTACATCCTCTTGTTCACTCTATCATCTCGGGTCTTGCTATGGGTATGGGCATGGTTTCTATCCAGATGCAGTGGGGTCTTGTAGGTGAGTCTATAGACTATAACGAAATGGTTACAGGCAAGAGAACTGAGGGCTCCATCTACGGTACCTTCAACCTCTCAAGAAGAATAGGCCAGACTATAGGTAACGGCTTTGCAATCTACGCTCTCGGCTGGATTGGTTATGACGGTGCGCTTGACTTCCAGGCTCCCGGCACTGTTGTAGGTCTTAAGTTCCTTTGCGTTCTTGTACCTGCAGTATTCGTCCTTGGTTCATGGGCAGCATTTAAGTTTGTATGGAACATCACTCCCGAAACAAGAGCAAAGATGGCTCAAAAGAAGGCTGAGCTTACCGATGCAATCGAAAAAGCTGTAGAAACAGATAATCTCGACAACCAGTAATTGACTATAGAGTGGTAGGTTATCTGCCACTCTATTTTTGCTACAAAAAGCAAATGTTAGTTGTCAAAAAAGCAATTTTACTATAAAAAGGCAAAAGATATGGATTATATCATTGATACGCCGTGCGGCAAAGTGCGCGGCACAAAAACAAACACAGAGGGCATAATTGCATACAAGGGTATCCGCTATGCAAGTGCAGGACGCTTTGAATATCCCACCGAAGTAACATCCTGGGATGGGATTTATGATGCTACAGAGTACGGTGCTTGCGCATACCAGCCACGCTCATTTTACAATGAGGAGGATATGCCCAAAAAGATCTTTTACTATAACGAATTCAGAAAAGGCGAAAGCTATAAATACAGCGAGGACTGTCTTTTCTTAAACGTATTTACCCCCGAGAAAACTCAGGAAAAAATGCCCGTTATCGTATACATACACGGTGGTGGATTTACCGGCGGATGCGGACACGAAAAGCACTTTGATACCCCCATCTGGCCTAAAAAAGGCGTTATAGGAGTAACTATAAACTATCGTTTAGGCCCTCTTGGATTTCTCGTCCTGCCCGAACTCAAAGAAAAGGGACATATGGGTAACTACGGTCTTTATGACCAATATACCGCTCTTTTGTGGGTAAAGCACAATATCAGTGCCTTTGGCGGAGATGAAAACAATATAACAATTATGGGTCAGTCTGCAGGTGGTATGAGCGTACAGCAGCACTGTCTTTCTCCCCTGTCCCAGCCACTGTTCCACAAGGCAGTGATGTCAAGTGGCGGCGGAGTTAACAAAATACTCAGTACAAAAGAGCCCTCGGAGAATAACTACGCCTTTTGGAAGGCGGTAATGGCTAAAACGGGTGCTGAGACCCTTGAGGAATTCAAAATGGTGGAGCCCAAGGCAATATTCAAAGCCTGGGATGAACTCAGAAAGAGTATGAAAGGCGGATTCTGTACTCCGTTTATCGACGGCCGCTTGATAGTAGGTTCAGGCGCTAATCTATTAGAAGAGAAAAAACACCATAAGATACCCTACATGATAGGCTCTACAAGTCACGATATGATGCCCCCATTCCTTTATTCTATGGCAAAAAAATGGGTAAAGGCTCAGGAGTTGCCCTCATATCTTTGGTACTTTGAGAGAAATCTGCCGGGAGATAATCACGGTGCATGGCACTCCTCGGATTTATGGTATTGGTTCGGTACGCTTAAAAACGGCTGGAGACCTTTTACCGAAAGGGACTATGCTATCAGCGAGCAAATGACAGACTACCTCACTTCCTTTGCCAAGAACGCTGTTCCTGTAAGTGAAAACGGCATAGAGTGGCAATCGGGACACCAAAAGGCTGTCTGCTTTGGAGATAAAGAGAGCAAAATGGGTAATCCCAACACACTTAAACTGTGGTGGACAATGTTTACAAACGAGGCTCCAGGCGAATAATTTAAAAAAGAAAAATGAAGCACCCTCGCAGGAGAAATTCTGCGGGGTGTTTTTTGTAAAAAATATTTATTTTATCGACTTTTTTGCCCTTTTGTATGCTTGACAACTAATAAATACTATGGTATACTTAGTGTGATATAATATAATCAATTCTGTAAGGAGTTTTACAATGAGTCAGGAACAGAATGTTAACGTACAAGCAAATGCGCCTGCAAAGACTAACAGTGCTTCGGTTGCGGCTGAGGCTGCAAAGCAGGCAAAGAAAAGAATAGCTAAGCAAAAGGCTGCTAAGGCACCTAAGGAAAATAAAGCGTATCAAAAAAAGGCAAAAAATAAGATCAAGCCAAATTACGTTGCTAAGAAATCTGCTTGGTATTGCGTTAATCCCTTCCTTGTGCTTACCTTCCTCGTGCTTGCAATCTGGGCGGCGGCTCCTCTTATTAAGAAGGACATCCCCACTGAGATCTGGCAGTACGGTCTTATCGCATTCGGCGCCCTCTTCGCAATTGCCTTCTTAATATTCCTTGGTAAGGTGCTCATGCTTAAGACTTACAAGATTATGTACTATGACAATAAGGTTGTTTGCCAGCACGGCTTCCCCTGGAACAGACACGAAAGAACAAGCGCCTTTCTCGGTGCTACAAGCGTAGTTGTCGACCGTTCACTCGGCGGCCTTATCTTTAACTACGGTGACGTGTATATCGATACTATCGGCAAGTGGGATATTGATACTACATATATTAAAAAACCCAAGAAGCTTAAGGCTTACCTTGAGCAGCGCCTTATTACCAACAGTATGGTATCACCTCTTATCGGTGAATAAGAACAAAATAAAAAGACGGGACAAAAACTGTGCCGTCTTTTTTTTATAAAACTGTTGAAATATCAAGTCTTTTATTGTACAATATATTTATAAAACAACAGAGTAGATGACTATGCGTTGTTAGTGCCTTGCGGACGGGGAGTTGCCGCAGGGACAAAAGGGGATAATGCCCCGCGGTATAGCCATCGCATCCCGCTGTTTAAAAAGGAAAGCCGAAATTGACCGGGATCATTAATACCTTTGTCAATATCGGTAAATTTATGCCTTTTTGGATAAGTGTGATGTTTTGTAACTTAGCCAAGGAGGTTTTTTTATGTTTTTAGGTTACATTAACAACTCACAAAAATTAAGCGTTTTTTCAAAGGAATACTGGCGCCTCGCCGCACTTGAATTAAAGGACGCAAGAAAACTGTGTCTTGCCGCGCTTACCGTCGCTTTATCAATAACGCTTAAGTTTTTGCCATTAAAAATACCGGTAACGCCAGCCACAAGCATACAGCCAACGCTTATCGTACACCTCATAAGCGGTATAATACTTGGGCCAATACTGGCGCTCATAAGAGGCTGTGCATCTGACATACTTGGCTTTGTGTTAGCAAGTGAGGGCTACGCCTTTCAGTTCGAGTACACCGTAATAGAGTCCTTTGCGGCTATGCTCTATTCCCTCTTGCTCTATCGCAAAAAGATAAATATAGGACGCATCTTTGTAACAAAGGCTACGGTAAATATATTCTTTAACGCAGTGCTTACCACTTTAGTAAACGTCCGCTACGGATACTATGCAAACTTTTTATCAGGCTTTGCCGTATCGTTACCTAAGAATATAATACTATTGCCCTTTGAGGTGCTTATACTCGTCTTTGTCTTTAATGCGCTCAGCCCTGCCTTTTTAAGATTTAAACTGATGCCCGAGCAGGGGAAGATAAATATAACGAAAAAAGCCGTCATATCGGTAATACTCTTTACTGCTCTCATCGGATTAATGGTGTTATTCTACACTCTCTTCCCCGATGCGCTCAAGCAGTTACAAAACACAATGAGAGACTTTTTAAAGGGTTTGTTCGGTATTTAATAACTTTAGTTTACAAAAAAAGACCGTATCAGTCGGATACGGTCTTTTTTGTTTTGTCATATTATTCGTTTGTATTTATATGAGGAAGGTATGTTTTAAGATAATCAAGACCTGAGAAAACGGTGGTGACTGCCATAAACGCCATGCAGATATACGCAGGGATATGGAAGTTTTCAAACGGGAAGATAAGAGGCTCAAGGATAATGATAAGAGTTCCTGCCATCTGAGAAACGGTCTTAAGCTTGCCCCAGATGCTTGCCGCTACAACTATGCCGCTTTTACCTGCCACAACAAGGCGCAGGCTTGTTACCGCAAGTTCTCTGAAAAGAATAAGGAGTACGAGCCATACAAATACAAGAGCAAGAGTGTATTCGCCCTTAAGGAGCATATGCACAAGAATTGCTATCTGTGAGCCGATTACCATAAACTTATCTGCCAAAGGATCAATAAACTTACCAAAGTCGGTTACAAGATTGCATCTTCTCGCAATCTGACCGTCAAGCATATCGGTAAGTGCGGTAATGGCAAAGATGATTGCCGGTACGATAAGACCCCATATCTCTATATCCTTCATCAGTAACAGTGAGAGCACAAAAGCAGGAACTAAAAGCACACGGACAAATGACAGAGTGTTGGGAACATTAAGAACATTTGATTTTTTCATTTTTTATTCCTCTATATTATATTAATTAATCACAAAATTAAATTAACTCACCAAGCAGGTCATAATCAACGGCGCCTGTGATCTTTACGTCCACAAAATCGCCCTCACCGACACTGCCGCGCTTACCCTTAAAGTAGACCTTGCCGTCAACGTCGGGAGCATCTGCAAAGGAGCGGCCATAGTAGATCTCTGCGACGGTATCGTAGCCCTCGCACAGCACCCTTTGTATACTACCTATTTTTTTGTCGTTAAGCTCCTCGGTTACTGTAAGTTGGGTCTGCATAAGGACATCGTATCTGTCCTGCTTTACCTGCTCATCCACCTGATTGTCAAACGCCTTTGACGGAGTATCCTCCTCGGGAGAATAGGTAAAAGCGCCGAAGCGGTCGAATTTTGTTTCCTTTACAAACTCGCAAAGTTCACAGAAGTCATCCTCATCCTCACCGGGGAAACCGACCATCGCAGTAGTGCGCAAAACAATACCGGGAACACCGCTGCGCAGTCTTTTAATTGCATCAAGAACTGTTGCTTTATTGCCATGACGGTTCATTGATGATAATATCTTATCCGATATATGCTGTACCGGGATATCCATATACTTTAAAAGTCTGTCATTGTCCCTGAGTTCACAAACAAGTTCATCGGTAATCTTATCCGGATAACAGTACAAAAGACGTATCCAGGGAATATTCGTTTCTTTGGTAATAGCCTTTACAAGACGGGCAAGACTGTACTCACCGTAAATATCAAGGCCGTATCTTGTGGTGTCCTGGGCTATAAGGTTAATCTCCTTAACACCCATAGCCTGCAGTTCCTTTGCCTCATTTACTATATCCTCAATCCTGCGGCTACGCATCCTGCCGCGTATAAGAGGTATAGCACAGTAGGTGCATCTGTTATCGCAGCCCTCTGCAATCTTTATATAAGCCGTATATGGGGGTGTGGTAAGTATACGCTCGCCACCAAGGGCACAAGTCTCTTTGCCATCAAGAGCAATATACTTTTTGCCTTCCATAACAGCCTTTGCCGCCTCGGCAATTTTGTCTATACTGCCAACGCCTATAAGCGCATCTATCTCAGGAAGTTCATCCATAACCTCTCTGCCATAACGCTCTACAAGGCATCCTGTTGCTATTATATGTTTACATTTACCGCCATTTTCCTTAAGATTTGCGGTATCGAGAATATTGTCAATCGACTCCTGCTTTGCCGACTGTATAAAGCCGCAGGTGTTGATAACTATTATCTCTGCCTCACTCTCATCCGCAGTAATTTCAAATCCTGCATCATAAAGTTTTTTTAACATCACCTCGGTGTCCACAAGGTTTTTGGAGCACCCGAGAGAGATAAATCCTATTTTTGTCATAATTCACCGATCTACTTAAGTAGTCTTTCAAACCTCCCCCTGAGTTTTGCATAATAAAATCTTACCGCTACGGTTATAAAGTAATCGTAAAGGATGAGGGCGACGTTAGCCAGAACGAAAAGAATGATGTTAAGAGTCAACTCGCTCTCAAGCATATTTACGCCTATAAGCGCCCCCGCAAGATATATTATCGCCGCAAAGGAGATATTGAAATAAAGAATTTTTATTATAAGCCAAATAGGCTTAAACGGTATTTTTTCTATATATCCCTTTAAAATCGGATAGAGGCCGAAAAGAAGAAAATACTCTATCCATATAGGAGAATAGAAAAAGAAAATTGCCGAAAGTATACTGGTACAAAGCCAGGTGAAATAGGTGTACGGAGAGCCTATCTCAAGATAAACGAACGCCATTATCAGCGAGGCAAGCATTGCAACGGTAAGATCGATAGTATCTACAAAAACGCCTACTGTCATAAACACTACGCCAAGAGCAACCAAAAGCGCTGAAAGGGTGATTTTTTTAGTCTGCCTCATATACAACGGATAAGGTCACCGCCAAGACATTCGCAAAGGCAGTCAAGACAGATAAGGTTTGCACAGCAGTCGCAGGCGTCCTGGTCGGTCATAGTGCGTCTGCGTGTACCCTGACCGTAATAGGTTGAGCCATAGCCGTTTGCCGCGTTATTGAACATTTCCTTTGCCTTTTGATACTCAAGGTTTGACGGGTCCATACTGCAGGCAATCTCAAGTTCACGCATAGCCTCGTTTACCCTGTTCTTTTTCATAAGAATTATAGATTTAAGATAATGCCATTCTGCTATACGGTCAGCCTCGTCAATACCCTCAAGCAGTCTGTCAGCCTCACCGAAACGGTGTGAATTTATATGATTTCTTATATCGGTATAAATACCACCCGCGCCGGAGCCGTTGTAGGAACTGTAATAAGTGCCGTTGCCCTTATAGGCTCCGCCACCCTTGGCGCGCTGACGCAGTATCTCATCATACGCGGCATTAATTTCCTGCATTTTTTCATTTGCAAGATCCTTTAAGGGATTATCCTCACCGTAATTGTCGGGGTGGTACTTTCTTGCAAGATTACGGTATGCGGTCTTGATTTCCTCATCAGTCGCATTTCTTGATACGCCGAGAATTGAATATGGGTCCTTCACTCAAATCTCCTCCGTTTCATTCTTTAAAAATTCTATACGCTTTGTAAGTCCTAAATATACAACGTTTCTGATTATCTGCATAATGCCATCTCTACCGTCAGGTACCGGCATAAGATCGACTGCAGCCTCAATGCGCTTGCATATAAGAACCAAAGCGGTATATATAGTTTGCTTATTTTCTTTTGTAAGATCCTTTTTGTCATACAGTATGACGTAAGGGTTGTATGCGCCGCTTGCCCTGTCCTTGTCATAGTCCTCAGCCGCATCGGCACAGTATATAAATCTGCCAAGATGGTATCCGCACTCGTATAAGACGGTTTTATCGTCACCCGAAAATCCGTAAGAGAATACGGCACCAAGCAGTTCTCCAAAAAGATTTGCTCCCCCGTCTATATCGGATGAGGATGAAAGTTCAAGAGTGCGTATTAAAGAAAGTTTATCCCTTATAATATCCTCAAGTTCCAAGATATCAGCGCGACGCTTAGCCCCTTTAAGAATGGGGCAAAGAGAACGGCCGGGGAGAGATTTAAAGAATTTTTCATCACAAACGTCATCCTTAACCTTATAATATGAAAGGATGGCAAAGACCCTTGCCGTATAACTTATCGCCTCATTATCCTTAAGGACGTTCTTTTTCTTTAAAGGATGCGCAATGCACCTCTTTTTTTCAAGCTTAAACTCTATATTATCACTGTACAGCATACGCACAAGAGCTAAAAAAACGCTGTCGTACGTCAGTGTTATACGTGAGAGAGAGCCCGTATTTTTCTTCATCGAATGGCAGATGCCGCAATAGAGGGCGCGGTAAAACTCGTATTCTTTTACAAGCAGTTCATTTGCGTTTGGTTTAACGTATCCAAACATATTACGCCCTCCTTTGCTAACATTTGTTTACCAAATATCCTTAATTATTCATTCCTTTTCTGGTAAGAGAAATTCTATGCTTAACAACATCAACAGACTTTATTCTTACGTCAATTACGTCGCCTACGGCAAAGAGCTCAGAGGGATGCTTAACGTACTTGTCGCTCATCTCGGATATATGGAGAAGACCGTCGTGGTGAACACCGATATCCACAAAGCAACCGAAGTCTGTTACGTTACGTACTGTACCCTTAAGCTGCATCTCGGGCTTAAGGTCTGTTATCTCAAGGACGTCTGTTGAAAGCACAGGAGCCGGAGCATCGTCACGGATATCTCTACCGGGCTTTTCAAGCTCCTTGATAATATCATCAAGAGTAGGCTCACCGCAGCCAAGCTCCTTTGCAAGCTTAGCAAGGCCGTACTGTGTTGCCTTGAAGCGAAGAAGGGTGAGGTTGTTGGCATTGATATCCTCGGGAGAATAGCCGAATCTCTTAAGAAGATCCTCTGCTATCATATATGACTCGGGGTGAACGCCTGTTGAATCAAGCACCTCCTTAGCACCGGGGATACGAAGGAAACCGGCACACTGAGTAAACGCCTTTTCACCAATCTTATTAACCTTGAGAAGCTGCTTGCGTGATTTGAACTCACCGTTTTCCTCACGGTATGCAACTATATTCTTTGCGGCAGCCATACTGATACCCGATACGTATGAAAGGAGCGAATAGGATGCAGTATTAAGGTCAACGCCAACACCGTTAACGCAGTCCTCAACTACACCGCCAAGCGCCTCGGAAAGACGCGCCTGCTTCATATCATGCTGATACTGGCCTACGCCGATTGCCTTGGGCTCGATCTTAACAAGTTCTGCAAGGGGGTCCTGAAGACGGCGTGCAATAGAAACCGCACTACGCTGTGTTACGTCAAAGTCGGGGAATTCCTCTGCACCGAGCTTTGATGCGGAATAAACGGATGCGCCTGCCTCTGAAACTATTGTATACTTAACGCCCTTAGGACATTCTGCCGACTTAATAACGTCTGCAATAAACTGCTCTGACTCGCGGGATGCCGTACCGTTACCGATAGCGATAACGTCAACACCGTATTTTTTAACAAGGCGAAGAACTATTGCCTTTGAGCCTGCAATATCCTCACGGGGCTTGGTGGGATAAATAACCGCTGTGTCAAGCACCTTACCCGTCTTATCTACTACAGCAAGTTTACAGCCTGTACGGTAACCGGGGTCGTAGCCAAGCACGGTCTTACCCTTAAGGGGTGAGCCGAGAAGAAGGTTGCGAAGGTTCTCGGTAAAGACCTTGAGCGCACCCTCACAGGCATCGTCAAAGAGCGCAGTACGTACTTCCCTCTCAATTGCGGGGAAAAGAAGTCTGTCATAGGCATCCTTAAGAGTTTCCATAATATAAGGAAGCGCAGGTGAGGTTTTGCTACTAACAACCTTTGATACAAGCTGTGCAATACCGTCATCCTCATTAAGGGTTACGCTTACCTTGAGGAAGTCCTCCTTTTCGCCTCTGTTTATAGCAAGAACACGGTGGCCGCGAAGTTTTTTAATAGGCTCGGAGAACTCATAGTAATTTTCATAAACAGACGTCTCATCCTTTGCAGCTTTTGTTGTAAGTGAACCGTATGCAAAGGTAAATTCACGAAGAAGCTTACGTATCTCGGCATTGTTGGATACATCCTCTGCGATAATATCGGATGCGCCCTGAAGCGCCGCCTTAACGTCAGGCACCTCTTTGCCCTCTTCAGCCGAAATAAACTGCTCAGCATATACTGCGATATCGGGGTCGTAACTCTCTTTTTGTTCAAGAATATACTGCGCCAGTGGCTCAAGTCCCTTAGCTCTTGCAATAGATGCTCTTGTAGTACGCTTAGGCTTGAAGGGACGGTAAATGTCCTCAAGTTCTACAAGCGTTTTTGAGTTGTTGAGCGCAAAGGTAATCTCATCAGTAAGTTTTTCCTGCGCCTCAATAAGACCGGAAATCTCCATTCTTCTCTCATCGAGTTTGCGCAAATACTCAAGTCTGTCGTTAAGTGCGCGCAGTGTGGTGTCGTCAAGGCTGCCCGTAACCTCCTTACGGTAACGGGAAATAAAGGGTATGGTGTTACCCTCGTCAATAAGAGCAACGGTCTTTTCTACCTGCTCCTCCTTAAGTCCAAGTTCCTGCGCCAAAGTTTTGATAATGTCCATCGTGTTCTCCTAGATTTATGTAGAAATATTTTTTACAAGTAAATTAATTTCACTCTCCGTAAGCATACGCCAAGAGCCTCTTTTTAAAGAGGTGTCAAGGACAATGCCGCCAAAACTCACCCTCTCAAGGAAGGTGATATGCGAGCCAAGGCTTGCCATCATACGCTTTATCTGATGATATTTACCCTCAGTCAGAGTAACATAGCCGCTCGTACGGAACGGATCAAGCTCCAAAAGAGCGCTCTTACACTCATAGCCGTCCTTTAAGGTTATTGAATTAAGAAATTTTTCCTCTGCCCCGTCGGGAAGCGGTAAATCACACTCAAAGCGATAAACCTTTTTTACGTGTCTTTTGGGAGATAAAACTCGGTGTGCCGTTTGCCCATCGTTGGTAAGTATCATAAGGCCTACGGTATCCTTGTCAAGTCTGCCAACGGGAAAAAGCTCAAGAGCCCTTAAGTTATCAGGCAAAAGTTCTGTAACAAAGGGTAAATGCCTGTCTTCGGTAGCGCTGACGTATCCGGTGGGTTTGTTGAGCATAACGTAAGTGAATTTACGGTACTCTACCCTGTTGCCCATAAAGGTAACAACGTCCAAAACAGGATCAATATGCTTTGAAACGTCCTTGACAGCAACGCCATTTACCAGAATCTCGCCCCTTTTGGCACTGCGAGCGGCATCCTTGCGGGAGCATACCGCACACTCGGACAAAAGTTTATCTATACGCATACGGCACCTCCTTTAAAAATCAATCTAAACCATTTTATCATAAATAAGGGGCTTTGTAAAGTATTTAATTAAATATTAAAAAATATTTTACTTTTAAAATATAATCCACACTTTATCCCAGAGGCGCTTGACTTTTATTTTTGTATTTGATATAAATATTGTAGAATGATTTTTGAGGTGAATTATGAAACTGGAATTCAGAATAGATTTCGGATATCAGTACCTATACTCACGCAAGCACTATCATCCCGAGTTTGTATGGGACGGCACACTTGAGGTCGATAACGGTAGGATTGATGAAGTATACAGACTGGAGTATCCCTACTCCTGGTACGGCCCTGCCATGTCGGCAAAGAGGACACGCCTTAATAGCCCAAGCTGGCAGATAAAAACAAAGCGCAATCTTACCGGACTTTGGTTTTCAGCCGAGGTAGAGGAAGACAGCATTTTCACCTTTGATACCAAATCGGCAAAGATCTCATTCTCTGCAAACGATATAAAGACAAAGGGGCGCCTTGAATTTTTGGTAGGCCCAAAGTATCTCGGCTGTTACGTCACTGTAACGCTTGACGGATATTTATGGTACAGACCCAAACTCAAAGAGGGACAAAGAGCCTACGAATACGATGCCTTTAATAGTGAGATAACCGACTATGCAAGGCTTAAGCATACCGTGATAAAAGCCGGCGAGGGAGTAGAATGGGAGGACACCGTAAGCGATACGGGAAAAGACTGCCAGGAAACTCTTTTGCACTTTATATTCGGTGCCACACAAAGCCTTGACGATACCCAACAGATACACAACTGCGATATACCTATGCAACTGGTCATAGACGGTGACATTGTATGTGAATTTGAAAGATTCTTCCGTGAGCACGACCATCTTGCAATAATAGAGGATGATTGGAAAAGAGTTGCTATAAAGCCGGGTAAACACCGCTTTATGCTAAGAAATGTTGACAAAAACGGCAATATTCTCTTACTCAACCGCATTGTGATGCAGGAGTGCGGTTACAATCACGCAGAGATATCAGTACCCGACTGGGCGCTTGTTGGTGAAAAAGTTATCGGCAAGATCTTTAGCACAAAAGTGGGTAATACTCAAATTAAAATCGGCGAAGATAAGTGCTTTATTCACACTCATATCGGTTGGAATGAATTTGACTTTACACCACAAAAGGGCGGCATACTCAGGCTGAGTACAGATACAGACAGCAAAGATATTGAGGTCTATAACGTAGAGAAAGAAAAGCATCCCGTTAAGGTAGGATACGACCTGACTACAGTCCCTCACGATGAAAACGGATATATGGACTGGTTGCTTGATTATACATACCGCACAAGGCTTGGCAACTATATTGTTTTCAGAAACTTCCGCTCTCATCAGCCGGACGAACTGTATAGAAAATGGGGTAAATTTTTAAGAAAACGCAAAATATATATTTCCGACTGCAGAGAATTCCATAGCGGAGCTCTTGTAGAAGCGGCGGGAGAATATATGAACGATTGCGGCACGCACGAGGGCTCTACATTTATGCTGTATGCGTTTGACCCACACGGCACTCCCGAGGTCCCCGGCAGGATAATAGACGCAAACGTAGAGAAATTCAAAGCAACACTTCATAAATATAAATCCAACGATATGAAAGAGGCAACCGAGGGAGTTATCAACTATATTAAAAATCACGTTGATAAAGTACACCAGGTGTTTGACACTGCAGGATTTGGCGATGCCTCGGGCGCAATAAGACACTCATATCTTGCAGGCACAGGCTTTATACGCGCTGAGACGATGGTTGGACATACGCAACCGATACTTGCAAAAACCAGAGCCTCATCAGAAGCACTGTCAGACGGCAGATGGGGTGTGCATATCGCTATACAGCACCACTATCAGCCCTACCGCGAAAGTCATCTCGGACAGTATTTTTTGGCTCTTATGCAGCCGTGGGCGATGGGAGCAGAGGCAATTTATGAGGAGGACAGCCTTTTTAACCTTTGGAAAGAGGAAAGGCAGACCTTTGACGATTACCTCACAAAGGGAAAGCGTGATATGACGCGCGCCTTTTACAAATTTGCAAAGACACACCCACGCATGGGCAAATGTGTAAGAAACATCGCCTTTATTGAGGGTCGATACGCAGCGCCCTTTAACGGCTTTATCTGTGACAGCGAGCAGGACCCACACTATGCGGTCTTTGGCGCATTTGGCAACCCCGATAAGAGTTGGGGACACGGACAGCCCGAAAAGTGCAGAGCCGTGCTTGACTGCCTTATGCCGGGAGCAAACACGCACCCACTGAGACAAAAATTTGACAAGCGCCGCTTCTTCTTCAGCGGTACGCCGTACGGTGATTTTGACGAAGTACCGATTGAGGCAAAGAGCGAGTATATGTCACAGTATAGCCTTATGCTTAACCTCGGCTGGAACACAATGATTGACGAGGATTATGAAAAACTGCTTAACTACGTCAAGGGTGGCGGTGTCCTCCTTACTGGTATACCACAGTTTTCAAAGAACATAAAACGAGAATTCTTAAACGACCTTAACGAACTTAATCTTTATAGAGACGGCGATCTTACCGAGATGTGCGGAATAAGGGTACTCTCAAAGGGTAAAACCTACTGCGGTGAGTATATTACAGATGATAATCTTGTTATGGAAAAGGCCGATTTATCCTCACTGCCAAGTGATGGTCCTGAGGAGGACGGCGAGGCGATTTTAGCAAACATTATACTTGACGGTGCAGAGGTTGTTTGCAGAGATAAAGCAAATGGCGAGGCCGTACTTGTAAGACACAAAGTCGGCAAGGGATACGTCTATACCTTTACTCTCTGGGGATATCCCGGACACGAAAAGTTCCAGAATACTGCTGCAGAGTGGGTAATGCATCTTGCCAAAGAAACACTTACCGACAGTTATGTAATTGACCCATCAAAAGAGGTCTTTTACAGCCGCTGGGAGGACGAAAGCGAAAAACGCCTTATCCTCTTAAATACCGACTGGACTGTGCGCGGTAACGTTAAAAAGGTTGATGCAATTATCGGTGACCATCGCATCACACTTGAGGTAAAAGAACGTGAAATGACCGTTGTTAGCCTCAAAAACGACAATATAAGTGTACAAAAATACACACTTTAAACCAAAAATAAGACTATCCTTTTTTTGAGGATAGTCTTATTTTTTTATTCTTCATCATTGATATCAAGTTTTTTTATCTTGCTGGGAGATACGCCGTAAGCTTGACGGAATGCGCGGTAGAACGAGGAAAAATCGTTATAGCCTACACTCTGCGCCGTCTCTGTAGCATTAAGATCGGTATTCTCAAGCAGCCATCTAGCGCGCTCCATACGGATATTTGTGAGATATTTATGCGGTGTTTTGCCGTATTTTTTACGAAAAGCACGGATTATGTAGTCCTCGGTATATCCAAATCTCTGTGCTATGTCTGCCAAGGAGACATCGGAATAATAGTTGGCGCTGAGATATTTACGCACAAGGGATACAAAGTGCGGATTTTCATCCTTCCTCGGACTGACAGATAGAAGCTCTGAGAAAATACGCATCATATATGAATTTAATAGGAAGGGATTTACGTTACGGGTGGTGAAAAGTTCCTCACAGCTTTCAAGAAGCGGAACAAGGTTTTGGGGATCAAATTTACCGTAAAGAGGCAGACCGTCCCCCTCGCCAAAACTACCGAAGAACTCAATGTAGAAGTATACCGGTGTCTCCTTTAATGGCAGTGGCTGCTGTAAAAGACCGTCTCTTTGGATATAATACTCGCCACGTCTGAGACAGATTTCCTTACCGGCCTCCTTAAAGCGCAACTCGCCGTCCATCATAAGTATCAGAACACTTTTGTTATATATGCGTGTTATATGCAACTCATTTTGATCAAAGACCTTGGTGGCGCATATATAAAACTCCGGTGTTGGAGAAAAATTAAGTACCATAGCGCAAATCTCCGTATCGATTTTTACAATACATTTTTAGAATATCGCAATTGCAAAACGTATCGTTTTTTGCTATTATATATCATGAGGAATTAAAAGTCAATGAATTTTTTATTTTTTCTGAAAGGAAAATACAATGAATAGAAAATATGAGTTTTTCACCACCAAGGAGATAAAGCCTTACGGTTGGACAAAAAAGCAATTGCAGTTGCAGGCTGAGGGTCTTGCAGGCAACCTTGACAAGGTATGGCCCGACGTAAGGGACAGCCAGTGGATAGGCGGCGACAAAGAGGGCTGGGAAAGAGTGCCCTATTGGCTTGACGGTTTTATCCCGCTTGCATACCTGCTTGATAATGATGATATGAAGGCGCGCGCGCAGAGATATGTTGACGTTATTATGGCAAACCAAAAAGAGGACGGCTGGATTTGTCCTAACGGTGATACGCCTATTGATAAATACGATACGTGGGCGGTACTGCTTTTAACAAAGGTGCTTACCGTTTACTATGACTGCTCAGGCGATGAAAGAGCGCTTACCACTATTTATAGGACACTTAAAAATTACTACGAACTCTTAAAGGAAGGCAAGATTAAACTCTTTGACTGGGGTAAGTACAGATGGTACGAGGGCTTTATTGCCTTACAGCGTATCTACGATAAGCACCCTGGTGAAGAGTGGATAAAGGAACTTGCAAAGATACTCAAGGAGCAGGGTAAGGACTACTGCGAGGTTATCGAGCAGTGGAAAGTGCCGCTCAACAAGTGGACATACGACACACACGTTGTAAACCTTGCTATGATGATAAAGTCTGAGGCTGTAAGCTGCGATCTGCTCGGCGAGGAATACGTTGGTCTTGCAGACCGTCTTTATGATGAGCTTTACAAGTACAACGGTACCTCTGTCGGTATTATCACAGGCGATGAGTGCCTCTCCGGTCTTTCATCAATCCAGGGTAGTGAACTTTGCTCTGTTGTTGAGATGATGTACTCCTTTGAGCATCTTTATGCGGTAACCGGTAACACGAAATGGGCAGAACTTTTAGAACTTGTTGGCTTTAACGCACTGCCTGCATCAATAACAGACGATATGTGGGGCCACCAGTATGACCAGATGGCAAACCAGATAGACTGCACCCCCTTCCCTGTTAAGCCTATTTTCAGAACAAACAACACCGAGGCACACGTCTTTGGTCTTGAGCCGCACTTTGGTTGCTGTACCGCTAACTTTGGTCAGGGCTGGCCTAAGTTTGTTCTTGCGTCATTTATGAAGGCACCTGACGGTATTCTCAGCACAGTGCCTATGCCCTCACTTATAAACACCGAGTGGGAGGGTACGCCGGTATCGGTGCTTTGCGATACAGAATATCCCTTCCGTAACAAGTTTACCTACACTGTAAACGTAGAGAAGGATACGCAGATGAAACTTAAAATACGTATCCCCTCCTTTGCTAAGAAGATAAAGGTAAACGACATACCGATCAACAAGCGCCCCTATCTTGTGATTGATGGCTTTAAAGCCGGTGAGACGGTTATTGAGTTCTCCTATGAGACCACGCCCGAGCTTATCAGCCGCCACCACCGTCTTTACAGTGCAAAATGCGGCTCCTTAGTATTCTCTCTGCCTGTCGAGGCAACAATCACACCTGTTGAATACGTAAGAGACGGCATTGAAAGAAAGTTACCGTACTGCGACTACCACTACAAGGGCTCAAATGATTGGAACTACGCTTATGCGTCAAAGGAGCTTAAACTTATTGAGGTAGAAGGGGACGATATTCCATTCTCACAAAATCATCCAAAGCTTGTACTTGAAGCCGATATGTGCCATATCGACTGGGGATATGAGGACGGATATGAAACGCTTTGCGCAAAAATCCCTATGAATAAAACACCTCTTGACAGAGCAAGAAAGGTTAAGCTTTACCCCTACGGCTGTGCAAAGTTACGAATGACGGATATGCCCGTTGTTAAAATCAAGTAATTGAATATTTTTAACCGCCGTGCTGTAAGTACGGCGGTTTTTGCGTGTTTTTGTAAATATATATTTTCTTTTTTGTGCCTTTTTGTCGGGTAATAGCCGAAAATAAATTATTATAAGTTTTGCTTTTTTTGTTTTTTACAGTCTTTGATTTTTAAAAACGGGCTACAAAGAAGGGGCGAACAATTAAATAAAAGCAAGTGTGAAAAGAGAGTTTTTTGGATGGTTTTGGGGATTTTACGTTATACCCCGTTTTTTTGTTGCGGGTGCGTCTTGACAGAGGGGGTGTTTTATGTTAAAATATCTAGTACGCATTTATTTAATATATTTAGATTTAAAAGGAGAAAAGAAGCAAGATGGCTGATCTACTAAAAAAACTGTCTTTGCTTAAGGGCAACCAAAGGCTTAAAAGGGTAAGAGACATATCCTCTACTGTACTCTCTGTACTGCTTGGTCTTTTAGGTTTTGCGTTTGCCTTTTCATGCACACATATATTCTTTACCCGTCCTGCGCCCGCATTCTCGCGCGAGGTTGTCGGAGTATACCTTGCGTATCTTTTAGTGCCGTCAATTATCGTTATACTCGGTGTTATAGCAGTAGGCGTTATGACACTGCTCTTATGCGAGCCAAAGGAAAAGATAAGAGCCGAAAAGGATAGCGCAAGAGATTTAAGACGCATTTATGAAAAGCACGCCTTTGCCTTTGATGAAAAGTATGCCTTTGGATACGGCGAAAGCACTCTTTGCCTAGGCGAAAACAAAGAGGCTATCAAAAAGGCTATGCTTGCAAGATTTTTGATGTACACACTCGCTGCATCTCTGGCTGTAATCTTTGCTCTTATAGCACTCTTTACTGCAGTCAACTTCCAAAGATTTGATATGACCGACATTAACGGCGACGTGCTCAGCAGTTCTCTTTTACTCTTCCCTCTTGCTTTCATAACGCTCGGCCTTATCTATATCGTGATAAGAAACACGCATAAAATCAAGGCAGCTGAGGTGAATTGGCTTAAGGGTGCAATAAAGGAAAACGTTATCGCAGATAACTCAGATCTTACGAATTTTTACAAGAAGATACGCCTCTTTAACAAAAACATTTTGCCAAAGGCGCAAAACGTTATTACAGTGGTGATTTTGGTTTTAGGTATTGTTTTTGTAATCTTAGGTTCACAAAATGGCGGTATGGCGGCCGTGCTTGAAAAGGCGGCGCGCATCTGTACAGAATGTATAGGACTTGGTTGATATGGAAAAAAAGAATACGGTTTTAGAAAAAGAAGTTAACATGGATGCGCCCAAAAACAGTGGCGCAAATGAAAAAATGAATAAAAAGCGTCTTGCAAATAAGATACCGCTTAAGCGCAGGCTGATACAACTCTATGCGGCACTGCTTACAAACGCAAACATTAAAGGCTTTGTAAACGGCAAAATTTATCAAGGCCCCGTAAAGAACGTTTGTTATCCCGGTCTTAACTGCTACTCCTGCCCGGGTGCCGGGGCATCCTGCCCTCTCGGCGCTTTACAGAATGCCCTTACAGACAGCGGTAAAACGATACCCTATTACGTTTTTGGTATTATTATGCTGTATGGCATACTCTTTGGCAGATGGATATGCGGATTTTTGTGTCCCTTTGGCCTTATACAGGATCTGCTTTATAAGATAAAGACACCCAAGATGAAGAAAAACCGAGTTACTAAGGTTTTATCATATCTTAAGTATGTGATTTTAGTGGTATTTGTATTTATACTGCCTATTACATACATGCTTTGGGACATGCCTTTGCCTGGATTTTGCAAGTATTTTTGCCCTGCGGGAACGCTCGGCGGTGCTATAGGTTTACTTATCAATCCTACAAATACAGAGCTCTTTGGACAGTTAGGTCCGCTCTTTACCTGGAAATTTGCACTGCTTGTGGGCTGCATTATTGCCGTTATATTTATTTACCGCGCGTTCTGCCGTTTTGTTTGCCCTCTTGGCGCACTTTACGGCTTGTTCAACCGCTTTGCGATATTCGGTATAAAGCTGCACAAGGATAAGTGCATTGACTGCGGTCTGTGCGTATCTAAATGTAAGATGGATATAAAGCACGTTGGCGACCACGAATGTATCAACTGCGGCGAATGTATCTCTGTATGCCCTACAAAGGCGATACAGTGGAAGGGCAATAAGATAATCCTGCCCGAAAACGACTTTACCGTACCCACACATAACGCAAACGGTGAGCTGCTTAGCGAAGATGAATTCATTATTGAAAATGCCAAGATGGAGGAAAAGAAGGATAAACGCCTATTTACCTTTAAACTTATCGCATCTATCCTTATGGTAATTACTCTCGGCTCGGCTCTTGTATACTACAACTTTATCGACGTGGAAAAGGAGCCTTGCGTTGTACATACGGACGTAAACGGCGACAAGGTATGCGAGGAGTGCGGCGAGAACTTTATTAATGCCTGCACAAAGCATATAGATACTAACGGCGATATGCTCTGCGAAACCTGCGGTGGCTTCTATATCGGCCCTGTTGAGGGTACTGAGGTAGGTAATATCTGTATTGGATTTGATATGGAAAAAATCGTTGGCGACGGCAGTTTTAACATCAAGAACAACACCGGCAAGGTAACGGTAATAAACTTCTGGTACACCGACTGCACTGCCTGCCGTAACGAACTGCCACACTTTGACGCTCTTGCTAAGAAGTACGGAAGTGCTGTTGAGGTTGTTGCAGTACACGCAACCGATGACGACCTTATTAATGCAGGAAATCTTGTAAACAGTGTATATCCCGATTACAGTTTTACCTGGGTTGCAGACGGCGAGGGTGATTATTATTACTACGCCCTTGGCGGCAGTGGTGCATGGCCAATTACCGTAATAGTAAACGGCGAGGGTATTATCACGCACAAAATAATGCGCTCAGTTACTGAGGCTGAACTTGAGGCAGCAATACTCGAGGCTATGGGAAATAGCTGAAAACACTCAGAAAATATAAGAAAACAAACATTAAGGGCAAAAAGTCGGCGACTTTTTGCCCTTTTTACTTTCTGTAAGGTGAAAGTCCTTTTTTAAAAAATTCACTTTGTTTTCTGATATCTTATTGACTTTAGTCTTTAATTATTTATAATTAAATTGTGTTATAAACATTTATGAGGTTTTTATGCGTAAATTATTTACAAAGGATAATATAAAGCGCTTTGCCCTGCTTAACCTTGGAATACTGCTATATGCTATTGCAATATACTTCTTCCAGGCTCCGAACGGATTTGCTATGGGTGGCATAAGCGGCTTATCGATTATATTTGCAAACGTTTTTCCTAACACCCTCTCTCAGGCAGAATATATGCTTATTATGAATATTGTGCTGCTTATAATTGGCTTTATCTTTCTTGGTAAGGAGTGTGGTCTGCTTACTGCATACTGCGCGCTGACCCTCTCGCTTGAGAACAGACTTTTGGAACTGTTTTTCCCGTTTATAGGCCCACTTACTCACGAGCCTCTTTTAGAGCTTGTGTTTGTAATTATCATGACAGGTATTGCGAGCGCTGTGATCTTCAGATGCAAGTCGACGAGCGGCGGTACGGAAATTATCGCTATGATACTTAAAAAGTTCACTCATATGAACGTTGGTACGGCTGTACTGTGCGCAGATATTGTTATTACACTCGCCACATTTGTAGGTGTAACGAATAACGGCGTTGTATACTTTGCGGCGCAGACAGGTATGTTCTCACTCCTCGGTCTTTTTGCAAAGGTCTTTGTAATTGACGACTTTATAGAATCTATGAACCTTTGTAAGGCGTTTAACATTATAACCACAAAGCCCGATGAGATAGAAAGACTGATTGTTGAGGAAATAAAGCACGGCGCAACATCCTTTGGCGCAAAGGGTGTTTACTCAGGTGAAGGCAGAACGGTTATAATGACCGTATGCAAAAACAGTGAGGCATACAAACTGCGCAAAAGAATAAAGCAGATTGACCCCGAGGCCTTTCTTATTGTTACAAAGAGCAGTGAGATAATTGGTAAGGGTTTTGAAATGATAGATGACTAACAAAAAAAGAGAGAGCATTGCGCAATGCTCTCTCTTTTTAGTTGACTGTGCGAGTTATTCTGTGGGATTTACAGGGATCATTATGGATGCAGAATCACCCGCAACCACGCCGGGAAGTTCACCGTTCCACTTAGCAAGATATTCTATGTACTTAAGATATTCGGTGATGAGTTGTATCTCCTCGGGTGTCTTTCCCTCAAAGTCGATCTCATACTCAACCGAAGTAACAACGCCTTCTCCATCGGTTATCTCCACTTCATTGATAGTGAATCCGAGGGCGCGCGCAACCTCTACGGATTTGAGCTTAACTGCCTGCGCCTCTGCTCTTGCAACTTCAATTTGTGCCTCTGCATCTGCCTTGGCCTTTTCAAGCTTAGCCTGTGCCTGAAGCTTAGCAACCTCAAGCTCCTTTTCTGCATTTACAATAGCCGTTTCCTTCTCGTATTCCGCCTTGAGTTTTTCTTGCTCCGCAATCATCTTATCCTCAACAGTTTTTTCAAAAGCATCAGAAAAGTCAATATTAGTTAGCACAACAGCCACTATATCCACACAATATTCTTCGTTTACTGCATTCTTTATTGTTTCCTCAACAAGGGGAGAAATGGTAGAACGTGTCTCGATGATATTCATAGCAGAGTATGAGGACAGGGTTGCTTTAGCCTTCTCTGTAGCAATAGATTCTATACGGTTTGCCAAAAGATCAATAGTACCGTATTGATTTGCAATTTCAATAACCTTTGATTCGTCGATTTTGTATTGCACGTTCATAGCGATGTTCATAGTCTGCGCATCCTTGGAATACGCCTGTGTTGTGATATCCATATTCTGTACCTTTGCATCATAAAGCTCATACTTATCAGTGATCCAAAAATCAAAATAGGTGCCTGCTGTACGAACATTTTTAGCCTCGCCAAGATGCTTTACAACAGCAATCTGACCGGCCTCCACCGTATGGAAGCTGCCGGGAATAAGAGTAAGACAAATGATTCCTACGAGAATAAGTATGCTGCCGGGCAAGCTAAGCTTTTTAAACTTGGTATTATAAAGGCGCCATGCCATAAGTGCGGCTCCTATAAGCAGCATGATAACAAAAATTGCACTAAAAATAAAACTAATTGCCATATTTTCCTCCAAAAATATTAAGTAAATTTCAGACGGTAACAATGTTTTAATATATTTCCGCCTCTTTTTCAGAATGTGCACTCATTCTTTCTGTATATACTTTACCATTTTTTCTGTTTTTTGTCAACGGCAATTGCAAGCACTGCTAAACAACCTTGGACATCTATCAATGCTTAGAGGTCTTATAGTCACTCTACCTCTTTTTTTCTCGTTTTTTCATTAAAAATGCGGATTAAATACTCCGCAAACCCTTATTACAGTAAAAAAGAGAGAGCATTGCTTAATGCTCTCTCTTTTTTACTGTTCGGCTTAACAAAATCGGCCTTAATATACACAAATGTCAGTTCTTTGTTACCTTGATAATTGCAACGCCGTTACTATCAAAGTCAACGTAGTCTTTTGAGTAAGTGTAGTCCCCGGGTGCGCCGGTGATCTGCGCCTTGTACTCGTTATTTTCATCAACAATCTGATTTACAGAAGAGCCGCCTGCATTTGTAGCAGAGAATGGTGTGCAAACACCGCCGGGAATACAAGCCTGTACCGTAATGCCCTGTACGGGGTCACCGTTCTGGTCAACAACGATAATAGTATAGTTTTTAGCAACGGGCACTGCATCCTTTTGAACTGTGATAATAGCAACCTTGTTAGTACCAAAAGCTGTCTTGGTCACAGTATCAACGGTGTAACCGCTGATAGTTGCAAGAATGCCTGCCTTGTAGGTCTTGGAGTTATCAAGATTAAAGGTAGCGATGCCGTATGAGTTTGTCTTTGCGGGAGATGCCGCAGGAGTATTGGGATCGTCTGTGGGAGTAACACCGATAAAAGCATTTGAAATAACTGCGCCAAACTGATCTACTACAAGAACAACGTAATCCTCGTTATAGCTTGCAGGGGGCTGATTGCCGGGATCGGTATTATCGGGATTTGCTGGTGTGCAAGCGCCAAGCGAAAGCACAAGGCATACTGCTAAAAGAAGAGTTAAAAGTCTTTTCATATTATCTCCTATTTATGTAACATATTTTTTCTTTATATATTGTATCATCTTTTATTTTAAAATGCAATACTTTTTTTAACTTTAACAGAATGTTTATTTTTGATCCTTTTGTGTATTTTTATCCAGGTAATAAAAATGGTGAGTGTTGTAATTATAGACCATTTTAGTCCATTTATGACAACTTACATTTACAAAAACAACAGTAAAACCCGTCCCGAGTAACCGGAACGGGTTTTTGTTTTTGTAATATTAAATCAAGATTGATTATTCAGCGCTGGTTGTTGCAGGGCCAAAGTACTCAAATCTATAGCACATCTTTTTCCATGCCTCGTCAACGCCGGCAAAGCTGAATTTATCAATAAGCATCTGCAGAAGCTCTGCAAGTTCTTTATCAACGAGAACGCAACCGTCGGTTACGACATCCTCGACACCCTTTTCTCCATCGTCAAGCATTTTTGAAAGGTATGCGCTGATTTCATCAGTCTTGTTCTCACCGTGGTAAATGCCTGCAAATACCTCGTCTACCTTGTAAAACTCATAGTTAGCGGCATAATCGTCGCCCCAGAGCTTTTTGAGCTCTTCCTTAGCCTCGTTTTTGTCATTCTTAGCCTCAGAAAGAACACGAAGTATCATAGCGTCCGTATTGCTCTTACCGTGGTACTTGCCCTCTTCGCCGTGCTTAAGGTAAATCTCAAAGATCTCCTCAAGTTTATATTCTGCTGCGTAGAAGTCATAATCCTCGCCCCAGTTTTCTTCAAGGTATACGCGCACCTTTGCAACCGCCTCAGCGCGCTCTGCGGCAGTGGGATTGGCAGGCGCCTGACCTACGTTTGTGTTTTTAAGAAGAAGAAGTATTTCAGTATCGTTTTCATCCTTACTGAAGTCAAAGCCACCGTTCTTTATAATGGTAAGAATTGACTGTGAGAAGGGACCTACAGGTCTTGTAAAGTCAGCATACAGCTTTGAACCGAAGCTGCCGTCAGCGAGAAGCTCTTTCCAAAGTCCGTCAGTCTCATCAAACTTAACGTCAATACCGCCTGCAATAAGTACGTAATCGTTTGTAGGATCATCATCGTAGAGATCGTCCTCATTAAAGGTGAACGCATTCTCAGATGCATAACCGAAGTTATAGTGATCACCGTTAGCGTCGTAGTATCCTGCCTCGCCTATCTTACTAATCTGATAGAAAACAGTGCCTAATGCAGTATAATCCTGGAATGCAAGGTTAACATAGTAATCAACGCCTGCCTCAAGATATGCCTTAAGATACACCTGGTAATCATAGGGGCTGACCTCAATAGTACCACTGCCCGAATCAACATCACCGCTGCCTATGGAAAGTTGCATACGGTCTGTGTTTTTATAAGTATGAATAATGTTGCCGTTTACGTCAAATATCCAGCCGTCAACGCCAAGCTGTTTAAATTCGATACCATTTGCCTCATCAGCCTGAATACCTGACTTATTTGAGGAAAGTATGATGTATACACCGCTCTCACTGGGAGTAAACTTAGCGAACATACCACGAGGAGTGCCAATAAGTCTATCATAAACAAACTCATTGTATTCCTTTTCTTCAACATATTCAAGAGCAGAGTGAATTGCAACACCTGCAATGGGGTCCTTAAGCTGCTTACCGTCTGTACCGTAAGCATCGTAATATTCGCAGAAGCGGAGCCACTGATTCTCATAGTCGGGATGATTAGCATTACCCAGAATATTCTCAACTATCTCATCAAGAAGAGCCTTAAGGCCTGCGTCTACTGTGCAGTAGTACTGAGGAAGAGCCTTGTTAGCATACATTGCATACTCTTCTACTCTTGTATAAAGGTTAACTATATTACCCTCAGCATCCTCATAAGTAAGCTCACCGTTAATTGCCTTGAGCCAAAGAGATGTGCCGGGAGTCATCTTGCTTACACCCATAATGTTTGCAAGAAGAAGAGGGCTGTTATCGGGGTCACAGGTATGTCCCGCATCATCTGTATGCGCGGTACATACGTGGTAATAACCGTTTGCTTCATTAAAGAATACGTGCGCGTAAGTACGGAAGTATGTGCCTGCAGCATTGGGATTTGTCGCTACGAAACGGGGAATGTAGGTAGCGGTATCAATGCTGGTATCCTTAACCTTATGCAAATTTTTTATATAAACAGTATCGTCGCCCGTATCGGTGTCATAGTCCTTGGTATAAACAAAGCTTATCTCATATTCGCCGTCAGTTACCGCAACAAAAGGATAACAGGTTTTCCAGGTATTATTTGCGTCATAACCCGAAATTTGTAAAGTATCCTTTCCATTTACGAGGATAATCAGTGCGTCCGCGCCAAGTTCACTTGAAGCAAAATATTCAAGTGCGAGCGCCTCACCAGCCTTGAGATTTACCTTGGCATGCATGATGGAGTAAGATGAATCAATAAAGCCGTTTGAGGGGTGAACACATCCGCCACCGCTCATCTGATCATGCTCACAACTGTCGGAGCAGATGATAAAGGGCCATGAATACTCTGCGTCAACACTATCCTTTTCTGGATAATACTCAGCCTCAAATGATGAACCGTCATAGTTAGTGCCGTTTAAAACAGCGCCGATCTCATCGGATGAGGGCATATCGATATCAGGCTTTTGCTGAGGTGTAAGTTCACCGATGCTTTCCATAATCTTCTGCTCATACTCAAGGTCGCTCTTTACGTTATGCTCAAAGAGGGCTCTGAAGGGCTTAGCGCTGGGAAGCGCACCAACCTCGACAAGTGTGATAACACCGTAACGGTCAATCATTACCGAGGTAGGATAACCCGTAACACCGAATGCCTGCTCGAGATTTATCTCACCGAGAACAAGCGGGAACTCAAGTTCAAGTCTTGACTGCCATTCTTTTATAAAGTTAGTAAGTTGCGCATTGTTTGCGCCGGTATGCAGTGTAAGCTCATAAGCCTTGGGGGCATAAGCAATAATCTCAATACCTTGATCACGATATTCCTTATACGCCTCCATCATGAAGGGGAATTCATCCTCGCAGTTGCCGCAGGGTGTACCCCAGAAGTTGATAAGTACGCCTGTATTTGTCTTAAGAAGGTCAGAGAGCTTTTGTACGTTGCCGTCAACGTCGGTAACGGTGAAATCGTACATTATATCGCCAAGACCAAGTTCTTTGTCAATAAACAGATTGTTAGGATTGTCAATTACACCTGTAGTGATGGTGATTGTAGTGCCGTTTGCGTTAAGTCTGTATCCCGACTGCGCCTTGTAGCCCTCAGGCAGGTTTTCAAGCTTAAGGATAAGATTTGAACTGGGTTCAAGTCTGAAACTTACCTTACCGTCACTGTCAAATGTGGCAAGACCCTTAATGTCCTCGCCGTCGTAAACCGAGGCCATAACTCCGCTCGGGATCTGACCGCCGCTGGCAAGGGCAAGCTGTACGTTGTAGGTAATCTTACCGTCACCTGCAGTGATTGTTGTTCCACACACGTCGCATTTGTTGTCCTTGGGATTAGTGTCAACGTGTGTTGCACAGGGCTGATTGGGTATTGCCTGTCCGCATACGTCACATACCTTGTCTGAGTTGCCGTCTACGTGCTGTACGCAGGGCGCCGCCTCAAAGCAGGATACAAAAGTAGGCACAAGCATTACCAATACAAGCAAAAGTGCAAGTAGTCTTTGTGAAAACTTCATTTTGTTCTCCTTTTATATTCAATTTTTTAATAATAATGCCGTTTAAAAAATACTCGAAATATGTAAAAAAGATGCTAAAGGGCATAAATATCCACTTATATATTATACATAAAAATTTTAAATTGTCAATAATTTTTTTAATGCATTTTTAAAAAAAGTTTAAAGTGCCGTTTGCCCTTGATAAATCTGGACTTTTGCCCAAATACGGCAAAAATGTTTACAATTTGGTAATGCAATTTTTGGCAAAAGGACTTGCATTTTTAGTTATTTTGTGTTAGAATGTTTTTCGTGCGCTTATCAATAAAATAATATATATATAATAATGCGTAGCAGAAAATGAAAGAAAGGCAAGAAAAAATGGCAAAACACAAGAAACTGACCAGACAAGTAGCATTAGTACTGTTTATCGCAACAATACTTACTACCGTCTTCTCACTGTTCATTGCGGCATGGACCAAGGATGACAAGGTTGAGTCTCCTCTTATATCCCTTTTTGAGGGTGACCTTATTACCAACCGCAACGATTACCTCAACTCGCAGGTGTTCTTTGAACTCCCGAACACTATCAAGGGCACTGACGAGATCGCAATTATCGTAAAGACAAACGGAGACTCTCTGCTTGATGCTTACGGTAATACAAGCAAAAAATACTCCTTCAGCGATTATGCAAAGACCTTTGCCGCTGAAAACCTCAGAAAGGATATCGCAAAGCATAATGAAAAACTGATCGCTATGCTTGATAAAAGCGGTATCGATTATGAAGTAGGCGCGTCCTACGACACATTCTTCCGCGGATTTGAAATCGTAATAACCGCAGACCAGTACAAAGAAGTATGCGACACTCTCGGTAATTACGCAACACTCATTGTAAGCGGTGAGTATGAAAAAATGGAATATGAGCTTGTAGAAAATACAGTTGACGTATACTCAACAGGTATTTTTGATTCAAGCGACTTTGCTTACCAGGGCGCAGGAATGGTTATCGCCGTACTCGATACGGGTCTTGACTATGACCACTCCGCATTCTCTAACGACACCTTCTTAAGTCTTCTTGGCGGCAAAGATGCTGCAAAGAACAAGATCGGCCTTACATACGACGAGGTTGCAGACATTATTAAAAACAAGGACCTTGTTGCTGAAAAGCTTTACCCCGGTCTTACAGCAGGCGACGTTTATCTTAACGAAAAGGTGCCCTACTCATTTGACTATGCCGACCACGACCCCGACGTATTCCCCATCCAGAGCGACCACGGTACTCACGTTTCGGGCATTATCGTAGGTAAGGACGATACCATTACCGGTGTTGCTCCTCAGGCACAGCTTGTTTCGATGAAGATATTCTCCGACACACAGGCTACCGCACGCGCAACCTGGATTCTTGATGCGCTTGAGGACTGTGTTACATTAGGAGTTAACGTTATTAACATGTCTATCGGTACGGGCTGCGGCTTTAGCCACGAGACTATGAAGGAGCTTGAAAGAGGCGTTTACCAGCAGATACACGAGGCAGGCATCAGCCTTATCGTTGCTGCGTCAAACAGCTTCAACTCCACTTACGGCTCTGTCAAGAACGGTAACCTCGGTCTTACATCCAACCCCGACAGCGGTACTATAGGCTCTCCCGGTACATATCCCGGCGCTCTCGCAGTTGCATCCATCAGCGGTACTCCCACTCCTTACCTCCTTTACAATAACGAGATCATCTACTTTGTTGAGTCAAGTGACAGAGTAAGCGAGGAAAAGAACTTTGTTGAGGACCTGCTTGATGAGGGCACTAACGAGGCAGAGATGGAATATATCACCATCCCCGGTGTTGGACGTAACGCAGACTACACAGGCCTTGACGTAAGCGGTAAGATAGTTCTTATCGCCCGCGGTGACACCACCTTTGAAGAAAAGGCAAACATTGCCGAAAAGCAGGGCGCAGCTGCAGTTATCATCTACAACAACGTATCCGGTGATATCAAGATGAACGTCGGCGATACAAAGATTGCCGTATGCTCCATCTCGCAGGACCAGGGTGAAATGCTTGCGGCACAGAAGACCGGTAAAATCAAGATCAGCCGTTCTCAGACAGCAGGCCCATTCATGTCCGACTTCTCCTCCTGGGGTCCCAACCCCAACCTTGAGCTTAAGCCTGAGATCACTGCTCACGGCGGCTCTATCCTCTCATCCGTACCCGGTCAGGACTACGACCGTATATCGGGTACGTCAATGGCAACACCTAACATCGCGGGACTTGTTGCGCTCGTACGCCAGTACGTAATTGCCAACTTCCCTGAAATTGCAAACGATGCGACTGCTGTTACAAAGCTTATTAACCAGCTTGTTATGTCAACAGCCGACGTTATTTATAACAAAAACGGTCTGCCCTACTCCGTAAGAAAGCAGGGCGCTGGTCTTGCCAACCTGACTAATTCTGCTACGACTAAAGCATATATCATCACCTACAAAAACGGTGAGGAAATGGATAAGACCAAGATTGAACTTGGAGACGATCCTAATAAAACAGGTATTTACACACTCAGTTTTGCAGTTAAGAACTTTGGTACCGCAAGCCTCTCTTATGACGTACAGACCTTTGTCATGACCGAGGGTGTCAGCGATACCAAAACCTACGACGGCGAAACAACCGTTACAGAGGAAGCATATATCCTCGACGGCGCTAAGATAGAAATCAGCGTAAGCGGCGGCGGATCACTCAGTGGTGAGCGCGTTACCGTAAATGCAGGCTCTACCGCTAACGTAACCGTTAAGGTAACACTCTCCGATAAGGACAAAAAGTACCTTGATGACTCCTTTGAAAACGGTATGTACGTTGAGGGCTTTGTAAGACTTAACGGCACTACAGATACAACCGTTGACCTCGGTGTACCCTACCTTGCCTTCTACGGCGACTGGACAAAGGCACCGCTGTTTGATATTGACTACTTTGAAACAAATGCTGACGAGCTTGACGATTCTATCGCACTGCTTGACAAGACTCTCCCCGATGCGTACGCAACACGTCCTATCGGCGGTACTAACCTTGACTTTATCAGTTATCTCGGTACATACGCGTTTAACCAGAGCCCCACAGCGAAGAAGATTGCTGCTGACAGAAAGTATATTTCACTTTCCAACAACACAGACTCAATCAACTCACTGCGCTTTGTATGGGCAGGTCTTTTACGTAACGCAACCAGAGTAGAGGTTACCATTACCGACGATGCAACCGGTGAGGTTGTATATACCACTACCGATTACGATATCCGTAAATCATACGGCGACGGTGGATCTATCTATCCTACAAATATAGATATTGAGTTCAGCGCAATTGAACAGAATCTTAAGAACAACACTACCTATTCCGTAAAACTGCAGGGTTACCTTGACTATGCTGACGGCGGCGTTGAGAACAACCTCAGCAGCACATTTGAGTTCCCTGTTGTTACAGACTTTACATCTCCTGCTATCACAGGCTGTGAATTCTACACAGAGTACGACAGAGCAAACAAAGAAACCCGTCTGTTTGCAAAGATGGCTGTTTATGACAACCACTACTCACAGGCACTGCAGATAGGTTACGTAGGCTATGAGCATGACAGCGAAGGCAACTACATTCTTGATTCAAGCGGCGCTCGTCAGGCTACGTTTATGGCATTTGACCATTACCTTACACCTGTTTACTCAAACGTTAACTCTACAACATACGTTACTTACGAGCTTACAGATTATATCGACGATATCAAGGCAAACGCTTGCAATAAGAACACTTTTGCGGTTATTGCCTACGACTATGCGCTTAACCAGGGCGTATACGAAATAGAACTCCCGGACGATTACGCAGAGAAGGGCGTATACTTTGCCGAAGACCCCGACATGAGTTATCACACAAACGAAGACGGTGACGTATGCCTTGAGCTTAACCCCTATGAGGTTTATGACTTAAGACCCCTTGTCTACCCCGGTACAGAATGGCCTGAACTTATTACATTTGAATCTGCAGACCCAAGCAAGGCTGTGGTTGTGGGCAATCAGGTAGTGCCTATAAAATCCGGATACACGGCAATTACTGCTAAATACCCGAACCAAGGCAGCGAAGTTCCTACTCTCTACCTTTATATAAGGGAAGAGGGTGATGACGGCTACCGCAGATACGATAAGCCCGTTGCAGAAGACTTTACACTTACAGGCTACTACGTTGACAAGGCCTTCTACTTCCTTGCAACAGATGAAAGAGATATCGGCCTTACGGGAGATGAGCGTAAATTTACAGGCTCTAACTACTCCCTCTCAATGTATCCCTCAGAGGCGGTTACAATCCGCTACAACTTCAAGCCCTACTTTAAGGATGACTGCGTGGTTGAGTTTACCTCAAGTAACTCAAATATCGTAACGGTTGATAAGGATACCGGTAAGATAACCGCTGTTGCCGAGGGCTTTGCCTCTGTATCCGTCAGAGTAAAGATGGATGGCAAAAACACATATTACTCCAACACAATTCCGATTGAGGTTAAGGACCCGTACGTAACGACAGGCCCCGGCCTGACAAGCTACTTTGGTCTTGGCGGCGTGGTTGAGATACCCGAGAGCCTTGCTGTTACAGAGATCAGCCAGTACGCATTCTCAAACTATGACTATATCGCAAAGGGCCCGAACGATGAAATAAGCGAGGACGCGCCCGAGCTTACCAAGATATGGTACATCGGTAACCCCGAGATAACAAAGGTTGTTATCCCCGAGGGTGTAGAGAGAATAGGCCCGTACGCATTTGCAGGCTGTACAAACCTTAAAGAGGTTGAACTCCCATCAACGCTTGTAACAATAGATATGGGCGCCTTTTACGACTGTGAAAACCTCAGGGTCGTTAAGGGTATTGAGAACGTTAAGTTCTTTAACCAGAACGCATTTGCAGGCTGTAAGCTGGCAGGCAAACTCAATCTTACTAACGCAGTTGCTATTGCCGACTACGCATTTGCCTCTGCCATTATCGAAATAAAGGATGCAGATAACAACGTTATCGACTATAAGCCCACTCAGAGAAACGAGATTACCGAAATTAATCTTGCCGAGGGTACAAAGTCTGTTGGCGCATACGCATTCTACGACTTACCCAACCTTGAAAAGGTTACTATCGGTGCTGAAAAGATAAAACTTGGCCAGGGCGTATTTATGGACTGTCCCAAGCTCAACAACGTATCCGTAAACGCATCGGTAATCCCCGCATACGCATTCTACGACTGTAAAGCACTTGCAAATATAACGCTCGGCAAGGACGTTGAGTCCATAGGCGAGTACGCATTCAAGGGCACTAATATCTCAAGCTTTACAGTAAAGGCTGACAATGCTACCTTTAAGGCACCTAATCCTGGTGCAGATAACACTACTGTAGGTAAGTTCCTTACAAACAAGGACGGCACAGTGCTTATGCTTGTTGCACCTATGGTCTACTCTATTACCGAATCCGATTTTGGCGCACAGTGCAATATCTACAAGATAGCTGACGGCGCATTCTCAGGTAACACTAATATTGAAACGGTTAACATCCCCTCAGTAGTCGAGGTTGGCAACTATGCATTTGCAGTCGAGTTTGACAAATACGACCACGAAGACCGCTCCAAGCTTAATAGCATCACTCTTGGCAAGCTTACCTTTGTAGGTGCTTACTCCTTCTTCGGTACAGCTATAACCGCTATGCCCGAATTTGATGCTTCTCTTAATCAGATAGGCGATTATGCATTTGCCTTCACAAAGATAACAAATGTTACCATTCCTGATGGATTTACCGTAGGTGAAGGCGCGTTTACAGAGTGCAAGGAACTCAAGAGCGTTACCATCGGCGACAACGTAAAGCTCGGCACAGGTGCATTTATGCTTGGCAGAGATAGCAACTACAGGGTTGATCACAGCGACGGTACAGGCGGATTTAACGAAAACATCAAATACTGGAAGGTACTCACCTCAAAGCTTGACAGCATTACTATCGGTGAGAACGTAACTCTCGGCAATAACGCATTTATGGGCGCATCTGTTGTTGAAACAATCACTCTCGGTGAGGGCGCTTATATCGGCGATATGGCATTCTATAATGCTTCAAGCCTTACATCAATTGATATTTCAAAGGCAACTCATATAGGTAAAAACTCCTTTAGCGGTGACGTATTCTACGTTTACTCTGATGCTATGTGCACCACACCTTACATCACATCGGAAAACACCTATGAATACACCTACCACGCACCTAAACTTGCTGAGGTAACAATAAGCGCTGAAGAAATCTCAGAGGGTGCATTTGCTTACTCAAGAAAACTTACCACTGTTAACCTTGAAGAAAGTGTTAAGACTATCGGCCTTAACGCCTTCAGAGACTGCGAGGCACTCACTACTGTTAACCTTGAAAAGGTAGAAAACATTGGTGAAAACGCATTTGCAGAAGCAAGCCTTACTACTGCTGACCTTAGCAGCGCAAAGACTATCGGCAAGTACGCATTCGTTTATAATGAGACCCTCGATAACGTAGTTCTGCCTACTGAGGCATACGTGATTGAGGAGGGCGCATTTGCTTACTGCCAGCACAAGAACGCAACTACAGGTGAGGTTGAATACGGTCTTACAAACGTAGAAAACCTTAAGTATGCAACAAGCATTGGCAAGTATGCCTTTGCTTACACAAAGATAGAAGAGGCTGACCTTAGCGGTGCCGAGCATATCGGCGAGGGTGCATTCTTTAAGGAAAATGCAACTCCCTTTAAGGTAACTCTCGGTGAAAATCTTAAGAGCCTTGGCGATAATCCCTTTGCTAACTGCCGTCTTGAGGCATTCACAAGGGTGGTTAAGGAAACCTTTAACGGCAAGGATTATGAAACAACTGTTTACACCTTTGATATAAGCGATACCGTAAAGGTAATCGACGGTATACTTTACCAGAGTGTGCCCTACGGTCTTGAACTTGTATCCTACGCAGGTGATAACGGCACTGTAAACGTTGCTGATAACACGGTAAGAATAAGCGCTATGGCGTTTGCCTCAAGCGAGGTTAACAAGATAGTCTTCCCCCACACTCTTAACTCTATCGGTCACAAGGCATTCTATGGCTGTAACAAACTTGCTTTGGTAAGTTTTGCAAGCTACAATGCGCCTGTGCTTGAAGAGGAATACGATGAGAGCTACTGGACAAATGGCAACAATTTGCCCGCTACAGGCGACTATGACTTTATCACCAATACCGGCGAGCAAATACAGATACCCGGTCTTGGTATAGTACCCTACTATATGTGGAACGTTACATCCAACTCAACAAACTTCTACTTCGGTGCTAACTTTGTTGACTACGTTGGTAAGGTTACTACTCCTATCGTAATGATACGTCCCGAAAACGGTGTGGGATATGACTCATTTATCTACCAGAGCTACTTCAATCTTACAATTGACGGCGCAAGCGCTGCTGATGACGTTACGCTCAATGCGATAGCGCTCATAAACGGTCTGCCCGAAAATGTTGCTCTCAAGGACGAGGCGCTTGTAATTGCAGCTCGTGAGGCTTATAACAAGATAGCATCGCTTAAGCAGCAGGCCCTTGTTACAAACTATGACGCACTTACAAGAGCAGAAAAGAGAATTTCTGACCTTAAGTACCTGGCAGGCGACAACACACCCGACGTTGAGCCCACTCCCGAGGCACCCGATAACACAGGCCTTATCCTTGCTATCGTATTCAGTGTCCTTGGCGTGGTATTGGTAGGCGGCGGTGTAGCTGCAGTTATCATCATCAATAACAAGAACCCCGAGTTCTTCAAGAATATCATCGCAAAGCTCACCAAAAAGGATGAGAAGAAGGATGATAAAGAGGTAAATGCTCCTACAGAAACCAATGATACTGAAAAAACAGTAACGGAGGATGACGCAGATAATGCGTAAAAGACTAAAGATGAAAAATAATATTTTTAAGGCAATCGCGCTGATATTCACTATCAGCGCCCTGGCCTGCCTTTGCTCCTGCTCAACCTGGGATACTCCCTATAGTGATCTCTCGGATAACGGCTACAACGTCAGCGTACGCTTTGACGTAAACGGCGGTATGTTTGAGGGTAGAACGGGGGTATTTGTAACCGACGTATTTAATGCGTCGCTCTTTGATAAGGACGGCAACGGCGTGGCTGAAATCCCCGTGCTTGCAGTAGATGACGCTCAAAGAGGCTCAGGCAAATATAACGCTACAAAAAACGGCTATTTGCTTGCAGGCTGGTATCGGGAATGCTATGACGAAAACGGCAATCCTTTAACAAGCGCTGACCTTGCAAGTGGCAAGGTGCCCGCTTACTATGCAAAAAAATGGGACTTTAACACAGATAAGGTTCAGGTTAATCTTGGCGGTACTTTATCAAACGAGACACCCGTGCTTACACTCTATGCGGCGTGGGTACCCTACTCAAGCTTTAAGTTTTATGTTGAGGGCGAAAGCGAGCCTTACGCAACCCTCTCTGCACAGACACTGCGTGTGCCCGGGTGGAATATGAGTACAGGTGTGATGGAAATGCAAAACTTTCCTATAAATACCGGCAAAACACTTATCGGCGCATATCTTGATGCGGCATGCACACAACCCTTTACAAATGAAATTACTACTACTATTAATGAAGAAAACGGTACTGGCACTGCTGAATCCGTAAGCATCTACACAAAATGGCAGGAGGGTACCTGGTACAAGATATCAACTGCCGCACAGCTTATAGATATAGCCGATGCAAACGGCTGCTACGAAATAATGGAGAATATCACCTTTGGCCAAAATCAGTTCTGGCCTATGAGCTTTGTAAACAACACCTTTAACGGTAAGTTTGTTTCAAGCGAGGGTGAAAATAATACCATCAGCGGCATGACAGCATCTCAGTCAGCGAGCGCTGACTTTGGCGGCCTTTTCAAGGAAATAGGACAGAATGCAAGCTTTGAAAATATAAACTTTGCAAACGCAACCTACAATCTTATAAACGGTTCCAGAAAACCCAATCACTCATACGGCCTTTTAGCAGGCAAGATAGCAAGCGAGGCTGTATTTAATAACTTTACCCTTACAGGTAAGATAGTTGTATACGATACTCTTAATCCTATCACAAGCATTGTTGGTCTTATATGCGGCAACAACGTAAGTACAGGCATCGCCCTTGACGGTATAGAGTGCGTTACAAACATACAAAACAGTACAAAAATCACTATAGAAGAAGTTGACAAAACAATACCAAACGGTAAGGTTACAATTACCGTAAATCAATAACTATGTTTATATAAAGGAGGATATATATAAATGACAAAGAGAATTATTTCATTAATTCTGTCACTTACGATTCTTCTGATCAGCTGCCTTAGCTTGTTCAGCTGCACTCCTACAACGGATGCATTCGTAATTATGACAGAGACCCTTGACGGTCTTTTCAACCCATTCTTTGCAACGTCGGGCAACGACAGTACCATCGTTGGTATGACACAGCTCGGCATGCTCACAACCGACCTTGACGCAGAGGGCAACGTTATACCCGCTTACGGTGATAACCACGCCGTTGTAGTTAAGGATATGGATAAGATCTATAACTCAGCAACCAAGACAACAGATTACATCTTCGTAATCAAGAACGGCATCAAGTTCTCAGACGGTAAACCCCTTACTATGAACGACGTACTCTTCAATATGTACGTTTACCTTGACCCCGTTTACACAGGTTCATCCACAATGTACTCTACCGACATCGTTGGTCTTACCGAGTACAGAACACAGTCTAACCTTAGCGGCGAGGGCGCTGAAGACCTTGTTATCAAGCAGTCTAAGGACAGAGCGCAGAACCGTATTAACGAGCTTATAAATCTCTATACTAATACTAGTAAGGTACTTAACGGTGGAAGCGATAACTTATCCGTACCTTACGCTGACATGGTAGCGGCTATTAACGCATACTCAGTAACTCCCGGTTACCAGGATGCTATATCCAACAATCCCAGCGAGGTTACAAACGCACAGCTGCTTGCCGACTACGAGCTTGCCTTAAGACTCTTTAAGGAAGAGCTCGGCCGTGACTTTGACGGTGCTATAGACTCATACAAGAACAACGAGCCCTACAAGAACTATACCGGTCTTGAGTGGAACGAGGTACAGTCCTTTATGTACACTGAGGGTTATATCTCACTTGAATATAAAAACCACGGCACGGCTGACGAGGACAGAAGCGTTATCGTAGGCCACACTATCAAGTACAATGAGAGCGTTGTAGTTGACAGAGAGAGTGCTATCAACCTTGTTTATAACGACAAGATTGAAAGCGAGCTGCACATTATTCTCCAGTACTGGGCAACAGCTAACGAGCTTGCTACTCAGTATGCTGCAAAGGCAATGGAAGTAATCCTGCGCGAAAACATGACAGGTGACAGCCTGCTTATCCCTAACATCTCAGGTATCAAGTCACTCGGTCACGTAACAGACGAAACCTCTATTACCATCGGTAATAACGTATATCCCATCGCACGTCAGCACAATACTGACGGCACTCCCGTAAATGCTGACGAATACGACGTACTCAAGATAACAATCAACGGTACAGACCCCAAGGCTGTATGGAACTTTGCATTCTCAGTTGCTCCCCAGCACTACTATGCTCCTAACCAGACAGTTGATATTGCAAACAATAAGTTTGGCGTAGAGTTCGGTTCATTCGACTTTATGCAGAACGAAATTCAGTCTACAAGAAACGTTAAGGTACCTATGGGTGCGGGCGCATACCAGGCAACCGACGTAAACAACAGCGACAACCCCACAGGTACAGCATTCTACTCAGCAAACGTTGTTTACTTCAAGAGAAACGATTACTTCCTTCTTGGCCAGCCTAAGATTGAGAAGATCCGTTACCAGGTAACAAGCGCGTCAAACGCTCTTAACGCTCTTGAAAACGGCGCTGTACACTACGTATCTCCCCAATATACAAACGAAAACTACACAAAACTTACTCAACTTGCTGACAAGGGCTTCAAGATGCTCTCAACAGACCAGCTCGGTTACGGTTATATCGGTATTAACGCCGCTAAGATCCCCGAGCTTGAGCTCCGTCAGGCTATTATGGTTGCTATGGATACAAGCCAAGCGCTTGCATACTATAACACCGGTACTGCAGAGACAATTTACTGGCCTATGTCAATGGTAAGCTGGGCTTATCCTAAGGATGAGAACGGCCAGCCCGACCGTATGAACGGCAAGGAATATATCCAGATCAACTTTGACGAAGCGTTCGCAAAGCAAAAGATCCAGCAGTATATGTCTGATGCAGGCGTAAGTGCCGGCAACTCCAAGCTTTCTATTAAATTCACTATCGCAGGCTCTAACGTAACAGACCACCCCACCTATAATACCTTTGTTAAGGCAGCTAAGATCCTTAACGAGTGTGGCTGGGATATCCAGGTAGTACCCGACGTTAACGCTCTTACAAAGCTCTCCACCGGTTCTCTTACCGTATGGGCGGCTGCATGGGGCTCAACAATCGACCCTGATATGTACCAGGTATATCACAAGAACTCTACTGCTACAAGCGTGCTTGCATGGGGCTATAACGCAATCCTTGCAGACCAGGGCACTTACTACAGAGAAAACGCAATCCTCAACACTCTCTCCGAGCTTATTGACGATGCAAGAGAAACCGATGACCAGGACATTCGTTCTGACAAGTATAAGCAGGCTATGAGCAAGGTGCTTGACCTTGCAGTAGAGCTCCCTGTATATCAGAGAGACGTGCTTTACGCATACAACTCCAACATCATTAATCCCGATACACTTCCCTCTACCATCAACCCCTATACCTCACCCCTTGATAAGCTCTGGGAGATTGAGTTCAACGAGGGCGTGCTTGCAAGCGAGGGCGACAACAACACCGGTCTTATCATCGGTATCGTAGTTGGCGCAGTAGTACTTGCAGGCGGTGCAGGCGTCGGCGTATTTATGGTAATAAGCAAAAAGAAGAAGGCTCTTGCAGGCGGCGATGACGCTGATGAGCTTGACACTGATGAGCTTGACACTGACGATAATGTCAGCAAATCTGTTGATGAAAACGTTGATAGCGACGAGCTTGACACTGACGAATAATAGGACGGTCAACAAAATATGTTAAAGTACATTCTTAAAAGACTTGGACTTTCCATTGTCATCCTTCTCGGCGTTTCTGCGATCATATATGCGCTTATCCGCTGTATGCCGGTAAGCTTTATCGACGCAAAAATCGCCGCGATGGGCGCCAACGGCGCTACCATTGACGAATCAATGGTACAGGCAATGAAAGAGATGTACGGTCTTAGCGAGGATGGATTTATGGGTATAATTAAAGGTTATATTTCATGGCTGGGCTCGCTCCTTACAGGAAACCTTGGTATAAGCTTCAAGTACGGAGCGCCCGTAGCCGATATCATCCGTGATAACATGGGTGTATCCTTTGCAGTAGCCTTTATTGCCACAATCTTTGAGTTTATGATTGCTATCCCCCTCGGTATTACCGCTGCAACACACCAATATTCAATAAGAGACTACCTTGTTACAGTGCTTGTAATGATTGGTATTTCTCTACCCTCATTCTTCTTCGGTCAGATGCTCCGTGACGTCTTTGCGATGAAGCTCGGCTGGTTCCCGCCATCGGGTCTTGTCGATGCCTCGCAGACACTTACGGGCTTTGCACTGATATTTGACTACTTAAGACATATGTTCTTGCCCATACTCACCGTCGTTATACTCAGTATAGGCGGCAGAATGAGAATGACCAGAACAAATATGCTTGAGGTACTTAACTCAGACTACATACGCACAGCACGTGCAAAGGGTCTTAAGGAAGGTAAGGTTATTTATAAGCACGCCTTCCGTAACACTCTTATCCCTCTTGTAACCTCTCTTGCAGGACTTTTACCCTCGCTCTTCTCAGGTGCTATCATCACAGAGCAGGTATTTGACCTGCCCGGTATCGGTAATATCGCCTTCTCAGCAATGATGGCGGCAGATATCCCCTTTATCATG
>JAZOLZ010000007.1:0-110012 GCA_045653505.1 Eubacteriales bacterium | reverse complement strand
AGTTGAGGCGGGCGCTGACGTTCTTTGCATTGACTCCTCCGAGGGTTATACTATATGGCAGAAGCGCACCATTGATTTCGTAAGAGAAAAATACGGAAACACCGTCAAAATCGGTGCAGGAAACGTGGTTGATCGCGAGGGTTTCCGTTTCCTTGCAGAAGCAGGTGCAGATTTCATAAAGGTTGGTATCGGCGGAGGCTCTATTTGTATAACACGTGAAACTAAGGGTATTGGACGCGGTCAGGCAAGCGCTGTTATTGAGGTAGCGGCTGCCAGAGATGAATATTTCAAGGAAACAGGTGTTTACATTCCTATTTGCTCCGACGGCGGTATCGTACATGCCTATCACATGACACTTGCTTTGGCTATGGGCGCAGATTTCCTTATGCTTGGCAGATATTTTGCTAGATTTGACGAATCTCCCACTCCCAAGACAATGGTTAACGGCCAGTACGTTAAGGAATATTGGGGAGAAGGATCTAACCGAGCAAGAAACTGGCAAAGATACGATCTTGGTGGCAAGGCAAATCTTAATTTTGAGGAAGGTGTTGATTCCTACGTAACCTACGCAGGCCCTCTTCACGACAACGTGGAGCGTTCGCTCTACAAGGTAAAATCCACCATGTGCAACTGCGGTGCTATCACTATCCCCGAGCTTCAGCAGAAGGCCAAGCTGACCCTGGTAAGCTCTACAAGTATCGTCGAGGGCGGATACCACGACGTTATGCTACGTAGTACTGCCTCGGTGAAATAATAGGATTTTTAAAATCAAGCAGATATATTTTTATTAGACTTAGATAATCAACTGTCGTAGAGTTAAGTCTAATAAAAAACACCTTATCGAGGATTTAAAATGGATAATTTAAAAACCTTATTCAAGGATAAATCGTTAAAAAAACGCCTTATAGTTATTCTCTTTGCGCTTTTCATTGTGGCGCTTATCTGGATAATTGTTTTTAAGTGCAACGCAAACAAAGAACTCAATATTGATAAAAACAGCGCGCTTAGTCTATGGGAAAGACTGTGCATAAACGCCATTCCGTTTCAGACGGTGATTACATCAATAATGGGTGGTAGCATTTCTGAACTGCTTGCCCTTATCTTTAACGTAGTCTGCTTTCTGCCGTTTGGCGCGCTTTTATGCTTTATTATAAGTAAAAAGGCGGTTGTTTTGAGCGGCTTTGCCTTTAGCTTTGCCGTTGAGATCTTCCAGTTGTTTTCTGCCTGGGGAGGCTTTGACCTTACAGACGTACTGCTCAATACCGTAGGTACTTTTCTCGGTGTTATTCTTTATAACAAATTTTTCGCAGGACTCCCTGAAAAGGCAGTAAATATAACAGCCTTAGTCTGTATTGCCATACTGCTCCCCTTAGATATCTTTGCTCTTATAAATACAATACTCAACTTCCCTGTATAGGGTATTTTACAAAAAAATCCCGCGTTTTTTCACGGGATTTTTTTGCTGCCCAAAATCTCGTTTATTGACATAGTCTCTATGCTATGATATACTGTTTACGATACATAATAAAAACTAATCGGAGCCAAGCATATGACTGCAAACGAAATACAGATATTACTTGAAAAACAGCGCGAGTTTTACAAAAGCGGTGCTACAATACCGGTAAAATTCCGTGTAGAACAACTTAAACGGCTGTATTCTGCCATCAAAAAAAGCGAAAACGAGATTGCCGATGCACTGAAGCAGGATCTTGGCAAGAGCCAATACGAGAGTTTTATGTGTGAGATAGGTATGGTGCTTACCGAGATATCCTATATGATAAAAAACACGCCTCGCTTCGCTAAAAAAAGGCGCGTGCCGACACCCTTAGCACAGTTCCACTCACAGAGTTACGTGCAGACAGTACCGTACGGCAACGTGCTTATTATGAGCCCGTGGAACTACCCCTTTTTATTAACACTCGACCCCCTAGTTGACGCAATTGCCGCAGGCAATACCGCTATTGTAAAGCCGAGCGCGTACTCGCCCGCCACAAGCAGCATTGTTGAAAAAATCATAAACGAATGCTTTGCGCCCGAATACGTTGCGACGGTTATGGGCGGCAGGGACGAAAATGCCGCTTTGCTTGATGAGAAGTTTGACTTTGTCTTCTTTACCGGAAGTCAGGCTGTTGGCAAGGAGGTACTGCGCCACACTGCAGAGCACCTTACCCCCGCAGTGCTTGAGCTTGGCGGTAAAAGCCCCTGTATAGTAGACAAAAGCGCCGATATAAAGCTTGCCGCAAGACGCATTGCCTTTGGCAAATACTTAAACTGCGGTCAGACCTGCGTAGCGCCCGACTATATCCTGTGCGAAAGAAGTGTAAAGGATGAATTTGTAAAGGCTGTTACAGAGGAAATCAAAAGACAGTACGGTGAAAAACCGCTTGAAAATGAAAACTACGGTAAAATCATAAACCAAAAGCACTTTAGCCGCCTTTTAGGTCTTATAGACAAAGACAAGGTGGTGCTTGGCGGAGAATTTAACGAGGCAAGTTGCCAAATAGCGCCAACGGTTATGGATAAGGTAAGTTACAGTGATGCGGTAATGGGCGAAGAAATCTTTGGCCCTATAATGCCCATTTTAACCTTTGATGATTTTGATAGCGCAGTTAATGAATTAAAAACAAAAGACAAACCGCTTGCGCTATATCTGTTTACAAAGGATAAAAAGCATATTGACAGAGTAAGTAAAGAACTGTCCTACGGCGGTGGCCGTATAAACGACGTAATAATACATCTTGCAACGAGTGAGATGGGCTTTGGCGGTGTCGGGCAGAGCGGTATGGGCGCCTACCACGGCAAGGTGGGCTTCGACGCCTTCTCACATAAAAAGTCAATAGTAGACAAAAAGACCTGGCTTGATTTGCCTATGCGCTATCAGCCGTATAAGTCAAAACTTTTTGAAAAGTTATTAAGATTTTTCTTAAAATAAATTACTTTAAAAAACGCTGTATGAAATCCATCTTTTTAAAAAAGGAGACACACTTATGAAACGCAGTATTAAAAAGTTTTTATCCATTATTTTCCTTGCAAGCATGCTGTTTTGCACACTTTTCTTTACAGGATGCGACCAATTACTCAGTTTTATAGACGAGAACGATGAGAACACAACTACGATAAGAGAGTTTTGCAGAGCTCTCTCACAGGACGATTATGATACGGCTGTTACGATGATTCATCCCGATTGTAATATGGATGCAGCAAAGTTAAGGTCCAACATAGCGATCGTTGAAAACGTATATGGCGTTGACGTCTCAGAGGGGATAGTGGTGGTACAACTTGTAAATGCCGAGAGAAACAACAGTTTCAGCATTCCCGACGGACGCGTTAAGGACACCGTTTACGTTTACGAGGTATACGTAGATGCGCTCCCCTTATACCTTTTGGTTGAGGTAATAGAGACATCTTCGGACATAGGAATTTACAGTTTTGTGTTCGAGAGTTATATTGATATTATTGATATGCCAAGTTAAATCTGTTTTTAAAACGCCGATGGCGGCCCTATTGATTACGGTCGACCTTCGGCGTTTTTTATTTTTGCCCAGACCGACAAAATATATCTTGATTTATATCTTTAGATATAGTACAATATAGACAAAGAAGTATTTGAATGACTTATTTTGATTTTGAATTTTAAACAAAAAAATACACTTTGGCGGTTTTATGGAAGAAAAGAAAGATTTAAAAAAGAGCCCCACCGAAAACAGGCATATTGCCCCTTTTGTCAGGTGGTGGAAAGGATTTAAGGAAAAAAGACCTAAGCTTGCAGAACTTTTGGTGCAGTTTACAAACTTTATGATATTCTCATGCAGTGTTACGGTGTGGCAGTTTTTGGTTATGCTGTTTTTACCCTACGCATTTGTCCCTCTTGCATCGGTACCCTTTGTATGGCCCGAGATACCCCTTTGGACCTGGCCCGACGGCACAGCGGCTATCTTTGGCATATTTAACGAGCCTGTGCTTTACGATGAGCTTGGCAACGTTATGGTAGGCGGCGGACTTGGCAATTTTATTGCCTTTGAGATAGCCGTCTTTACAGCGCAGTGCATCAATTTTCCTTTGCAGCGCAATATCACCTTTAAGTCTAAGGGCAACCCCTATTATCAGGCAATGTGGTACTTTATCGGCTGGATACTCGTCTCCATTTTTGTAAACGCAGTATGGGGATTTTTGAATATCTTTTGTGTGTATTGGCGTTTTGTACCGGCGCTTACAAGCTTTATAAAGACAAACCTTACGGGCTTTATTTCAATGGCGGTATTCTTCTTTGTGTTTAAAATAATTTTCAGCGATGCACCAAAGAAAGAAAATACATAAGCGTTTTGTAGCATTTTGCTAACTTTATTTTACAAATCAATACAAAAAATAAAATTTATATAAGGGGAGAATTAAACAATGGCAAACTTTTTCAAGAAATTTTTGGCAGTAGTTGTAATAGCAGTGCTGCTCATCGTTCTCTTTGCTGTAGGCGTTATCGGCTGGGGACACATCTATCGCACAACCTATAATTTTGACGTGCCCGAAACTATTGAAAGAACTTACACAGAGGATGAGATAAAGACCATCGTCGCAAGTGGCAAGGCTCTTTATGACGAGGAGGGCAAGCTCTTTACCATAAAGGGTGTTAACTTTGGCAATCTGCTTCTTGCAGAGGGCTGGATGACCGTAAATTCTCTTGGCGCTTTGTATAACGATGATGGCAGTTTTGTTAAGGTAAACGAGGATGGCATTGTTGAAGAATATGAGGAAGTATTCCAGGAAGAACTTGATGCCGTTCTTGCAGAAAGATTTACAGAGGAACAAATTGAGGCGCTTAACGACGCATACTTCTACTCCTACTGCACAGAGCAGGACTTTATCAACATCAAGAGCCTTGGCTTAAATACGATAAGACTGCCTATGTACTACCGCAACTTTATGGAAGGCACCGATGAGGCTCTCACAATGAAGGATGATGCGTTTGAGAAGGTAGACTACTTCCTTGAGCTTGCTAAAAAGCACGACTTAAGAGTTATCCTTGATATGCACGGCGTTGTTGGCGGACAGAGCGGATATGAGCACTGCGGCACACGCGATATCGATTTCTGGACAAACGAGACCTACATAAATTCTATGTGCGAGCTCTGGCAGAACATTGCCGAGCACTATATAGTTGACAGACCCGACCTTGCATCCACAATTCTTGCATACGACCTTGTAAACGAGCCCACAAACAGAAACGAGATAGGTACAGGCCCCTTGCAGTGGGAGGTTATGAACCGTCTTTACGATGCTATACGCGAGGTTGATACACACCACGTTATCTCTATCGAGGGCGTCTGGTATCCCGTATCTCTGCCCTCTCCCGAGAAGTACGGTTGGGAAAACGTGCTTTACCAGTATCACTTCTATAACTGGAGCGAGTCCACTACACCTAACTGGCTCTTCTACGATTTTATGTATGCTCTGCTTTCCGTAGCAGACTATGACGTACCCAAGTTTGTTGGCGAGTTCAACTTCTTTGGCAACAAGGATACCTGGCTTGAATATCTTGAGGTTTATGATAACACAGGCCTTGGATGGACTATCTGGAGTTATAAGATAATCTCTGTAGGCTGGTGGGATAACTCCTGGGGTATGGCGGTTTATAAGATGAACCTGAAGAACTCCGCAGATACTCCCATAGATGAGTATAAGCTCAAAATGGATTTAAGAACTGCATCTTATGAGGAAATTATGGCCGAGTGGTCAACACAGTACACAGACGACGGCACAAACGGCGGTAAGTATAAGTTTGAGGGCTTTACCGTTGATATGCTTAAGGAATACTTTGAAAGACTTAACACTAAATAAGGACTTATTATGAAAGAAGTTAACGAGATTTTAAAAGAACTTACCCTTGAAGAAAAGGCGGCTCTGCTTGCAGGACACAAGTCCTGGCATACCAACAAAATTTCAAGAGTAGACCTGCCCTCTATCTTTATCACAGACGGCCCCCACGGATTAAGGAAAAAGAGAGAGGACTCTAAGGAGATAGGTCTTGGACAGACAGAACTCTCCACTGCCTTCCCTACCGCGGCAACCTCGGGCTCATCCTGGAACAAGGATCTGCTCTTTGAGATGGGTGAGGCTATGGGTAAGGAGTGTAATTATTACGGCGTACACGTTCTGCTCGGCCCTGCTGTTAACACAAAGAGAAACCCTCTTTGCGGCAGAAGTTTTGAATACTTCAGTGAGGACCCTCTTGTAACCGGTGTTATGGGCGCAAGCCTTACACGAGGCATTGAAAGCCGCGGTGTAGGTACGTCTGTAAAGCATTATGCCTTAAACAATAACGAAAACAACAGATACTTTGGCGACTCTATTGTTGACGAGCGCGCCTTCAGAGAAATATATCTTAAAGGCTTTGAGCGCATTGTCAAGGAGGGTAAGCCCGCAACGCTTATGTGCGCATACAACAAGGTAAACGGCGAGTATGCGTCCGAGAATAAGCAACTGCTTACCGATATTCCCAGAGGCGAGTGGGGTTATCAGGGCCTCATTATGTCCGACTGGGGCGCGGTTAACGACAGAGTTAAGGGCCTTAACGCAGGTCTTGACCTTGAGATGCCCGGTGATATCGGTCACAACCGCCAAGCAATAGTTGACGCAGTCAAGGACGGCAGAGTAAGTGAAGAAACGCTTAATACCTCTGCCCGTCGCGTTCTTGAAATGATTTACAATACCGTCACCAATAAAAAGGAGTGCGACAATCCCCTTGAAGAAGACAGCGCCCTGTCAAAGCGCGCAAGCCTTGAAAGTGCTGTGCTGTTAAGAAACGAGGGCGGCATTTTGCCCCTTAAAAAGGACGTCAAATATCTGTGCATCGGCGAGATGTTTGAAAAGATGCGTTATCAGGGCGCAGGCTCCTCTTTGCTCAACCCTTACAAGCTTATAAGTCCTCTTGATGCATTTAAGGCAAACGGTGTTGATTTTGAGTACAAAAAGGGCTATGAGGCAAACGAGTTTGCCGATAACGAGGCGCTTATAAACGAATCTCTCGAGGCGGCAGAGAATGCAGACGTCATACTCTACTTTGGCGGTCTTAGTGAGGATGCCGAGAGTGAGAGCTTTGACAGAGATGATATGCTCTTACCCAAGAACCAGACTAACCTTTTATCAAAAATTATTGCTACAGGCAAAAAGGTTGTATTTGTAATGTACGGCGGCAGCCCCGTTGAACTTGACGCGGCAGACGGCGCTTTGGCAATACTCAATATGTATCTGCCCGGTCAGGAGGGTGGCGCATCCACCTACGATCTGATCTTTGGTAACGTAAGCCCCTCAGGCAGACTTTGCGAGAGCTGGCCCTATAAGTACAGCGACATACCCTTCAGCGATGAGTTTACAAAAACCACAAATGATATCTACAAGGAGAGTATCTTTGTAGGCTACAGATACTATACCACCTTTGGCGTGCCTGTAAGATACCCCTTCGGCTTTGGTCTTTCATACGCATCGTTTGCTTACAGCGATATGAGTGCAGAGCGCACAGGGGATGAAATACAGGTCAGCGTAAAGGTGAAAAACGAGAGCGAGATAGGTGCGAGCGAGGTTGTACAGCTTTACGTAAGAGCGCAAAGGAGCGAGTTTGTAAAGCCCTTAAGAGAACTGCGTGCCTTTACAAAGCTTTATCTTGCGCCGGGTGAAGAAAAGACGGCTACTCTCTCATTCCCCATCTCCGACTTAAGATACTACACAGATGGCAAATGGGCGCTTGAAAACGGCATATACACCCTTGAAATCGCAAAGGATGCAAATACTCCCCTTCTTGAAAAAGAGATACAAATACTTGACGGTGAAAACCTTAAGAGCGATGAGTATTATAAGGAGTGCTATGCCTCGCGCGAGCGTATGCTTAATATAAGCGATGAGGATTATGCAAAAATAATTGGCAGAGAGATAACCCTTATCCCCACCGCACGTCCGTATGACCTCAACACACCTATGAGAGACTACAAGACCTTAGGCGGTAAATTCATCCTTGGCATAATAAACCTCGGCACAAAGATAATGCTTAAAAAGATGTCGTTTGAAAAGGATACACCCGACAAGAAAACAAGGATTAAAAACCTTATCTTTGGTAACAAGTGCGTTATGGCAATGAGTTTAAGAGCGCTTTCCTTCTCAAGCGAGGGCGCGCTCACATACCGTATGGCGATGGGTCTTTTGGATATTGCAAACAATAAACCATTACGAGGACTATGGAAAATCATTGTTCCCGAAAAATGCTTTAAATTACCCAAATAAGCAATAAATAGTAAATAATAAATTACATTTTAACACTAAGGAGCAAATTTATGCTTGGCAAGATTTTTAAATGTCTTTTAGGCTTAGTAGCCTTAGCGGTAGTTGTGTTTTTAGTGATACAGTGCTTTTATCTGCCCTTTTATCTTTTTAATAAGCCCACCGTTGAGTTGAGCGAGGATGAGGGCGGCGAGATAACGGTAATGAGCACTAACGTAAGATGCTACTCTCCCGATGACTTATTTAAAAAGAGTTGGTTTTACCGCGCTCACATGATAATAGAGAACGTAAACTCTGTAAAGCCCGACATCATCGGCTTCCAGGAAGTGACGTTTATGCACTACGATTATCTCAAGGCGGCAATGCCCGACTACAACTCCGAGATAAGTTACCGCGATGACTTTATCCTAAGCGAGGGTTGTCCTATCTTCTACAGAACGGACAAATACGAAAAAGTGGACAGCGGCAGCTTCTGGCTCAGTGAAACACCTGAGGTGATGAGTAAGGACTGGGGCAGCGCGCACTACAGAGTTGCGAATTACGTTATTTTAAGAGACAAGGCAAGCGGCAACGAGTTTATCGTATTTAACACCCACCTTGACCACGTAAGCGATACCGCAAGAATAAACGGAATAAAGGTCGTGCTTGACAAGATAGCCGAGTTTGGCAACCTGCCCGCTATGCTTATGGGCGACTTTAACGCAAAGCCCTCAAGCGAGACCATTACCTCAACAAAGGACAGCTTTGACGATGCGCACGATATAGCAAGTGAGGCAGACGAGGGCCCCACATATCACGCATGGGGCACACAGCCTAACCGTGAGAGAATTGACTATATTATGATATCAAAGGATACTGCAACCGTATCCGAGTACAGAGTGCTTGATAACTACGATAAAGAAAACGAGGCATACTCAAGCGACCACGCATCAATTTATATAAAACTACAGTTTAACTAAACAAAAAAAGGCGAGGATGAGCCACACGGGCATCCTCGCCATTTTTTTGTTTGTATCAGTATGTATAGGAGCAGGAGATTTTTACTAAATCATAGCTCATAACCACTGTGGAAACCTTGCCGTTTGCAATAGTAATGGTCATATCAAGGTCTGAAACGGATGAGCCGATAACGTACTCGGTGTCAGCCTTAAGCACCTCTGCGGTAAGGGTGTTACCTGATATCTCGTAATCGATATAATCCTCATCAAGTTCGAGTGTAATGCCTATTGCATTGATGTGTGAACCAACAAGAACGCCGCCGTCAGAATAAGAGTTTGATGATGCGGTATAGTTTACCGTACCGGTCTTTGTCTCTTTTATCTTATCGGGGTCATAGTTCTCATCAATGGGAAGAAGACGCTCTATGGAATAAACGATAGTTGCATCGCCGTTTGCCTTATAGGTAACCTCAAAGTTTGACTTAAGTTCTACGCCGAGGACTGTTGTATCTGTAACAGTAATGACCGCCTTTGTAGGCTGATTATCAGCAATAGCATCCTGAAAATCTTCAAGCGTGTTGCCCGTCTCGGTTGCAGGAGGCGCATCAGGTTTTTCTTCCTCAGGATTAAAAAGATCAGAGCAGGAGCCGGGAGAAAGCAGGCTTGCCGCTAAAACAAAAATCGCAATAAACTTTTTCATTTAAAATCTCCTTATTTAACCAGACTGATGGACTGACGGTCGTATGAATACTCTGCGTAAACCTCAACTACAGTCTCGGGTATGGTGATATCGTTCTCTGAATCGTAACTCTCATCAATTGTATAAGTGAGTTTGATGCTTGTTATAACCGCGCCCTCATCACAGATCTCACCAAGAACGTCAGCATCAATCTCTGTGCCGAGAACAGCCTCGGTGTTTTCACTCGGAACGGTAAAGGTGAGCTTGTGATTTTCATAAACCGCATCGGTAACACCGCCGTGCAGATTTATTTCAACAGCATACTCGCTGCGCACAAAATCCTCACCGTCAGCATCCCATGAGCCGCCGCTTAAGGCATTGATGCGCAGACCCTTGCCCTCAACGTATTCCTTTGTAAGGGTTTTGCGTACTATGGGGCTTACGCTCTCATAGTCTGTCTCAACGTCAGCAAATGCATCCCACTCGCTGATATAGACAGAGGCATACGCGCCGTCTATCTTACCGATAGTAAGAGTAGATGCAGATGAAAGTGTTTTACCGTCAAAGGTCTGTGTTGAGGTTGTGTAAATTCTGGTAGGTTCACTGGCATCATACATATTTGCAACCTTTGATACCTCAGATGAGGTAGTGCCGCCAAGACAGGAGGTAGCCATAAGGACACAGGCCAGTATAAGAATAACAGATATAACTTTTTTCATTTTTAAAATCCTTATCCTTTCTCAGGGAACAAATCGTTCTGGCTATATGAGTATGATGTACCAACGGTAACAAAAGCGCCGTTTGGTGTGGTGTAACTGATTTCAATATCGGTAAGTCTTATACCGTTTGTCTTAATCACGATATCTACCATAGTATCAGCGGCAATTGAAAGGTCGACACCGAGAGCGTCATTTATCTTTCTGGGCTTAATGGAGGCGGTAAGTGTCTTACCGTCCTCGCTGATCTCAGCGTCGTGCAGATTTGTCTTTTTAATACTAAGACCGTAGAACTCCGCGAACTCGGGAGCTGGGCCATTTGCCTCCCAGGTATCACCCTCGTTATAGGAATAAAGACCGTCCTTATAATAGGTAGTACCGCTTTTGGTAATTATGTAACTGTCGGGATAAAGCTCAACGTCAGCACTTGTAGCCAGCCTCTGATATTCATATTCAAAGATGGAATCGTCACCGTCAAGTCTGGTAATGTAGGTAGCCGCAAGAGTAACGTCGTTCTCTATAACGTAACTTACCTGTGTTGTGATAGTTGTAGGCTCACTTGAAGTGATTACCTTATATATATCCTCGCTCGGTGGCGTTACCGTAGACAGGCCGTCACATCCCGCAAAGCAAAGAAGTGCCGCCAGAGCAAGTATAAGACTGAAAAGTTTTTTCATTAAAAACACGCACCTTTCGTTAGTACTACATAATAATTATACATATAAATATTTTAAAAGTCAAGCAGACCCATAACATTTTAGGTATGCTTGACTTCCAAATTTATCTATATATTTTTATACATTTTGAATAATTTTTTTTATATCCTTGCGCACACGCGCAAGAGAATGCTAGTGCGTGGTTATCTTAGGGTGGTCAAAGCTTTTGATATATTCCTTGGCTATCGCGATAAACCTCTTTTGCACCGGTGTAAGTATTTTATCTGTCGGCATAACAATACTTAAGTATCTGCAAGAGGACGGTACGATAGGCACAAGACGTACGTCGTTGTGACGGTTTAAGAGAATAAGTTCCGAAAGCATGCTTACGCCGATATTATGCTCAACCATCGAAATAATGGCAGGATCGTCAACATAAGTTTGCGTTACGAAGGGTTTTACGTTGTTTTTTGAGAACACCGCGCTTATCTCCTCATCAAATCCAAGACCCGGCATAAGAAACTTTGTACCGTTAAAATGCGACACGGGGAAGATGTTATCCTCACCTACGGGATAGTCCTTTGGCAGTACTGCATAAAAGCGGTCCTCAAAAAGGGGTATATACTTAAAATCGTACTTTGACTGGGTTGAGCCAAAGCAAAAGTCAAACCTGCCGTCAAGCATACCGCCGTACAGCTCGCTTACCGTACCTGTTTGTATGTTGACGTTTATATCGGGATACTCGCTGTTGAATTTTTCAACGATAGCAGGCAGCCACACGCTCGCCATGCTTGAGTAGGCGCCTATGCGTATAATGTTATCGCTATATGCTTTTGCAAGCTCAATCTCGTTTACAAGCGCATCCTCGCAGGCAACGAGTTGGCGTATCTTGGGTATTATTTTTTCACCTGCCGCCGTTAGTTTTATGCCAAAATAACCGCGCTGGAGTACCGGGAAGCCTATTTCATCCTCAAGTGCGTTCAACATATGAGTAAGACCCGACTGTGTGTAGCCGAGTTTTTGCGCCGCGGCCGAAAATGAGCCCATATCAACGGCTGTCAGAAGCGCCTTGTATTTTGAAATATTCACGCTATACTCCTCCTTTTTCGGTGATAGTGATATGCGGGTATCTTCTTAAACAAGTTTTTTAAGATATCCTTCCTTGTAAAGCAGTTCTGCAATAAGCACTGCTCCGCCTGCGGCACCGCGCAGGGTGTTGTGAGAAAGACCGACAAATTTATAATCGTAAACGCTGTCCTCTCTCAGTCTGCCTACAGATACACCCATACCGCCAAAGAGATCACGGTCAAGCGCTGTCTGAGGTCTGTTATCCTCTTCAAAATAGGTGATAAACTGCTTTGGCGCATGAGGGAGTTCATATATCTGCGGCTTGCCCACAAAGTTTTTCCACGCATCAAGTATCTCTTCTTTTGTAGGCTTGTTTTTAAATCTTACAAACACTGCCGCCATATGTCCGTCGCTTACCGGAACACGCAGACACTGTGTGGTGATAACAGGAGAGGTAGCAGGGATAATCTGACCGTCCCTTACCTCGCCCCATACACGCAAGGGCTCCTTCTCACTCTTCTCTTCCTCACCGCCGATATACGGAATAAGATTGTCTATCATCTCGGGCCACTCGTTAAAGGTCTTGCCTGCGCCGCTTATTGCCTGATAGGTGGTCGCAACAACCTCCTCTATTCCCCATTTTTTAAGGGGTGTAAGAGCAGGCACGTAGGACTGTATAGAGCAGTTGGGTTTAACCGCAATAAAGCCGTGCTTGGTGCCAAGCCTCTTTTTTTGCGCCTCTATAACCTCAAGGTGCGCATCGTTAATCTCGGGGATAACCATAGGTACGTCGGGTGTCCAGCGGTTTGCAGAGTTGTTTGACACAACGGGGATCTCTGCTTTTGCGTATTTTTCCTCAAGCGCCTTGGTCGCCGCCTTGTCAAGGCTGACTGCACAGAAAACAAAGTCGCAAAGAGACTTGATTTTATCTATGTCCTCACTTGAAATAACTTCCATAGCCTTTATGTTTTCGGGGCAGGGTGTCTTAAGCTTCCATCTATCACCAACAGCCTCGCCGTAGCTCTTGCCCGCACTCCTCGGACTTGCGATAAGCGCTACCGTCTCAAAGAAGGGGTGATTATCCATAAGTGTGATAAATCTCTGGCCTACCATACCCGTAGCGCCCACGATACCAACCTTTAATTTTTCCATATATCCTCCAAAAGGTTCATTTGAACCTTAAATATTTTTTAATATTGTACCACATAAGAGAGGTTAAGTCAATAATTATTTTATACAAGAACCTCTTATTTGTTAAAGATCCAAAAGTTTAAAAACCAGAAAGTAAAATCACAAATAAAAAAAGGGAGATGGCTTTAACCAAGCAAAGAGCCAACTCCCATTAATTTATACAAAAATCTACAAAAATGTAAGTTTTGGTTTACCAAATCTCACTTATTTATAACGCTGATGTTCTCCATAGGAATGCCGGTAGTGTCGTAAACTATGCTGAATATCTGCGCAACCTCCTGCGCCTGGAGAGTCTCAGCCTCAACTATAACGCTGACAGAGGAGTCGGATATTATAGCAACACACTCAGAAAAGCCCTTTGCCTTAACGAGGGTCTCGATATTAGCCTCGTTCTGGATATCTACCGCTATCTGGGATATCTTTGCCTCTGCACTTGCCTTTGCCTCAGCCGATGCGTCCTCGCTCTCGGTAACGAGTTTAAGTACGTCAATTGCCTCATCTCGTGACTGCTTGCGTGTAAGGGCAGTTGCTGTGAAGTAGTTGTTCTCCTCATCACTGGCATCGCCGGCAGTATCGGATATATCGCCCGAGGAATCCATATTACCATCCCCGTAGCCAAGGCTGCCCTCAGGGCTATAGAACCACTGATAGTTGAGGTAGACCGCAAGGCCGACCAAGAGAACGAATGCGGCAAGACCTAAGCTTTTTGCCGTTTTTGTGGAAAAGAATTTTTTTACCTTTTCAAGTACTTTTTTCATATTTTTGCTCCTTTATTATTTTCTTTATTAAAGCCTATGAATATAAACGTCACGGTATGACTAAGAAAAAACTTTTGTTTTGTTATTTTAAGATAGCTCGTGCACGGATATGCGATTTGCTCCGATGCCGTAAAGAGAACCGATGAGTTCAGAAAGAGCAGCCCTGACGCTCTCCTTGTCCCCTCCGTCACAAACAACACTCACCGCGCTGACACGGTAGGTGCGCTGTTGTGAGGAGTATTTTTGCGTATCGTACTCAAGACAGACCATAACACGGCATCTGCCCACGCCCTTTACCGAGGAGCACAACTCACTAAGGCGCGCCTCAACGGCCGCCTCATCACTCTCGTAACTTATCTTTTTATCCTGCGTATCAAGCCCCATACTCACAATCAGAATAAAAAGAGCGACTACAGCAAGAAGAATATATTTAAAATTTTCCTTTTTCTTTAAAAAGGAAAGAATATTGTTATCCGAACTCAAGGCGCACCTCACACTCTATACACAAATTTTGTTCTAAGTATCTTTTTATAGCACCGCTGTCCTTTATTACCGCGCCGCCGCTAAGGGTAACGGTGATTTTTTTGCAGGACATAGTGTTAAAATCAAAGCCCTCAGTCTTTATCTTTGCCTGATGCGTCTCTATACCGTATTTATCGCAAAGCGCATTCAGTACGCCATCGCAAAAGGCATCCTCGGTATATTCTATATACCCCCATCCGTCGGGCTCAAAAGCGGCAGGCGGAGTAAAGTCAAAATTATATATAAGAGAAACAAGTGGGCTTATTACTACCGAGGCAAAAATCAACCCTGCGCCCCACTCTATTATCCTGCCATAGCGCATATCCTCGCTGATAAAAAGCAAAATGCCCAGAATAAGGCTTAAGCTAAGGAGTATATTAAAAATCTCACTCACAGTATCGCCACCCCGCTTTTTATAAAAATTACCGTTTGTATTATGTATATAAGAGCTGAAAAGGCGTATGAGGCAATAAGCGTATCAAAGGCAAAGAGAAGCGATGAAAAGGCGTTTTTATCCCTGCCCGAGACAAGTTTTACAAGAGAGGACGAGACAAAGAGTATCACTCTGTAAATAAGCAGGGTGATAAGCGTTGGCAAAAGCAGAGATAAAAGGACTGCCACAGTACCGATACCCAAGGTGTCCTTAACGTAGGAAAGCGCGCCGCCGAGAGTTGACAGCGCCCCCGAGACCGAGGCACCGACAATCGGTATCATATTGCTTATGGCATATTTTGCCGTACGTATGCTCATAGAATCCTTTGCTCCCGAGAGGATACTCTGAAGTCCCAGCGCGCCGCTGAAAAGAGCGGTAAGAGCGCCCATGCCCCAAAGGAATATACCTCGGGCGTTTTTGGATATATCAAAAACATTGTTTTTGGAAAGAGATGAAAAAAGCGAAAGCACGCAAAGAAAAAGAGAAAGAGGCAAAAGCACCTTTACCACCCCCTCACCGATAAGCCATAGGCCGGCATTGAGCGCAAGTCCTTGCACGCTTGCCTGCGCGGTACTGCCACCGGCAACACTAACCGCGCTCATTATCGGTATTGCGTAGGAGAAAAACTCGCTTGCATCCCCAAGCGACTGAATTGCAAAAAGGCAGGACGGCAGGATAAAAACGAATATAGCGCTGACAGACACAGCGCCCGCGCCCCTGCCGACAGCATCGCCCGAGAAGGCGTAGGCAAGGGCGGTAAAAAGAGAAAGTGAGAGGGATAAAAACAAAAACTCGTAAGTGCTGCTGCCCTTACCGTTAAGAGATGAAAAAAGTTCGTTTATCACGTAGCCGAAGCCGATATTTTCAAGCAGCCCATCGGTATCGTTTATATCAACGCCGCTATCCTTTGGAATGATAAGAGAAAACTCGTTAAGATAATCTTCAATTTCTCTTTTAGCATCATCTTCACTATAGGCAAATGAGCCGAGAGAAAAGACGAAGAAAAGAAAGAAAAAGATAAAAATAACGCTTAAGACTTTTTTCATAAGACGCCTCCCAAAGCGCTTACCGCCTCTTCAAAATAAGGTATAACCACAATAAGCACCTCAAGGCGCAGGATGACTGCCATCGTGCGGGAAAGTATTCTTTCTCCAAGGCTATCGCATATTTCAGCGCATATCTCAGCAAGAATACCGATGCCGCTTATCTTCATTATCGCAGATGCCGCGCCGTTTACCTCATCGGTAAAAAAGGATGACAAAAAAGGGAAAATCGCATCAATGTACTCGGGCAAAAATGATAAGACAACACTCACACCGAAAAGCAGAAATACCGCAACCGCTCTGTACCCCATCTCTCGTAACATAAAGGCAGATACGGCAAGGATAACAAGAATTCCGAAAACCGACAGTATCCTCATATACCAAATACGCCTCTAAGTATATCAAAGAGCTCCTGCAGTTGACCTATGAGCATTATCAGTACCACGATAATACCTGCAATAGATACTAAAGTTGCCTGCTCATCTCTGCCCGATTTTTGTAATATCTGGCAGGCTACGGAGACTATCATACCGATGCCTGCTATTTTCAAGATAAGTTCTACCTCCATTTTTATATCCTTTCTCTTTTTATACCAAAATTATCGCCACCGAAAGGGAGAGCGCATAGACCGATACGCGCAGTACACCGCCCTGCCTGAGGCTTTCCTTTTTCAAATGCTCAAGTTCACATTCGAGGGTATGTATAAAATCATCAAGCAGCCTTATCTCATCATCCAAAGCCCCCTTGCCAAGACGGGACAAAAGACTGCCTATGAGTTTCTTTTTATCGTGTGGGAGTTTTAATTTATCAGATGAGAGAGTAAATGCGTCGTAAAGATCTGCATTCTCTTTCAGCCTATCGATAAATCCCACCTCGGAAAGTCTGTCGTTATGAAAGCGCCCTGCCCACTCGTTAAGGGTAGAGCCACCTATACTTATTTCGCTTTTTATATGCCTTAAGAGCAAGAGAAAACCCTCGCATTCACTAAAGGCCTCACGACTGTGTTTAGCAAATGCCGCATCTATAAAAACAGCAGATAAAAGCAAAAGAGCAATGCCTATATATCTCATACTTTGTCCTCATATAAATCATATATAAAAGCGCCGTTTTGACGCTTAATGCCAACAAAAGTTTGAAAAATTCCCTCTTTTATCATCTCTTTTATTCCCGCTTTGTTTTTGGCCTCGCTAAGAGTAGACGCGTGCACAGATGCTATCAGAGGGACGCCGCCGCCAAGGTGAGGTCTAAGAGCTACGGTATCGTCAAAGGATAACTCATCCACCATAATTACCTCGCAGGAGTGAGTGCGCATAGCAATCTCTATGCCGTCTCTTTTAGAGTATCCGCTCAGGATATCTACCATTTTATCAGAATAATTTTCTTTTACAAATTCGCCTCTTTCATCCACTATAACAAGTCTTTTTGTTCTGCCGATATTTGCGCCAAGCGATGCCAGAAGTGTGGTTTTGCCTCCCATGGGCACAGAAAAGATTAGCATACCTCCCCCACCCTTTTCAAAAAACGAATATACCTTATCGGTGTTTATCAGATGTCTTAATGGAAACCTATATACAAGAGTGTCTACCGTGCTGATGCCGACAAGGCGCATATCCGAGTATCTCGCCCTGCCCGATATACCCACGCGTATACCGAGAGGTAAGGAAATATAACCCTGTCTTATGCTGTCCGTATACGCATAGAGCGAGCCTCTGCATAGCCGTGAAAGAGCATCTCTTAACTCCTCGCCGTTTACCGAAGAAGCAAGGCGCATATTCTCCCCGTCAATGGTGACGGTACACGGCCCAAAGGAGCGCAATCTTATTTCATTCAGCCGAGTAAAAAAATCAACGTACGAGCTACTTATATCACATATTTCGCTTTTAATTTTCGGCGGCAAAAGGCAGGTGTCGACGTATTTCATCACAGTCCTCGTTTTTTGTTATTTTGCACAACATTTTTTTGTTTTTTTGTTTTATATTTATCTTGAACACACCTCTTTTGTGTGATAAAATATAATAGGTTTTTAGGCAAAGTTACTTGAAAGGATTTTTTATGAAAAGCACCGGTATAATTCGTAAGGTTGACGAGCTTGGACGCATTGTTGTACCTAAGGAAATGCGTACGGCTCTTGAAATAAAAGAGGGAGACCGCACAGAAATAACTCTTGAAGGCAACTCAATAGTTATCAAAAAATATGAGGATGCCTGCATCTTTTGTAAGAGCGCAAAGGACCTTTATGACTTTGGCGGCAAAAAGATTTGCTCCGCCTGCATTAGCGCCCTTAAAGGTATTTAAAAGAATTTAGAAAGACTTTCCAAAAGAAGGTCTTTTTTTCTTCTGTTAAATTATACTTAGTATAAGGTATTGCATTTTAAATTATCTTGTGTTACAATATATGCGGACAAATCTATTTTTAAAACTTATCTATGAAAGGATAAAAAAATGAAAGTTGTAACTTTTGGCGAAATCATGTTAAGACTCGCACCTAACGGATACTACCGTTTCTTCCAGAACGATCAGATGCAGGCTACCTTTGGCGGCGGTGAGGCAAACGTAGCAGTTTCTCTTGCTAACTACGGATTTGACTCTGTTTACGTTACAAAACTCCCCAAGCACGCTATCGGTCAGGCGGCAGTAAACTCACTTCGTTATTTTGGCGTTGATACCTCCAAAATCGTTCGCGGCGGTGACAGAGTGGGTATCTACTATCTTGAAAAGGGCGCACCCCAGAGAGGCTCCGTATGTATTTACGACCGTGCGCACTCTGCTATCCAGGAGGCATCTAAATCCGACTTTAACTGGGACGATATCTTTGAGGGCGCTGACTGGTTCCACTTTACAGGTATTACTCCCGCTCTCGGTAAGAACGTTGTTGAGATCTGCCGTGACGCTTGTAAGGCTGCTAAGGCTAAGGGCGTTAAGATCTCCTGCGACCTTAACTACCGGGGTAAGCTCTGGACAAGAGCCGAGGCAAGAGAGGCTATGACCGATCTTTGCCAGTACGATGACGTTTGCATCTCCAACGAGGAGGACGCTAAGGACGTATTCGGTATCGAGGCTGAGGGCACCGATATCTACGGCGGTAAACTCAATCACGAGGGTTATAAGTCTGTTGCTAAGCAGCTTAAGGATAAATTCGGCTTTGAGAAGGTTGCTATCACACTCCGCTCTTCTATCTCAGCAAGCGATAACGACTGGGCAGGTATGCTCTTTGACGGTGAGAACTACTGCTTCTCCAAGTCATATCACCTCCACATCACCGACCGTGTAGGCGGCGGCGACTCCTTCGGTGGCGGTCTTATCTATGCACTTCTTTCAGGCAAGAATACACAGGATGCAATTGAGTTTGCAGTTGCAGCATCTGCTCTTAAGCACTCTATTGAGGGCGACTACAACCGTGTTGGCGTAAGCGAGGTTGAAAAGCTTGCAGGCGGCGACGGCTCAGGAAGAGTACAGAGATAATTTATCTTTAATATAAAAAAGAGCAAATCAAATGCGTGTTATCCCAAGCGGAGAACACGCAATGAATTGCAACCTCGCGGTTGCGTGAATTGAAAGCGGTGCTTTCGCTAATTGCCTGCGGCATGAATTGTGCCTTACGGCACATTGGTTGCAATTCAATTCATGGAGCGAAGCGAGAAATCATGGCGAAGCCAATTCATGATGCGTCAGCATCAATTCATTCGCAGAAAACAAACAGAGCAAGAATAGAAGGAAGTTATCCTTTTACTCTTGCTCTTTCTGTCTGTATAAGGGTTTTGTAATCCTTTATTTACAAAAATCGATGTTTTTAAATATATAAAAGAGGCGCAGATTTCTCTGTGCCTCTTTTTTTTGTAATCATAATATTTTGTGTGTGAGGTTATTCATCTACCTCGGGCTCCTCGATTACATCTCTTGCATCAACGCCCGCAAGCATATCAACCAGAGTTTTAACCGACCTTGAGCACTCTACCAAAGGATCTGCATAAACCTTGTAGTAAGGCAGTATATTCTCCTCATAATTGTTATACGCCTCAAGAGTAGATGACCATACGTTAATTCTATCGGGATTGAACTTTACTAAAAGACCGTACATAACCTTCGCCACATTATTATAGAAGGTATTAAAGTCACTTGTAAGAGCGGTGCCCTTGTTTATCATATTGTTCATCTCTGTTACGTAGCGGGCAATATCACTCTGCGTAAGACCGGAAAGATCTGCCGCGCCTGTGCTCTCGCCAACTACAGGGCCTGTGCTATCACCGTTATCACCATCCTGCGCCGCAGTAGGCTCCCAATCACGGATATGAGAGTAGGTATATCCAACTTCTTTATCAACGGGCTTGCCGTTTTCATCAAGCTCGAGCATCTCAATTACAACCGCAAGCTCAAATACCGCGGTCATAGACTCGATGTAAAGACGGGTGTACTGCTCTCTTGATTCCTCATTGGTACCGCTGCCGTAGGGGGTGTTAAATGTAGCGTCAAGAAGGGGGGTATAGCAGTCGGAAAGTTTGAACTTAAGGCCACTCATTCTTGATACTATTGAAAGTCTTACACACTGATTTGTCTTTTTTTCGATAAGATAAGCCGTTCTGCCATCAGGTGAAAGCTCTATAGTTATTTCATGGTCACTGCCGTAGGTTTCCGAATAATGCTTATACTGTTTTACGTGAGCCGTCCAATAAAGATTTAAGAATGAGCCGGCAGTTTCTATCTCGTCCTGTACTACAACCGTCTGACGGTCGTTTGTAACGAGAAGGCCGCGTCTGGCATAAAGCATATTGTCGCCATATACCGAGGTGTTGTCAACAACGCCAAATGAACCATGCTCATTTGCATAGAAATCTGTCATCACACCGGCGCCGGTGGAAAGCTGACCGTAGGGGATAACGTCCTGGTCGGAGGTGAGAACTATAGTGTTGTGTCCCTCAGAGCTTGCGCGGTAGTATTTATTACGGTCTGATGCAAAGTAACCCGAAACCGTATACTCCTCAGAACCGATATCGCAAAGCCATATAACTCCGCCGTTGTGATAGATAAAGTTACCCGAGTCTACCTGACCGTGAGCACAGTTATTTGCTCCGCCCATAAGACCGGTATACATAGCGCCCTTTTCCCACGAGGAACGCGACACAAAGCCGTCAATACCCTGCATGTAATAGTCAAGAGAGAGCTCTATCTTTTTGCCCTCAAGAGAGGGATTATAGGTAAGCACGTCGTAAAGAGATGCACTCTTGCCGCCTGTCTGCAGCTGATAAATACGAATGGCTATAAGATCCTCATCACCAAGGAAGCCGCCGACAAAACCAAAGCGGGAGGTATCCTGTGTACCTGCAAAGGTACCGCCGTCATGATAGTTCCACTCCTTGTAGTCGCTCGACTCACTCTGCAAAGCATAATAGCAGGTCTTATCAAGACCCCATGTATCCATAAGGCCAAAGTCATTTCCTGCTGCTGAATCAAGCACCCATATAAGGTCAAACAGCGCGTTTGTACCGTATGCCCAATATGAGGGAGACTCTATGTAAGAGCCGTCGGGAGCATAGTTGTCAAGACCGTAAATTGTAAGTGTTTTAAGGTTTGAGGTAGCAACCTTTATTGATTTTTCAAGCGCATCGCCCGAAAGGGCGCCCATAACGCCAAGCACCGCCTCAACAGTACCGCCCGTACAAACAGGGTTCCAGTTACCGTCAGCAGTAGCGTAGGATGATACCACGTTACCGAGAACGGGAGAGGGATAATCACAGGCGTTATTAATAGTAAGGTTATAAGCCTGATAGATACCTTTATCGTAAATACCCTTTGCAAGAGCATTTAACTGTTCTTCGGTTATACCGTTTTCAAGCCAGATATTGTAGAACCAGTCAAAGGCTGTGCCCATCAAACCCATAGCCGATGCCGTATTAAGGAAGTGGCCGGGGCCCCAGTGTACCCACGTTGTAAAGTTAAGCGCTATCTCATAAGCCGCAAGCGCGTATATCTTACCCGCCTCGCTTGCACTGTAGGTGTCGCTTGCCTCATCGTACTTCTGAGTAGCATAATAAGCAATAGCCAGTTTTTGAAGCATAGAGGGCACGTTAGTAACGTCACCCGAGCGTCCACCACTGTCATATCCGTAGTTATCGGGGTCTGTGTATCTGGTTTTATTTATGTTGGGGTTGCCTGCTATCGTATCGCTTGTAAGGTCAATTCTTACGAAGTTGTACTTATCACTTGATGTATCAACCCTGTCTTCGGCGATGCTTATATAGTTGACGGATTTGCCTGAGGCATTCGCCTCTATCTCGCCACCCGCACCGTCACTTACAATAGCATAGTTTCTTATAAAGTTTCTTGCCTCTCTTACAGTGCCGTTTACATACTCGTAAACTGACTCGATATAAGCGTTGTCCGTAGTAGCGCCGGTATCGTATATTTCCTTAAATACGTTAAGGTCCTCTACACCGTCTACATACATATAGGGGTGTGTAAAGTTGTTTGTGTTTGCCTTTGTTATCTCATAAAGGTCATCATCCTCGGCATAGTCGAAGATAAACTTCTTCATAAGATCAAGCATCTGATCAAGACCCTCCTTGCGGCTGATAAGCTCATCAGCGCCGCCGACTATGATAAGACCCATATCGTCATAGGTCAAATACCAGCCGGGGAAAAGATTTTCTATATCATCCATACAGATGCCAATGTAGGAATACTTTTTACCGTTTATCTCACGGTTAACAAATATGGGGGATGTGGTAAGGTCTATAAGCTTACCGTTTACCGTAGCGGTGTCTCTGCCAACGGCTATATAAGCCGCGCCGCCGTCAACCGAAATATCATAGGACTGACCGTCGGGATGCACATATACCGAGGAGCCCATATAATCTGCCAAAAGTTCAAGTGGTACGAGCACGTTGCCGTCCTCATCCCTTACGGGAGCGCCGAATACCGTACCGTCGTCGGCAGTAAGTATAGGATTGCGCGATCTTACGCTATGAGAGGAAATACCGTAGTAGCCGTAATCAACACCTATTTTCATACAAAGGGACTCAGCAAGGTACTGCGCCTTTGTTTTTTCGCCGGTATTGGTCTTTATGGCGATCGGCTTCTCTGCAGCAGTGTCAACCTTTACACTCTCAACGGGATCGCCGTTTTCCTTAATAAAGTACTCGTCGCCGTACGGCTGTTTTACGCCTGTATAAAGTCTTAAGTTATCAAGGCACCAGGACATACCTATCTTACCGGGTGTCTCACCGGGGAAACCGAAGCGGAAGTATCTTATACCCTGACCAAGCACCTGTGTGTCATGCCTTACTGTAGTGGGAACACCGTCAATTATCTCAGTAACGTTTTTATATCCATTAGTCTGCATGGTGTACTGCGCCTTGAACTCACCGTTTACATATATACGCAAAACGTTTGGCTCACGGTCACAGTCAAATACGTATGCAAAGTGTACCCACTCTGAGCCGTAGTTACCGATATTTATCTTTTCCTGCCCGCCGTAGCCACGAGGCATAAGGACAAGCTGGTTATCCTCAATACCAAGCAGGTCATATCTTACGCCCGTGCCGGATGAATATTCGTTTGTTACAAGGTCCTTTACGCTGGAGATGGTAGTGCTCGCATAAAGGATGGTGCCAAAGTCCGAGTAGTCGTCTATCTTAACGTCAAACTCTGCCACAACACCGCCCGTAGTGGTAGCCATATCGCCAAAATCAAGCGTTACAAAGCCGTCAGACTTATTAAGCGCCTCAAAGCGAACAAAGTAGTTATAGTTATAAAGTGCATCCTGCTCCTCATCGATAAAGAAATTATTTTCCTTAGGCGAGTTGCCAAGACCGTTATTTATACCCCAGCCCTCATTAAAGGTACGGTTGTATATGATATTCATATTTTCATCCGTGGCCGCAGCCTTTACACCCTCCCGTGGCGTAGCGGCAAAGCTAAACACCGAAAATACGGATAAAAGCGTAGCCAAGGACAGAATAAATGATAAAATCCTAACTGTTTTTTTCATCGGGCACTCCTAAAAATTATAAGTGTGTGTGCTATATATTACCAAAAGTCATAAAAATCTTACTGCAAATATTTTAAAATATATTGCTACACAATAATTATACATTATTTTAAATATAACTTCAAGTGAACAAAATGTAGAAAAAACACCTGCCTTTTTGTATATATTAGACTAGCGCATTCTTCACTCTTCCCTTTCAACTTTCCATTTTCAACTTTCCATTTTCAACTAACAAAAAAACCTCCCCAATCGCTCTGTGCCACTTTACAGCACAAAGCTATGGGGAAGTTTTTTTGTTATTTATTCTTCCGGCACATTTTCGTATACCATACAAAGAATGTGTGCAAGAGTTGTTGTACAATCCACTCTTTCTGCCGCCTGATCTCTATAGAGATTATAGTACTCAAGATACTCAATGTACTTATCATACATCTCACCAAGAGCAGGACTTGCGGTGGGTCTGAACTTTGAGTAACCGCCCGCAAGAACTATAAGTTCACGGTAGAAGTAGTTTTTACGTGTGTCAAGCGCTGTACCCTCATTGATGTACTGCTCTATCTTCATAACGCTTACACTCATATCGCCGGGAGTTATGGCAGATACGTCAAGCGTGCCATTCTCATCTTCGCCACCCGATACACCGCCTGAGGCGCCCGAGGACTGCACGGGATCCCAAAAACGCATATCGACTATGCTATAGCCTACAGGGGTCTTATCGGTAACATCTGTTACCTCCTCAATAACTACTGCAAACTTGCAGTTAGCCGTAAGTCCTGTTTCTATGCAAAGGCGCTGGATGCTTGAACGGCTGTACTCGGGATTGCCACCCATAGACTGGGAGTAGCCCTGCTCAAAGGTAGCGTCAAGCACAAACTGATTGGTAGTATTGGTTATAGTGAATGCAAGATGACTCTGCTGGCTGACAAGAGATACTCTTATACATTTGGTATCATCAATAAGATATACCGTCCTGTTATCGGTCTGCACAATCGTCTTTTCGGTATGAGCGGCCCATACAAAGGTCTCCATTGTAGCCGCCATCGTTACCTCATCCTGTATTACGACAGTCTTTCTGTCATTGGTAAAGAGAATGCCGCGCTTTGCCTCAAGAACACTGTCGCCGTACACCGCCGTGTTGTCAACTATGGCAAAGGCACCGTAGTCGTTACTGTAAGACATTTCCAGTGTGCCGCCTGCACTGTAGCGCTGACCGTAGGGATAAACATCCTGCTTGGATGTCATAACAAGAACGTTTTGTCCCTCAGCACTTTTGCGGTAATATGAATACTTATAGTTTACATCTAAGTGGTTATAAGCGTTATAATCCTCGGAACCGAGATCCATGAACCATACTGTACCGTGGTTGTAATAGATGAAGTTGCCCGAGTCAATATCACTGTGCGAGCAGTCATTGGGACCACCCATAAGACCTGCGTATATAGCGCCGTCATTCCAGGATGAACGTACTACGTAGCCGTCAATACCCTCCATGTAGTACTGAAGGGGCAGAGATACCTCGATGTCATTATACTTAGCATCGTGCCAGATAATGTCGTATATAAGACAGCCCGAGCCCTTGTCTATCATATTTTGTCTTATCTTAACTATATTGCTGTCGCCGATAAACTGACCTACGAAGAAGAACATTGAGCAGTCTACAACGCCTGTCTCACCGCCGTCATGATAGTTCCATGTCAGATACTCGTTAGACATAATATTGATAACGTAGTAGCAGGTACGGTCAATACCCCAAGCGCTTAAGAAATTATAGTCTGTGCCGGTAGCGGTAACAAGACCCATAACCATCTCAAAGAAGCTGTTAGTACCGTATGCCCAGTAACCGGGAGACTCGATATAAGAGCCGTCCGGAGCATATTCCTCAAGACCGTAGATACCCATATTGTAAAGGTTATCCGTGATAAGAGGCATAATCTCGTTCCACATCTGCTGGTTGCCCTCAACTCTGTCAAAGAGAACAAGAGAGCCAAGTATCATACCCGAGCTGCAAACCGCATTCCAGTTCCATGTCTTAATGTTATAGTCAACCGTGTCCACATTTAAGCCTCTGGGGTGCTCACAGATACGGTAGAAGGTAGCGAGGTAACCCTCGTGTACGCCGTTTTCAAAAATACCGTTTGCGATTTTGTCTACGTCATAACCAAGCTCTACCCAGATGTTGTAAAGCCAGTCATAAGCAAGAGAAATATTGGCGGTAGTGTCCGCGCAGTTAAGGAAGTGGCCGGGGCCCCAGTGAGGCCATTCACAGAGTTCGGATGCGAGTTCATAGCCAAGTCGCGCGTATGCTAGGTCACGCGTCATTTGGTATGCAAAAGCAAGATGCTGTATATATTCCGCAAGAGCGTCAGCCTCGTTAAGACGTCCGCCAAGGGGGTCATAACCGGTATTCCATCCATCGGGATCATAGTAAGGAGCCTCTCTGTCATATAAGGTAAGACTGCCGTAAAGAATAGCCGTTACTGCTCTGCCCTCTACCTTTGGCAGGGTCTCAAACTCGGTATTATATTCTTCCTCTGTTATTTCATATACCCTGATGTGATATCTGTTTTGATTATCGGGCATAAATTCGATGTAAAGATATTTGCCTGAGTATGCGGATATAGTTTTACCGCTTATGCTGACCTCACCGGTAGAGAGATCCAACTCATCTACGTCTATTTCAAGAGACTGCATGAAATCATCCCACTCGTAGAGTGCGAGAAGTCTTTGCGCCGTACTCTCTGCCCTGTTGATGCCCGAAAGTATATCGTGCTCAGCGTCCTCGCCGCGGGTATTCAGATAAATTTCATGGATCTCATCGAATTTTTCCTGGTTTGCCATAAGGTAAGGATGCTCAAAGTTGTTTGTATGCTCCTTTGCATCTGCATATACCTCTTCGCCTGTGGGGTTGTCAAATACAAATGCCTTCATTATATCAAGCATCTGCTCAAGACCGCTCTCTCTGCTCAGTACGTCATCCCTCTCAGCGATAATGATAAGTCCCATAGTATCGTATGTTACGTACCAGTCGGGGAATATCTTTTCAATATCGTTCATATATACGGCGATATACTGCTCTTCGCCGTCAATTACGTATCTGGGAGCGCCCTGAAGATCAACAACGACACCCTCAACGGTAGCGCTGTCTCTGCCTATTGCAATATAGGTAGCACCGTTTGCTGTAGCAATATCGTATGAAAGTCCGTCGGGATGCTGATATACCGGCAGACCGATAAAGTCAAGCACAAGCTCAAGAGGTACAAGTATCTCACCGTTTTCATCGGCTACGGGCGCACCAAAGTGTCTGCCATTCTTATCTGTATAGATCGGCACTCTCTCGGGGCCGTTTACTTCATTTGCCCTTACGTCATAGTAAGCATACTCAAGACCAACCTTCATACAAAGGCCCTCGGCAAGCACCTGCGTTACACTCTTCTCGCCTGTATTCACCATAATATTCTCGGTCTTGGGCTGGTTAAGAGCAACGGTCACGCCGTAGTTATCGTCCGGCACGTCGTAAAGTTTGCTGGTACCGGAGTAGAGTGTAAAGTTATCGATACACCAGCTCTCGCCTACGGGCGCACCCTTAGGCACCTGGAAGCGCACCCAGGAAATAAGTGTACCCTTGTTCTCGTTATCGAGTTTGTATGCAAATACCTCCTCGTAATCTATGTAGATACGTACAACGTGGTCAACAAAATCAAACACGTAGGTAAGACGCTGCCACTCGTCGCTTATTTTATAAGAGGTCTTTTCTCCAAAGAAGGTAAAGCAGTTGTCGGTTATGTTGAGAAGCCAGTAGATGGGGTCAGCAACCGTACCCACGCTTCTCATAGCTATAACGTTGCCAAGGTTACACCAGTCGTCAGACTTAACGTCAAACTCGAGTACCGCACCGTTCTTTACGTCAGCGTCTATATCAAAGGTAGCCTGAATAAAGGTCTGCGAGCCGCCGGTAGATTCAAGTCTGAAGAAGTTATTATAACTGTAATCGGGCAAAACCTCGTAATCAAAGTACAGTTTATTAGGTATACCCACATTTGTCTGGTAAGTAAATCCGTTTGTTATCGCCCAGCCCTCGTCAAAGGTACGGTTGGTAATAACGTGCAGATCTTTAGGAGCGTCAGGCAGTACCACACCGCCCGTCTGCTCTTCCTTATCCTGTGTCTCGGTATCACTGTTGGCAGTCTGTTCCTCTTGTGCAAACGCCATAAAGGGGAAAACGCCGACACTCAAGCAAAGACAAAGAACAAGGGAAAGTATTTTCTTTAAGTATTTGTTCATCGTTTTTCTCTTTTCTCTTTGATTTCGGCTGCTTATTCAAAGATGTCCTTGGTTGCAACGGCGCTCTGCGCGGCATCGTAATCCTTACGTACTGTGCACATAGTATTAACCGTCTCTAAAATCTCAGAGTTAACCGCATTTGAAGCCTTATCAAAGTTTGCTTTGCAGGTATTGTAGGTGGAGATAGCGTTGCTTACACCCTCAATGCCTGCCTCTGCAAGAGCAATGTGTTTGTTACACTCAACGAGGTATTTGTACTGATTAGCGCGTTTTTTAGCATTTGCAAAGGATTTTACAGCAGCCACGAACAAAGCGCTCTCAGACTCAATAACGTCAATCTCTGCGCGGTATTTTTCATACAGCAGGATAGCGGCATCAACGCCCTCGCCGTCAATGTTCATCTTGTAATAGTATTCTGTAGCCTCGTCATAAAGAGCACGGAAGGCTGTGTATCCGCTTGCGGCGGATATTTTTGAAACTGTGTTTATAAAGTAAGTAGTGTTCTGCTCAAGAAGCTCCTCATACTGTTCGAGCTGAGTGCCAAGTTCCTTTTCAAAAGCGTCACACTTTGCAATAATATTCTGTATATCCTCTCTTGAGGTATCAACGTCATTTGCAATGAGATAGTTGTTTACGTAGGTACAAGCACCGCTGCGCTCTATGTAGGAGTCGGAGTTTATAACCGAGTTGAGCTTTGCCTCAAGTGTACTCACGTGCTCAAGCTGCAGTTTTTCATAGAAGTAGGAGTTGATGCGCTCGTAATGAGCCATAGCCTCACCAAAGCCCTCTACGCTCTCATCAAAGTAGTTACCGCTTGCACTTGCGTATACCATCTCACGCGCTATTTCAATAAGGCGCTTGATCTCTGTAAAGTTTGCCTCATAATCCTCCTCGGTAGTAAAGCCCGAAACGTAAGAAATACAAACTATAAAATTGTTTGAGTTGTCCTTTTGAACAACAGCGTCAAGTTCTTCCTTAGCACCCTCATAAAGAGTGTAGTAATAGATGAAGGTCTTGCCAGCATCGGTTGCAGGATATTTACTGGTATCGTTTTTATAGAATTCAATAAGAGACTGACCGTTATAAATGTCGTTTTTGAATGTTGCGTAGTTTGTAGCGGCAGTGTTGTAATGCTTTTCCTTTGCGCTGACTGTGGGAGCGCGCTCGAAGGAGAACATAGCCTTTACAAACGCGCTTGCCGCATTGTCCTTAGCAATCTCATCTCTGTAAGTCTGAATACGGCCCTTTGCATCCTTGAAGCCCTGTGAATTTTCATCAAACACAGATTCCTTTATAAATGCATCAATACCGTCAAGAGTAGCCGTTCTTGATACTATATTATCAAGGTTTCTGCCTACGTTTACGTATCTGTCAAGCATCGTGTTAACCCTTCCAAGGTTTTCACTCTTATAGCCTTCAATAATCGAGGTGTACGCCTCGGGATTTGTTTCCTCTGCGTATGCAATATAGGTGCTGACAATATTGTTTACCTGCTCGTTTTCGGCATACTCGGGCAAAATCGCACCGTCAAGATAATATTTTGAAATGTTTGAAGCAACCGTGTTAAGGGAGATGTAACGGTCTGTAAAGCTTGCATTTTCGTTTTTAAGAGTTTCTGCATAAAATTCGTATCTTTCCTCATCCGTCTTCATTGAGGTAATTCTGTCAAGAGTACGGGGGTACGTGCCGGTGTAGCCGGTAATGCTGTCAACCGCAAAGGAGCGGCCGTCTGTGTTAGTGGAACCGATACGGATGCTTGCAAGATTGTTAAGGTCGTGAGTGGCTACCGCAAAGGAGCGATCCTCCTCTGCAAGTTCATAGTTGATGTAAACATCAAAGGTGTCCTGCACGTTATCAATTACGATAGAGATATGTGTCCACTGACCGGGTACTATAGAGCCGATTACCTGACCCTTGCCTGCATTGTTGTTTGTAATATTATATCCCTCAAACGCAATGAGCATAGGCCACTGTCTTGAGTAACGGCAAGCCGTACCGTGTACGGTACAGTCGTCAGCACAGGTAAGGCTGAAGAATTTTAAAGGCGCGCCAAAGGTGGTGTAATCAAACTCAATTACGTAACTGTCACCAAGGCCTGCGAAGGTAGGCTGAATAAATGTATTCAGATTTTCAAAATAAATTATCTCGTGGTATGAGTTGGAGCCGTTTGAACCCTTACCGTTTTTAACTACCTGAGCAATGTTGGTGCCAAGGTTGGCGGGAGAAAGGGTTGTAGCGCCCTCAAAATCAAAGGAGCTGCCGGGCACGTCGTTCTCATACTCGCTTACAGGCACATAACTCTCAAGCTCTGCCCTCTTTGCCGCATATATTACTTCAAAATCGGCAAGAAGCTCCGCTACCTGTGTCTTTATATCCTTTTCGACAGGCTCATCGGTAGGCTCATCTACAGGAGTGTCAGTGGGCTCATCGGTAGGCTCGCCTGCGGGAGTATCGGTTGTATCACTTATAACAGCAGGCTCACCGGTAGGTTCATCAGCAGGCTCATCTGCCACTGTAAGATCGGTAAAGCCGTACTCAATTACGTTCTTTATCCAGGAAACCGCATTGAATTTATCCTGATAGGTCGCACCCTCGGCATAGTATTCAGCGATAGCCGCATTTAAAAGGTCAAGTTCCTTTTCCATAAGGCGTGCCTTAAGTGCCTCATAACCCTCCATATCCTCGGTAAGGTTATAATGCGCATCGTACATTGCGTTATAGATTATTGCCTTTGTGGCAACAAGAGCAATGTCGGGTGTCGGATCTGCATCAAGCGGATTAAGCGTTACGTTAATTCTGTCAACAACGCTCTCGTCCTCTGCAAATATAGACAGGCTAACGGTTGTAACGATAGCCGCTATCAAGAGGACTGACAACAAGATTTTTACAAATGTTTTCATATAAAATCTCCCTTTCGAAAACATAATTTGCATATATTTGTAATTTTTTAATTTAAAATATAATATCGCCTTTTAATTATATCACCTACAAAAGCACATTTTCAATAAAATTCAAAATTTTCGGCATTTTTAACTATAATTTTCTACTTTTTGTACATCTTGGGGAAAATTAAAAATGGAAAGTTAAACTAGTGCAAAGAAAAAAATGAGATACGGAACAATCCATACCTCATTAAATGATTTTTTTCGTTTGTTTATACAAAAGCACCCAAAACCGGGCGACGAGATTTCGAGCAGAAATTTTCGTTATTCTCACTTTATACCAAAACATCTAAGCCGGGGGCGACGAGATTTCGAGCAGAAATCTTTCATCGTGACCCGATGGCGTACGAGGGTACGTCGAGTGGGAGTGAGGGAAGATTTATACCGAAATATCTAAGCCCCCTTTTACCTGTTCCAATACTTCCTGTCAAGCGACCGATACATTATCGCCTCAGAGATATGCTCTGCCTCGATAAGCTCGGAGCCGCCAAGGTCTGCTATGGTGCGCGCAACTCTTAAAACCTTATCGTGCGCCCTGGCAGAAAAGCCCAAGGACTCAAATGCCTCTCTCATCACCGAGTTGGCCTCAGGTGTCATTTTGCAGTATTTTCTTATACGGTTGGCAGAGAGTTTTGCATTAAGGATACCTACGGTATCGCCTGCTTTTGAAAGTCTGTCGTCTGCCAGTTTGCGCGCGGCGTTTACCCTCTTTCTTATCTCGCTTGAGGGCTCGCCCGGTGCGTTTTTGCCGCTTATATCGTCGTAAGTGACAGCAGGAAGTTCTATCTCTATATCTATCCTGTCAAGCAACGGACCGGATATCTTGTCAAGATACTTGCGCACGCTCTCGGGCGTGCAAGTACAACGGTTACTCTCATCACCAAAATAACCGCACTTGCAGGGGTTCATAGCCGCAACAAGCATAAAGGATGAAGGATAGGTGAGCTTTGCCTTTGCTCTTGTGATGGTTACAACGCCGTCCTCCATAGGCTGTCTTAATGCCTCAGTAACCGACTTGGGAAACTCGGGAAGTTCATCAAGAAACAAAACGCCGTTATTTGCCACGGATATCTCACCGGGTCTTGCATTTGTACCGCCGCCTATCATACCAACAGGGCTCACCGTATGGTGAGGGGAACGGAACGGGCGCTCGGTAACAAGGCCATCCTTTATAAGACCCATAACCGAGTAGACCTTACTGGTCTCGAGCATCTCGTTAAAGCTCATATCGGGAAGTATCGTGGGTATTCTTTTTGCAAGCATTGACTTGCCCGCACCGGGAGGGCCGAGCATAAGTATGTTGTGGCCGCCTGCCGCCGCTATCTCAAGGGCGCGCTTTGCCTTATACTGTCCTCTTACGTCGGAGAAATCAATGATACTGCTGTCATCCGATAAAGTCGGTCTTGTCGTAGCTCTCTCATATTTTTTTATAAGGGCCGTGCCCTTTATATGCTCAAGCAAATCTCTTACACAGCCTACTCCGTAGACATCAATACCTTCAACAACGCCTGCCTCACTAAGGTTGTCCTTTGGCACAAAGATGGCGCTTTTGCCCTCTGCCTTAGCGGCTATTGTCATAGGCAAAACACCGTTTATCTTACGCACCTCACCCGAGAGCGAAAGTTCGCCGATAATACACTTATCACTAAAATCATAATCAGCGGAAATCAGGCCACAAGACTGCAAAATGCCAACTAATATTGGCAAATCAAGCGTTGTGCCCTCCTTTTTAACATCAGCCGGCGCAAGGTTAACTACAATATCCATGCTGGGAAATCTTATGCCACTGTTCTCAAGAGCAGACTGCACACGGTTCTTTGATTCCTTAATAGCGGCATCCGGCAGACCGACCAGTTCAAGTTTTGGGAGTCTGTTAAATGAACTGACCTCAACGGTTATCTCAAAACCGTCAACGCCCATTACCGCGCTTGATTTTATCTTTGAAAGCATATATAAAACCTCTCCTTAGAGATATAAGTCCTAAGGTATTATACATTTTAAAGAGGAATAAATCAAGCCTTTATTGACAAAGTGGCGGGATAATGGTAAAATATTATAACAAACCCTGGGTCTTATACCTATATACACGGGCATATTTCAAGCAGCCACCAACCTTTTTGATTGCGTTAAAAAGGCTATCGGTTTTGGCTAGAGGTAACCGACCACTTTTATTTACAAAACACAGGAGGAACGACGAATGTCTAACATCTGGCATGATATATCACCAAAGAGGATTAACTCTGAGGACTTTATATGTGTAATTGAAATCCCCAAGGGCTCAAAAAAGAAGTATGAGCTTGATAAGGAGACCGGTTACATTATACTTGACCGTATATTGCACACCTCCACACACTACCCTGCCAACTACGGCTTTATCCCACGTACATACGGTGATGACGGCGACCCACTTGACGTACTTTTGCTCTGCGCAGAGTCACTTGAACCCATGTCGCTTGTAAGAGCATATCCCATAGGTGTTATCAATATGATCGACAATGGCAGAAACGATGAAAAAATAATCGCCATCCCCTTTAGCGACCCCAACTACAACCAGTACCGGAACATTGATGAGTTGCCCGGACACATCTTTGATGAAATGTGCCACTTCTTTACGGTTTACAAAAACCTTGAACACAAGGACACAGCCGTTAACGAGGTCTGTCAAAGAGACGTTGCGATAAAGGTCATCAGGGAGGCTATTGAGAGTTATAAGGAAAACTTTTGCTAAACAAAAAGGACTTCTTCAAATCGAAGAGGTCCTTTTTTATTTAGCAAAAATGATGACATCCATTTCATTCATTAGCGCAGCGTCATCATTAATTCGACCGGTGGGCGAAAACGACGTTTTAATTGAAATTACTCTGTACGAAGTGCTACTACGGGGTCTTTTTTAGCCGCACTTCTCGCCGGGAACACGCCGGAAACAAGTGTAAGCAGGATACTTAAGGCTATTAATATAAGAGCATTGTCTATGGGGAGGGCTGCAATGCTGTCATAATTAATAAGCGGGGTGAGTATCAGGTTTGCTATAAACGACGCAAGGTAGGTAAAGGCTACGCCGAAGATACCCGAAAGAGAGCCTATTATAAAGGTCTCTGCTACAAAGAGATTGCTTACGTCGCGCTTTCTGCCACCGAGAGCACGGATAACGCCTATTTCCTTTATTCTCTCAACAACAGATACGTAGGTTATTATACCTATCATTACCGTAGATACCACAAGGGATATTGAGGTAAAGGCTATAAGTGCGTATGAAACTATATCGATAAGTGTGTTGAGCATTGAAATTACAAGTTCAAGATTGTCGGTATATTCAATGTCGGTCCTGTCGTCCTTTGTCAATACCTTATCACCCACCGTGATATCACCCTCAAGGTTCCACGCCTTGAGATAATCGGTTACGTGATCCTTTTCTTCAAAGGAGATTGGATAGATGTTAAGAGAACTTGCAAGCGAGTTACCGCCCACAACTCTTACAAGACCGTCACGCATATCCTCTATGCTGGTCTCATTACCTGTAAGGGAGCCGAGGATAGCAGCCATGCCTGCGCTTGCGCCAACAACGCCCGTACCGTTCTTCTCTTCTCCGTCATAGCCCGTATAAGTGTACATATAGGGGATGTTGAAGTAGGTCTGCTTAAGGAAGGTGTTGTTAACGCCCTCCTCGGAGTTGAGGTAATTTACAAAGGATGAATTTGCATTTTGCTCAAGCACGTACTCCGTAAGTGCCTCTGTATAATAAACACCTGAAGTAAGAGAGCCGTATGAGATACTGTCAGAGGGAGTAAGGATACCTACTACCTTAAGTTCAATACCGCCGTTTGCCTCCATATCGTTTATGTCAAGGCTGGAGTTGTACTGATACTTATAAGGCGAGAATGCGCTCTCGCTGAAAACTGTATCGGAGGGATAGTAAACAAGAGTTTTAGCAAGCAGTTCATCATAGGTGAAGTACTCACGGTAGAGGCTCTCATCATACTCCCCATCCTCGCCGGTAGCCTTGTTTATAATCTCAAGGAACTCATCCTGAGTATAGTAGCCAAGTCTTGCAAGGAGCAAATCTGAGAGTTCGTCCTCAGAGTTAAGCACGAGCATTATCTCGTTTTTATTCTCGGGGAAGCGGCTGTTCTCACCAACAAGCTCATACTGGCTTAAAAGATAATCCTTGTTGTTTGGCGCCTGCTTGAAGGAAGGCACAAGTGCGCTTATCTGTGACGCGTAATTGCCCTCAATCGTATCCTCAAGAATGGAAATATAAATATCTGTTATAAGTTTTGTGGAATAGTGCTTTGCGCTATCGTCTTTACTCAGCTTGAAGTCGGTATATATGCTGGGGACAAGATCAATGCCGTAGTTAAGCAAAAGAGCATTGTAATATTCCTTTGGCATCGCCTTTACGTAGTTGACGTAGTCCTCTGTTATGTCATTTTCGAGCATAAGAGAACTCATATCCTTATTCATCTTGGCAAAATATTCTACCAAGGATGAGATATATACCGCATCTATCTTCTCTGTATCAATACCGCTTTCGCCCATGGCGTTTTCCATCATATCGGTAAGGGTTGCTATATCGTAAGCAGTCTCGCTTATCTTAATCGGGTTGCCGGAAAGCATATCGTCCTGCATTGAGGCAATATAGCCCTTAATACCGGCTGAGAACGCAAGCACCATTGCAATACCGATAATACCTATTGAGCCTGCGAAGCCTACCATAAGAGTTCTCGCGCGCTTGGAAAGAAGATTTTTAAAGGAAAGTTTAAAGGTAGTAAGGAGCGACATCTTAGCCTTTGCCTTACTCTTGCCCTGCTTTTTAAGTTCTTTGAGCTTCTTTTTATCGCCAACCTCCTTTGCCAGACGCATTTGCTGACGGCGGCGCTTTATTTCATTTTCCTTTTCACTCTTTAATTCAAGTATCTCTGCCTCAGCACTAAGTGGATTGGTGTCCTCAACAACAAGACCGTCAAGGAGTCTTATAATACGTGTTGAATATTGCTCGGCAAGCTCGGGATTGTGGGTAACCATTATTACAAGGCGCTCTCTTGATATCTCCTTGATAAGATCCATAATCTGCACCGAGGTAACGGTATCAAGCGCGCCCGTAGGCTCGTCAGCAAGCAGTATCTCGGGGTCGTTTACAAGCGCTCTTGCAATAGCAACTCTCTGACACTGGCCGCCCGAGAGCTGATTGGGCTTTTTATTGTACTGGTCGGAAAGGCCGACTCTGTCAAGCGCCGCCTTTGCCTTGCGTGTGCGCTCCTCTTTTGATACACCCGCAATAGTCAGCGCAAGCTCAACGTTACCGAGCACCGTCTGGTGAGGGATAAGGTTATAGCTCTGGAAGATAAAGCCTATACGGTGATTTCTGTAAATATCCCAATCTCTGTCACGGTAGCGCTTTGTACTGATACCGTTAATCACAAGATCGCCCGACGTGTAGTGGTCTAAACCTCCTATAATGTTAAGCAAAGTTGTCTTTCCACAGCCTGACGGACCTAAAATTGACACAAACTCACTTTTGCGGAATGCTATAGATACACCCTTTAATGCGTGCACCGGCTCTGCCGCGGTGAGATAATCCTTTTTGATTTTTTCAAGTCTTAGCATCTGTTTTCCCCTCTTTTTTAAAAAAAGACTTTCTCATTTTGTTTTTTATATTCAAAACAATTGTAACTCATAAATATTAACATTTTGTTTATATAAAAATAATTTTTTATAAAATTTAGCCAACAGTAACCCAAATCGAATACGTTTTAAGAGACGTATTTTCCTCACAAATGCGCCAAAAAGCCTTGTAATATTCGTATATTACTTCAACTTTTTGACTTTTTCTGCAAAAAATGCGTTCTCATAAAATAATTCTTACATAAAGCGAATGAAAATTTGATGATATTTTTTGAAAATGAATGAAGCAAAGTATGACTTTGCAAGCGAGTTTTCGAGAAATAGCGCGAATTTTCATCACTTTAGGCGTGTTCGTTTTGGGTTGCTGTTGGCTAGCCACAAGGCAATCGAACTCATAAGCCTTACAGCGATAAATTTTCGCATAATTTTAATACTTTTACCTTGTAAAGTCCGCACTTGACTGCGGCAAAATCCTTAAAAATCCATCAAAAATTTATTCGCCGTATGGTACGAAGTAGTTTTAAAAGAATAGATTTTTTCTTAGTCGAGCTGATTTTTTTGAGGAATATACAAATATTTAAGAAAAAATTAGCGATGAATTGGGAGAAATCTATCTTTTAAAACCTTGTTAGTTTGATCGTCTTGTGGCTAACAACCGGCAAAATATTATTAGCACAGTCGTTAAAACTATTCTTTCCAAAATAAAAATTAATATTCATCAGTCAAATTCGGGCATATTATCTCCAAACTCGGCTCGCAATTTTTCGAGCGCGCTTTTTTCAATTCTTGATACGTAAGAGCGAGAAATGCCGAGAAATTTCGCAACCTCTCTTTGCGCCCTCGGCACGTAGCCCTCAAGTCCGTAGCGCAAAACTATTATCTGCCTTTCTCTTTCGTTTAAGCATTTGTCGATAAGGCGGTTCATCTTTTTTATATACATTCCCATCTCAATATCTCTTTCAGCGGTATTTTCCTCGCTTATTATATCAAGATATGTAAGCGGATTGCCGTCTCTGTCCACGTCTATCGTTTCGGATAGCGATACCTCGCCGCCCCGTCTTTTTTGTGAGCGGAAGAACATCAGTATCTCATTTTGTATACACCTTGCGCCATAAGTCGCAAATCGTGTTCCGTGATCGCACTTAAAGGAATCGACCGCCTTTATAAGCCCAAGACTACCTATGGATATAAGTTCATCCGTGTCATTATAGGATGCGTAGTATTTTCTTATGATATGCGCTACAAGGCGTAGGTTGTGCTCAATTATTTTTTCGCGCGCAAATTTGTCGCCTTCCTTCATTTTTTCAAACAACTCCGCCTCCTTTGCCGCTGATAGCGGTGGCGGGAACTCCTCCTTGCTCTCAAGGCCGAGGATAAGTCCGATAAAGCGTAAAATTACAAGTACAATATTCATTTTTTCCTCCTTAGGTATTCGCTTTAGGTTGCTGTTGGCTAATAATATGCGTATCGGCTTATCCAATATTAAAGCCATAATAAAACATTGTTTTTGCAACAAAAAACACCAATAAACAAAAAAGAAAAGCCTTTGCAAAATTTGCAAAAACCTTTCTTAAAACCTCATGATATGTAAATAAACATTGTCAAAAAAACGCTTTATACCATCCAAAACTCTTTCATCTCGTTTGGGTTTTTGATTTTATATCCGCCCTCATCAGAGCAAATCAGTCCATCGCCAAGCAGTTCGTTAAAGCGCTTGTTTATACTGCAGATATGTGTACGCACGCTTGAAACGTTTGGCTTTCTCCCTTCTTTGAAGGCAAGGGCGAGTATATCCTTTGCGCTTATCACACTTGGGTGTGCGGCAATAAGTGTGCGCAGTACCAAAGTCTCGCTTTTAGTAAGATGTATTCTCTTGCCAAAATACCTTACAATTATCTCATATATAGATGCGTCAATCCCAAAGAGGCTATATTCCAATATCCCTTTTCGCCCCAGTCCGTAAAGTGCGCTGTTGCATTCGTTTATCAACTCGTGCGCATTGATATGCTTATTAAAACAGCCTATCACACCTTCGCATTCATCATCCTCGCATACGGCAAAAAGCGGCAGATTGCCAAGTTCTCTTTTTATTCTTTTAAGGTATTCTTCCTCAACATTGTTTTCTATTATAAGCCCCATTCTGAACGGCACCTTTGTACTACCAAGGTTGCTCGCTTTTTTAAAATCGCTCGGTATTCCGGCATAATGCAGTATATCGTGCCAGATTGAGGCATTGGATGTATTTTCACTGATAATTAGTACCATAATGATCCTCCGTTAAAAATAATAACATAGTTTGCTATCCCGGTCAACATTAAGTTGACAAATGCTAAAAAATATTTTATACTTATTTTAAGATTAACTTTTGGAGACTTAAAAATGAAAACTGTTCTTATAAGCGGCGGCTCACGTGGGATAGGCAAGGAGATAGTAAAGGCCTTTTGTGCCCTTGGCTATAACGTTGCCTTTACCTATAACAACAGCGAGGATGCGGCAAGGGAGATTGCCTTATCTACAGGCGCTCTTGCTATAAAAGCGGATAATAAGGTTGAAAAAGAGTGCATAAATGCGGTAAATACCGCAAAAGAAGCCTTTGGCGATATCGATATTCTTGTCAATAACGCAGGTATATCCTCATTTTCTCTTTTCTCCGACCTTACACTTGATAAATGGAACGAGTTTTTATCGACAAACCTTACAGGCGCATTTATCTACACCAAGGCTGTTCTTAACGGTATGATAAACAAGAAAAGTGGCAGAATAATAAATATATCAAGCATCTGGGGTCTTGTCGGCTCCTCGTGCGAGGTGCATTATTCCACCACCAAGGCGGCGCTTATCGGTATGACAAAGGCGCTTGCAAAGGAGCTCGGCCCCTCGGGTATTACGGTCAACGCCGTAGCACCCGGAGTAATAAACACCGAGATGAACAAAATGCTTACCGATGAGGACATTACCGCCCTTAAGGACGATACTCCTCTTTGCCGTATCGGTGAGCCAAGCGAGGTAGCAAAGGCAGTTACCTTCCTTGCCTCGGACGATGCCGCATTCATCACCGGAGAGGTAATAAACGTAAGCGGTGGCTTTGTTATAAACTAAGTTATTGATAAATATTTTGAAAAACTATTGCAAAGGGCAAAAAAATTTGCTACAATATATAGGATAAAACTTCCGTAACTCAGACGGGGTCATACTAGTCGGGGCAGTAGCGGGGCCTTGTACCTGAAATCCGCTATAGCAGGGATTAATTCCCATCCCGAGGGCCGTACGTGTTTAGACTGCGCCGTCCTTGTCTGTGTTGAAGAATGGGTCTTACGCAATGCGAGGCTGTGAAATATGTCAGGTGGGGAACCAAGCAGCATTAAGCGGTTTATCGGATGTGCCGTAGGGTCGCCTGTTCGGAGCAGACGGGGCGGTTACCGTAGATGCGTGCGTTTCGACGGACGGGTGTATGGCTCTGTCTGAGTTACGGAAAATATGCCTTATCGCGGCGGCATCTTCTGCCGTACGCGTTTTTTGATTTAAGGGGGTAAAGAGATGTCGTCTTATAAAGCGTTATACAGAAAATGGCGTCCGTACGATTTTGATGACGTCTGCGGGCAGAACGCGATTACCGATATTTTAAAATACGAGGTAGCAAATAACAAGACCTCGCACGCATATCTTTTCTGCGGTTCGCGCGGTACGGGTAAAACGAGCTGTGCAAAAATTCTTGCTAAGGCTGTAAACTGTCTTAATCCCCAAAACGGTAACCCCTGTAACGAGTGTGAGGCGTGCAAGAGCATTGATAAGGGTATAGCAACCGACGTAATTGAGATGGACGCGGCAAGCAACAACGGTGTTGACAACGTCCGTGATATGAAGGACGAGATAGCCTTTACTCCTGCAGAACTTAAATACCGTGTTTACATTATAGACGAGGTGCATATGATGACAGGCCCTGCCTTCAATGCGCTTTTAAAAACGCTTGAGGAACCGCCTGCATACGTTATATTTATTCTCGCTACGACCGAGTTCAATAAACTGCCTACCACTATAGTATCAAGATGTCAGCGTTTTGATTTCAGGCGTATTTCAAGTGACGTTATCTGTCAAAGACTTAAAAAAATCGCATCCAGTGAGGGTATAGACCTTACCGATGAGGGCGCGCTTGTACTTGCCAGAGCGGCAAGGGGCGGTATGCGTGATGCAGTCAGCCTGCTTGAACTTTGCGCAGGCTCTAAAAAGACTATTGATGCTCTCCTTGTGTCATCCACCATAGGCAGTGGCAACAGAGATAACGTATATTCGATAGTTGAGGCTATATGCAAAGAGGACTACGATGCCGTATATAAGGCGATAAACGAGGTATGTATGATCAGCTCGGATATCTCGGTCTTCTGGCAGGAGATAATAGATACCTACCGTGATATGATGGTGGTTAAAAACTCACGTACCGCCAAGAGTTACCTTGATCTTACTGAACTTGAATATACAAGGCTTCTCTCGCTTTCTAAGGAATTTACGATGGCAAAAATGGCATATCACGTAAGACTTCTTGAGGATGCCCTTGGCGATATGCTTAAGGCGCAAAATGCAAAAAGAGGTATTGCAGAGATAACGCTTACCCGTATGTGTGACCCATCGTCCCAAGGCTCACCCGAGGCGCTCGTTGTGCGCATTGAGGAGCTTGAGAGGGAGATAAAAATGCTTAAGGCAGGCGCTGTTATTTCTTCAGCACCCGTTACTTCAGACGGGATGCAGACCGGCATTGATGCTGTAAAAACGCAGACACCTGCGCCTAAGGATGATAAAACTAATGCGTCTGTAAAAGGATCTAAAATTGCAGAAAATGTAAATAATAATTCGCAAAACGTATCCAAAACGTCAACAAATTCCTATTCTGAGTTTAACGGCTGGTCAAACGTTCTTGAAGGTTTATCTGCAATTAAGCCGGCTCTTGCCGCGCAACTGCGCTCATCAAAGGCGTACACGGACGGTCAGGGCAACTTCACTGTTAAGATGAGTGGCGCGTTTGTTACGTCACTGTCAAAAAATATACCAAGCATTATGCTTATAAAGAGCGGTATAGCAGATCAATTGCGCCGCCCTGCAAATGAAATTAATATAAGCTTTGAGGCAAATAAAATACAAACAGCAAGCGATTTCGGGCAAGAGCTCGAGGATGCTTTGAAATAACGGAGGATAATATGAAGGTTAGATTACCACAGGGAATGGGCGGCGGCCCCCAGAATATGCAGTCAATGCTCAAGCAGGCACAAAAGATGCAAGAGGATATGGCTAACATGCAGGCTGAGCTTGAAAGCCGTGAATATGAGGTATCCTGCGGCGGTGGCGTCGTAAACGTAAAGATAAACGGTAAAAAGGAAATTCTTTCGGTAAAACTCTCAGAGGACATAGTTGACCCTGACGATATCGAGACCCTTGAGGATCTTATCGTAGCAGGTGTAAACGAGGCTATCAAAAAGGTTGAGGCAGTCTCAAGCGAGGAAATGAAGAAGATTACCGGCAATATGAGCATACCGGGGATGTTTTAATAAATGGGAGAATATATAGCGCCTATTGAAAGGCTGATAGAGCAGTATAGAAGGCTGCCGGGTGTCGGCGCAAAGACTGCGGCAAGATACGCCTTTGCCACTCTTAATCTTACTGAGGAGGAGATTGCTTCCTTTACCGATGCGCTCCTTGGTGCAAAAAGGGATGTCTACAAGTGTCCCACCTGCTTTGCTCTTAGCGCAAATGCCGATATGTGCGATATCTGTGCCGATGAGGGCAGAGACCAATCCACCGTCTGCGTTGTTGAAAATGCCAAGGATGTTATGGTTATGGAGCGTGTGCGCGGCTACCGCGGTGTATATCACGTTCTTGGCGGTGCTCTTTCACCCCTTGATAATATATCTGTAAGCGATCTTAATATAAAGGAACTTTTTGACAGAGTAAGGCAGGGGAGTGTAAAGGAAATAATACTTGCAACAAACCCCACCCCCTCAGGTGATACCACTGCGCAGTATATTGCAAGGATGCTTAAGGACATAGAAGGCGTCCACGTCTCACGTCTTGCATACGGCATCCCTGTCGGTGCTGATATAGAGTATGCCGATGAGGTGACGCTCTATAGGGCGATGGAGGGAAGAAGAGGCATCTGACCCTCATCTTAAATTCTTTTAAGAATAAAAATCAATTAAGAGGCACATTTTTCTGTGCCTCTTTTTTCTTTTTTATAGAGGGTATCTTTAATAAAATCCGATCTTCCTTTTGGATAAATCGGATTTTTTCTTTTTTTATGATAAAAAATACCAAAATTTTTTAAGAATTAGGACGGTGATGTTTAAAAAGTTATGATTTTTGCTATATTTCGATCGGTTTTGAATTTAACTTATACGGTAGTGTATTTGTATTTAAGACGCAGATTATCGGCGATCATAGCGATAAATTCGGAGTTTGTGGGCTTGCCTCTTGTGTTCTGTATAGTGTAACCGAAGTAGGAGTTGAGCGTGTCAACGTCGCCTCTGTCCCATGCCACCTCAATTGCGTGTCTTATGGCTCTTTCAACGCGCGAGGTGGTCGTGCTGTATTTCTTTGCAACGGTAGGGTAGAGTACCTTTGTAACCGAGTTTATCACCTCGCTGTCCTCAATCGACATAAGTATAGCGCATCTTAAGTACTGATATCCCTTTATGTGGGCAGGCACGCCTATTTCGTGTATGATCTTGGTAACCTGTCCCTCAAGGTCACCGGGCATCTCACCCGACTTATTGTGGCCGAGTTTTAAGAGCGACTCTATATGCATAAGAAGAGAATCGGGAGAAAATGGCTTAAGCAGGCATATATCCGCACCTGCCTCGCTAGCCTCTAAAAGTATGGATTGCTTGCTTACAAGTGAGGTCAGGATAAAGCGCGGCTTTTTAATATCTCTTTCTCTCATAATGCTGCGTATGACTCCAATGCCGTCGATTTTTGTAAGCCAAAGGTCAAGTATTGCCACGTCATAGGTATTTCTTCTCAGTAGGTCAAAGGCTACCTCGCCGTTTTCGGCCTCCTCAATTTCGTTTAATCCATTCTTACAGAGATACTCTATAACTCTTCTTCTTTCGTCTCTGTTTTCGTCACAAATCAAGATTTTCACTTTTCTTTCCATTTTCTTTTTTCTCCTTTTTCTTGTTAAATTGGTAAAATTTGGTAATTTTTGGAAGTGATACCATTTTACCACAAAGAAAAAAATAAAACAAGAGACAAAATTGCAAAAACATTTACAAACATTTCTTCTTTAAAATGGTAAAATTTACCAAATCTAAGCAGGGTACGATTTTCTTTGACAAAAAGCAAAAATTAAAGCCAAAATCTCCGTTTTACTTTAAATCACCTCTTCTCACAAAAATGAATATTGTTCATAAAATATTTACCATATATTTATTGCAATATCTTATATTTTGTGTTAAAATGTTATCGTGGTAATTTGGCTTATATCGAACAACTGATTTTGCCTTTATCAAAACCTTATTTTTTGTAATTTTATTTAAGGAGATATAAAATGAACGCTTTTGTAACATCCAACAAACACGTTAACGAGTGGATCAAAGAGATGGCCGATATGGTTAATCCCTCCGATATCATTCTTATCGACGGCTCCAAGGAGCAGGCTGATGCCCTTCGCGCACAGGCTGTTGCTAGTGGTGAACTTTTTAAACTTAATGAAGAAAAGCTTCCCGGCTGTTATCTTCACCGCACTGCGGTAAACGACGTTGCCAGAGTTGAGCACAGGACCTTTATCTGCACAAGCAAAAAAGAGGATGCAGGTAACATTAACAACTGGTTGGGTCCCGATGAGTGCTATGCAAAGCTTTCCAAGCTTTACAAGGGCTCATACACAGGCAAGCCTATGTACGTTATTCCTTACTCAATGTCTGTAGTCGGTTCTGATTTTGCTAAATACGGTATAGAGCTTACAGACTCTATATACGTTGTACTTAATATGCTTATTATGACAAGAGTAGGCACAAATGTTCTTGAATCTCTTGGCGATAGCGCAGACTTTATCAAGGGCTTACACGCGTGCGCAGACGTTGATGAGGAGAAGAGATACATCTGTCACTTCCCTGAGGACAACACTATCTGGAGCGTTAACTCTGCATACGGCGGTAACGTTCTTCTCGGTAAAAAGTGCTTTGCGCTTCGTATTGCATCCTATCTTGGCCGTAAGGAAGGCTGGATGGCAGAGCATATGCTTATCCTTGGTATCGAGGCTCCAAACGGTGAGATCAAGTACGTAACTGCGGCATTCCCCTCAGCATGCGGTAAGACCAACCTTGCTATGCTTATTCCCCCTGCAATTTATGCGGATGCTGGTTATAAGGTATGGTGTGTTGGTGATGATATTGCATGGCTTCGTGTTAAGGACGGCGGCCTTTGGGCTGTTAACCCCGAGAACGGCTTCTTCGGTGTTGCTCCCGGTACTAACAACAAGTCCAACCCCAACGCTCTTGCAACCTGTCTTAAGGACACTATCTTTACAAACGTTGCTCACAACCTTGATGATAACACAGTTTGGTGGGAGGGTCTTAACGACAATCTTCCTACAAACGCTATTGACTGGCGCGGCAACAAGTGGGATGCATCCAAGTATGATAAAAAGGATAAGTCCACCTGTGCTGCTCACCCCAACTCCAGAATTACTGCTATGGCTGCTAACTGCCCCTGCATTTCCTCTGAGTTCAACGAGCCTGCAGGCGTGCCTGTAAGCGCAATTATATTCGGCGGCCGCCGTGCAAAGACTGCTCCTCTTGTATATCAGTCAACATCCTGGCAGCACGGTACATTCATCGGCTCAATTATGGCATCTGAGACTACTGCGGCAGCAGCAGGTGCAGTCGGTGTAGTACGCCGTGACCCCATGGCTATGCGTCCCTTCGTAGGATACGATATGGGTGACTATTGGCAGCACTGGCTCAATATGGGCAAAAAACTTACCAATCCTCCCAAGATCTTCCACGTTAACTGGTTCAGGACCGATGAGGACGGCCACTTTATCTGGCCCGGCTTTGGCGACAATATGCGTGTTCTTATGTGGATACTTGCACGTTGCGAGGGCAAGGTTGATGCTAAAGAAACACCTATCGGTTACATCCCCTATGCAGATGATATCAATACAGAGGGTCTTGATATTGATAAGACAGTTGTTGAGGGCCTTCTCTCTGTTGATAAGGAGCTCTGGCTTGAGGACTGTGTGGGCATCCGTGACTTCTATAAGCAGGTAGGCGACAGAGTACCCGGTGAACTTTATAGTGAGCTTGAGGCTCTTGAAGCAAGACTTAGCAAGTAAACCTTGATTTTGCAAACTAAAGATTGCATTTTTGGCGGTTTTTAACTAAGACGATTAAAAGAAAGGAATAATGAAATGAAAAAGTTATTCGCTTTACTCATTACACTTTGCTTAGCATTTTCACTCTTCGCGTGTGACGGTTGCGGTGATAAAAAGGATCCCGGTAATAATAACAACAAGGATACTGATACCGGCATCTCCACCCCTATGGTTCCCATGCCTTAAGTAAAAATAAAAAACAAGCGCTTTGACGATTATTCGCCAAAGCGCTTTTACTTTTGAAAAATTACATTCTGTTAATGAATACTCCCACCAAAAGTCCGATAAGCGCGGCAATAAGACCTTGCAAAAACTTCATATACAAATATCCCTTAAGGCTTATTTCGTTTTCCTTTGTAAGGGATACTGTTTGCAGATGTACAGAGATGGATGAAAAGCATAAAGCAAAGGCAGAGAGCGCAAGCGATACGGGATAATTGAGGTTGCTTTTGCTTAAATATTCAAGTGCGCTGAAGACCTCGCCAAGGCATAACACCATATATCTTACCGTCTCAAACGGTATTAGTTTAATAAGCGAACTTACACAGGCAAAAAGAGCAATAAATCCTGCAATATTAAGGCTTTTATTTACTGCCTCTTTGGTTGAAGATATGAGGCTGAATTTTATTCTTTTTAGTGGTACTGCCTTGTCTTTTGATGCCCTCTTTCCTATGCCAAAGACAGCGCCGACGGCAACAGCCGATATTATTTCGATAAGGTAAATCAGAATTCCGTCAAAAAGGCTGCCTCGCATTCCAAGACCTAAAACGCACACGGCAAAGGCAGGCCCTGTATTGTTAGTAAAGCCGATAAGCCTCTGACATTCATCTTTGTTTATATGCCCCTGTCTCAAAAGGTCAAGAGCAACCTTTGCCCCAATGGGAAAGCCGCACAAAAGTCCGATTACAAGAGCATTTGCACCCTTTTTGTTTATCTTGAATACTCTTTCAAAAAGTGCAGTACCAAAATCCATTCCAAGGGATAAAAACATATCCGAGAGAATAAAAAAGGGGAAAAGCGAGGGTAAGACCGACTTAAAACTAAATACAAATGCGCCAAATACCCCGTCACCAACCGTGCGTGAATTTATGATGATGAGAGCAAATATAGCAAAATAAAGGGTTATAAAAAAGGTCTTAGCCGCCTTGCTTTCTTGGTTTGTGCCTATCCCTAAATTCATTTTTTTACTCTCCTTACATATAGTTAAATAGTATCTAATTAACTTGTATGTAATTTGGGGGACAAAAATGCGCAAAAAGAGTAAGGACAAAAGGCAGAGGTCGCAAAGACCGCCTCACTTTCATATAGAGGCAGACAGATATAGCGGCGGCATATCTGTGATTATAAGCGGGGTAAAGGAGATAATCGACTTTTCGGATACTCAGGTTATTTTATCTCTTGTCGGTGGCAAAATATCCATAAAGGGCACCCTCTTAACCCTCACTCTTTTTGAAAACGGCACTTTGCAGATTTTTGGTAAAATTGCACTCTGGGAGTTTTTGTATGGTAAGGCTTGATTATTATATTTTTGGCTATTATAAGGTTAGGGTTAAGGAAGAACACAAAACCTACTTTTTGAATGAATCTCTTAAAGAAAAACTGTCCTTTAAAATAAATTCTGATGGCGAGTTCTTGATCAGTGCCTGGCACAAAAAACGTTTAAATAGTCTTTTTAGCAAAGAAATATTTACATATTCACCGATTTTGGGTATTCCGTCTTTTGTTATCAAAAACAAAAAACGATACGGTCTTATATCAGGCATATTGCTTGTCAGCCTCTTGTTTTTTCTCTCTTCGCTCCTTGTTTGGGACGTGCGGCTTGAGTGCGAGGATGGGATAGATACTATAAGAGCAAGAGAACTTTTGGATGAGTCGGGTCTCTTTGTCGGTGCACTTTGGCACACTCTTGATAATTCAAAAATTGAAAATTCGCTTCTTTTATCCTCGCCCGATATCGGTTGGGTAAACATAAACAGGCGTGGCAGTGTCGCATACGTCGAGATGCGTAAAAAGGATATCCCGGATACACCGGGGCAGTTAATATATTCAAACATCGTTGCCGCCTATGACGGTGTTATTGAAGAAATCAGTGTAAAAAGCGGCTATGCCGTGGTAAAGGCGGGTGACAGTGTCAGGGCAGGGGATCTGCTTGTTTCGGGCATTATGCCCGATGCCTTGGGCGGTGCAATAGTCAATGCTGAGGCCATGGTTATTGCCAAAAGGACGGATACGGTAAGCGTAGAGATAAGCAAACTTGGTACAAAAACACTACTTGACCCCCCTTTTCTTAGTGACTTTAGCATAAAAATATTTAATTTTTCTGTAAATATTTTAAAATCGGGTGGAAATTTTGATAACGAGTATGCTATAATAGAAAAAAATACCCCCATTTTTATCTTTGATAAAAAAATTCCCCTTGAATTTAACTTTACCTACCGTCAGCAAAAAAGAGAGATATCGCTGACTCACTCACCCGATGAGATGACCTCTCTTGCCGCTGTGGAGCTTAACGGTAAAATGCTTGAGCTTTTAAAGACCTCCACCCTTATTTCCTTAAGGACGGACGGTGGATTTTTTGGGGATAAATATATGCTCACCTCTTACGTCACCCATTCGCTGAATATAGCAAAAGAGGTACAGATTGAGATTGGCTGAGAAAGGAAAGTACTGTGGCAGAAAAATATGTTTTAACACCGTCAAATGAGGCAACGGGCGCTCTTTTCGGTGCATTTGATTCAAATATACGCCTTATTGAAAGAGCCTTTGACGTACGCATATCCAATAAAAGCGTCAGCAGTGATGGCGGTGACTGTATTGCCGTTGTGGGCGAGGAGCAATGCGTTAACCTTGCGGTAAGAGTGCTTGAATATCTTAAGCGTATGATAGGCAACGGCGAGACGGTAGAGGAGACCAGTGTAGAATACGTTATAGGCGCAGTGCGTGACGGCCTTGATAAGAGCCTTGACGATTTTAAGCAGGATCTTATCTGCGTTACCAATCGCGGCAAGCCCATAAAAGCAAAGACCATAGGACAAAAGAGATATATCGACCTTATAAAAAAGAACACCGTTGTTATTGGCACCGGCCCTGCAGGTACAGGTAAGACCTTCCTTGCCGTGGCAATGGCTGTTGAGGCGCTCAGGAATAAAAGCGTATCCCGTATAATTCTCACGCGTCCTGCTGTGGAGGCAGGTGAGAGACTCGGCTTTTTGCCGGGTGATCTGCAGAGCAAGATAGACCCCTATCTTCGCCCTCTTTACGATTCTTTGTTTGAGCTTATGGGTGGTGAGAACTATCAAAGACACCTTGAAAAAGGCATAATAGAAATTGCTCCCCTTGCTTATATGAGGGGTCGTACTCTTGATGACTCCTTTATCATTCTTGATGAGGCGCAGAACACCACGCCCGAGCAGATGAAGATGTTTTTGACCCGTCTTGGCTTTAACTCAAAGGCAGTAGTAACGGGTGACCTTTCGCAGACAGATTTACCTTTTGGTAAAAAGAGCGGTCTTGCTATAGCAAACCGTGTGCTTAAGGACATAGAGGGTATAGGTCTTTTCGAGTTTTCGGAGAGAGACGTTGTCCGTCACGGCCTTGTGCGCAAGATAATCAAGGCATACGATAAATACGAAAAGGATGCGCAAAGCGCAAAATATCGCATAGAGAAAGAAAAAAGACAATGAAAAGAAGAGTTTTTATAGATTTTTCCAAGACAAAGGAAATGGATGAGGTTGACTACAACCTCAAAATGGCAGTAAGAGATGCCGTATGCGCAACTCTTTTGCATCAGCATTTTCCCTTCGATGCAAGAGTATCGGTCACCTTTACGGACAACGAGTATATTAAGAGCCTTAACAAGGAATACCGCGATAAGGACAGCGCAACAGACGTGCTTTCATTCCCTCTTTACGAGGACGGTGACTTTGAACTTGCCGAGTGTATAGAGGGCGCATCTCTTGGTGACATAGTTCTTTCTCTTGAGCGTGCAAAAGAGCAGGCAAAGGAGATAGGCAACAGTTTTTTAAAAGAGGTTGCATTCCTTACAATACACTCCACGCTCCACCTTCTCGGCTTTGACCACGAAAGGGGCAAGGATGATGAGGAGGCGCAGTGCGCAGCGCAGAGAGAAATTATAAAAGCACTTGAATTTTAAAAACAGTATTTTTGGAGAAAAAACATGACAAAAACAGCTTTCATAGCAATAGTAGGCAGACCCAACGTAGGTAAATCCACCCTTCTTAACTCAATTCTTGGTGAGAAGGTTTCTATAGTATCAAAAAAACCTCAGACCACGCGTAACCGTATCACAGGTATTCACACAGTGGGTGAAAATCAGTACGTATTTCTTGATACCCCCGGCATCCATAAGCCACGTACAAGGCTTGGTGACTATATGGTAAAGGCATCTACCGATGCTATCGGCGGTACTGACGGTGCAATTTTAGTGGTTGAGGCAAGGGAAGAGGTCGGAGATATAGAAAAGGAGATAATGGACAGGCTTAAGAGGGAGAATATCCCCACAGTTCTCGTTATCAACAAGACCGACTGCGTGCATAAGGAGAATATTGCAAAAACCATAAAGGCCTATGCCGACGCCTTTGATTTTATGGCAGTAGTTCCCACCAGCGCAAAAAGTGGCAAGGGTGTTGACACGGTGGTAAGCGAGTGTGAAAAACTGCTTCACGAGTCCCCCTGGTTCTTCCCGGACGATATAGTAACAGACCAGCCCGAGAGAGTTATGGCTGCTGAGATAATAAGAGAAAAACTTTTGCGCACGCTTGATGAGGAGATACCTCACGGTACGGCTGTCGTTATCGAGGAGTGGAAAGAAAAGAGAGACCTTGTATCCATTCGCGCTGAGATCTACTGTGAAAAGGATACCCATAAGGGTATTATTATCGGTAAGGGCGGCACGGCTATAAAGACTGTCGGCTCATACGCAAGACAGGATATAGAGAATATGCTTGGTGTAAAGGTGTTCTTAGACCTTTACGTAAGGGTAAAAAAGAATTGGCGCGATAACGAGTTCAATCTTCAGAACTTCGGCTTCGCTGATGAGGAATAATGCAAACTATTGAGGTAAAGGGCTTAGTTATCCGATCTGTCGACTACAAGGAGTCGGATAGGCTTATTACGATTTTTACAGAGGAGATGGGTACGGTTTCTGCCATAGCCAAGGGTGCAAGAACGCATAAGAGCCGTTTTTTGTCCTCGGCCTCGCCGTTTTGCTATGCCTCCTTCGTGCTTTATAAAAAAGGAGACTTTTTCTGGGTAAAAGAGGCCTCTTTGATCGAGAGTTTCTTTGGCCTGCGTGACAGCATTGAGGGTTTGGCAGTCGGTACCTATGTACTTGAGGTGCTCTCACACGTTACGGTAAACGAGGCTGAGAGGGATCTTTTAAGGCTCTCGTTAAACACTCTTTATGCCATATCAAAGGGCACCTATTCGTTAAAAAAGGTCAAGGCCGCCTTTGAGATACGCCTTATGGCTATAATCGGCTTTATGCCGGATACTGTACACTGCGTAAACTGTGGGCAGACAGAGGGCGACTTTATGTTTGATATTATGGGAGGTAGTCTTGAGTGCATGGAGTGTAACTCCAAGCGCCAGCTGCATACCCCACACAACGAGATAGATGAGAGCGAGGAAAGATACATAGTATCTATCGTAACCGCAGGGGCAAAAATGGCGCTCTCATACTGTATATTTGCCCCACTTAATAAACTGTTTTCTTTCGAGATACCGGAAGGTGATATGGAGATTTTTGCCGCTACGTGCGAGAAATATCTCTTAAACCATCTTGAGAGGAGCTTTAAATCACTTGAATTTTATAACGAGGTAAAAGGATAAATGCTTTTCAGTGAGAAGACTTTGAAAAGTCTTGAGTATGACAAAATAATAGAAATGCTCATCTCCCTCTGTCCCACAGAGGGGGCTCGCGCACGCGCTCTTACTCTTATGCCGAGTGATGACTTTGACGTTGTCACCAAGCGCCAGAGGCAGACAGATGATGCAAAAAGGCTTATAAATGCCAAGGGCTATCCCACCTTCAGTGCGCCCGAGAGCGTAGTCCCCTCAGCCGAGCGCGCGTATAAAGGCGCTATCCTTTCACCAAAGGAACTTTTGGATATAGCATCGCTTCTTTACAGCGCAAGGATGATGCTTGATTACATCAGTACCGATAAACTTTTTACCACTTCTCTTGATGAGATATTTAACCGCCTTATGCCAAACCGTTCACTTGAAGAGAGCATAAAGCGTGCGATTTTATCTGAGGATATGATAGCCGATGAGGCAAGCCCCGCACTTGCTGAGATAAGGCGCAAGATACGTCTTGCAAACAATAAAATCAAAGAAACGCTGCAGTCCTACGTCTCGGGACAGAGGATAAAATATCTTCAGGAAAATATCGTTACTATGCGTAACGGCAGATACGTAGTACCCGTTAAGGCAGAGCATAAAAATGAGATGAAGGGTCTTGTGCACGATACATCATCCTCGGGCGCCACCCTTTTTGTTGAGCCCTTAGCGGTAGTTGAGGCTAACAATGAGCTTAAGAGCCTTGCCAATGATGAGGAGAGGGAGATAGAGCGTATTCTTTCATCATTAAGTGCTGACTGCGCAGAGTTTTCAACTGCAATATCTCTTAACTACCACAACATAACCGACATATCATTTACTTTTGCCAAAGCGGCGCTTGCATTCAAAATGAGGGCAGAAATGCCAAGTATAGTTGACAAAAGGACTATTACTTTAAACAAAGCACGCCATCCCTTACTTGATGCAAAGACCGTAGTGCCTATTGATATATCGCTTGGAGATGACTTTGATACTCTAGTTATTACAGGCCCCAATACCGGTGGTAAAACGGTAACTCTTAAGACGGTGGGTCTCTTTGTGCTTATGATACAGTCAGGCCTACAGATACCGGCAAACGATACCAGTATTGTTGGTGTTTTTGACGGTGTACTTTGCGATATAGGTGATGAGCAGAGTATTGAGCAGTCGCTTTCGACTTTCTCTGCCCACATGGTCAATATTGTTGACATTCTTACTAAGCTTACAAATAGGACACTTGTTCTGTTTGATGAACTTGGTTCGGGTACAGACCCCATAGAGGGCGCGGCGCTTGCCATATCCGTGCTTGAGCGCGCGCAGAGTCTCGGTGCCCTTTCCTTAGCCACTACTCACTATTCCGAACTTAAGGTTTATGCTCTGCAGACAAAAAGGGTGCAAAATGCATCCTGTGAGTTTGACGTTGACACCCTGCGCCCGACCTACAAGTTGGTTGTCGGCACACCGGGTAAATCCAACGCCTTTGCAATCAGTGAAAAACTTGGTTTGCCAAGCGATATTATAAAGAGGGCAGAGGAACTTATTGAAAAGGACAATAAGCGCTTTGAGGACGTAATTGAGCAGCTTGACACCAGCCGTATGAAGATGGAGCGCGAGCGCGAGATTGCAGAAAAATTACGTATTGAATATGAGACCTATAAGGCTGAGGCCGAAGAGGCTTTAAACAAAAAACTTCTCCAGAGCGAAAAGGAAATAGTAAAACAAACCGAGCGCGCACGTCAGGTGCTTGAGTCCGCCAGGGCATCAAGCGAGTTTATCTTCCGTCAACTTGAGGATCTTAAGCGCCAGGAGGATAAGGAAAAGCGCAATGAGATGATGCAAAAAGCGCGCGAGGAAATCCGTCAGCGTATAAGAGAGGGAGAACAGGCTCTTTCGGGCTTTGGTTTCAGCGAGGTTTCTCTTGATGAGGATTATACTCTCCCACGCCCCTTAAAGGTTGGAGACAAGGTGTACCTTGTTACCATTGAAAAGGAGGGTGTGGTAACCGCCCTTAAGGATAAAAACGGTCTTTACGCCGTAACCTCGGGTATTCTTAAAACCAAGGTTGGCGAGGATAAACTGCGCCTTATTGAGGGTGATGTCAAATTTAAAACAAAAGAGACTAAAAAGCCTATAAGCGAGGGTAAGGTAAAACGCACCGTAGCATCCTCCTTCCGTACCGAGATAGACGTAAGGGGTATGATAGGTGATGACGCCTGGTTTGTAGTAGATAAATATATAGACGATGCAATGCTTGCATCCGTCTCCCCCATAAGAATAATTCACGGTAAAGGCACAGGCGCCCTGCGTGCCGCCCTTTGGAAGTACTTTAAAAACGATAAGCGCATAAAGAGTTATCGACACGGAGAGTATGGAGAGGGGGATGCGGGAGTAACAGTTCTCCATCTGTTTTAATCGGTAAATTTTGCGCATATCACGCCTTTTTGACCAAGGCTCGCCGTAGATGACTACGGCTTCGGGTCAAAGAAGCCGCAATCTGCATCAAAATTTCCTCGATTAAAGTGAGTATATCAGGAGGTTACACTTTTTGACCAAGGCTCGCTGTAGATAACTATGGCTTCGGGTCAAAGAAGCCGCAATCTGCATCAAAATTTCCTCGATTAAAATAAGCAACTATGAGCAACTATCACCGCAAAAGAACAACGTTTTTACCTCAAAATTTCCTCGATTAAAGGTGTAAGATAGGCTTCGGGTCAAAGAAGCCGCAATCTGCATCAAAATTTCCTCGATTAAAATAAGCAACTATGAGCAACTATCACCGCAAAAGAACAACGTTTTTACCTCAAAATTTTCACGCCAATGGCTTAGTGTAATATAAACTTAAAAAGGAAAAAATATGAGATTTTCAAGGACAGAGAGCCTTCTTGGTAAAGAGGCTGTAGCAAAACTGAATAAGAGCAGTGTGGCTGTCTTTGGCATCGGCGGTGTTGGCGGTCACGCAGCAGAGGCGCTTGCGCGCAGTGGCGTGGGTAAACTTATACTCATTGACTTCGATAAGGTGAGTGAGAGTAATATAAACAGGCAGATATTTGCCCTTACCTCAACTGTCGGCAAACTGAAATGTGACGTTGCAAGGGATAGACTTCTTGATATCAATCCCTCGCTCACGGTTGTCACTTATCCCGTTTTTGTTGATGAGAGTAATATTTCATCTATTCTTTCGTCTGAACGCCCTGATTATATAATTGATTGCATAGATAGCGTAAAAAGTAAAGTTTGCTTAGCAAAAACTGCTTTAGAGATGCAAATACCCATTATATCTTCAATGGGTACGGGCAATAAAATTGAGCCTCAAAAGCTTATGATATCCGATATATCAAAGACACACACCTGCCCACTTGCAAGGGTGATGAGGCGTGAACTTAAGGCTGCCTCTATAACCCATCTTGATGTTATCTTTTCAAGCGAGATACCGAGGCAAAGCACCGTGGAAGAAAACGGCAGGCACGCCCCTGCATCCTGCTCCTTTGTGCCAAGCGTTGCAGGTCTTATGCTTGCAGGATACGTTATCAAAAAGCTTGGAGGTGTTATATGAAGTTTATTAATCACCTCTTTGACTGCAAAAGAGAAGAACTTATCGAGATTTTAAAGGATAACAAAAGAGTTAACGAAAGGGTCATATTTGATCCTCGCCTTGGCATGCCCTATATCCATTATGTCGAAAAGGGGGATAAGGTTACCCTTAAGTGCGAGTATATGGACAGACCCACAAAGGATAACGGATTTATATACGGCACCCGATTTAACGGCAAAATTACCGATGAGGCAGAGGGGTGTAGAATAAAGGGCGTTATTACCACAGAGCCGATTTATCATATCATTTTTGCTGTTCTTTTTATTGTCCTTACAGTTCAGGGCATAATTGTCGGTGGCATAGGCGGTCTTGCCGTGCCTATTTGTCTTGTAATAACTGAGATATTTATGTATAAGGACGAGTTTAAAAAGCAGGGCATCATAGATAGATACATACAAAGGGCATATAAAAGGCTTAGCCAAGAGAGAATAATATGAACTCGCGCTGATGCGTGAATTTTCAGCGCTTTGGGCGCTTTACAGTTAAAGACTGAAAAACATTTAAATTTACTCAGAATCTAAAACGGAGGAAAAACAGTGTTTGCTAATTTGGACGAATACAAAAAGCAAAAGGACTTTCTTATCTGTGTTGACAGTGACGGCTGTGCTATGGACACCATGGACATAAAGCATATACGTTGCTTTGGCCCCTGCATGGTAGATGAGTGGGAGCTTTCACAGTTCTCTGGGCCTATTCTTAAAAGATGGAACGATATTAACCTTTATACTATGACACGCGGTATCAATCGCTTTAAGGGTCTTGCTATAGCGCTTTTGGAGATAAACGGCACTTACAAGAAAATTGAGGGGATTGATGAACTTCTTTATTGGGCAGAGAATGCAGATGAACTTTCAAACTCAGCCTTAAAAAGGGAGATTGAAAAGAACCCGTCTTCCGTTATTTTAAAAAAGGCTCTCAGTTGGTCAGAGGCAGTAAACCGTTCTATAAATGCGCTCCCTGAGGAGGTAAAGCTCCCGTTTGAGGGCGCAAAGGAGGCTCTTGAGTTTGCGCACAAGCGTGCTGACGTGGCTATCGTATCAAGCGCCAACCTTGATGCAGTGCTTGAAGAGTGGGAAAAATACGGCTTACTTGATTATGTGGACATTGTCCTTGCGCAAAACTGCGGCTCCAAGGCATATTGCATTGGCGAACTTTTGAAAAAAGGCTACAAAAAAACAAACGTGCTTATGTGCGGTGACGCTCCGGGTGACCGTGACGCGGCAGATAAAAACGGCGTTTACTACTATCCTATACTTGTAAGGCGAGAGAAGGAAAGTTGGGATGAGTTTATATCGTTTGGCTTTGACAAACTGCTTTCTTCTGAGTACGGCGGCGAATATCAGGATAAAAAGACAAACGAATTCTTAAAAAACCTTGGCAATTAAAAAAATATATAAATGGAGAAACATTTATGGTAAACTTAAAGGCAAAACCCTATTACCTTAACGACTCTGACATTCAGTGGGTTGAGCAGACTATTGCATCTATGTCTGATGAAGAAAAGGTAGGTCAACTCTTCTTTCAGCTTACTGCAGGAGTAGATGAGGCATATCTTAAGGACCTAGTAGGCAAATACCACCTTGGCGGTTGCCGCTACAACAATATGCCCGCAGTAGCAGTACAGATGCAGAACAGAATTTTGCAGGCAAACTCCAAGATCCCCCTCTTCATCGCGTGCAACACGGAGACCGGCGGTAACGGTGCTTGCTCAGACGGTACCTTTATTGCAGGCGGTATCAAGATTGGCGCTACACGCAACACAGAGTATGCAAAAATGCTTGGTCAGTACTCTAACGAGGAAGCAAAGGCGCTTGGATGCAATATGGCGTTTGCGCCCGTTTGTGACATTCACTACAACTGGCAAAACCAGGAGGTTATCACCCGTGCCTTCGGTACTGATGAAAAACTTGTAGCCGAGATGAGCAAGGCTTATCTTGCAGGCGCTCACACCATAGACGGCTTTGCCTGCGCTGCAAAGCATTTCCCCGGTAACGGTCAGGACTTCCGTGATGCTCACGTAGCAAACAACATCAACAACTTTAATGAAAAGGAGTGGATGCAGACCTACGGTTACGTATACAAGGAACTTATTGATAACGACCTTGACGCAATAATGGGCGGTCACATTATGATGCCCGAGTATATGAAAGAGGTAAGACCCGGCATTACCTATGAAGAGATGCTCCCCGCAACTCTTGAAAAGGATATTATGACAGGTCTTCTTCGTGACAAACTCGGCTTCAACGGTATGGTAGTAACAGACGCCAGCCACATGGTAGCAATGACCGACCGTATGACAAGACGTCAAATGCTTCCTCTTGCTATTAACGCAGGCTGTGATATGTTCTTATTCTTCAACGATCCCGATGAGGACTTCGGCATTATGCTTGAAGCATACAAGAGCGGTATTATCTCCGAAGAGCGTATGACAGAGGCTCTTACACGTATCCTTGGCCTTAAGGCTCATATGGGTCTTAACAAGGTGGCAAAGGAGGCTCTTGTTCCTGCAGCACCTGCAAACGAGGCAATCGGTAAGGCAGAGTACAAGGCAGCATCCGAGGCTATCAGCCGTGACAGTGTTACACTTGTAAAATATAAGGATGAGGGCGTTCTTCCTCTTACTACTGAAAAGTATAAGAGAATTATGATAGTACACGTTAAGCCCGCACCCGGACCTATGGATATGCTTATGAAGATGGCGATGGGCGGCGGCAATCAAAAGAACCCTGCTGAGGTGCTTAAGGAAAAACTTATAGAGGCGGGCTTTGATGCGTTCATCTATGAAAGTCCTCTTGAAAAGATAAAGAAGATGGTTGAAGCAGGCGAAAAGCCCAGCCTTAATCTCTACTTTGCAGGCAAACACGCAATCGAGGACTTCAAAAAGGAGCAGGATCTTGTAATCACTCTTTGCGACGTTGGTATGGGCAGACCCACCTTCGGTATCGCAAAGGGCGGCGGAGAACTCCCTTGGTACGTATTTGAGCTTCCCGTTGTAGCAATCAGCGTTAACCTTCCCACAATGCTTGCTGATATTCCACAGGTGCGTACGTACATCAACGCATACGACTCCAAGCCCAGCACTATGGATGCTCTTGTAAACGGTCTTCTTACAGGCCCCGATGCATTCAAGGGTAATGACCCGATAGATTCATTCTGCGGCCTTTGGGATGCCCGTATATAAGATTTTGTAAATAAACATAGACATTTTTTGTCTTAAAACGGGGTTATCAGTTCAAATTGGTAACCCCGTACTTTTAAAGACGAGGAGAATAAAATGAGAAAAAATCTTGGAGCAAAAACTGCTCTTTATCCTATGCCGGTATTTATAATCGGCACCTATGACGAGTGTGGTGTACCCAACGCGATGAATGCGGCTTGGGGTGGCATCAGTGAGGAGAACGAGATATCCATCTGTGTTAGCGCCGATCACAAAACAACCTACAATTTTCTTGAAAAAGGCGCATTCACTGTCAGTATTGCCGATGTAAATAACGTAGTAGCGGCAGACTACGTTGGTGTTGTATCTGCAAATAAGGTACCCGATAAAATTAAAAAGGCGGGCTGGAGTGCCGTTAAAGCAGACAACGTTGACGCCCCCATTTTTCTTGAATTACCCTTAGCGCTTGAGTGCAAGGTAAAGAGTTATGATGAGGAAAGTTGCCGTCTTGTCGGTGAAATAGTTAATATTTCAGCAGATGAGAGTATACTTGATAAAAATGGCAATGTAGACCTTTCTGTTTTCAGACCCATTACCTATGACTCATTCGGTCATAACTATATCGCTCTCGGCGAGATTGTGGGTAAGGCTTTCTCTGACGGACTTAAATTAAAATAAAAAAGGCATAGGACTGCTATGGAGATTTTGTTTGAGATAATTTTTGAGGTGTATGCCGAGCTTATGATGCTCATTGTTCCCGAAAAAAACGTCACCAAAGCACACAAAATAATATCTGCCGTTATATCGCTTATCGTACTTGTGGGCGTCCTTGCGCTTGCACTCTTTGGCGTGGCTCTTATAATCGATGAGGGCAATCTTTTAGGCATTTTGCCTTTAAGCTTTGCTTTGATAATATCAGTACTACAGATAGGACTTGGCATATTTTTATACAATAAAAATCACTAGATGAAATTATGAAAAGGGTAAAGATAACAGTTGTAAAAATGGTGCACTATGCCGACCTTATAGAAAAATATGAAAATCCGATTACCTTGTGGCTAACAAACGGCGGTGGGGATTTTTATGACGGCTGGATGAAAAACAGACACTCGGCTATGATCTCCTGCAATGACGGTTTTCGCCCGGTAAGTTTTCTTATCGAGGCGATTGACTAGGCACTAAAATCTGTTTAACAAAAATAAGGGAGCATATTTAAAACAAGGCGTTACAGTATCTAGCTGTAACGCCTTGTTTTTATCTAAAAAGCGCAAAAATGTAAAACTAAGTGCGCATTTTACCTCCACCCTTCACTATTCGCTCTTGACTTCTTTCTCTCTGCCGTCAAGGTTTTGAGGGCTTTGTCAGTTCCCAAAACGCCACCGCTCCCGCGGCGGCTACGTTAAGCGAGTCAACTCCGTGTGACATCGGTATTTTTACCGTATAGTCGCATTTTGCAATAGTTTCTTCTTTCAGTCCGTCGCCCTCTGTACCAAGGATTATAGCAAGCCTTTCTTCAGCCTTAAGGGTATTATCCTCAATAGAATATGAGTCATCCTTAAGTGCCATAGCCACCGTTTTAAAGCACATATTTTTCAGTTCATCTATAGCAGGGTATGGCCAGTCCTTATTGGTCTTGCCAATTCTGGCAAACGGCACCTGAAAGACCGTACCCATGCTTACTCTTACCGCGCGTCTTGAGAGTGCGTCACAGCAGCTTGGTGTAAGCAGTACGGCATCAATGTCAAACGCCGCCGCGCAGCGGAAGAGCGCGCCTATATTCGTTGAGTCGCACACGTTTTCAAACACCGCTATTCGCCTTGCGTTTTCACATAACTCTCGGACACTTTTCTCAGGCGGTCTTTTCATAGCGCACAGTGCTCCGCGCGTCAGTTCAAAGCCGGTCAAATCCTTAAGCACATCACGGCTCGCAATATAAATAGGCAGGGTGGGGTAGTCACGCTCAAAGCGTTCTACTATGTCCTTAACCCCGCTTTCCAAAAATCTTTCATCGGTCAGCAGTGATACAGGCTCGCACCCACTCTTTAGCGCCACTCTTATCACCTCAGGGCTCTCTGCAATAAATATGCTTTTTTGCGGCTCCAGTTTGTTTCTTAACTGTGCGCCCGTCAGCCTCACGTATACGTCAAGCTCGCTTACCTCAAGGCTATCTATCTTAATCAAATTTGCCATAATCGGCTCCCTTTTGTTTTATATTCTTATTTTAACATATATTTTTTAAAATGTCCACTCCCTTTACCCTTGCAAAAGAAATTAATATGTGCTAAAATCTATTTAAAGACTAATAGGTTCTTTTTGGAGGAATTATGATTTTTGATAAATTTTTTGTAAACGTCTTTAAGTCACAGATGCACGTCAGGTGCGATGACAGTGGCGCGATATTCTATTTTTCTAATAAGGATTTTGAGGGTCTTAACCACCACCCCTTTGAGTTTAAATCCAAAAGGGGTAATACCTTAAAGGGCAATTTTTATTGGTATGATAATCCTAAGGCAAACAGGATAGTTGTCTTTGACCACGGTTTTGGCGGCGGTCACCTTTCCTATATGCGTGAGATTGAGACTATTGCCAAGGCGGGCTATTTGGTATTCTCCTACGACCATACGGGTTGTATGACCTCTGAGGGTGAAAACACCAACGGTCTTTCTCAGTCGCTGTCTGATCTTGACGATTGTCTTTCATCTCTTAAAGGTATTGATGCTTTAAACGGCTATTCAATATCCGTAATAGGTCATAGCTGGGGCGGTTTTTCTACAATGAATATTGCGGCATACCATCCCGACATCACGCACGCAGTTGTAATTTCGGGCTTTGTCTCACCTATGCGTATGATAAAGCAGTATTTTGGCGGTCTTTTATCTCCTTGGCAAAAGGCGATATATAATCTTGAAAAGGACGCCAACCCCGACTTTGTTGACTGCGACGGTATTGAAACACTTAAAAACACAAATGCCAAAACTCTCCTTATCTACTCGGATAACGATAATATGGTTAAAAAGGAGCATAGCTACGATATACTTCTTGAGGCTCTTAAAGATAACAAAAACATCTCTCTTTGCCTTGTAAGCGGCAAGGGGCATAACCCCAACTATACTGCTGATGCCGTTGCATATAAGGACGCTTTCTTTAGCACTTATACCAAGGCTCTTAAGGCTAAAAAACTGACTACTGATGAAGAAAAAAATGCCTTTAAAAACAGTTTCAACTGGCATAGAATGACTGCCCAGGATAGCGAGGTTTGGGATAAAATATTTGCTCACCTTGAGGCATGATTCAATATATATAGTGCCAAAAAGCAAACTAAAGTTTCTAAAACAACCCCAAAAAACGCGAAAAGGGATACTACAATGCAAATTAAAGTCTTTGAAAAACTTCCTAAAGACGCTCTTGATTTACGCATACAAATTTTTGTAAATGAGCAGGGCTTTAGTGATGGGGAAAATGATGATGATGCACATTCAGTGCATTTTGTTGCATACGAGGGCACAGATGCCGTAGCTACAGCCCGTCTTTTAAAAAAGGAAAGCGGAGAATGTATCCTTGGCCGTATCGCGGTGGTAAAGCACTTGCGCGGGCAGGGCATTGGTAAAAAGATTGTCACCTTTGCCGAGGATTATGCAAGAGTAAACGGCATACCGTTTATCCTTATCCACGCGCAGTATCACGCCAAGGATTTTTATGAAAAAATCGGCTACTTTAAATTTGGTGATGTTGATTACGAGCAGGGCAGAGCCCATCAATGGTTTAAAAAAGAACTGTTTTAAGAGGCAACAATGTCCTTAATTTATAAATTTTATTGATACAAATATACGAAAGTGAGTTTTGATATGACAGAAAAAATACTTGAAATTATTAAAGAAAAATATCCCCTTACAGACATTCCTCTCGGAGAAATGCAGACCCTTAAGGCAAACGGTATGACCTTTACACTCTCTGCCTATAATGCTGAGGGCTTAGGTCACGTTTCGATTATGCGGGCTAAAGGATTTTTCGGACTTATGAAAATGGATACGCTCATTATCAATCCCAAACAAAAGGATCTGCCCCTTTATTCCTATGACAGAATTTACGCTATGGGCAACGATACTCTTATTGTCGAACTTTACGATACCCTATCTGGGGCATGCGATCTTTCAAAACTCGACACTGTAAAACAGAGATATGCTGATATCTGTGAGAGAGATCCCGGTGAGCATTGGTACGATAGTATAAAGTTATCACAGAGCATTTCAAAAAAAGGCAAAAAGGCACAAACATCACGTCTTGATGAGATGACGGCAGAGTATTTCAAGGTGTATCTTGATGCTCCCTGTGATGCCGATTTTGATCCGGAATCGAAAAAGGAAAAGGCGGCTCTTTACGTAGATGGCCTTTTGACAAATGGCGGTCCATCGACAGATGTATTCAAAAAAACTTTAGGTCTTGATAAAACAACAAAACTTTTTAAAAGCATCCTGTTTGGTACAGAGGGCTAATTCATTATATAAAAACATAGCCCGACCTATCGCTATTTATAAAACCTAAACGCATGACGGTAATCTCACCGTCAACCTATACGTAGACTAATATAATAAAATGGCTTAGATACACCTATCTTTATAGGATACCTAAGCCATTTTTTAACTTAAAATGCTTTGAAAGTAAATAAAAATTTACATTCTTCTTGGTTTTGTTTAAAAATACTACGGCTCATCAACAAGCGTAACATTTAAATCAAAGGATTCATCAAACGTATAAAGGCAGGTGCTGCGCTTGCCGCGGCCCTTTGTGGTAACGCACATTTGCGGGCAAAAACCTAATATTATTCCGTCCATTTTTACGTGATATGAAAGAACGTGCATATGACCGCAAAGATACGCCTTAGCGCTGCCCATTTCCTTCATAGCCTAATAAAAATCAAAAGGAGCACAAAAGCAACAGGCGATTCTCTTATCAGAATGTTTGTTTTTGACAAAAGCGAAAGCATTGTATTTGACCGGTCAAATGGGTTAAGCCCACCCCATATAAGCAAAAAGAGTAGACACACAAGAAAATCTTGTATGTCTGCTCTTTTTTCAGTAATATTTTAATTTATCAGATAACTATAAAGCTACATGAGCCCTTAGGGAGCTTGTATTTTCCTGCTTTGATATTTTCTCCGCAAAGGCAGGGCAGAGCATTGTTCTCACCAAGTGTGAGAGGCTTGCCGTTAAGATACATAACCTTGCTTCTCATATTTCCATTGCCTGAAAGAGTGTAAAGGGTTGCATCCTTGGGGACAGAGATTGTTGTCTCCTCTGTAAGAGAGTTGTTTATAACAAGATAGCAGTAGCCATCCTTACCGTCCTTGCGTGAGTGAGCGTAAACGTGCGCACCCTCCTTGCCGGGGTTCTCTGCCTTATAGCAGACGTTACCCATAAGCTTTGTCCACATAAGGGCGGCAAAGTAGTTGGGTCTTGGGTCAAAACTGCCGTGCTGTAAGAAACCGTAGTCGGAAGAAGCGAGTGTGTTGTGGAATATTACGCCGTTTGTGATGGTGCAGAAACTACCGAGCTCGTTAAGAGTACGCAGAACGTCAAGATATGTGGAAGCCCAAGTATCTCCACCTCCGCCTGCATCGCCTGACTCGGTTACCCACATTTCGCCGCCGGGCACGTACTTGTCACGGGGGACGGTGTTGCTCTTGCAGGTAGCGGGAGCAACTGCAAGGTACATATCTGTGTGAGCCGCCTCTGCAGGCCAGTGACCCTGAGGCATCATTGATGCAAGACGCTCTGAAATACCGTTATAGTAGTGATAAGAGTAAACGTCCATCTTTACCTTATGTCCGCGCATAAGGTCGTGGACAGAGCCCATAACCATCATATCACCCATGCCTGATCCCATTTTGGACATAGGGTCATCACCGGGCTTATCATCGGTAAGACCTGTGTTACAGGGGCCTACGATAAGGCACTCGGGGTAATTTTCTCTTACCCAGGCGTGTGCAATATCCTGGTCGCGCACGTAGTCGGCAAAGTTGTAACCCAAAGGAGCGCCCGATACCTGGAGCATATTAGGTTCGTTCATAAATTCAAAAGCATCAATTTTGCCACCAAGTTCATCGGTAAGAGCAAAGAGCTTCTTGATCTGAGTAAGATCAAGTGGACCGCCGTCTTTGTGGTCACCGGCACAGTTACTTGCAGATACAAGAAGTTTACCGTCAATTGCCTTTACAAAATTAATTATGTTAGACCACTGCTCACGTGTGAGCACACTCTGGTATCCCTCGGGAGCCTTGCCGCCCGTTGTACCGTCAAAGTCATAGTATGTCTTAGTTGCCCACGTACCGCTGACACGTACCCAAACTGAGCCAAGTTCCTTTGCAAGAGCAATAAGCTTTTCATTTGTTGTGTCAATCGGGGGATAATATTGCATAAGTCCTGCCATAGCAGTATGATTTGAAAATCCGCCTTCAAGTTTGGGAAACTCCTCTGTTCCCGCAATCTGAGCCTCGGTATATGCTTTCCAGAATGTGCCGCCTGTAACCTCGGTCATCTCCACGTTATAGGATACAAGACGGGGATTGATTTCGCGCATAGCCTCAAGTCCACAGTCCTTGAGTTCAAGATAATGAGCCATATTTTTCTCCTTTTCATAAAATATTCTATAGTAATTTTAACACATAAAATTAAAGTTTACAAGATGTTTTTATATTGTAGTTGCGAAAGGGGATAAAGGAAGAACGGGGAAATTTAATAACCGTTAGTATAATAAAAGCGATGAGAGCAAAAATCTCATCGCTTTTATTAAATAGAAATATTCACTTTAGTGCTTTTTGGCAAGGTGTTCTTCACGTGCGCTTGTGCGACCTTCCTCCTTGATATCGCCGGCTTTGGTAAGGGCAATTTTTGTAAGGAATGGTCCGACGATCTCATAAATCAGGACGGCAAATAACGTTATGTTATGAACGATTGCTCCATCGTAACCAAGCTCGATAGCTTTGTTGGCCATACCAAGTGCAACGCCCGCCTGGGGAAGCAAGGTGATACCGAGGTATTTTACAATGTTGGGGTCGGATTTAGTCATTCTTGCGCTGATATTTGCGCCGTAATATTTACCTAGAGAACGTGAAATGATGTAAACGACACCAACGAGCACGACAGTCCACTGCGCGAATACCAAGAGATCAAGCTCCGCGCCGCTGATTACAAAGAACAAAATCAGCACCGGGGTAGTCCATCTGTCGGCTCTTTCCATCAGTTCCTCAGAAACCTCGCAGATGTTACAGAATACTGTACCGAGCATCATGCAGGCAAGTAATGATGAAAAGCAAATATGTATGCCGTTAACTTCAAACCTCAAGTTGGAGATAGCAACGGTCAGCATAATGAAAGTAACCGAAACTGCCATACGCTTGGAGCGCGAATGGAAATACTTCTCGCAGAGTGTAAAGAGCAATCCCATCACAAAGCCGAGCAGCAGCGACAAAACAATCTCAATCAGCGGCTCAAGAACAATAGCAAGCGGACTTACGCCTGCTGATCCCAATGATCTTGCCACACCGAAGGAAATGGCAAAAATCACAAGACCGACTGCATCGTCAAGTGCAACGACGGGAAGGAGAACGTCTGTAACCGGTCCCTTTGCTTTGTACTGCTTGATAACCATCAGCGTAGCGGCAGGAGCCGTTGCTGTCGCAACCGATGCAAGAACGATGGCGGCCGGGATGGAGAGTGTGTCAGGCATTGCGAAATGCAGCGAGATCAAGGCAACGTCAACCACTATGGTAGTGATCAATGCTTGAAGTACTCCGATTACGGTTGCTTGCTTACCGATCTTCTTCAGCTGAGAAATTCTGAACTCATTTCCCATAGAAAATGCTATAAAGCCAAGGGCAAGATCGGAGATAAGCCCGAAGCCTTCGATTTGGTCTGCCGTGATACCGATTCCCGGAATGTTCAGCAATCCGAGCACGAAAGGCCCGATCAAAACGCCGGAGATCAGATATGCGGTAACTGCGGGGAGCTTTACAAGCTTGGCAAGCCTTGACAAAAGCAGACCTGCGAGTAAAGCGATGGACAAACTCAAAAAGATACTGGCTGTTTGAGTCATAGAATACGCCTTCTTTCAAAAGTATTTTGATTACGTGAGAGTAGAATCATTCAGATGTGATGTGAGGGTATTATATATGCTCTCATAGATATCTTTATGGTTGAGCTCTTTTTCATCGGCTATATATTATACTACCTTTTTGTAAAAAAATCCATACCTTTTTGCAAAAATATTTACTTTTTTACAGATTAGATTTGCGATATCGGTACATCTTAATTTATCAGTATAAAAAAGAACAGAAAAACTGCTCACAAACAACAAAACATTGAAAAAACAAGGTAAAAAAATCTACTCCTTTTGTTTTTTTGGTGAGTAATCTAAAATCTTGATACCATTTTATAATGGGTGTATTTGGGAGAATAGTTTTGCTCCCATTTGAATTTGGTTACAGCAAAAAAGCGACATTGTATTTTTTTACTATTATAACCCCATAATTTCTTTTTTCTTAGTATCAAATTCTTCTTGAGTTAAAATACCTGCATCTAATAACCCCTTCAATTTTGTTAGTGTTTCAATTTGTTCATTGAAAGACATTTTTTTACCTTGATCAATTTGTGATGCATTTTGGGGATTTAGTCCTTGAATCATTCCTGTGGCAAACATCATTCCCCCGATATCACCAAAGCCATTATTTTTTACACCTTCTGCAATTTTTTGTTGAGCTGCAATATTAGAGGCTTTTTGTGAAATGCCTTCATAAGCAGATAAGTTCATTCTGTTTTCATTATATTTTTTAACTAATTCCTTAGATTCATCAGATAATTCTATATTTTCAATCGACACCTTAACGACTTCGAAGCCAAATCTATTTGCCCACGACCCTGCGTTTAAAGAGTCTTTGGAAATTTGTATTGATAGTGCATTTGATTGTGAAGGGATTTGAGAGATTCTGTACTCGCTTGAAAGAGAATTAATGGCAACAATAAATGATTGTAAAAAATCCGATATTAGCTGCTCTCTTGCAGATGGATCATCAAATGAATAATGGTTTGTGCCAGCGGGCACGAAATTTTTAACGACCTTTACGGGGTCAATAACTTTTACAGTAAATGATCCAAATGCAAATAATTCAAGGTCACATTTGTAAAACATATCGTTATATAATTGCGCACCTCTTGTTCCAAACTTTATATCCCTTATTTCCCTTAGATTAACAAAGCAAATTTCTTTTTTGGTATCCGTGATACCGCCGTACTGAAATCTCTTTCCTAATTCCTTAAAAATTGAATTTTTAAAGCCATCACCATTAAAGATGCTTGAGTCTCCATTTTTATAAATGTATCCGCCTGGTTCAGTGATGATTTCTTCTATACCTGATTGGCTAAATATAAATGCGGCGGTGTTTTCCGGAACAAAAATTTTTGATCCATTAGAGATTACGCCGGAAGAACCTTTATAATCATTTCCTCTGTCGTTATCGGTCGTTTTTCTAATTCCAGGAGAAATTAAAGTGTGGGTATCAAAGACATCTGAAGTTATTATGTCTTTCCATTGATCGGCTAAGGTGCCGCTTATTGCACCCGCAAATGATTTGATTAGTCCCATAGTAACCTCCGTTAAAATGTGTGCTCGGTATCACAGTATGAACACCTAACTATTTGTTTTCTTGTTCCTTTTAAAGGAGCTTTACATCCGTGACATCTTGCAGTTAAAAATTGAGTTTGTGGATCGTTGGTGTTTTTTGTATCTGTTTTTATGCCAAAAATTTGTTTGATTGAATCTACACCCTTTTTTAATGAATCGGTTACTACGTCCATAGTTGTGCCGTCTTCTTTGCAATTCAATAATTCGTGAATAGATTTTATCCACTTTGCAATTTCTTTTTTGTTTTTATTGGAAAACTCAAAATGTTGGATTCCGTTTTTGAAATCTATTTGCAGTTGATCGACGTTGCGAGAATTCATTTTGCTCATCATTACTTGGGGCTTGTTGTTTATTATTTTGATGTCAGAAACAGGGAATCTTTGCTCACTTTTTTTCTTTCCAAATACACCTCTTTTTATTAAGATGATATTTAAGTTAGTTAGAATAAGGTCATCGGTATAACCGTCCATTAAGCGAGTGCCTGATAAAACGTCTGTGCTTTGAATAATAATGCCCTCGTTGGATGCTAATTTTAAATCCTCCATATTTTACCTCCAAAATCAAAAAGTGCGGCTACCGAAGCAACCGCACCAAAACGCAAACTCCGATAGTCGCCAAACTAACTCTATGTGAAATGGGTATTACCACACTTACTAGATGGAATTTGCATTTTATCAAATTCATAAGATAAGTGTGGCTAAAAAAGGGTATAGTTATCCCTGAAGATAGAAAAATACCACAAATCACAATTATTAAGTTAGTTTGGCAACACTATTATACAGTGTTTTGGAGAAAAATACAATAGCTTTTTAGCGAAATGTATCAAAATCACAGTCTTTTTTGGTCGGAATGACAGGAAAGTTGAACAGGCGTTGGCACAGTATATCAAAGCACCAACGCCCCCAATTTACCCTTGATGCGACATACGCATCAATTTTGCAAGCAAAACAAGGAGTAAATTTAATCCTCGTCAGCCGAGATTTACAAAGTTCAATACTGCATACTGACGAGGAGGCAGGTTCTGCACCCTTGTCATACAAACCAAAAAAACCAAAGGGAGTAAAAAATCTACTCCCTTTGGTTTTTTGGTCGGAATGACAGGACTTGAACCTGCGACATCCTGCTCCCAAAGCAGGCGCGCTACCAACTGCGCTACATCCCGAAATACTTAACGCAGACTATTATAACAAAACAAAAGTAAAAAGTCAATACAGAGTATTGTTTTTCTCTGCATTAATTTTTTGATTCCGGATATTTTTCTGCAAAACAGGGATTGGTGTGCGTAAATAATGGATTTAAATCTTAAAGGCTTAAAATACCTCCATATTAATATCAGCCCAATGAGCGAGGCGTACATTTTGCCGATTGCTCATTGGGCTGATGTGATTTTTATCAAAATATTACTTTTTCTTTATAAATTTTTTACCAACAACGCTTCCGCCGTCAACCAGCACATCAACGCCCGCAAGATAACCGTTTCTTTCATCGGCAACCGTTGCGATAGCATAACCCAACTCCTCGGGCTTGCCCATACGTCTTTCTGCAGTTGTATCAAGGAGGCTAGCGCCCTCCTCAGCCTCAAGCGCACCCATATCGGTTGCAATAAGTCCGGGGCTTAATGAGCATACTCTGATACCCTTAGGGCCAAGATCGTATGCCGACTTTGCAGCATACCAGATTACAAACTTTTTAGAAAGTCCGTACGCAAGGCCGGATGCCTTGTAACCCTTCAATTTGCTGGGTAAAGAAAGCATTTTTTTGATAAACTTTTCCTCGTCCTTGTCTGCAAGGGCAAAGGTCTTTTTGCTGGCGAGGAAGCCGGGGAGTATATACGCAGAGTTTGATGAAATGTCAACAATAACACTTCCTGCCCCCATAAGTTTAGAGAATTCCTCGTTGATATATACTGTGCCTAAAGCGTTTACTCTTACAAGCATCTCAGGTTCAGCCATAGCAGGAGAAAGTCCTGCAGAATTTATTACGTTTTTAATCACGCCAAGGCTTGCGGCATATTCTGCAAGTTCGCGCACCTGCTCTCTTTTGGAGGTGTCACAAGTTTTTGCATAAGCCTCGTATCCAAGAGATTTAAGTTCGTCAACTGCTTTTTCAAGTTTTGATAAAGTTCTGCCGGTGAGCAATATTATTTTGTCCTTAGGCATACATTTTGCGGCAGCAAAGCCCATTCCACTTCCGCCACCCGTAATAACACATACGTTTTTCATATTAATTCTCCTTGTTTTGATTGTCAAAAATATTATAATAGACAAATGCATTTATGTCAATTGCTATGATAGATTAATTTTAGTTTTGTTTTGATTTTATTTACAATATTTTAGCGCGTGAGTTTTTAAAATATATTGACACCAAAAGTATAGTGTTGTATAATTGTATCATAATTTTCGACCCCTTCTTATATAGATACGAGGGGATTGCCTAACCGACTAAGATACAGCAAAGAGGTATGACATATGCTTAAAATCTCTCATCTTACAAAAACCTACGGCGAAAAATGTGCCGTAAACGATCTTACCTTAGAGATACCGGGGGGCGTTATTTGCGCCTTTATCGGTCATAACGGTGCGGGTAAAACGACCACCCTTAAGGCGACTGTAGGCCTTATCTCCTTTGATAATGGTGAAATCTATATTGACGGTAAGTCTATTAAAGCTGAGCCCCTTGAGGCAAAAAAGGTGATAGCATATATACCCGATAACCCCGATCTTTACGACTTTCTTTCGGGCATAAAATATCTTAATTTTATAGCAGACGTATACGGCATTGATGCAAAGGAAAGGGATGAAAAAATATCCTACTATGCAGATCTCCTTGCCCTTACGCCTGATCTTGGTGCGCCGATAGCCACCTATTCTCACGGTATGAAGCAAAAACTGGCTATCATCTCCGCTTGGATCCATTCGCCAAAGCTTATCCTTATGGATGAGCCCTTTGTAGGTCTTGACCCTAAGGCATCCCATACTCTTAAGGCTATGATGCGCGAGCACTGTGAGGCAGGTGGCTCTATATTCTTCTCAACTCACGTACTTGACGTTGCTGAAAAACTTTGCGACAAGGTTGCTATAATAAAGGACGGCAATCTTATAGTCGAGGGAACAATGGAGGAGGTAAAGGGCAACTCTTCTCTTGAAGAGGTATTCCTTGAACTTGCCGATGCTTAAAACCCTTATATATATAAAGATAAGCGGCACCCTTAACGTTATGCTTTCAGGCGGTGTAAAAAACGCAAACAAGGCAAGTAATCTGAAAAAGGTTGGCTTTGCGGCCCTTTACCTTTTTGTTATAGGTATATTTGTTGCTCTGTGCTCGCTTTACGCAGTAATTTTAGTCCCTCTTGCAGACCTCGGTCTTTCCTGGCTTTATTTTGCTCTTTTCCTTTTGGTTGCATTCTCTCTAGTCTTCTTTATGTCTATTTTTGAGACTAAGAGTGAACTTTTTGAGTCAAAGGACAACGATCTGCTTTTGTCAATGCCCATTCGCCCACGCGATATAGTAAATATGCGCATAAGCGTCGTACTTATATACAATTACGTTGAGACAGCCGTGGTAATGGTTCCCACCGTCATAGTGTACGCTATGTATACGGGTGATATTATGGGTATAATAGGCGGTGTAATCTCTTCACTTGCTATACCGCTTCTTGCTACCTCTCTTGCAGCGGGAGTCGGCGCCTTGGTTGCCGCTATCAGCCGTAAGATGAAAAACAAGACCCTATCCACAGTAATACTTTCGCTCATATTCGTGATATCCTATATTATGCTTTACAGCGCGATGACAGAGGGGATGGATAACTTTATTGAGGACCTCGGTGCAAATGCGGGCGCGCTTGCAAGTACTATGAGCCCTGTAAAATTTCTTGGCGATGCGGCACTGCTTGCCCCCCTTGAGATCATAGTGCTCTTAGCCGTATGTGTGGGCGTATCCTCGCTTTGCTATTTTATTATTTCCAAAAATTACGTAAAAATCGTAACCGACCGTAAGTCACAGAGCAAAAAGGCTTATAAGAAAACGGTTTCAAAAAAGAATACTGCGCTTATTTCTCTTACCAAAAAGGAACTTGGACGTTTCTTTTCAAGCGCTACCTATATTCTTAACGGAGCGATGGGACTTATCTTTATGGTGCTCATAGCCGTGCTTGCGCTCTTTGGTACGGGTGAGATAAATATGCTTATAAACAGTTTCTTTGAAGACCCTATGATAAACAGTGTTATGAGCAGTCTTTTGGCTCCGATATTTATCGGTGCAATCATCTTTTTTGCATCCCTTTGCACGATATCCTCATCGGCCCTTTCGCTTGAGGGCAAAAATCTATGGATAATTAAAAGTATGCCCGTAAAGTCATATGAGGTGCTTTTGGCAAAGACTCTGCCGCATACTATAATATGCGCTATCCCCACGCTTTTGACAAGCATTGCCCTTGGCATAGTGGGTAAGGCAGGCCCCTTTGAGATGGTCTTTTATATTCTCACACCGCAAGTGGCAAATATCTTTAATGCATTTTTCGGTATGTTTATAAACACCGCCTTTCCCAAATTTGATTATGAAAATGAGGCGCAGCCCATAAAGCAGTCTCTTGCTACGTTTGTTACAATGATGGGGCAGATGGTAATCGGTGTCGGCATTATGTCACTCAGCATTTTAATGGCATTTTTAGGATTGCAGACTGTGGCGATTATAGTGCAGTTACTTATTTTGATAGCCCTTAGTACCGTATTTGCTATTCTTTTGCTTATTCCTATGGCAAAAAGATTTGAAAAACTTTAGGCTTATATAATTTAAAAACTAAGGCAAACTATTTTAAAATACAAAAAAGGAGGAAATATGAAAAAGATACTTAAATATGTACCGATTTATTCCGTCGTTCTTTTTGCGTTTTTTATTTTCTCCTTGATTTTCGGTATTCTTATATCAAACCTTGACGGCTTTGCCACAGGGTATAATCAGAGTGTGGGATATTTCTTCCGCTCGCTCATTGCCTCTATGACAAATCCTTTGCCGTTTTCCTTAGCGCAGATACTTGTCTTTTTGATAATCCCCATTCTGGCGCTTGTTGTCTGGCGTGCGGTAGTTTCTTTTAAGGATAAGGTTAAGCGTGTGCGCTTTGTCGTTGGCTTTGTCTCGGTTTTAACTCTCTTTTACTCACTCTTTACCCTCACTCTCGGCTTTGGATATCAGGCAGCGCCGCTTAAAGAACAACTCGGCTATACCGATACAGAGATAACGAGAGAGGATATTGAAAATACTCTTGAGAATATTATATCAGAACTCGTGCCGTTAAGTGAAAAAATCAATTACGGTGAAGACGGCGCATCCGTGATGCCCTATGACCTTGACACACTCTCGGATAAACTGTGCAAAGCATATAAAAAAATTGAGGATGAATACGGGATATTAAAGACCTTTGAGACAAGGGCAAAGGTTATCCTTATGGACGATCTTTTCGGTTATGCAGGTATATCCGGTATATACAGTTACTTTACGGGTGAGGCAAACGTCAATACCGTTTATACAGACTATAATAGACCGTTTACCGTAGCGCACGAGTTTGCGCATCAAAGAGGCATAGCGCGAGAGAATGAGGCTAATTTCGTTGCCTTTCTGACTTGCATTAATTCGGATGACGATTTTATACGCTACAGCGGTTATCTCAATATATTTGAATACGTTATATCATCCTACGCCCGGCACGACGTTGACGCATACAGAGAACTTTATACCTCTATGCCCACACCCATTAAAAACGATATAAAGGCATCAAACGCAGTGATAAGATACTATGCCGATACCTTTATAGGTGACGTATCCGATACGGTTAACGATACCTATCTTAAACTGCAGGGCACTGAGGGTACTATAAGTTACAGTTTAGTTACCCGTCTTGCCGTAGCCTATTATAAGGAAAAATAAAATCACTAAAATACCCCAAAGGAATATTATATAAGTGTATCCAATAACCAAAAAAGGATAACTTATGGAAGATTTTATAGTTGAGGGCGGTGTCCCTCTTGTGGGGGATGTAAAAATAGACGGTGCCAAAAATGCCGTGCTGCCTATCATATTTGCCACACTTTTACTCGACGGTGTCAGTGTAATAAAAAATGTTCCTGACATCATAGATGTAAACAATGCTTTGCAAATACTGGCAGATTTTGGGGCGAATATCAATTTCAGTAACAACACTCTTACAATAGATACACGCTCGCTTAACTATAAAAGAGTTCCCTTGGCGCTTATGTCATCACTGCGAGCGTCTATCTATCTTTTGGGTGGATGCCTTGCTAGGTTTGGCAGATATGAACTGTCGGATATCGGTGGATGTAACTTTGACATTCGGCCGATAGATATGCATATATCCTCTGCAATATCTTTAGGCGCAACCTTAGATAACGGTATACTTTTATCAAAGCGTCTTGTCGGTAACACCATCGTTTTTTTAAAGACCTCGGTAGGTGCAACCGTCAATGCGTTGCTTTTGTCCGCAAGTGCCTTTGGTATTACAAAAATAATCAATCCGGCAAGAGAACCGCATATTGATACTCTTATTGAATTTTTGAAAAATGCGGGGGCTAAGATATATAAGGACGCCGGTCGCATTACAGTTATCGGTTCAAGCCTTCATGGTTCCTTTATAACTATTCCGCCCGATCCCATTGAGGCAGGTACCTATCTTTTGCTTGGCCCTATGACAGGCGGCGAGGTACGCGTTTTGTCGCATGAGGGTCTTGGCTATGCCAAAAATAAACTTATAAATATGGGCTTTACCTTTGATATAAAGGACGGTACGGTTGCTCTTAAAGAAGACGGTGTGCGTTACACCGAGATTATGACAGGCGCCTATCCGCTTTTTCCCACCGATATTGCTCCGCTTTTTGCTCCGCTTCTTGCCAAATACGGCGGCGGCAAAATATGTGAGGGCGTGTGGTATAATCGTTTTGGTTATCTTAGTGAGCTTGAAAAATTCGGTATAAAATCACGCCGTTTTTCACACGGATGTGAAATTTATAAATCAAAAATTCATTCTGCTGACGTAACTGCCTGTGATTTAAGGGCAGGCGCGGCAATGCTGCTTACCTCACTTTATGCAAAGGGGCAGTCCTCAATCGCCTGCGCCTCGCTTATCAAACGCGGCTACAGCGGTATAGATAAAAAACTTTTACGCCTTGGCGCAAGAATAAAAATTATTAAGGAATAGGAAAGAAGAAAATGAAAAGAATAATCACAATCCAGGACATCTCCTGCGTCGGCAAGTGCTCGCTTACAGTTGCTTTGCCGATTATCTCGGCTGCAGGTGTTGAGACGGCTGTTTTGCCTACAGCAGTGCTTTCAACCCATACGATGTTCTCGAAATACACATTTAAGGACTTAACTGACGAGATACAGCCTATATCCGATACCTTTAGTGATCTTGATATCGATTTCTCTGCAATCTACACGGGATATCTTGGCTCATTTGAGCAGCTTTCCCTTGTTTCCGATTTCTTTGATAGATTTGGTGGAGAAAACTGCAAAATAATCATCGACCCCGTTATGGCAGATAACGGCAAACTTTATAAGGGATTCAGCCCTGAGTTTGCAAAAAACATGGCAAAACTCTCATCAAAGGCCGATATAATTATCCCTAATCTTACAGAGGCGTCCTTTATGCTCGATATACCCTACGTTACTGAGTATGATGAGGATTATATAAAGGATGTACTTAAAAAACTTACTGCCCTTGGCGCTAAGATTGCCGTTATCAGCGGCGTTAGTTTTACACCCGATACTATTGGCGCGTATATGTACGACAGTCAAAATGATAAATACTTCTACTATTTTACCAAAAAATTACCTTACTCATTCCACGGCACCGGTGATATATTTGCCTCGGTTATAGTAGGCGCATTTATGAGCGGCAAGAGTCTTGAGGAGTCCCTTACAATTGCGGTTGACTTTGTTCTTGACTGTATGCAAAGGACAATAGATGATAAGGATGCAAGATTTTACGGTGTTAATTTTGAGGAGAGTCTGCCGCTTTACATAAAGCGTCTCGGCCTTGTATAACTAAAAACAAACAAAAAATGCTTGGATGTTCGGTTCCAAGCATTTTTGCTTTTTTGTAAATAAATATTGTCAAAAACGGTCAAAAATCTATTAATCACACTCTTCTTTTTCTTTTATGCCTTCTTTCTCTTTTTGCAAGGGTGGCAAAAAGCAGGCATGAAAGAATATAGCACGCACAGTTCATTAATGTTCTCAAAATACCCTCTGTGCCACAAACAAAAAGGGATGCGACAAAAAGCACAAGGGTGGCAATAAGAGAAGATATAAGGGGCATTTTTATACCCTTATCCTTGTTCGTTTTTACGTTTACAAATCCGCACACGGCTCCCGAGATTAAAAGAGATAAAAGACCGAGAATACCGGTAAGATCAAGCGGATTTTTGTAAAGACAGGCAAGGGCGGTAAATAACAGTGAGATAATAAGAGGCGTGATCATATAAAATAAAACGTTAATAATCAAGATACTGATAGCACTTTGTTTTTTTCTCTTTTTCATAAAAAAAGACCCCCAAATAGACTGGTATAATCTATTCGGGAGTTCTTTTATTTATGACAAATTATTTTGTCTCTACAGCCTTTGCTTCAGTCTCGGCCTCAGCATTCTGCTCCTCAATAACAGCCTTAGCAATATCTTCAGCCTTAACGTCGATAGAGCCTACAGCACCCTTAAGGAAACGGATGTGTGTCTTTTCCTTGGTTGTTTCAAGCACAAAGGTCTCGCCCTTGATAGAAACTACCTTACCGATAATACCGCCGATAGTTGTAACCTCATCGCCTACTGCAAGGCTGTTACGCATATCCTGCTGTTCCTTCTGCTGCTTCTTCTGGGGACGGATCATAAAGAAGTAGAGCACTACGAACATTACTACGATAAGACCGATAGAAATAAGAGATGACCAAGGGTCTGCTTCACCCTCGAGCATAAGAAGTAAATAGTTCTGCATATCAAATACCTTTCAAATTTTATTATCCCAGTAATTGTAACATAAACAGTGTAACTTTGCAAGGCATTTAACAAAAATTTTATAAAATGCTCACAAAACGGCTTATATCTTATTCTCTTTTTGCTCCGTATTTAAACATTTTTTTAAAAATGTTGACACCGACTTATAAAACGGGTATAATATTTCACGTAAATATTTTGATCCCATCGGAGTAGATATGGAAAAAATAAAGATTGACAGAATAAACGAACTTGCGAGAATAAAGGCGGAGCGCCCTCTTACCGAGAGCGAAATCAAGGAGAAGGAAGCGCTTTATAAGGAATATCTTACCGAGTTCAGACAAAAACTGCGTGGCGAAATACAAAAAGGAGAGGCGTAAATGAAAAGTTGTTGTCTTTGCACAAATCAAGCGAATGAGGATGGCGCTATTCTCACAATGAGCGGCTTTGGCAATCCAAGACTTCTTTGCCCCTCTTGTGAGGCAGAGATTGAAAAAGCAAAATTCGGCAGGGAAGTAAGTGAGATAGAGGATGCTATGCACAGTCTTGCTAATAAACTTTCTATGTGCGATGCCTACGACACGCCTGTAATAGATGCTACAAATCTTATTCTGCTTTCGGCAAACGAGAGGCTTGAAAAGATAAAGGCAGGGGAGTACGACTTTGCTCTTGACGATGTATCCGAGGAGGAGTACGAGATACCCGAGGATATGCTGGAGAGTGAGGAGGATAAGGAACTTGACAGGATTGATGAGGAAAAAGGAAAAAGGCTTGATTTTGTCACCAACATTATTTTCGGTGTAATAATAGGTGCTGTTGTGCTCTATACGCTCATAACTCTGATTTTTTAATTTAATAACAAAAGACCCTTTCGCATACATTTTAGCGGAGGGTCTTTTTTATGTCTACAGTAATTTTACCTATCTTAATAACTTTTGGCGGTCTGTATCTTCTGATAAAACTGAGGGCATTTTTTATTCTTCATCCCATAAAAAGCATAAAGGTGCTTGTATCCTCATTTAAAAGAGATAAAAAAAGGAGTACGGAGAGTCTGTGCCTTGCTCTTGCCGGTACTCTTGGCGTAGGTAATATAAGCGGCGTTGCAATGGGCATAATTTTAGGGGGCGCTGGCAGTGTTTTCTGGCTGTTTATTTCTTCGCTTTTCTCCTCGGTTTTAAAATACTCCGAGACGGTTTTATCAATTGATCTTTTAAAAAAACACGGCACATCGGGTATGATGAGGATTGTACAGTACAGCTTTAAAAAACACGGCAAGCCCCTTGGTGTGCTATACGCATTCTTGTGTATTTTGATTGCCCTTACTATGGGCAGTGCCCTGCAGGCAAATGCTATTCTTGACAGCGCAAGAGAGTGCGATTTATCACCTGCGATTACTGCCGCTGTTCTCGTTGTTTTAGTTGTAATTGCAATTACTAAGTTTGGCAGCAACATAGAAAAAATAACGGCTTATATCATACCTTTGACTACTGTAATTTACATTTTGCTGTCTTTTTGGGTGATTTTTACTAACACATCAAAATTGCCTGGCGTGATAGAACTTATTATAAAATCCGCATTTACCCCCGAGAGTATCGGTGGTGGTATACTAACGTTTCTTTTTTCAAAAAGGATAAGCGAGGGCTATGCCAGGGGTATACTTTCTAACGAGGCAGGTGCAGGCACCTCAAGCCTTGCGCATATAAAAAACACATCTGCCGACCCCGTCGAGCAGGGGCTTTTAGGTATGTGTGAGGTCTTTTTTGACACCACACTTCTTTGTATGCTCTCAGCCTTTTCGATCCTTCTTGCCGTACCGGATTTTTCGTCCTATAAAAACGGTATGTCCCTTATAATTTCCGCCTTTTCCTCAGTCCTCGGCTCTCTTTCGGGATACACTCTGCTTTTGCTTATTTTTCTTTTTGCCTTTTCCACTGTTGTGTGCTGGTACTATTACGGTAAGAGCTGCTTTAGTTTTGTATTTCCAAAAATCACTGTTCCAATATTTGAAACACTGTTCATTCTTTTTTTGGCTCTCGGCGCCTTTTTTGATAGCATTTACATAATTTCTTCAGTTGATTTTTTGCTTTTATTTTTAGTTATTCTTTCTCTTGGCGCAACAATAAAAGGCTCCGACAGAGTAAAGCATCTGTCGGAGCAACGCGGTCTTGTAAAATTAAAGAATACGAATGTGGCTGAAGTGGAAGATGCCATTATAGAGCAGTGAATTGCAGATATTGCCTGCCTTTTCCTCACTTATCGGCTCTGTGATTACGGCAATCTTGCCGTTTTCCTCAAGTGCTATCTTACCAAAGGTCTCAAGCACCTTTTCCTTATACTTAGCCTTGTAAACGAACATATGCCTGCAGACAAATCCACCGATCTCACTCGGAAAGGCTTCCATTGCCTTTTTGATTTCGGGTATCGCATAGTGTCTTTTATGTGTAATAACGTTTACAATATCGCCAACGATTGCCGAGGCAGTTGCTCCGCCGCCGGCGCCCTGACCGTAGAACATAACGTTACCTATCGGCTCGCCTATTACCTCAATTGCGTTATACACGCCGCTTACGTTTGCAAGCATATTATCATTTGGAACAAGGAAGGGCGCAACCATAGAATAGATCTTTTCCTGCTGCTTTATGCATCTGCCGATAAGGCGTATTTTGTAACCTAATTTTTCTGCGATAATTACGTCATCTCTCGTTATGTTTTCAATACCTTCTGTCGAGAGTTTTTCGGGGCTTGTCAATTTGCCCGTCATAAGGGCTGTGAGTATTACTGTTTTTCTTGCGGCATCAATGCCTTTGACGTCGGATGCGGGGTTTGCCTCTGCATATCCCTTTGCCTGGGCGTCCTTAAGAGCATTATCAAAACTTTCGCCAAGGGTAAACATCTTAGTGAGGATATAGTTTGTAGTACCGTTGAGGATACCGCGTATTTCGCTTATTCTGTTGTGTCTTAAGCAGTCGATAATGGGTGAGAGTACGGGTATTCCGCCGCCTACTGCCGCCTCAAAGCGGTACACCACGCCGTTTGCGTTGGCAAGGTTCATAAATTGCTCGCCAAAAGCGGCAACGACCTCCTTGTTTGAGGTAACCACGCTCTTGCCCTGTGAAAGTGCCGCCGCCGTATATTCGTAAGCGGGGTGAGAGCCGCCCATAGTCTCTACGATAATATCAACCGTAGGGTCACCGAGAATAATATCGTAATCGTGTACTATTCTGTCGCCAAAGGGACTGTCAGGGAAATCCTTAAGGTCGAGAATATACTTGATATTTATTTCTTTTTCTGTTAGTTTAAAGATTTCGTTTTTGTTCCGGCTTAAAAGTTCGGCAACGCCGCCGCCAACAACGCCAAAACCGAGTATGGCTATATTAATCATTTTAAAGTCCTCCAAAGCACCGTCGGCCCATACCTTGAGCCTTGAGTACGGATAAGTAATTATAACATACAAAACGCAAAAATGCAAGTGGCTTTTAGACCGCTTGCATTTTATTTTATTAAACCTCTGTATCGGGTGGATTTTCAATTCCGAGCGAGGTCTGTTTACTTTCCTCGCTGATATAATCAAGGGGGTTCACCGATACGTCCTTAGCCAGCACCTCAAAGTGCAAGTGCGGCTCCTCGGCAATTTCGCTTGTAGCAGTGTCGCCTACAGTACCGATAGCATCGCCCTTCTTCACCTTATCTCCTACCTTAACGCTAAGGTCATCCTTAAGGTTGGAGTACACCGTTTTTATATCACCCTCGTGCGTTATCTCTACACTCACGCCGTATCTTGGGTCATTGTAAATGGCGCTCACCTCACCCTCCTCACTTGCAAAGACACTGACGTCGGGGTCTGTCATAATATCAATTCCGTGATGTATGCGCCACTCTCCGAGAGTAAGGGAGAATACGGGTACTGTAGCAGAGTGGTTTTTGATGATTTTTCCGCTCTCTGTGGGTGATACGAAAACAAGCTCCTTTTTCGTGTTTTCTTCCTTGGGCGGCTCCTCTGCGGGAGGGGTGTTGTTTTCGGGTGTCTGGTCGGTTAAGGGAGGATTGTTGTTTTCGGGCACCTCATCTGTCTTTTGATTTGCCGCTACAAGCCCGATGATAATTGCCGTAATACAGAGTATTGCGATAACGGCGCCGTAAATTATCTTGCTGATAAGCGGACTTTTGGAGAATTTAAACTTTTGTTCCATTTTCATTTCCTTTCATTTAGTAGTGCTACTATTTTTTTCTGTAATTTCTTTTTTTATTCACACTTAGATGAAAATGGCAAAAGTTATTTTTCTTTTATTTGTCTTTTTGCAAAAGTACGGTTGACAAGCGGCAAAAATAATTATATAATATTATAGTTAAAATATTTTTATTGTGGGGTAGTGTATGACAGATAAGATTTCACTTGCAGGTGATCTTGGCAGCGGTAAAAGCACCGTAGCCAAATTTCTTATGGACAGTCTTGGTGCCGAGTATTATTCTGTCGGCACAATAATCCGCTCTCTTGCCGAAAAGTACGGTATGGACGTTGTTTCCTTTAACGTGTATATGGAGACACATCCCGAGATAGATCACGAGGTTGATGACGGACTTAAAGCGCTTTCGCTTGTGGACAAGCCTCTTATAATCGATTCTCGCCTTGCCTGGTATTTTACCGAGGGCACCTTTAAGGTATATCTTTCTACCGACATAGAAACGAGTGCCGCACGCATTATGTGTGCTAACCGCAAGGGCGAGCATTCTGCTACCTTTGAGGAGACGGTAATTGCTACCAAGGAGCGCCGCGCCAGTGAGAAAAAGCGTTATCTTGAGCAGTACGGTGTAGATATCAAGGATCTTAGCAATTATTCTCTTATCGTTGATACCACCTATGTTACTCCAGAGCAGGTTGCCGCGGCTATTCTTGAGGGCTTTGCCTTATGGCAAAAGGACAAGAACTATAAGGCGCTTCTTATTTCACCTATGCGTCTTAATTATCCCGATGATGCCCCTGACAGCGAACTGATAGATAAATACACCGGTATGATTGAGTGTTCAGAGGCTACGCCTGTAATTACGGTGACTGAGAGGGATGGCGAATTTTACGTTGATGAAAATGTGGAGGTTGCTCTTGCGCATTCTATGAATGAAACGCCTCTTATTTCTGCAAAGTTCAGTTGTTCCGCCCCAAAGCACACAGGCTACATTAAAATGAAAAATTCTCTTTGAGGAAGGTAAAAATGCTTAAACTTAAACATAAAACAGCAAAAATAATCAGTGATGCAGTAAGTGAATGCTTTGACGGTGCCACACTCAGCCAAGGTGAGGTTTTCTCTATGCTGGAGTATCCGCCCGACAATTCTATGGGCGATATCGCTCTGCCTTGCTTCAGGCTTTCAAAGACCTTGCGTCGCTCACCCATACAGATAGCAAGCGCACTCAGTGAAAAAATCGTATGTGATGAGTTCTCATCTGTAAGCGCGGTAAACGGCTATCTTAATTTTAAAATTAATCCCTTATCCTTTGCAAGCCGTGTGGTAAACGACGTGCTTACAGAGGGTGATAAATTCGGCTCCTCGAAGGAGGGTGAGGGCAAGACAGTAGTTCTTGACTACTCCTCTCCCAACGTGGCAAAGCCCTTCCATATCGGCCACCTTGGTACAACCGTTATCGGCCACTCCTTAAAACTCATCCACGAGTTTTCGGGCTACAAGTGTGTGGGCATCAACTATCTTGGTGACTGGGGTACTCAGTTTGGTAAACTTATAGTTGCTTACAAGCTCTGGGGCAGTAAGGAAAAGGTTGAAGAGGGCGGGGTAGACGAACTCGTTTCTCTTTACGTCAAGATAAACAACGCCATTAAGGATGAAGAAGAGGCGAGTGTTGTCGGTCTTTCTGAGGCAGAGGCTAAGGAGAAAAAGCATTCCGACCTTGGTGACAAATCCCGTCTTGAATTCACCAAACTTGAAAAGGGCGATAAGGAAAATCTTGAACTTTGGAAGTGGTTTGTCTCGGTAAGCCTTAAGGAGTACGAAAAGACCTATAAGATGCTCGGTATCGAGTTTGACTCCTACAAGGGTGAGTCCTTCTATACCGACAAGATGCCTGCTGAGGTGCAAAAACTCAGGGATAAGGGTCTTTTAAAGATAGATGACGGCGCGTCTATAGTTGATCTTTCCGATTACAGTATGCCTGCCTGTCTTATCCTTAAACGTGACGGTTCAACTCTTTATCCCACACGTGATATCGCTGCGGCAGTATATCGCAAGGGTGAGTATAACTTTGATAAGGCTATCTACGTAACAAGTGCCGCGCAGTCCTTGCACTTTGCGCAGTGGTTTAAGGTAGTGGAGCTTATGGGATATGATTGGCATGACGGTCTTGTCCACGTGCCTTACGGTACTGTAAGCATCAACGGTGCAAAACTTGCTACACGTACAGGTAACGTTATCCTCTTAAAGGATCTCTTTAAAGAGGCTATAGGCAGGGTAAAGGATATTGCTAAGGAAAAGCACACCGATGAGGCTGAGTGTGAAAGAATTGCAGAGGCAGTCGGTGTTGGCGCTGTAATATTCTACTATCTGTCCAACAACCGTATGAGGGATATCAACTTCATTATGGAGGATGCTCTTTCATTTGACGGTAACACAGGCCCCTATGCGCAGTACACCTATGCGCGTACCTGCTCAGTGCTTGAAAAGGCAAAGAGTGTTGGTAAGATGGGTGGGGCGGAACTTAATTCACTTGAATTTGAACTTGCAAAGACCATCTCCGTATTCCCGGAACGTGTTAAGCAGTCTCTTGACGATTATGAGCCGAGTGTAATAACCCGTTACATCCTTGACCTTTGCGCGGCATTTAACCGCTTCTATCACGAGTGCAAGATTCTCTCCTGCGATAACGCAGATGAGAGGGATAACCGTCTTGCTCTTACAAACGCAACCAAAACAGTTTTGGGCACAGCCCTTGGACTTATCTGTATGCAAAGTCCGGAAAAAATATAATTAAACCTTAGGAGAACATATATGTCAGGACATTCAAAATGGAACAACATTAAGCATAAAAAGGAAAAAGCCGATGCCGCAAAGGCAAAAATCTTCACCAAAATAGGTAAGGAGATGGCTATTGCCATCAAGGCGGGCGGCCCGGACCCCAACAACAATAACAAACTCCGTGACCTTATTGCAAAGGCAAAGGCCAACAACGTTCCTAACGATAACATTCAGCGTACTATCAAAAAGTTCACAGATAACAGCGATATAAACTATGAGGAAATAGTTTACGAGGGCTACGGTCCCTCAGGCGTTGCCGTTATAGTTGAGACCTCGACTGACAACCGTAACCGTACTGCAGGTAACGTGCGCGCTTGGTTCAATAAGTACGGTGGCAATATGGGTCAGAGCGGCTGTGTAAGTTTTATGTTTGAGGAAAAGGGTGTTATCACCATCATCGATGAGGATGAGGAGATAGACGAGGATAAGATTATGGAGGACGCACTTGAGTGCGGTGCTGAGGACATTCAGTCGGATGAGGGTGAGTACAACATTTACACCGCCCCTGCCGATCTTGACGCAGTTCGTGATGCCATAATATCTCTCGGCTACAAAATAGACACCGCAGACGTAGCAAAGGTTCCTACCACCTACGTCACCCTTGAAAATCAGGACGACATTGACAACATGGAAAAGATGCTTGATAAATTTAATGAGGATGACGACGTCAACGCTGTTTACCACAACTGGGATAACTAAATTTTGGATAAAATCGGCGCTCTCACACCTTGACGTAGGTAACTACGCCTAGCGGTGTGAGTATCACCGATTTTATCTCAAAATTAACATCAAAAGCGAAAACTTGAGATAACTACGGCTGACGGGTTGAAGAACGAAACATTTATCTCGAAATTAAAACTAAAACCGAAAGCCGATAGGGTAACTACGCCTAGCGGTGTGAGCATCACCGATTTTATCTCAAAATTAACATCAAAAGCGAAAACTTGAGATAACTACGGCCAGTGGTCAAATAACGACGGTTTTATCTCAAAATTAATAATAGAAGCGAAAACTTGAGATAACTACTATCTCATCTTTTAGAGCCTGCCTAAGGAGGCGGGCTTTAAATATCTGTTGTTAAAATATTCTCAAAAGGAAAAAATATGCAGATACAGTTATCAGATCATTTTAACTACAAAAAACTACTTAAGTTTACAATTTCTCCCATCATTATGATGGTTTTTACGTCGATATATTGTGTTGTGGACGGTATTTTTGTTTCAAACTTCGCAGGTGCCACAGCATTTACGGCGCTTAACTTCATATTTCCTTACATATCGGTATTGTCTGCATTTGGCTTTATGTTTGGCTCGGGCGGTAGTGCGCTTATCGGCAAATATCTTGGTGAGGGGCAAAAGGATAAGGCAAACGCTACGTTTTCTTTAGTTGTTTATACCTCACTTGCCGTGGGTGTGGCTTTAGCTCTTATCGGTATACTTACCGTTCGCCCGGTTGCGGCGCTTATGGGCGCCGAGGGGCAGTTGCTTGAGGACTGTGTGCTTTACGGCACCATATCCTTTATCGGTATGCCTGCGCTTATGACACAGCTTGAGTTTCAGACCCTTTTCGTTACTGCTGAAAAGCCCAAGCTCGGACTTTGCGTTACGCTTATTTCAGGCGTAACCAATATGATTCTTGATGCGCTTTTTGTCGGTCTTTTTGGCTTAGGTCTTGGCGGGGCAGCGGCGGCTACTATTTTAAGCCAGTTTGTTGCTGCTATTCTTGCCATAGCTTATTTTTCACACAACAACTCAAGCCTTTTGCGTCTTACTCAAACACAGCTTGAGTTTTACCCTCTTTTCAAGACCTGTACCAACGGTGTTTCCGAGCTTCTTGCAAACGTAGCCATGTCACTTGTCGGCATGCTTTACAACATTCAGCTTATGGTTTATGCAGGTGAGGCGGGTGTTGCTGCGTACGGTGTAATGATGTACGTCAATTTCACCTTCATTTCTACTTTCATAGGCTTTGTCGTAGGCCTGTCCCCGGTAGTCAGCTACCACTTTGGCGCAGGCAATAAGGATGAGCTTAAAAGTCTTCTTAACAAGAGCGGTGTTATTATCGGTATTGCTTCCTTGGCAATGTTTACTCTTGCACAGCTGCTCTCGTACCCGCTTTCGTACATATTCCTATCCTATGATGCTGATCTTTTAGCCCTTACCATTCGTGGTTTTTCAATATTTGCCTTTGGCTTTATTTTCTCTGGCATAGGTATTCTCGGCTCTTCATTCTTCACCGCGCTTAATGACGGTGTCACGTCGGCAATCATATCCTTCCTTCGTACTATCGTATTTCAGATTGCGGCAATACTTATTTTGCCGATATTCCTTGGTATAGACGGTATATGGATGTCGGTAGCTGTTGCAGAGATGCTTGCTACCATAGTTACGGTCGTATGCCTTTTGCTCAAACGCAAAAAATACGGCTATTAAACGCTTATTTACTGAATTTAAGCAAACTCGGGGCGTAGCCCCTTCATAAAATAATATTGTTCCGAAAGGAGAATAAAAATGGGAATTATTAAGGCAACTTTCCAGGCAATCGGCGGTGCTCTTGCAGATCAGTGGCAGGAGGTTATTGAGGCCTATGAAATGAGTGATACTACCGTATTCACCAAGGGCGTAAAGGTACGTCCAAATGACAAACGCAACAATAACGTCAAGGGTACAGATGATACTATTTCAAACGGCTCGGTTATCCACGTATATCCTAATCAGTTTATGCTCCTTGTTGAGGGTGGTAAGATAGTGGACTTTACCGCAGAGGAGGGCTACTACAAGGTAGATAACTCATCCGCTCCCTCTCTCTTTGCAGGTCAGTTCGGCCAGTCCTTAAAGGATGCATTTGCGCGTGTCAAATTCGGTGGTGTGCCCTCGTATAAGCAAAAGGCATACTTCATCAATCTTCAGGAGATAAAGGGTATCAAGTTTGGCACCCGTACTCCTGTAAACTACTTTGACAACTTCTATAATGCAGAACTTTTCTTGCGCGCTCACGGTACCTATTCAATAAAGGTTACAGACCCCATTAAGTTCTACAGTGAGGCTATTCCCAAAAACGAGGACAGAGTAGATATTAACTCAATAAACGAGCAGTATCTTTCCGAGTTCCTTGAGGCGATAAGCGCATCAATTAACAAGATGTCAGCAGACGGCGTGCGTATCTCTTACGTAGCATCAAAGTCACCTGAACTCTCTAAGTATATGGCAGATGAACTTGACCAGACGTGGAAAAATCTGCGTGGCTTCGAGGTGCTCGCAGTGGGTATCGCATCTGTTTCCTACGATGATGAGAGTAAACAACTTATCAATATGCGTAATCAGGGTGCTATGCTCGGTGACGCAAGCGTGCGTGAGGGCTACGTACAGGGCGCTATGGCACGCGGCTTTGAAGCAGCCGGCTCCAACAGCCAAGGCTCTGCCCAGGCATTTATGGGTATGGGTATGGGCATGGGCGCAGGCGGCAGTTTTATGGCGAGCGCGTCAGAGACTAACCGTCAGCAGATGAAGTCGGACAGAGAAAAAGCAGATAAGACAGGTTGGATCTGTTCCTGCGGCGCAACCAATAGCGGCAAGTTCTGTTCTGAGTGCGGTAAGGCAAAGGCAGATAACGGAAGTTGGACCTGCTCCTGCGGTGCTGTAAATGGCGGCAAATTCTGCTCTGAGTGCGGTAAGGCAAAGCCTATAAATACCGCTTGGTTCTGTACCGAGTGCGGTAAGTCCAATTCACCCGAGGCAAAGTTCTGCTCCGAGTGCGGTCATAAAAAATAATCACAAGACTATCCTTTTATAAAAAGGGGGTGTATCCTTGCAGTCTACAATTACATATAAGTGTCCAAACTGTGATGCTCCCTTGACCTTTAATGCCGATAAGCAGGCATTCTCATGTGAGTTTTGTCTTAGTGACTTTACTAAGGCAGAGCTTGATGAGACCTTAGGCAAAAGGCAGGCAGATGAGGCGCATAGGGCAAAGGCTAATGAGGAATTTAACGACAGCATAAACGAATATATCTGCCAAAGTTGTGGCGCTGAGGTTGTCGCTGATAAGGATACTGCGGCCACCTTCTGTTACTATTGTCATAACCCCGTCGTTATGACAAGCAAGGTATCGGGTATGCTTAAGCCTGATAAAATCATTCCCTTTAAATTTGGCTGTGATGAGGCAAAGGATGCCTTTTTATCCTTTGCAAAGAGGCACAAATTCGTACCTAAAAACTATTTTTCCAAAAAACAGATAGAAAATATGCAGGGCATCTATTTCCCATTCTGGGTAACCGATGCCGATGCCAGCAGTGACCTTAGTGCCAAAGCGACAAAGGTTCGATCATGGCGCTCGGGTGATTACCGTTATACCGAGACATCAAGATACGATATATATCGCTCGGGCGATATACACTTTGAGGACATCGTAACCTCTGCAATATCAAGTGAGGATAAGGCTATGCTTGAGGGGATTTTACCCTATCCGCCCGAGGCTCACAAGGACTTTGATATGGCTTATATGTCCGGCTACGTTGCTAAAAAACGTGATATCTCGCGTGAAGAGGTTTCTCCTGAGGTGCAGGGCAGGATGCGTGAGTATTCCGAGGCGCTTCTTCGCGATACCGCGCCGGGTTATACCACCCTTGTGACAGAGAATCTCAGTATGCGCCTTACCCGTGCGGGATGGCAGTACGCGCTTATGCCTCTTTATATCCTTACCTACCGTAAAAAGGGTAAAAAGAAGGATAAGATATTCACCTATGCTATGAACGGTCATACGGGCAAGGTTTACGGTGAGTTGCCGATAAGCATACCAAAGATAACGGCTCTGTTCCTTGGCCTTTTTGCAGGTGTTTCAACCCTTGCATCACTGCTTGGATATTTCCTGTTTATGTAAGGAGGGTACTATGAAAAAAATTATATTCTTTATCCTTCTTACTTCACTTTTAAGTGTGTTTGCCTTGAACGTCTATGCTACGGGTGATGAGCTGTCCGGTGAAACAAGCATAGAGTTGTGCGTTATATGGGGCATAATAATCGGCCTTGTTGTATCCGGCATAACCGTAGGTACAATAATAATAAAGTATAAAACAAAACTAAAAGCACCGATATATCCGCTCTCCAATTTTGCAAAGTTAAATCTTATTGCAAGCCGTGACACCTTTTTAGGTAAAACGGTTACGAGAGTTAGGGTAGCCAACAGCAATAAAAGAAAAAGATAAAATTCCAAAAGACGGTAACTTTGTCAGCTACCGTCTTTAAGTCTACAAAATATAAGGAGGTATAGTTATGGCATTTGATGCTTGTATGATGCGTGCGGTGATAAACGAGATAAAAAACGATTTTCCCGACGCTAAAATTGAAAAGGTTTTACAGCCCCTGCGTGATGAACTTGATCTTGTTATACACTCAGGTAAAAAGTCCAAGCGCCTTGTGTTCAACGCCTCCGCATCCTCACCAAGGCTTCAACTTTCAGACACTGTAAAGGAAAATCCCATAAAGGCTCCGATGTTCTGTATGCAGATGCGCAAGCACCTTACAGGATATCGTATAACCGATATTGAACAGTTGGATTTTGACCGTATTGCCGTATTCACTCTTAAGGGATATGATGAGATGGGCTATCTTGCTGAAAAACAGCTTTTGTGCGAGATAATGGGCAAATATGCAAACATTATTTTACTTGACAGTGACAAAAAGATAATTTCAGCCCTTAAGGTAATTGATTTTTCTGATAGCGATATCAGGCAGGTTATGCCCGGGCTTAAGTATCAGCAGCCCAAGGGCAGGGAGATATTATCACCCCTTGAATTTAATAAAGAATACTTTGATAAGGTATACAGTGAATACCCAAAGGAAAAAAAGGCAGACAGATTTATCACCTCTATCCTTGGCGGTGTCGCAATACAGGTAGCCAGAGAACTTGTCTTTAGAGCCTGTGGGGATATTGACGCGCTTCTTTTAGGTGTTGATAGGGATAGGCTATATGAGGTTCTTTACGACTTTTGCCGTATGCTTAAATCCGACAGTTATACCCCTACCGTTATTATTGATAAGGACGGCACTCCCATAGACTACTCATATACCGATATCGGTTATTTCGGTGACGGATTTGAAAAGCAAAGTTTTTCAAAGTTTGCCGATCTTTTTGACTTCTACTTTGCCAAGCGTGATCTTAAGGAGAGCATAAAGCGTCGCTCGCACGATCTTTCAAACCTTTTGTCAAATGCCCGTAGCCGTATAACAAAAAAACTTTCCCTACAAAGAGATACTCTTGCTGATAGTGAAAAAGGCGAGGAATACAAGCGGCACGGTGATCTTATAACCGCAAACATCTATCAGATAAAAAGAGGTATGCAAAGTTTTGAATGTATCGATTACTACAGTGAGGATTGTCCTACTGTAAAAATTGAACTTGACAGTCGCTTAAGTCCTTCTCAAAATGCGCAAAGGCTTTATAAAAAATATGCTAAGGCAAAGACTGCAAGGCAGATACTCAAAGAGCAGATTGCCCTTGCCGAGGAGGAACTTCTGTATCTTGATACCGTTTGTGAGTTCCTTGATAAATGCGAGTGTGAAAACGACCTTAACGATATAAGGGACGAACTCTGCCGCGCGGGTTACGGCGCAAAACTTAAGGGCTATAAGGTGCAAAAAAGCAGTAAGTCAAAGCCGCGCAAATTTGTAACAAGCGGCGGATATATTCTTCTTGTCGGCCGTAACAACACTCAAAATGATTTTCTTACCTTCAAGGAGGCGGAAAAGAGTGATATCTGGTTCCATACCAAGGATATCCCCGGCTCCCACGTTATTATGAAAACTCATGGCGAGGAGCCGAGCGAGGCCGATTACACCGAGGCGGCAGAGGTTGCCGCATACTATTCAAGCGCTACGGGCGATATCGTTGCGGTTGACTACACTCATGTAAAAAATATACGCAAGCCCCAGGGTGCAAAGCCCGGCTTCGTAATCTATAAAACAAATTATACTGCATTTGTCCGTCCCAAAGACGGCAGGGCAGTGGAATAGGCAATAATATGGTAGATCTTAAGGCTCTGCACGAGCAATTTATACTTGACCATCTTAAAGAGGGCGAGGTTGCTGTTGATTTTACAATGGGCAACGGTAACGATACACTCTTTTTATCTGAAACTGTAGGAGCAAACGGCAGGGTGTACGCCTTTGACATTCAGCCCGAGGCGCTTGAGGCAACCGAGGCGCTGCTTAAAGAAAATAATGCTCCCAATAATACTAAACTTATCCTTGCATCCCACCATCTTGTAAAGGACTATGTAAAAGAGCCGATAAAGGCGGGTATGTTTAATTTAGGATATCTGCCACGCAGCGGTAAAAAGCACATCACCACGATGAGAGAGACGACTCTTATTGCTGTAAAGAGCGCAATTGATCTGCTCTTGCCCGACGGCGTTATAGTTTTAGCCGTATATCCCGGGCACGAGGAGGGGGCAGAGGAGGGCAAAATGCTCGATGAGTATTTTAAAACAATAAGCCGTTTTTATGTAAATATCTCAAAATTTGAGATAATAAACTCCCCGGGCTCACCCTTCTTCTTTATTCTTGAAAAAACTCCTAAGGCGCCCTATCCCACCATAGAATAAGCATAGCATAAAAAAAGCACACAGCAGGTAAAAAACGACTGCTATGTGCTTTTTATTTATTTTTTATTCATCGCTTTTTTTTCTCTTTTGATTATATTCTTTATAAAAATCGCTATTATAAAGGATAGAACAAAGGTAGCAAGACAAAGCGAGATATCAAGCAGCATTGTGATGTATTCCTCACTCTTTATACTTGTATATGAGAACAGGAAAACAACGATATCGTATACTGTAATAGCCAAAATGTAAACAAAATTAGTCAAACAGAGGTAAAACACACCTTTATTTATCGCTCCATCGATTTGCAAGAGCGGCGTTTTTACAACATCCTTTTGCAGATCAAGGTCTCTGAACTCGGTGATCTTTGCCTCTTTTTTTGCAAGGTATCTTGCAAGGATAAAGAGCAAAAGCACCGTTATATAGCAAGTGGCAATTTCACCAATGGATGCAAAGAGGCCAAGGAAGAGTGACTCAAGTGAATCATAGTGATATCCCAAGAGATAGTAAAGGTATGAGTAAGGCAGATAAAATGCCACTTTTGTAAGTGACATCGGCAGGGCATAGATAGCGGCGCTCTTTAACGTGTCCTTGGTAAAGAGCAGTATCGCCGCGGCAATAGGCGGGATAAGACGGTCGTATACTATTCTTATTTCCTCAAATAAGATGGTTAACGGCTCCGGTAACGTTACTAATAGCTGCGAGTAAAACGCCAGAAAGACCAAAAGATATCCGAGCGCAAAAATTAGCGATATATTCCTTATTATATGTGACTTTTTCTGCATAAGGCATTCCTTTTTTCGTTTTTTCAAAAATCATAGTAGTATTTTAACACAAAGCGTCGCTTATTTCAACCTCAACTGAGGCAAACTAAAACGCAAAATGTGAACAAATTGTAAATTTTACAAATATTTTGAAAAAACCTCTTGCATAGATATTTAGAATAATATATAATAATTTGCGTTGCGCAAGCGCGACAAAAATATTACACACACGCCCTTTGTTGTCTGCCGGTGCTTGTTAGGGACAAGTCGCAGATTGATGGGACGTGGAGGAAAAACCAAGGAGGAACATAATATGTTCGATATTTCAATCAAGCAGTTGCTTGAAGCAGGCGTTCACTTCGGCCACCCTACAAAGAAGTGGAATCCCAAGATGGCAGAGTACATCTTCACACAGAGAAACGGTATTCACATCGTTGACCTTCAGAAGACCGTTAAAAAGTTCGAGGAGTCATACAACTTCGTATCCTCCGTTGCACAGGAAGGCGGCACAGTTCTCTTCGTAGGTACAAAGAAGCAGGCTGCTGAGACCGTTAAAGAGGAAGCTCAGAGATGCGGTATGTACTACGTAAACGTACGTTGGCCCGGCGGTATGCTTACCAACTTCAAGACTATCAGAAGGTCTATCAAGAGACTTAAGGATCTTGAGAAGATGCAGGCTGACGGTACCTTCGATCTTCTTCCTAAGAAGGAAGTTGCAAAGAAGCTCAAGGAGATTGAGGATCTTGAGAAGTCATACGGCGGTATCAAGGACATGGAGCAGCTCCCCTCAGTTGTATTCATCGTAGATACACGTAAGGAGAGAAATGCGGTTCTTGAGGCTAAGAAGCTTGGCATTCCCGTAGTTGCTATCGTAGATACCAACTGTGATCCTGATGATGCAGATTACATCATCCCCGGTAACGATGACGCTATCCGCGCTATCAAGCTTATCGGTTCAGCTCTTGCAAACGCAGTTATCGAGGCACGCGGCGGTGTTACCGAGGCTACCGATGCTGACGTAGAGGCTACTGAGGAAGTAGCAGAAGAGACTGTTGAGGCTTAATCTTAGGCTTCAGATTTTCTAAGAATAATAAAAAGGAGCATATAAAAATGGCATTTACAGCTAAAGATGTTGCAGAACTTCGTAAGCAGACAGGCTGCGGTATGATGGACTGCAAAAATGCACTTGTTGAGGCTAACGGTGACTTTGAGGCAGCAGTTAAGATCCTTCGTGAGAAGGGTATGGCAGCTACCGCTAAAAAGGCAGACAGAATTGCGGCTGAGGGTCTTGTAGACGTTCTCACAATCGGCAATACAACTGCAATAGTAGAGGTTAACTCTGAGACAGACTTCGTTGCTAAGAACGCAATTTTCCAGGAGTTTGTAAAGGATATTCTTAAGTCAATTATCGCAAACAAGCCCGCTAATGTTGATGCACTTCTTGCATCTGACTTTGTTAACGGCGGCACAGTACAGGAAGCTCTTTCCGAGAAGACATACACTATCGGTGAAAAACTTTCTATCCGTCGCTTTGTAGTAATAGAGGGCGCAGTTTCCACTTATATTCACGGTCTTGGTACAACAGGTGTTGTTGTAAGCTTTGAGACCAACCTTGAGGACAATGCAGGCTTCGCTGAGTGCGCAAAGAACGTAGCACTCCAGGTTGCAGCTATGCCCGTTCAGTATCTTGATAAGGCAAGCGTTCCCGCATCAGTTCTTGAGGAGGAGAAGAACATTCTCATCAAGCAGATGCAGCAGGATCCCAAGATGGCTAACAAGCCCGTAGCAGTTCTTGAAAAGATCGTTGAGGGTAGACTTGGCAAGTTCTATGAGAACAACTGCCTTCTTGAGCAGGCTTACGTTAAGGATGATTCCATGTCAGTAGCAAAGTACGTTGCTTCTGTAGCAAAGGAACTCGGTGGCGAGATCAAGGTTACAGGCTACGTTCGCTTTGACAAGGGCGAGGGTCTTCAGAAGAGAGAAGAGGACTTCGCAGCTGAGATCCAGAAGATGGTTCAGGGCTAATAAAACGCCTATAAATAAAAAAATGACTGCTTTCGGGCAGTCATTTTTTTATTTATTCTAAACCTAAAAGGAAGTCGGCGCTTAACTTCAGGATTTTGCACAGTGCCAACAGTTCGTAATCTGCAACAAAGCGTGTGCCTATCTCAATTCTGCTTACACTGTCTCTTTCTATATTTACGCCTTCGATTTGCAGTTTAGCCGCTAGTTCTGCCTGCGTAAGTTTTAAATCTTTTCTCGCTTTTTTTATTCTTTCGCCGCAAACGTTCTTATTACCGTTAAAATCATAAATTTTCATAACAACTCCAAATGTGTTAATCTTAAGAATTTACTTGACTCTAACATATTTTTTTGCTATAATTGTGTTAAAGATAAGAATTTAGTATTTTGCTTTCCAAGGAGTATAAAAAAATGCAAAAAATTGGAGTAATAAAACAATTCGATAAACTCGGCAGAATAGTTATACCAAAAGATTTACGAGATAGGTATGGACTTAAAAGCGAGGTTGAAATTGTTGCAACCCCTGATGGGTTGATTTTACAAAATCCCAAATATGTTTTGACCAAAAATAAGGATAAATAAAAAAATGACTGCTTTCGGGCAGTCATTTTTTTATTTTAAATCAAACGTTTAGTGTGCCTGGTGGATAGTGATATACTCAATTACGGGCTGATTTATGCTGGAAACAGCACCGTCGGAGTTGGGTATAACGGGTGTGTTTTCGCAGATATCGTCAACAATGTCCATACCCTCGATAACTCTACCGAATGCCGCATACTGACCGTCGAGGTGGGGGCTGTCCTTATGCACGATAAAGAACTGGGAGGATGCTGTGTCAAATCCACTCACGTTATTACCGCTTCTTGCCATAGAGATAACGCCTCTTGTGTGGGAAAGCGTGTTGTTAAAGCCGTTTGCCTTAAACTCGCCCTTGATGGTCTTGTCACTTCCGCCTGTGCCGTCACCCTTGGGGTCACCGCCCTGGATCATAAAGTCCTTAATAACTCTGTGGAAGGTCAGACCGTCGTAGAAGTGATCATTTGCAAGCTTTACAAAGTTATCAACAGTCTCGGGTGCAAGGTCGCCGTAAAGTTCAACGTGTATAGTCTCATCATATCCTACCAGCTTAATTGTTGCGTGGTGTGTAGGCTTGGGTGCTGCAAATACTACGAGTAATACTATAAGAGCAACGATTGCAAGCACTGATGCTGTTGCAATGGATATGTAAGTAATTAACTTAGTCATTTCCTTTTTCTTGATAGCCTTTTCCTGGCTCTCTTTTTTTGCTATCGTCTTTTCAGTGACGTAGTTTGAATTCTTGTGTTTTTTTGCCATGTTTTCTCTCCGTTACTTTATTTTAATCCTATTTTAGCATATATCTTTATTTTTTTCAACCTAAGAGTGTAAAATTTTTATATTTCTCGCTCATTTATCATATATTTTAGTATTAAAACACCTCGGAGAGTATATGGTAAAGTCAAATAAACAGCGATTTTTTGAAAACGGCATTCTGTTATCCTCAGTAGCAATAGGAATGCGCACGGTAAATCTTTTCTTTAATGCCTTTGTAACGCAGGCAGTCGGGGCAGAGGGAATAGGGCTTTTTACCGTAATAATGACCGTCTACAATTTTGCACTGACATTTGCCGGTGGCGGTATAAGTCTCACTATGACGCGCCTTGTGGCAAAGGAAGGGGAGGGCAGTGGCTCAAGTACAGCGGTTTTACGCGCAGGCTTTTTCTATGCATCCCTTTTCAGTTTGGCGTCAAGCGCCGCTCTTTTATTCCTCTCTCCGGTAATATCAGAACATATTTTAAGAGACCAAAGAGCATTAAAGCCGCTTATAATCCTCGCCTTTTCACTTTTTCCTGCGGCAATTTCCTCTGTCCTCTCGGGCTATTTTGTCGGAGTAAGGCGGGTAAAACGCAACTCTGCCACTCACGTAATCTCTCAAGCCTTCCGTATAGTCTTTGTCATACTTTTTGTATCAAAAAAACTAAGCGTAGAGACGGCTTGCATCTACCTCTGTCTTTCCAATACCCTCGGTGAGATTTTCTGCGCTCTTCTTCTTTTCCTACAGTTTATTATAGATAGGTTACTTCTCTATAAAAAATCGCCCTCTGATAAGAGTAAACTTAAAGACGTATTCGGTATGGCAGTACCCCTAAGCGTCTCAGCCAATATACGCTCAGCACTCTTAGCCGTAGAGCATACCCTTATTCCGATAAAAGTGGCAGAGAGTGGCAAAAGCGCAAGTGAGGCTCTCAGCCTTTACGGTATTTTGCACGGTATGGCGCTACCGCTGATACTTTATCCTATGTCTCCTCTTTCCTCGTTTTCGGGACTTTTAGTACCCGAGTTTGCTGAGGCAGAGGGCAGAGGAAATAAATATAGAATGAAAAGTATTGCCGATCGCTCACTTAACACCACACTTGTGTTTGCGATTGCAGTGTCTATATTCATATTTCTCTTTGCAGAGGAACTCGGTTATATAATCTACTCCTCATACGATGTTGGTTATTACATAGCCGTCCTTTCACTTGTAATCCCGCTTATGTATCTTGACCACGTCACCGATGCGATATTAAAGGGCATAGGCGAGCACGTATATTCAATGTGGGTAAACATCACAGACTCACTTCTATCCGTCATTCTTGTCATAATTCTTTTACCAAAAATGGGTATTATGGGTTACGCCGTAGTAATAATAGTTATGGAGGCGTATAACTTTATTCTGTCGTTTATCAGGTTAAGAAAGAGGATAAAATTTGAGATACATCCTATAGGCAGTATTCTCATCCCGCTTATCTGCGCTATCCTAAGCGCCTATACCTCGCATACCCTTTTTAGGATAAACGGCCAGTCTACAACCGTAGGACTTCTTATAATAAAAATAGTCTTTAGCAGTTGTATTTTTCTCTCCCTTTATCTTGTTATCTCAACCCTTTATAAATCATTAAAGGACAAAGCAAAACACAAACTACTTACTAAAAAAGCATAACAAAAAGGCGCTTTTTGTAAAGCGCCTTTTACATTTTAGGGCAATATTTATTGTTTTAAGCAAAGTTCATTATAATGAATTTCATTTATTATCTATTCTCTTGAAACCCCAGTTTTCAATATATCCCTTTGAAACTTTGCCGCCACTTGAGAAGGTTACGTCTGTAGCATTACTCGCGCTACTCCAGTTACCCTCCATCTCAATACCGTCATTCTGGATAAGCCTGCCACGTCCGTTGAAAGCGTTATTTGAAAACTGACCTTCGTATCTACTGCCATTCTTATAAGATATAATGCATCTTCCGTGTCGCTTGCCATCACGCCAATCACCATCATATATTTCGCCGTTGTCATAAAACAATGTACCTTAGCCGTGTTCTTGCCCGTCCGCGTTTACGTCTCCAATGTAGTGTGCGTTTGTGTATTCAAGATACATTACCTGACCTCCTAAAGAAAAATGTTAACTCTGGTCTTAAATAAAATATATCACACCGTAAAACAAATGTCAAACACTTAAAAATATGTATAACGTTACGATAATAAAAAAGGCAGTCAATCTGACTGCCTAAGTCTTATTTCAAATTTTCTGCCTTAAAGGTAGTATAACCCTCGTAGTAATAGCTGTGGTCAATACCTTTCATAAACACCTGTCGGTCATTCACTTTGTCGGTAAGAGCGCCTTTTAAAAGATGTTTTATTTCAATATCTTTAATAGGACTTCTTTCCATAGCAAGAAGATAATCCTCTTTATCCACAAGACTCCAGTCCACAACCATTCCAATTTCGTTTTTGAATATATGGTCAAGCCAAATTCGAGTTGCACGTCCGTTACCTTCTCTAAAAGGGTGAGCCACGTTCATTTCAACGTATTTTTCAACGATTTCATCGAACGTGCTCTGAGGCATTCTTTCGATATTTTCAAGTGCGGTAGAGAGATACATAAGCGGAGCGAATCTAAAATTCCCCTTTGACATATTCACTGTCCGTATCTGACCCGCAAAATCGTATATGTCAGAAAAAAGGGAAGCGTGTATTTTAGAAAGAGCGTCAAACGTTCCAGGGGTAAGAGAAGAAAGAAAATTAGTTTCAAAAAGTTCTACTGCTCGTGTTTTGCTTATTCGTTCTTCTTCGCGGGCAAGCTCTGCAGAATCGGTTATTCCGAGTTTGTTTTCAAGTGCCATATTTTCTCCTTTAGTTATAAACTCTACTATATTATACCATAAAACGCAGTAGATTGCAAGGTAAAACAATAAAAAACTGAGGTTAGCATAATTCTAACCTCAGGATAATTTATTCCTCAAACATGAAAAATTTATGTGCGGGTATATCTAAAGCCTCGGCAATATCAAACAATGTGTCAAGTGAAATTGCTTTGTCTACATTCGGGGCTTCAACGTGACCTATAAATGCCGCACTTTTGTCTATTTTTTCAGCGAGTTGCTCTTGAGTTAAACCACGCAGTTTTCTGTAATATGCAATTTTTAACCCTAGGGAAACAGCATCGTAATTGCCGATTTTACTCTACTTGTTAAAGACAAGCGCACGTCATATACTCAACAAATCAAGTTTTAAGAAACTTTTGAGAAAGACAAAGGGAATGAAAATACTTTCTGTGTTCAACAAGTAAATCTTGGCGAACGCAAAGAATGCCTTGATTTTTATTTTTATATATGCTACAATAATATAAACTACAATATGGAGAGTTGTAAAAATGGCAGTAAGCTACAAAAAACTATGGAAACTTCTCATAGATAAAGATATGAAGAAAGAAGAATTACGTATCGCCGCAGGCATTTCAACAAACACTATGGCTAAACTCGGCAAAAACGAAAACGTTAATACTGAAATGCTTGTAAAAATCTGCTCTGCACTTAAATGCGATATAGCTGACATTATGGAAATTGTGGAGGTGGAATAATGGCTAATGAACTTCAATTTGTTTTATACAACATAGACCAAGAAGATATTAAGGTTAAGGTTGCGATAAAGGACGAAACCATTTGGGTTACCCAACGTGGTATGGCAGAACTTTTTGATTGTTCCGCCGACAACATCTCCTTACATTTAAAGAATATCTATCAAGATGGAGAATTACAAGAGTCAGGAACTGCCGAGGATTTCTCGGTAGTTCAAACTGAAGGCACTCGTCAAGTATCAAGAAATATCAAATTCTACAACCTTGATGCCGTTATTTCCGTTGGATATCGCGTCAACTCCCACCGTGCTACACAATTCCGTATTTGGGCAACAAAGGTATTAAAAGAGTTTATTAAAAAAGGTTTTGTCTTGGATGACGAACGCTTAAAACAAGGCGAAACGGTTTTTGGTAAAGACTATTTCCGTGAACTTTTGGAAAGAGTTCGCTCCATTCGTGCAAGTGAACGTAGAATTTGGCAACTAATTACCGATATTTTTGCTGAGTGTAGTATCGACTACGATAAAAACTCTACTATTACGCAAGAATTTTATGCTACGGTTCAAAACAAGTTCCACTATGCTATTACCGGACAAACTGCCGCTGAAATCGTTTATTCTAAAGCGGACAGTTCTAAAGAAAATATGGGACTTACGACTTGGAAACACTCCCCAGACGGAAGGATTTTGAAATCTGACGTAACGATTGCTAAAAATTATCTTGAAGAAAAGCAAATTAAAAAGTTGGAAAGAACAGTTTCTGGCTTCTTTGACTATGTGGAAGATTTAATCGAAGAAGAACGCACATTTACAATGCAACAATTTGCAGAAGCAATCAACGCCTTTTTGGAATTCCGTAAATATAAGATTTTGCAAGGCAAAGGCACTGTGTCTAAACTTGATGCGGAACGCAAGGCCACGCATGAATACGATGTGTTTAATAAGACACAAAAAATCACTTCTGACTTTGATAAAGAAGTAAAAAAACTCATAGGTAAAAAGGAAGATTAATTTTATAAATATGACGGGTATTGTTATATTTACTGTGATAAAATGAAAGGACAAATATGAATTTAAACGATTATATTATTCAAAAAGGATTAGAGAAAGCAAAAACCGAAATCATAAAACAAATGATTTGTAATGATATGAGCTTATCTAACCAACAAAAAGCAAATTGGCTTAACGCTATTGACGCTTATTCTAGGGCAAAAGATATAAACGAACTTTTAACCTTTTTAAGCAATTCAAGATGGTAGCATATTCGCAAATAGAAGAATAATCTCTCTCGCCGAAATACTTACAAAAGAACAAAGGAGAAAGAATGAATATACTTTTACTTGGCAACGGTTTTGACCTTTATCATAAGTTACCAACGAGATATGACAACTTTTTACATACAATAGATTTTCTTGTTAAAAATTATAAGCCCGAAATGAAAACCATTGCTGATGTTTTTGGCGATAGCAGGTTGCAAAATGAAGATGCTTTCATTGGCGAATGTTATAATGCCCATAAAATAGTTTATGAAGGCACTGTGTTGGATGAGCGCATTGTTGGGCAGTTGATTGATTTATCAAAAACTAACTTATGGTTTCAGTATTTATTAAAGATATTTGATAATAGAGTTGGATGGATAGATTTTGAAAAGGAAATCGCCTATGTTTTAGATGCCTTTAAGGCTTTTTTGAAAAAAGCCACAGTTAAAGTTCGCTTTCACGAAGTTAATAAAGAACAAACATACATAATTAAGAATTTTAATTTCTTTCTTAAAGATTACAATTCGGGTATTGTTGGTGGTCCTTCACACAGTGTAATAGATGATTTTGCTAAGGAATATCCTTTAGGTTCGGGGTTAATTATTGTAAATAAAGAAAAAATTATTGAACATTTACTTGAAGAATTAAACATTTTGGCTAAAATATTACGATTATATTTAGAAGCTTTTATAGAGCCAACTTTATTAGAAATCAAACAGCATACACTTAAAAAATGTCCAGCAATTACGCATATTGACAAAGCTATTAGTTTTAACTATACAAGTAGTTACGAGCAATTCTATTTAAGTTCAGAAATTTTTCATTTACACGGGGATATAAAGAATAAAATAATTATTGGTATCAATCCTGATTCTTCCGATGAGGTAACTTCAATAGACGTATCTTTTGTGAAATTTAAAAAGTATTTTCAGCGAACTCAATATAATACCGATTTGGACTATATGAATTGGTTAAAAGAAATTAAAGAGCCTAAGCAATTTGCTTCACTTATTGTTATGGGACACTCTCTTGACATCACGGATAAAGATATCATTATGGAACTCTTTAATAAAATGGATGAAATTATGATTCTTTACCATAGTGAGCAAGCAAAAAATACGTATATTTCAAATCTCATATATATGTATGGCAAGGAAGGATTAGATGTTTTAAGAAAACAAAAAGGATTGACATTTCTTTCATTAGATATGGACTTTTCGGATATTGTTAAAAAACGTTCCGAGTCGTCTCTTGAGGGAATTGTTAAGAGTTTGGTTGCAGCAATTTAACGGAAAACTAAAAACTTTTACAAAAGCGGTCAGACGTCCACGTTCCTGAACATCTGCTTGTTTTATACTTATTGGGCGGGAATTGTAAACTTTAATATTAAACTTTATAGGGTGGGGCTTGTTGTCCCGCCCTTGATTTTTTGCAAAGAAAAAGAACGTAAACCTTGTTCGATTTACGTTCTTATTGGCACCCGCAACAGGAATCGAACCTGTAACTAACCCTTAGGAGTGCTTTTCTACCGTAAAAGTGGCGTTGAAATGCGATTTTTCTTGATTTTCGTGCGTTTTATGCCCTAAAATGCGTCTATTTTGAGGCTTTTTGTTCGTTTCTTCAAGTAATTTTCGCTTCTAATACCAACTTTAACACCGAAAACTATACCAACTCTATACCAATTTTAAGTTTCGTAAAAGTCAATAGTCCGGTGTACATTTTCTTGTACACCGGACTACTTCTGTAAATGGTTTAATCGTTTTTGATTATTATATTGTCTTTCTTCAAGATGTAAATATGTAATAGCGGAAAGTTTTCAGGAGTTCTGATTGCACCACCCGTTAAAACTACATTTTCTCTTCCTGTAAAAATCCAAAAACCTTTTTCGTCCATTTTAGTTATTAAGTCATTTAAATCAAACCCTATCAGCACTCTTTCACTTTCTTCCACAAGAGAATCAGCATCCGATAAATATTCAATTTCTTTTTGAAATTCACTGATAATAGATGCTTCTTCTCTTGTTTTGGGTTCTTCGTAATTATGTTGAGCTCCACAACACCCACTCAAAGCATTTAATAGTTGTATTCCCGATGTTATGCGAACGAGTGGGGTATTTTCAAATCCTTCTTCACGCAATAATTTCATTGGTGGAATTGTATCGCTTGTCACATTACCTTGTTTAACACGGTTATACCAATTATCGCGATGACGCTTTAATTCAGTTTTAGAGAACTTAACGCCCTTAGGGTGACTAGTATTATAAGCCCCCACTTCTGCGTGGCATTCAAAGCAAAGGGGGATAGCGTTTTCAAACGTGTCTTCACCACCGTCTTTTTGTGGAGTTATATGATGGACTTCCATTTTGTTACCACAAAATTTATGACAGACGCAGCAGTGTCGCCCACATGCTATCATTGCTTCTTCTTTTATTTTTTCATTAAAGGGCATTTCTTTCTCCTTTACATCATATCACATCTATCTGCCTTAAACATAAATACATTGATACAAAAGCGTTTAATATCAATTTTTATTGTCTGCGGAACATTGTTTTTGTCTGTTCCTTTACATAAAGCAAAGCCCGTAAAATAACAATCTCTATCCAACTCGTAACTATAACCTATATTCCCGTGTCTATCTTTTACTTCAAGCAAAATGTCGTCAGAGTGGACTATTTTAGAAAGTGTATTCAAAAAAGAGATATCTTTGCTGTTTTCAATATCTTTGCTTACATTTGAATATTTTACTTTTGCGTTAAGACTTTCTTTATACTTATCTAATTGTTCAGCTTCTCTGCGCATCAAAACGGCTATTTCAATAATCAACGAAACTGATTCTTCGTAAATTATTGGATAATAATCTTCCGTTGAAAAATAACTATATTCTTCTTCAGGTTTGTACTCGTTATTTAGAGGAAGAATAAGTTTGTTGATATCTTTCAAAGAAAATATGTTTTGTAATAAACGCAGTGCTTTGTATGTTATATTATCCATTTTTACTCCATAGCTTCGATTGTTATTTCGATGAAGGAGAACGTTTTTTCATTTTTACATATTCTTCAACAGTGCCAAAACGGATACAACCATCTCTTGCGGATTTTTAGAATTGTCGATTGCTTGCTTAATAAGTTCTTTTTCTAATTCATTCAATGGACGATTGCTGTTATCAACAATCCATTTACATAAAAACTTAACTTGTTCTTCTGTCATACTGTTCTCCTTAACTTTTAACAACTCAACACCTCATCAATAATCTGTTTCATTTGTTTATTATTGATTTGGGTTTTGAAATATACTTTGTAGCCGTCTTGTTCGAGTATACTAAAGAACAATTCGGCACATTTTATTTTTGCTTCTTCTGTGCCACGCAACTCCGTCTTGTTTTCTACATCCTTTGTTTCAACGATAACATTGAGTTCCTTTTCTCCTGAGGTACGAGTCACAACATACATAAAGTCGGGGCTGTATGTTCCACCCGTAATAGTAGGAATAGCAATACTGCTTCTCGGTATTTTGCCATATACCGTTACGGATTCAATGTCCGAGGTAATGTTTTGCTTTTCCAAAGGAGAATCGTAAGCATAGGTGTCATACAGGTATTTATCACTTGGCGTGCCCGCAACAATTTTTGTGCCGATACGACCTTGTGCAATTTCATCTCTCGGAGTACCATCCGCATAGGTAAGCGCTGTTTCTCTTGTGGCGATAGAACTCTTTTTATAATGGAAATGCCCTTGTAAATGTGCAATTTTCCAATCATAAAACTCTTTGCAGAATACGACAACGGTGCTTTCATTGATATAGTCGCTATTGATATTTCCGTGTTTTTTTGCGTATTCACACATAGCCTTGTGCATAACTGCAAGAGGAATATTTGTGGTGTGCATAATTCGCTTCAGGAACACATTATAGGCAATAGGACGAGAAATGGTATATTGTACACCAACCCCAGCTTCGGTTGACATTTGCGAGCCATCACTACGGACAATATCTCGTTCACTACTCAAAACGACACCATTAAAAATGCCCGGCTTTTCAAGTATTTCTAAAATTGCCGTATCAAGTGCATCGTTAAGTTCCACATCATAATAGAGCAAATATCTTTGGTTGATTTTTTCCCAAAGTTCTTTGATTTCGTTGAAAACGCCTTTTCTAATCTTAATTGGTTTGCTTTCTGCCTTGTTTCTATCTTTGATTTTTCCGACAGCAAGACCTGCAACGAAGTCAGGATATTCATCAAGGAACTGTTCACGTGTTTCAAGATTAATATTATATCGTCTATCAATATACTTTTTAGCACGTAACTCATCATACAGATCATCGGGATCAAGTCCGAGCTTCTTCGCAACTTTCTGCAAATCTTCTTCGCTGATTGTGGCAGCTTGAGGTATTTCGCCGTTAATTTGTTCGACAAGTTTTGTTGCAAAATCAGCCTCGGTAAAATCGACGATATAATTAAGTGTAAATTCTTCCGTTGCTATACGGTTTCCGTTTTCATCAACGGGCAAACGCAAACCACGACCGACCTCTTGAAGCTTACTGATTTCGCTTCCACTTGAACGCAATTTAGCAATAGTAAATACGTTAGGGTTGTCCCATCCTTCTTTCAAAGTCCACTTTGAAAACAGAAAACGCAATGTATTATAACTACCGTCGGGATTTTTGAATGCTAACAGTTTCTTCTTGCCGTGAAGAATAGTATCTACTTGTTGAGCAATTTCTTCATCGCTATCATTATTATCTTGTGCAAAATATCCGGCATGACAAGCTGAAATATCAGCAAGACTTGCTTCCAAATATTCACGGTAAATTGACTCGTGTTCATCCAAAACAGCAATAGTCTTTTCAATAGTTTCTTTAAGCAACCTCTCAAATGCTTCTAACACATAGGGCTTTTTACCTTCGTCATTAGCACGATAAGAATTAATATCATCAATGAAAAAGAGCGCAAGTGTTTTTATTTTGAAGGTTCTATTGAAATTCTCTCGCTCGGTTTCAAAATGGCGTTGTAATGCAAGCCTTATCATTTCTTCTTGATAAGAAGTCATATAAATATCAACGTCCAATTCTTCGCCCGCCGTTTTCGTAACACCATTTGAAAAGGTTACAGAGGTAGCATCTATCTCCTTTACGGTAACACCTTCAAATGCATCCGTAATAATGGAGAGTGAATCATCGGGATACAAAGTGAAAGTTTTAGCTTCCTCGTTTTGCTTTTTGTATTGCATTGTTACAGAAGTTTTGCTCGTAACACGCAAAATCTTTACCTTTTCTGCCCTTGCAGAAGGAGGATTAAAATGCTCTTTGGCTACGCCTTTAATCAATCCTTGGTTAAAGGAAGCGCAGGCGTTCAAATCGTAAAGCAGATTTTGATAATCCTTAACCGTTACCTTGTTTGCTCCTCTGCCTGTGGTTGTTTCAGGGAAGGTTGCGCCAAAACGTATTACGCATTGAGGTTTAATCTCATCCGTAATAACCTTATACGACTTTTGATCACGGGAAAATCTATGAGGCTCGTCTATCAATACAATGGGCTTTGTTGCACGGAGAGCATCAAAGGGGCGATAAAATCCTTCCGCACCGTAACCGTAATCATCGCGGCTTAACATACCGTTAGCACGAACAGCAAGAAGTTGCATATTCACTAACAACACATAGATTTTCTTTTTGTTTTGGCATGAGCCTTTTACGAAGTCGCTAACAACGCTCGGAAAATAAAGGCGACCTTTTTTCTTCGCCTTTGGCGCATCCAATACACCGACTTCCATATCCACATCGTATCCGCAACCGTCAGAAAAATGTCTACGAGCATATCCATCCTGTAAAAATTGAGCAGTACCAGCTTTGATTGCAAGAGAAGGAACGGCTATGATGAATTTATTAAAACCGCATCTCTTATGCAGTTCATACATTGTCTTGGTATAAACGTAAGTTTTGCCCGTACCGGTTTCCATTTTAATATCAAGATTTAAGCAATCACCGATAGGATTATTTCTTCTGTACTGTGCAGGGATATCGCTTTGTATAGCACGAATATTGCTTGCGATTTTGGGATCGTCAAGCGGAATATGCGGATTTTCATAAAACTGTACGGGCGAAGTGCAAGACACTCCGTCAAACACAGTGCATATCGCATCAATTGCTTTTTGTTGATGCGGTAATCCTTGTTGTAAAATAAGTTCCATAGTTTGTCCTCATTAATAGCGAACGTCAAAATTAACGTGGAGATTTTTAATATCCTTCAAACGCTTCAGATTCGTTTTCAAGGTTTCCATCTCTGTCCAAGTGAAGCTGTAACCGAAAAGCACGATATTTTCAGGATTGAATGCGCCATCGGTTTCATATTTCACAAGTATAGCGTCAATTGCTTCTTTGCTTAAATCCTGTGTAATCAGATATAAGTGCTTACCGATATAATAGGCTTCATAATCTGCAAAAACAAGTTTTTCGGGCGTTGCCGTCAAGCCGTAACCATCACGAACAAGCCATGTAGAAAGAACGGTGGAAAGCCCAAATTCATTGAGCATATCGCTTGCGAGCATACCATTATCTTCGGGCGTAAACTTTTCGAGTTTATCAAGAGTATTTGTCGAAGGCTCTACTAATGTGTAGTGACGGAATCCCAGATCCGCAGTTGTGTCGGGGTGTTCTTCTTTAATCTTTGCTGTAGCTCTAATAATACGTTCAATGCCTATTTGGTCAAGAGTATGAGGTCTGCCCACGGAATCAAGAAAATCTATACGCTTTTTTACTTTTGCTTTTTCCGAATCGGAAGCAGATACATATTGTGTATCCAAATCTTCAGGTAATTGAATAGCAATAACTCTTCTTGTTCCATTGTCATCATTGTTTAGCGAAGCAACAGCCTCAACAGTCGTTGCTGACCCCGAGAAGAAATCAACTATTAAGGAGTTCTTATCAGAACCAATTCTCAAAGCCTTTTTAATTAAATATGTCGGTTTGGGGAAATCGAAAGCATCACTCATACTATAAACGCCAAGTTCTTTAGAGCCTTGTTCTGTAATAACGCCTGTTTCTTCCCAAATATCATCATCTTCATCGGAAAGATCGCCAATAATTCCGTCGTTAAACCATATTGTTTTTGCCTTAAAAGTTCCTTTGCGATATTTTTCATAACATCCATATTCGCCTGTAGTTTTTAATTTAGCAACTACTTCACTTGTCATGGAATCGCTTGAATTATTGTTTGCGTTGAATTTATTTTGTCCCCAGCGCCAACAACTTTCTTCACCTTCGCTATTAAGAGGAAGTATTTCTACAGTAAAGCCACCTGTTTTAGTTAAAGATACGGGACAGAAACCGCACGAATCTACTTTTGATGGATCGGCATAAATGGGATAAAACAAGTTTGGACGATTAAACTTTCCGAATTTGGGATTTCGGTTTCTTAATTCTCTTATATCAAATTCACCGATAGTATCTGCGTAATCAAAAGACCCATTGGATTTTAACAATTCGTTTAATTCAGTATTTACATTTCTTGTGTAAACGAATAAATACTCGTGCGTTTTTGCTAATTGTTTGTAGGTTTGTCCTCTTTTATTAGATTGAACAATGATATTTGCAACAAAGTTTTCTTCCCCAAAAACATCATCGCAAATCAATTTCAAATTAGATTGTTCGTTATCATCAATCGAAATGAATATAACTCCATCCGCATCAAGCAAATCTTTTGCTAACAATAAGCGCGGATACATAAACATCAACCAAGCAGAATGGGAAGCCGAGCCTTTCTTTGTCAAATTTAATATTCTCGTAGCTTGTTCTTCACTTACGCTTAATTTAGATACTAAATCATCTACCGTGAAATTAAAGGTATCATTATAAGCAAATCCATCACTGCCCGTGTTGTATGGGGGATCAATGTAGATACACTTGACTTGTTTGGAATAAGATTTGAGAAGATGCTTCAACCCATCGAGATTGTCGCCGCTAATATACACGTTTTGACTATTAGCATTTTCGGGCTTTGCGTTATGTTCCTCATCGGGAACAACAACGGTAGTCGTATCGACAGAAGCAAGAAGGCGAGCATAGTTTTTGCCGAGAAATTTTAATTCATATCCCTCGTTATTCACCGTAAGACTATCGCCCAAATATTCCTTGAAACGTTCCAAATCGAACTCTCCATCATGGAAGCATGCCGGAAAGTGTTCTCTCAAAACTTGCATCTGTGTTTCATTTATTGAGGTATTCTCGTTGTTGATTATTATATCTTTAATCATAGTTGTTTTCCTCCACAACTTCTACAATATCTTCAATGTTGCATTCTAAAACCTTGCAGATCTTAGCCAAGATTTCGGTATTTACGTGTTCATTTTTACCGAGCTTCGCAAGTGCAGTTGTAGTCATACCCGTTGCAATAGGAAGATCTTTTTTCTTCATATCCTTATCAATCAAAAGCTTCCATAGCTTTTTGTAACTGACAGCCATATTATAGCACCATCCTTAATAAAAAATCGATTTTAATCATTATAGCACACCCGTCCATATTTTTCAACTAAAAATCTAAAATTTAGATTGTAAATCACAAAAAAAGAACTTAGATGCAACTCTAAGCTCTTTTTTATGGCCTCCCCGGCGAGAATCGAACTCACAACAGAAACTTAGGAGGTTCCCGTTATATCCATTTAACTACAGGGAGAAATGAAAGTTATTTAACGATATGAAATTTACAAAAATAATACCCCAAACTATACCAATT
>JAZOLZ010000006.1:0-19567 GCA_045653505.1 Eubacteriales bacterium | reverse complement strand
CTCCGTTCGACTTGAATGTGTTATGCACGCCGCCAGCGTTAATCCTGAGCCAGGATCAAACTCTCTAAAAAATTGTTTATCTACTGCCTTGCTCTCGCAAGACCTTAAATATCTTTTTTTAGATTGCTTTACTAGCTATCTTTTAATTACTTTTTGTTTTGAGTTTTTTCAAAGTTTTTCAACGAGATTCATCGCACCTTTCAGTGCTCAAAATTTCATGTTGTTCAATTTTCAATGAGCAAATACACAATTTTCAAATGTGCTTTTTTATTCTATCACATCAGTTTTTATTTGTCAACCCCTTATGATAAAAAAATTCTGGTTTTTGAATTATTTTTTTAAAAATCAAGAATAATTACTTCACGGAGGACATATTATGGCATCTATTTTTATAAGAACAGTTATTATGTTTTTAATTCTCTCGCTGATAATGAAGGTTATGGGAAAAAGACAGATAGGCGAATTGGAGGTTGGTGAGTTAGTCTCAACCGTGCTTATGTCTGAAATTGCCGGACTGCCTATAAGCGATCCCGATATACCTCTTTTAAACGCAATTATCCCTATTACATTTATCTTTTCAAGCGAGGTCATACTCTCGGTTATAAAGAATAAATCCAGCAGGGCTAAAAGAACCATTGAGGGCGAGCCGTCTTTTATTATATATAAAGGTAGACTTTTACAAAAAAGGCTGTACGAAAACAGAATTTCAATAAACGAACTTTTATCAGAACTGCGGCTACAGGGAGTTGAAGACATCGTACAGGTAAATTATGCGATACTTGAAGCAAACGGCAAACTCTCTGTAATCAAACACGAAAATGTCAAGAACAACGGCCTTGCGCACACTCTTATCATCGACGGCGAGGTTTTGCATAGCAATCTTGCAAGCCTTGGGTATAGCGAGAGTTGGCTAAAGAAGCGGCTCTGTGAGAAAAATATCAGCGCTGATGCCGTTTTTTTAATGACGGTAAACGATGAGGGAAAAATCAATACTGTTTTAAAGGATGAAAGAAAATGAAAATACGTTATTTTGCACCAATACTATTTATTGCGGTGGTTGTCTTTGTCAGTGTAAATTCCTTTATTCTGTCTCATATTATGGGCGAACTTGAAAGTAAGACCGAAAAAATAGACGTAAGCAGTGAAAAATGGGAAGAAATTGAAGATGCCTTTTTAGGCATAAAGAGTGATTTTGATAAATACGAAATATACATTGCTCTGACGGTAAACTATCAGGATGTTAAGGACGTATCCGAGAACATTGCCGAATGCTTTGGCGCAATAAAGGCAGAGGATGCCAACGAATTATCTATATTAAAAAGCCGTCTTAAGGACACTTTAAGTCACATAAGACGGCTTGTAAGTTTTAATTTAAGTGAAATACTGTAATCAATTAAACTCACTCATATCGGAGAAATATGCATTCTCGCGCATTACTGAGTAATACTCATCCATAAGGTTTTCTTCTTTAAGAATACCGCAATGTACTTTTAAATACTTAAGAACAAGTTCCGGATTTAAGAAAGAGGACGGATTTGCGCAGAGAGTACAGTTTATAATTACCTCACCCCCAAAAACGCAGACACTGTAGGAGTGTATAAGAGGCTTTATATCTACGGTGTTTTCTCCATTCTTGCCCTTTTTGATTACCTCAATTTTTTCTTTGCCAAGGGCATCTTCACAAGCGGTGGCAACTTTAGGAGCATCATCTTTAGGATGAATTTTAACGGTATATGAGAGAAAACCAAGTTCGGAAAGTTTATTATCGGGATAATAAGCCTTCTCTATTTTCATCTCATCGGTCACGTTTTTATTAAGTGCCGCCACAACCTCACTCTCAGGCACACGGACTGTAAGTTTAAGATCCATAAACTCACATTTACTCTCAGTGCCTATTGACAAAGGCGCGGCAAATACCATTTTAGGCTTAGGGTTAAAGCCCTCAGTGTACCAAAGAGGTAAACCCGAGCGCACAACTATTTTATGCATAGTGCGTACAAGATCAAGATGAGATATGTACTGCAGTGAGCCAACCTTTTTGAATTTTACTCTTACTGTAATCGGAGTTATTTGCACCATCTGTTTTTACCTCCGAGTTTATTTGCGCCACAGCCACTGCACATTTCCTGACAGGATGGCGTAGTTTTTTCTTCATAAGCCTTTTTACGCTCACGAAGAAGGAATTCCTTTGTAACACCCGCATCTATGATATCCCACGGCAATATCTCATCAAGACCAAAGCCGCGCGAGGTATAAAATGCTGTGTCTACCCCTGCCCTGTCAAATACCGACATCCACTTATCATAGTCAAAGTATTCGCTCCAAGCATCAAAGATGAAGCCCTCCTCTGTGGCAAGTTCAAGCGCTTTGGCAACTTTACGGTCACCCCTTGCAAACACTGCCTCAATAAAGGATACCTTAGCATCGTGATAAGTATAACGAATGCGCTTATCGGTTATGCACTCCTTAAGATACTGCTGTTTTTCTTCAAGCATTTGCATAGTATCCTGTTTTTCCCACTGAAAGGCGGTAAATGGCTTAGGCACGAAACAGGAAACGCTGATGGTAACGCCAAGTCCCTTGGGACGCTCGGGCTTGGGCATCATAAAGTACTGCCCTACTACCTTTTTAGAAAGGTCGGCAATACCCTTTATATCCTCAAGAGTTTCGGTCGGCAGACCGTTCATAAAGTACAATTTTACGTTACTCTTGCCACCGCGAAAGGCGATGCCTACAGAGCGCATCAAGTCCTCCTCGTTAACGTTTTTGTTTATAACGTCACGAAGGCGCTGTGTACCTGCCTCGGGCGCAAAGGTAATTCCTCCCGTACGCACGGATGAGACCTTTTGCATAAGTTCCTCTGAGAAGGAGTCTATACGCAAGGACGGCAGCGATAGACTTACGTGTTTTTCATCCGTCCACTCCAAAAGACTGTCTGTAAGTTCACGCAATTTAGAATAATCGCTGATAGAAAGAGAAATCAAGGAAATCTCCTCATAGCCCGAATTCTCATAAAGGCATTTTGCTGCCTTGCAGAGTGTCTCGGGCGATTTTTCTCTTATCGGGCGATAAACCATACCTGCCTGGCAGAAACGGCAACCGCGTATACATCCTCTGTAAATTTCAAGCACTATTCTGTCATGCACAGTTTCAACGTACGGCATAACAAGTTTTTCGGGATAATTAACCTTATCAAGGTCGGCAATAATACGTTTTTTTATCTTAGTGGGAATATCGGGATATTTAGGTATAAAGGCCTTTATTGTGCCGTCATCATTATAGGTTACATCATAAAGCGAAGGAATATAAACACCCTCGATCTTTGTCGCCGCCCTAAGAAAGGCACTACGTGAATAACTGCCCTCTTCCTTCATCTTAATATAAAGATGAGATATCTCAAGAAGAACCTCCTCACCCTCACCGACATTTATAAGATCGAAAAATGGAGCAATAGGCTCAGAATTATAAACACAGGGGCCGCCACCGATTATGATGGGGTCATCCTCTTCTCTATCCTCACTTTTAAGTGCAATACCGCCAAGTTTTATCATCTGCAGGGCTGTGGTATAGCAGAGTTCATACTGCAAGGAAAAACCTATAAGGTCAAATGCCTTAAGTTCATCCCCACTCTCAAGGGCGGTAAGAGGAATAGAATACTCCTTCATTTTTTCAAGCATATCTGTCCAGGGAGCATAAACTCTCTCGCACCAGATATCCTCATCCTTGTTAAGCGTATCGTAAAGGATACGTACGCCAAGATTTGACATACCTATCTCATAGGTGTCAGGAAAGGCGAAGGCAAAACGGCATTTTACCTTGTCCTTATCCTTGATTATACTGTTATATTCCCCGCCCATATATCTGCCCGGCTTTTGTACCGACTTAAGGACAGAGGAAATATTTCTTTTTTCTGACATTACTTCACCTTAGAACCCTTAAAATTATTTTGGCTCATTATATAGAGCACAGCGCACCATACGCCCTGCCAAGCGCCGACTATGACAGAGGGCAGAAGTGACATACCGCCTAACACAAGCACGGATGCAAGAGCTGCACCAACTATTGAAGAAATAAATACGGTAGTGGCAGCACTGCTTGTAAATCTTGCATACTTGCGCGAGAGCAGAAGCATATTTATAGCATTAACCTTGTCTCCAAGAGTAACAAGACCGCTTGAAATGTTAGCAAAGGTTTGCTTTTCTGTATCATCCGCATCAATCATCTCCTTCATAACACGCATAAGATCCTGATTTGAATTGAGGATCATAAGAAGGTCGTTTGATATGTTGGGATCCTTGGTATAAATAAGCGGAACGATTTTTTCCTTTTTAAGTATGGGAAGGAGCATAGTAAACTCCTCGGTAAAGGTATAGCGCAGGAAGAACTTGGCATACACTGCACCGTCACGCGCTACGTACATTATTCTTGTACTGTCAAAGCCGCTCTGATGTTTATTAAGATCCCCTTTGGGGATATGGATATCATGTCTTTGCATATACTCCTTGGAGCCTGCAAATATTCGAGTACCGTCAATCACACCGCTGATACCGTCATTTTCAAGTACAGGATCGCTTACCTTTTTGGGATTTGAGTTAACAGAGGCGTTAAAAATAGGCTCAAGCGGGCCTTTACATATACTGAAAAGTGCCGCCATTTTTTCCATAACACCCGAAAGCTCACCCTGGTCTGCAAACATCATAATACGCTTAATGCTTACATCCTCCTCACCGAATATCTCGGTATCGCGGAAGGCTATTACGTCAACGTTTGAATAATCGTAAAATGCACTCTCACCTACTGCAGTACTGTTCTCAGAAAGCGCCTCTTTCTCCGAATGGTAAAGAGAGAGCTTATGAGAAAGCACATAAAATGCGGGTATAGCAAACACCATTACAAAGGTGAACGCCGCTACAGCGGCAAAAGAACCCGATATAAAGAACGTAATAATTGCGCTGATAAAAGCAATTGCAAACGAAATAACAAGGCAAAGAAGAATGCCAAAGGAATTCTCCCTCATCTCACCGCTCTTTTTAAAGAAATCGGATATAAAGCCTGTTTTATAAAATCTTGCGGTATGAGAACTGTATTCATCAACAAGGCCGTCAAGTGCCATGTTCTCATCCTCAAGCATTCTGGTAAGCTTTCTGTCAAAGACCTTTTTCTCACCGTCCATAGATATTACTTTAAAGCTTATAAAGTGCGCGGTGTTTTCATAATACGCACCGCCTACTGTTACAAGCGCCATTATGGCAAATGCAAAGCCTAAAAGAGTATATCTTGTAGGATTAAAACTAACAATAGCCAGACAGTAAAGAATAAGAGTCAGGGCCATAAAGAGCGTAAATATCTCGCTCACCACGTTTTTCTTAAATATATTACCAAGTTTAGTAACAATTTCCGGCAAAGCAAGACAGAGCATACTTATAACGAACATCATATCGATGAGCGCCATATATGCAGGATTTGGCACGCCAAATATCATCTCATCTATCTTAATGCCGAAAAGATAAAGATTTTCAAAGACAAGAAGAACTAAAGAGAGTACGGAAAGTGCTATTAAGCGCACCTTGACAGAGGTAATAATATCAAGAAATCTGTCCTTGATCTTGTCCTTTTGATTATTACTGGTATACTCGGAGTTCTTTTTATTTTCATCAGCCTTGGTCTCAGCACCCTCGGGAAGATAAACGTGCTTTACGGGAGCAAGGGACTTATTGTCGTCAAAGGGATAATCAAGTATGTACGCTTCCTCGGCACTGAGTTCACCCGGTGCCCTCTTCTCTTCCTCCTCAAACTCCTCTGTAATCTCGGGAATTTCCGGAATCTCGGGCTCCTCTTTTATCTCTATGTTCTTGCCCATAAGAGCATCTATATCTGCTATTTCATCCTCAAGTGTACGCTCGCGCTCCACCTTTGCCTCAGAATTTTCCTCGGCAAATTTGAATACGTTAAGAACTTCCCTTTTAGGTTTAGGCTCCTCGGTATTGGCGCTGCCGACATTTACCACAACGGCATCTGTCTTAACGCTCTCAACATCCTCGCTTGAATAGTCGCTGCGCTTGGGTGCTGCAGGTTTTTGAGGCTCCTCTCTTTTTATAACCTTGGGCTCGCTCTTTGGCTTTTGGCCACGCATACGGTAATTGTCACCGATACCGGTAAATACAGGAACATATGTTGTCCAGATATTACGCATGGTATCATCAAGAGTGTCAAACTCGCTTGGCTTTTTCTCTTTTTCCTCGGGAATTATAAACTCTTCAAGATCGGCAGGATCATAAGCAGGCTGTTCAACCTCATCAGCCTGTACGATGGGTTCATCAGGTTCGGACTCATCTGCCAAAGGCTCCTGCTCTTTATCAAGTTCAGCTATATCAATATCCGAAATAGCCCTGAATACATCATCCGGTATAACAAACTCGGGGTCATCTGCATCAACTGTGTCGTCTATCTGCTCAAAAACGATAGAGGACATCGGCTTTTTTTCTTGTATATCGTCTGCATCATCGGATGAGACGTTATATTCGCGTTTTATCCCTTCAAGAATTTGCTTAATATCGTCATTTTGCATTGTTTTACCTCCTTACAGTCTTATTTGGAGTTTTCAGACATTTCTCTGTCTTGCAATCTCGGACATCAGTACAGCACCTGCACAGGAAACGTTCATTGAATCAACACTGCCGTAAAGCGGTATTGAAAGGATAAAATCGCACTTTTCCTTTACAAGGCGTGACATGCCTGCGCCCTCGTTACCGAGAACCAAGGCTACAGCGCCCTTTAAATCTGTATTGTAGTAGGCCTCCCCACCCATATCTGCGCCGTATATCCAGAGTCCTTTTTCCTTAAGCTCATCAATAGTGGAGGCAATATTGGTGACCTTTGCCACCCTCATATGTTCTATCGCACCTGCAGAGGCCTTTGCAACGGTTGGAGTAAGACCTACAGAGCGACGCTTTGGTATAATAACACCGTGAGCACCGCAACACTCCGCGCTACGGATAAGCGCACCGAGATTGTGGGGATCCTCAAGACAGTCGCATATAATGACAAACGGCTTTTGTCCTACAGATGCCGCATACTCAAGTATCTCATCGACCGTAGAATAATTACGCTCTGCGGCTATAGCAACTATACCCTGATGTCTGCCACCGCCCGATATCTGATCGAGTTTTGATTTATCTACTTCAATAAGAGGTATCTTGCGCTCTGTTGCTATAGCGAAAAGTTGATTTATCGAACCCTCTCTGTCGCCCTTGGCAACATAGATTTTATCTATATCTCTATCACCTGCAAGAAGTTCCTTAACAGCATTTCTGCCGCTTATGATACATTCGCTCTCGCTTGCGGAAAATTCCTTGTCAGTATCTCTATATGTAGACTTGTTTGGCTTTTTTTGCCACTTTTCTTCACTTTTTTTCTTATTAAAACCGTTATTTTTCATGAAGACTTTCCTTTAACTAAGATATGATTATAACTATACAAAGTATATTATAGCACACATTTTTTGATTTGTACATACCTTTTAAGGGATTTTTAAATAAAAAAAGACACGCTTTCTCTGCGTGTCTTTTTTGGTCGGTTTACGCTTTTCTCTGAGCGAAGCATGAGCTGCAGTAAACTGCTTTGCCTTCGGTAGGCTTGAAGGGCACCTGGCACTCGCTGCCGCAATCTACGCAAACTGCTGAGAACATCTCTCTTGCTCCCTTTTGCGCATTCTTTCTTGCTTGGCGGCACTCCTTACATGTTGTAGGGTCATTTCGAAAGCCCTTTGATGCATAGAATTACTGCTCACCTGCTGTGAACACGAAGTCGTTGCCACAAACTTTGCACTTCAATGTCTTGTCCTGGTACATGTGTTTCTCTTTTCTCCCAATAGGTTTTTATATTTTTGCCCACAGACGGATTCCCACCGACACCTTTGTTACCAACGCTCTTTTTTAAGCTACTTGGGCATGATGACTAAATATCGAGAAAATCCTCGCGATTTTCTCTTAAACGTTTAAAGAGCCTTGCCTTTGCATTATCAACACTCTTTGCACTTTTGTTAAGTTTTTTTGCAATAGATGCCGTTGTCTCACCGAGAATATGAAGTTTGAACACCTCATACTCATACTCAGATGACATACGAGCAACCATATCAAGAAGGGCCTTAACATTTTCCTTGCGTATAATGCTTGTCTCAATACCGCTTGATACCGCAACGTTGTCAACATCAACATCCAAAAGTTCAAGCTGAGGTACTGTCGCAATATACGTTAATAGCTTATTATGTACACATTTCTTTGCATATGTGCCAAAAGAAGCCCCCGATTTGTCTGTAAAACGAAAATGCAGAGCTGCATTAAAAAGCGCCTCTCTGGCTACAGACATAAGCTCGTCCTCGCTGACCGATTTTATGTATGAAAAACTGAGCACGCCCTTTTTAAGGACGCCCATATACTTAGATACAAGAATGGTAAAGGCCTCATCATCGTGCTCTCTGACACGTACGATGAGTTCGTTAACATCATTTGCATCTATATTTACATTATCGGTCATATGTATACCTCTATTATATCATTAGTTAAAATAAAGTCAAGACAAATGTTTAAAAAAAGTTGATTTTTTTCTCCGATTTTAACAAATTTCAGCAAAAAACATGGTGACTTTTGTGCAAAATAACGCATCAAGACAGGTATTCTAACTTGCCGGTAGCAGAAAACAGTACTCCCCTGTATACTGCGTCGGGCTTATTAAGATAATTCTCACGTATTACCTGCGCATCCTTAAGAGATGAGAATATAAGCGTTACGTCCATTATCTCGCCGGTTGCATCTGCCGCGCGGAGATTTACCGCATATCTGTTATTTTCGGTCTTCTTAATAGTTGCACCGACCTTAGCGCCACTTTTGGAAAGAGAAATATGTCTTGCGGCACATCTTATGCTCTTTTCTCTGAACTCCTGGTCAAGTTCGTCATAAAGATCGGTTGCGATAAGTCTGCCCGTCTCGGATATCATATAGTATCTCTCGCCGTCAACTTCATCGGAATAAACATATCCGCCATCTGCAAGTTCACGTATGCTTTGGTCATATTCAAGCGAAAGATTACCCACGTTCTCGGCCATAATATCGCTTAAGGTAGTATAATCAAGAGGATAGCCTACGTGGTCAAGAAGAAACAGTATAAAGATTTTTACATCTGTAACGGTTGTAAGGGTAAATTCCTTTTGCTTTTTCATATTTTCTCCTAATGAAATTAAAGACTTATGCCCCCGCAAGGGGACTTGCGAGGGGCATATTAAGTAAATTGTTGCGATATCAGTCCTCAGTTTCCTGATACTGCTGATAATTATTAAGGTTCATCTTTGTGAAGATAAAATTACCGTAGTAATCGTACTCAACACCCGAAATATCGTTATGAGCGTACGCAAAGTTCTGGTTAAAGATAATAGGAGCAATGGGAGCAGCCTCTATAAGATACTTCTCTGCCTGGCGAAGAAGCGCTGTTCTCTCTGCCTTATCGCTCTCAAGGTAAGCATTATTAATAATATAGTCGTACTCACTGTCAGTCCAACCGCTTATATGCTCTCTGAGTGAGCCGTCAGCGTCCGGGCCATAGTTTGCGCCGTTGCCGTTAAGAGCCGAGGTGTAAGCGCAAAGAGGCACGAATGCATCGGTGGAATACATGGGAATATCAATTGCCAAAACGTCAAAATCGGCCTCGCCGTATGCCGCCTTGAGCGCCTTTACCTGTATAGCCGAGTCATAAACAGACTGTGTTTCACCGTTCACTATAAGGTTGTTTTTAACAGAAAGAACAGGGGTTACGGTAACGGTAATGCCAACACCAAGTCCTTCCCACGCTTCTTTGATAAGTTCTGCAATAGCAATACTCTGCTCATCATTATTAACAGTAAGCTTTATGGATTTATCTGCTATACCTGCAATATTTGCCTCATCAAGAAGTTCAAGGGCCCTGGTTGTATTTGCATTTGAAGGAAGAAGCGCCTCGTTACGGAAACTCTTACCGTTTGAGGTATCAAGCACACCGTCCGTAACAAGTCCGCTTGCCGCCTTACCGAAGGTAACTGCGTTTGCAATTGCTGTGCGGTCAATAGCAAGGGATAACGCATAGCGTACTCTTGCATCATTGAACAAGGGCTTATCAGTATTAAAAACGTATGAATAAGTGGAAAGCGCATCTACAGTACTTGCAGGCTTATTTGACCTGTCATCAATAGGCGCATCCGTCATATAGAAAACGGTATTTGCCGCAATGTCGGAATATGAAATCTCCTTTGCAACACCGTCAGCGGTAACAAATGATACAAGTGTATTAGGAGTAACGTTTGTCTGAGGCTTTTTAAGCATTGCAGGGTTTGTATGGTAACCGGCATTACGCATAAGTGTGAAGTTACCATAGGTAAAATCAAGCGTTTCAAGCTTGAATGGACCGTTAGTAACGATAATCGAGGGATCCTTTGACCAGATTGCCTCGTTGTTATTGGTTATGTCTTCTCTTACAGGAGATGTTGCAACAGATGAAAGATTTTTAAGAAGCTGCTTATAATCCGCGCCTTCACGATAGGTGATAGCAATCTCATAAACGTCTGTAGCAACCGCACCGAACTCATAAAGAGACTTTGTACCGTTTTTAACAGCCGCAGCATTCTCAATATCATAGAACAGAGCTGCTGCAGGATTTGCGTTATTGGGATCCATAATGATATCACGCCAAGCGTAGATATAATGCTCTGCTCTTACTCGTATTTCGTCCGACCAATAGGTCTCGCGAAGAGTAATAATGATCTCGCGCTTTTCCTCATCAACCGTATAGTTCGCTGCCGCTGCATTCTGAATATTGCCGCCCTTATCGAGAGTGAAAAGCGGCTCAAACAAAAGGCTCATAAGTTGCTCTGCATTACTGTCGGTATAATAGACCGTCGGGTCAAAATCATACACATCTGTACCGAGATAAACGGAAATATCCGCACCGTCACCCTCAGGCACACAGCTTGTAAACACAGACGCAAAGCCGCACATAAGCGTAAGCGTCAGCAAAAGACTTGTAATTTTTTTCATTTTTTCCTCCAAAGCGCACGAACGTGCGTATGCAAAAAATAACTATTCATCTAATTTTAGCACAATCGCACCCTTTTTGCAACGGAAAAATCAGGACAAGAGTATTTTTGTTCACTTGCACAAACTTGGTAAAGTTTTTTTGGATACAATTTATAATAAATATATTATATGTATACTTTTGTCGCGCTCTGTAAATAATTCCATTAAAAAAACGAGGTGAATTATGCGGCGCTTTTATTCTATGGAATATAACGGCCTTTGCGATTTCGGAACAGACCTTGCGCTCGAAAGAAGGCGAGCCGATACAGAGTGCGAGGGCATCAGACTTACTAAGGACAAAATTAACGGATTTTTATGGGAAAGGCTTGAAGTAAACTCCTATGAAGGAGAAAAGGAATTAGGTCGACCAAGAGGAAATTACGATACGCTCACTACTATGAATATGGATATGATGGATGAGGGAGAGATTGAGGATGCGGCAGAGGAAATTGCAAAGGAATTAGTCCGACTTTGTGATATAAACCGCATAAGAGCAGAAAGGATACTTGTCGTAGGACTCGGCAACAGGTCGCTGACGCCCGACGCATTAGGGCCACGGGTATGTGAGTTAATAAATCCAACAATGCACATAAAGGAGCTTGATGAGATAATGTTCGGATCGCTGGGATGCATGGAAATTGCTGTGGTTGCTCCCGGTACGCTTTTTGAAAGCGGTCTTGACGCCTCTGATACCGTTAAGGCGCTGTGCGCACTAAAAACACCCGATCTTGTAATTGCCGTTGACGCGCTATGCGCCAGATCAAAGGAGCGCCTTGGACGCACGGTGCAGATATGCGATACAGGAGTTTTTCCGGGCTCGGGAATGGGCAAAGGCAGGATCCCCTTAAACGAACAAACGCTTAAGTCGCCCGTTATTGCCATAGGTATCCCTACAGTTATAAATTCGGACGTATTTCTAATGAACGCCGAGAGAAGTCAAAGTACGGGTAAAATGAGTATAAAAGCTGACAGCGGAATGTTTGTTTCTCCTAAGGATATCGATATAATTGTCAAAAACGGCGCTAAAATAATTGCTTTAGCAATTAATCAGGCATTTGGAATAGCTGTATAACAAAAAGAAGAGCCTCGGCAGTAAAAGCAAGACGCCAAGGCTCTTTTTAATTTTTAGTACACAAAATCGAACTCAAAATCGTAAATTGATACTGTATCGCCCTCTTCAACTCCCGCCGCACGGAGCTTATCAATTACACCGTTTTTGACAAGCACACGCTGGAAGAAATTAAGAGACTCGTAATCGTCAAAGTTGATCTGCCCCATAAAGTTAAGTAACCACTCACCCTCAACGATGTATTTTTCATTTTCTCTGCGAACAGTCGTTTCCTTAACACCGACAGAGGCATTGACTGCCTCCTCTTCCATAGAATACTCAGGCTCGTAAACGGTGATAGGAGGTAAATCCTTAAGATACCTTGCGGCAAGATTTACAAGTTCATCAAGCCCCTCGCCTGTTACGGCAGAAACAAACACCACTTCCCTATCAAGTTCCTTGCATTTCTGAACAAAGCGCGCATACGCCTCACTCTCTGTATCGGCACTGTCAATTTTGTTGGCAATGATTATCTGAGGACGGCAAGAAAGTTTTTCCGAATAATTCTTAAGTTCGGTATCAATCTTATCGATATCATCAGCAGGATCTCTGCCGTCAGCACCCGAGACGTCAACTACGTGCAAAAGCAAGCGGCAACGGTCTACGTGACGCAAAAAATCGTGACCGAGACCAAGACCCAAAGAGGCACCCTCAATAAGACCGGGAATATCGGCTGCTAAAAATCCCTTACCCTCTTTTACCGATACAACACCAAGGTTTGGTGACAAGGTTGTAAAGTGATAGTTGGCAATTTTGGGCTTTGCGGCCGAAATTCTTGAAAGAATTGATGACTTACCGACATTGGGAAAACCTATAAGTCCAACCTCTGCAAGCATCTTGAGTTCAAGGAGTACCTCACGCTCCTGACCCTTGGTACCGGACTTTGCAAACCTGGGTATCTGGCGTGTGGGAGTTGCGAAGTGTCTGTTGCCCCAGCCGCCTCTGCCGCCCTTGCAAAGCACATATTCATCACTCTCTGCCATATCGTGTATAATCTTGCCTGTTTCCGGATCCTTAATAAGAGTACCTGCGGGAACGAGAATTGTAACGTCCTCACCGCTTTTGCCGTGCATCTTACCGCCCTTGCCGTTTTCACCGGGCTGCGCTACAAATTTTCTCTTATAGCGGAAGGCAAGGAGTGTATTTGCGCCGGGATCTATTTTGAATATAACGCTACCGCCTTTGCCACCGTCACCACCGTCCGGTCCGCCTGCGGAAACATATTTTTCTCTGTGGAAGGTTACAGCGCCGTTACCGCCGTCGCCGGCCTTACAATAAATATTGATATTGTCAATAAACATTTTTATGCTCCTGTATCACTGTCGCCCTTTTGCCTTATGACAATGCGTATGGGCGTACCGTCAAAGCCAAAGGTCTCCCTAAGGCAGTTTTCAATATATCTTCTGTATGAGAAGTGGAAGAGTTCCTCACTGTTGCAGAAAATTACAAAGGTGGGAGGCGCAACCGAGGTCTGCGTCATATAGTAGATCTTTAAGCGCTTACCCTTATCCGAGGGAGGCTGAACACGAGCCATGGCATCGTTCAAAAGATCGTTAAGCATACCTGTGGTAACTCTGCGCCTTGCCTGCTCATAGACATCCTTGATCATTGCATAAAGGTTTGACGTCCTCTGTCCTGTAAGAGCCGAAATATAGATTATCGGCGCATAGGGCATATAAGCAAGTGCTGTGCGCACCTCTTTATTAAAGGTGTTTACGGTGCTGTTATCCTTTTCTATACTGTCCCACTTATTGACTGCAATTATACACGCCTTGCCTGCCTCGTGAGCGATACCCGCAATTTTTTCATCCTGCTCGGTAACACCGTCGTTGGCGTCAACCATAAGTATGCATACATCAGCTCTCTCAACAGCCATATTTGCTCTCAGAACAGAGAATTTTTCAATTCTGTCCTCAACCTTTGACTTGCGTCTGATACCTGCGGTATCAATGAAGTTGAAAACGCCCTCTGCGTTCTCAATACGTGTATCAACCGCATCACGGGTAGTGCCCGCAATACTTGAAACAATAACTCTCTCTTCCCCGCAAAGACAGTTGATAAGAGAGGATTTGCCTGCGTTGGGCTTACCGATAACGGCAACGTTGATAATTCCATCATCCAAATCATCTTCATCGGTGAAATCGCACTCCTCGATAATCGCATCAAGAAGATCGCCCGTGCCGGAGCCGTGGATTGCCGACATAGCTATCGGGTCACGATCAAAGCCAAGCTCAAAGAACTCATAATACTCGTAGGGAGTATGGCCTACGGTATCCGATTTATTAACAACGTTGATAATGGGCTTACCGCTCTTTTTAAGCATTATTGCAATATCTCTGTCATCGGCAAGCAAGCCTGCGCGGATATCACACATAAATACGATAACGTCAGCGGTCTCTACCGCTATCTCTGCCTGCAGACGCATCTGCTTTGGTATGATCTCATCGCTCTTAGGCTCAATACCGCCTGTATCTATAAGGATAAAGCGGTGAGAGTTCCACTCAGCCTCAGCATAAATTCTGTCACGGGTTACGCCGGGAGTATCCTCAACGATAGAACGACGCTCGCCTATGAGTTTATTGAAAAGCGTTGACTTGCCAACATTGGGTCTGCCAACAATCGCTACTACTGGTTTTGCCATTTTTATTCCTCCTTTTAACTCATTTTAATCAAGATTAAGAAGGTCACGGAAGAGGGTGTAACCGTCATTTTCCGACACTTTAATCTCTACGTTCAGCTTCTTTGAAAGTTCATCAAGACTCATATCGCAAAGGAATATGTCCTCATCTGCTTTAAGGGCGTTGCTCGGTACAAAAAGAACCTCTCCGAGTTCCTTATCCAAAAGCTGCTCAAATATGTCCTTGCCCGTGAGAAGGCCTGACACTGTGATGCTCTCCCCAAAGAAATAATTGATTATTTTGTAAACATTTATTTGAATTTGTGGCACCAAAGCCATAATTTTATCGGCAAGTTCTTTGATCATGGGATACGAAAGAACGCCTGTCGCTATCGACACAGTGCGCTTTGCTTTTGGCATTTCTTCATCCACGGCATCAGTCCTTGCCATCTCGAATTCATCGATGAAGGAGCGTATCATACCTACACCGTTTTCTATCTGCGGATAGCCCTCGTAATACTCGGCTTCGGGAATTGGAATGCCGGCTTTAAGATACAATTCATCCGCCACAAAGAATATACGGCTGCCGAGCCTTGCCTTGCACTCATCGCCAAAACTGTTTACAGTATTGATAATCTCTATCGCATCCTCTTTTGTAAAGTCGGTAAGCGGATAGAGTTTGTCCCTATACTTTGTAAGACCTGCAGGGACTATGGATACACTGCCCATCTCAGGGTAATATTCTGCCAGATCTCTTAGCGCGCGCTTAAGTTCATCACCGTCGTTTACCCCACGGCAAAGCACTATCTGCCCACACATAGAAAGGCGAGCATCCTTTATCCTCTTAAGATAAGAAAGTACCTGCCCTGCCCTTTTGTTTTTCATCATTTTTACACGCAACTCGGGGTTAGTTGTATGTAGTGAGATATTTATTGGTGAAAAACGCATTTTTACAATGCGGTCTATGTCCTTATCGCTCATATTGGTGAGCGTTATGTAATTGCCGTGAATAAATGAAAGACGGGAGTCATCATCTTTAAAATACAGCGACTCTCGCAGTCCCTTTGGGTTCTGATCTATAAAGCAGAAAATGCATCCGTTTTTGCAGGAATGCTTTTTGTCCATAAGAGGTGTCTCAAATTCAAGACCGATATCATCGTACGTGCCTTTTTTTATGCTTGTTTCATACTCTTTTTCTCCACGCATGAGTTTAAGAGTAACATTTTTTTCAGCAAGGTAAAAACGGTAATCGAGAACGTCGTTTATCTCTTCACCGTTTATGGATAAAAGTATATCGTTTGAAAGTATACCGCATTTTTCTGCCCTTGAGCGTGGCAAAACATTTGTTATCTTTACCATAAGTTACCTCCTTTAAAAATAGCCATACTACACCAGCATACATAGTATTATACCACACATTTTTTGAAAATGCAATTATATTATAAAATATTTTTAACAATTTCAGTATTGAACTTAATCGAATAATGTGATACAATAAATTCAGAAGCGAGGTGGCGATATGGCAAATATGCAATACTACGATAAGGCTTACAAATATCTGACCGAAATTCTTTTTAAGACACCGATGCGCAGAAATGAGGCTATTGAGGAATGTATTAAGCGCTTTGGACTTAGTGAGGATGAAAGAAACGATAAAAACGCAGACAGTAAATACAGCGCTATACGCACAAGTGCGGGTGTTGCCCTGCAAAGAATGAAGGACACGGGATTTTTAACCGTAGATGCCGAGGGCTTTTTGTCCTGCACGGTTGATAAGCCTTTGGTTTTAAGATACGAAAAATGTGTAGAGGAAATACTTAAATTAATTACCGTAAAGCCAATGTCTAAAAATGCGATAAGACAGCGCCTTATTACTGCCTTTGGTACCGATCTTACCGTAAGCAAGCGTGATGATGAAAAGCTGTTCACTTACATAGGACAGATACTTAAGTCGCTCATCAATAATAAGGTACTGACCTTTGACGGGGGCGTGTACAGACTGTGCGAGACAAAGCGCGCGGCAATAGGCGATATTACCGCTACCACTGCCCTGTGCGCAGATTTCCTTATACTGTTGCACTCAAAGGGCGGAGAGTTTTTTGAAAAATACTTTATCACCCTAATTTCAAAGCAACTTGAAAACGACGGCAAAAAAATAGACGTTGCCAACCTTACCGCAGGCGCTGATGACGGAGGTATAGACGGCATTATCTATACTACGGATGAACTCGGCTTTAAGGAAACGGTTATGATGCAGATGAAAAACCGTAACGATATTACAAGCGAGACGGATATAAGATCGTTTTACGGCGCACTGTGCGCGCTTGGGGGAACGAGGGGCATTTATGCGATAACCTCCGACTTTCATCCACAGGCAAAAGCCTTTATAAATTCCATAGATAATCTTATCGGTCTTAACGGCAAGGACATATTCTCTATTGCCTGCAATTGCAAGTATGGTATTGTTGAGAAAAACGGAATTCTTGAGATAGATAGGGCAATTTTGTAAACATGAATTTACTTTTAGGTGGTATTATGACGTTAAAAGAGAAAAAAGAAATAATTGTACCTATAATCAAAAACGCAGTTGAGGTTTTTGAAAATTCAGGTCTTAAGGTCAAAGGGCGAGTGTATTTTTCTGACAAAGAGCTCATCGAATACGAGGAAGAAAACGAGAACACCGACAGCCTTTTTGGTGAGATAACTCTTGAGGGATCTATTGCCTCTACAGGCTATCTTCTCTGCTTTGCAACCGATAATGAGGACGCGGAATTTGACACTGCCCTTGAAGAATTTAAGGGTGAAATTGAAGCGCTTACTGAGGAAATCAATAGCGCTGAAAATCCGAAGGGACTCATAAAGGAAAAGGCAAAGGCGCAAGAGGCAAATGCCAAGGCGATGATGAGGGAGATAATGAAGGATGCTATGCCAAAGGGCAAAACACTCACTTATATTATCTTTGGTATTATCTGCGTTGCGGCGATTATCCTTGTCTCTCTTATAATATAGGAGGTATAATGGACTTTTCAAAATACACTAAAAACACCGGTGGCTCGTGCGAGAGCTGTGAATTTTATCAGTATGATGATTATACAGACGCATACACCTGCAATATGGCTTTAGATGAAGATGAATGCGCTAATTTTATAAATCAGAACACTCGCTCCTGCCCTTATTACAGGTACTACGATGAGTACAAGAGCGTAAACAAGCAAATTTAAAAGTATACAACTCAAAAGGTTGATTTTTATTATTTTTAAACAAATTTACCCTTACTTTTCACAGTGAGGGTAACTTTTTTACAAAAAATTTTTAATTTGGCAAGCAAGAAAACAAGAGAAAACGAGAGAAAAAACGAGAAAACGAGAGGATTGGTTTTCTAAATTGATTTTTTGCAAAAAAAGTTTTAAAAAAGCATTGACAAATAATATGATGTATGCTATAATTACTTGCGTTTGAAAAACAAAAAAGTCGCACAAGCGACAAATCATTTGGAGGAATAAAAAATGTCCACATTTATGGCAAAAAAGGAAACCATCGAGCGTAGATGGTTTGTTATCGATGCGGCAGGCAAACCTCTCGGCAAAACTGCTGTTAAGGCTGCTGACATCCTTCGCGGTAAGCACAGACCCGAATTCACTCCTCACGTTGACTGCGGTGAGTACGTTATCGTAATCAATGCAGATAAGGCTATCCTCACCGGTAAGAAGCTTGAACAGAAGTTCTATCGTCATCACTCCGGTTACATCGGTGGTCTTAAGGAGACAAAGTACAAGACACTCATGGCTACTCGCCCTGAGCTTGCTATGGAAGTTGCTATCAAGGGTATGCTTCCCCACAACAGTATCGGCGCTAAATCTTTCACTCGTCTTCACGTATATGCAGGCGAAAACCACAACCAGGCTGCTCAGAAGCCTATCGTTGTAGACTAATAAGGGAGGTAAAATAGAATGTATACAAGTGCAAAACCCTATTTCTACGGCACAGGCAGAAGAAAGAAGTCTGTTGCAAGAGTTCGTCTCTATCCCGGTTCAGGCGCTATTACCATCAACGGCAGAGACGTTGACGATTACTTTGGTCTTGAGACCCTTAAGCTTATCGTAAATCAGCCCTTCGGTATTACCGAGACTGTTGGTAAGTACGATATCGTTGCTAACGTAAACGGCGGCGGTATTTCCGGTCAGGCAGGCGCAATCCGTCACGGTGTTGCTCGTGCGCTCGTTCTCGCTGATGAAACATACAAGCCCCTTCTCAAGAAGGCTGGTCTTCTCACTCGTGATCCTCGTATGAAGGAGAGAAAGAAGTACGGTCTCAAGGGCGCTCGTCGTGCTCCTCAGTTCTCGAAGAGATAATTACAGCCTTACGGCAATTATCAAAAAACCCCGATACCATCAAGGTTTTCGGGGTTTTCTTTTTGCCAAGTTTGCAGTTTTGGTGCAAATTTGGTGCAAATCCATATAAAAGCATATTTTCAAGGCGTACAATGCGGTTTCGTGTTGTACGCCTTTTTGCGTTTTGATGCTCGAACATTTTTCTCTGCCGATTGCTTTATAGGCTAAGCTTGAGGGCACGAAGATGGTCGGTACTGTGGGTATGTCGACTGCACCGCTTGAAGAAGCAAAGTGGTGGGCAAGACACCATATGTCTATGGATGCGTACATCAAGCATTTTGGTGCGTTGACATAAAGATAAAAAATATTTTATCTTTCGACACAAAAATTGAATATCACATTAACCGCCATA
>JAZOLZ010000005.1:0-13627 GCA_045653505.1 Eubacteriales bacterium | reverse complement strand
TTTGAGCTTTTCGTTTCACCTTCATTTATTCGGTTTTTAGTGGGTATTTTACACACTGTGCATCAAAAAGATGCATTTTATATACCACATAACAATGTGGAGTTTTGAATCAAGGGTCCCAATAGGGACTTTTTTTATTTTCCTTATAAAAAGCATTGAAAATATTAAAAATATATGGTATACTTTATAAGTAAAATTATATCTGCACTCTAAAAGAGGTTTAAAATGAAAAGAGATTATGTAAGAGACATTTACGCCCTGCCCGAAAAATATGACGGTAAATCGGTTACAGTATGTGGCTGGGTGCGTAACTTAAGAGATTCAAAGGCATTTGGATTTATCGACCTTAATGACGGCTCCTGTTTCAAGAGCATCCAGGTTGTTTTTGAAAGAGAAAAAATAAATAATTATGATACTATCGCCTCACAGAACGTTGGCGCATCTTTAGTAGTAGAGGGCACTCTCGTTCTTACTCCCGGCGCAAAGCAGCCTTTTGAGCTTAAGGCAACAAAGGTGGAGGTAGAGGGCACCTCAACTCCCGATTATCCGTTGCAGCCCAAGAGACACACGGTTGAGTATCTGCGTGAGCAGGCATATCTGCGCCCCCGTACAAACCTGTTTTCAGCCGTTTTTAGAGTGAGGAGCGAGGTTGCCTATGCAATTCACTCATTCTTCAACAAACGCGGCTTTGTGTACGTGCATACGCCTATTATAACGGGCTCTGATGCAGAGGGTGCGGGCGAGATGTTCAGAGTAACTACAATCGATCCATCAAATCCCCCTCTTACAGAGGACGGCAAGATAGACTATTCCAAGGACTTTTTCGGTAAGAGCACAAACCTTACAGTATCAGGTCAGCTTGAGGGTGAGACTTATGCTATGGCATTCGGTAACATCTACACCTTTGGCCCTACCTTCCGTGCAGAGAATTCAAATACCGCGCGCCATGCGGCAGAGTTCTGGATGATCGAGCCCGAGATTGCCTTTGCAGACCTTAACGATGATATGCAGCTTGCATGGGATATGATAAAATACATTATCAATCACGTTATGGATAACTGCAAGCAGGAACTTGCGTTCTTCAATCAGTTTGTTGACAAGGGATTACTCGAGCGTCTTACAGCGCTTCGTGATGCAGATTATGCCAAGGTGACATACACTGAGGCTGTTGATATCCTTGCTAAGTCCGGCCACGACTTCAAGTATCCTGTATATTGGGGCGTTGATTTACAGACCGAGCATGAGAGATATCTTACAGAACAGGTTTACAAAAAGCCTATATTCCTTATCGATTATCCCAAGGATATCAAGGCATTCTATATGCGCTTAAACGATGACGGCAAGACCGTTGCTGCAATGGACCTTCTCGTTCCCGGTGTTGGCGAGATAATCGGTGGTTCACAGCGTGAAGAAAGACTTGATGTTCTTAAGGCGCGTATAAACGAGTTAGGACTTAAAGAAGAGGATTACTCCTGGTACTTAAATCTCCGTAAATACGGTGGTACAAAGCACGCAGGCTTTGGTCTTGGCTTTGAGAGAATTATTATGTATCTTACAGGCGTATCAAACATACGTGATGTTATACCCTATCCCCGTACGGTAGGAAACGCAGAATATTAAAAATTTTGGCAAAAACTGTCGTTTTCGTGGACTCGACGTAGGTAACTACGCCTGTCGCCACGAACAACGGCAGTTTTTGCTCAAAATTTTATTTTTAAATTCTACGCCGTCGGGTTCCAAACGGCGATTTTAACTCAAAATTAAAGCTGTATCTTTAAATTTGAACTAACCGAATTTGTTATATTTTCAAAAGAGCGACTATAAAAAATCGCTCTTTTTTATTTCCATCTATTGACAAATACTCAAAAATATGATATCATTTTGATATCAATATAATGCATAGGAGGAAAAACAATGCAAGAAAAAATACTTGAAAACAAAAAAAATGGCATGCCGGTGCTTATCATCACAATACTTTTATACATTATCTCGGTTGTGGGTATAGTATTTGGCGGTATAAATTTGGATGCTAACAATCTTATAGTCGGTATTCCACTATTTGTAATATCTATGGTTTATTTCTGCCTTGGCTGGATACCTTGTCTTGGTCTTAAGGTTTTAAAGCCTCAGGAGGCGCTTGTTCTTACTCTTTTCGGTAAGTATATAGGCACTATCAAAGGGGACGGATTTTACTTTGTAAATCCCTTCTGTATAGCGGTAAATCCCGCGGCAAAGACAAAACTTAATCAGAGCGGTGACGTAAGCACACTTTCATCTGTACTTACTGCTCAGCAGGGCGTTGAGATTTATGACAAAAAGCTCTCCCTTAAGATTATGACCCTTAACAATAATAAACAGAAGATTAATGATTGCCTTGGTAATCCTATCGAGATCGGTATTGCAGTTACCTGGAAAATAGTTGATACTGCAAAGGCTGTATTCAACGTAGATAACTACAAGGAGTTCCTTTCACTTCAGTGTGACAGCGCGCTCCGTAACATAGTTCGTCTTTATCCATACGACGTTGCTCCCAACGTTGATACGACCGGTGACGGTGTTGCTGATGACGGCAGTCTGCGCGGCTCAAGCGAGATCGTAGCAGGCAGAATCCGTGATGAGATACAAAAGAGAGTTGCAGAGGCAGGTATTGAGGTGCTTGAGGCACGCATTACAAACCTTTCATACGCAACAGAGATTGCTGCGGTAATGCTCCAGCGTCAGCAGGCGTCTGCTATTATCGATGCAAGAAGAATGATCGTTGACGGTGCAGTAGGTATGGTAGAGATGGCTCTTGAAAAACTTAATGAAAAGCATCTTGTAGAACTCGATGAGGAGAGAAAAGCGGCAATGGTATCCAATCTTCTCGTTGTCCTTTGCGGTAACCGTGATGCTCAGCCCGTAGTCAACTCAGGAAGCATTTACTGATGAAGGATGTATCAAAGAAGAAGCAAGTACCCCTGCGCCTCTCAAGCGAGCTTTATGATGAACTTATGAGGTGGAGCGAGGATGAATTCCGCTCGGTGAACGGACAGATAGAATATCTTCTTACCGAGTGCGTAAAAAGGCGCCGCAAGGCTGACATCAACTATAAGGAAGTTGATAAATAAATTAAGAACCCGATAGAAAATCTATCGGGTTCTTGCTTGTTTTTGCAAATAATTAATTACATATTATAGTACTTTTCAAACTCAGCGGGGTGAGGTATAGCAGCAAGCTGACGGCATTCCTCTCTCTTAGACTTGATAAAGTTTGCAATAAGTTCTTTGGGGAATACGCCACCTTCGGTAAGGTAGTCGTTATCCTTTTCAAGAGCATCAAGAGCTGCATCAAGTGATGTAGGCAGACCCTTGAGTTTTGCCTTTTCCTCCTCGGGCAGGTTAAAGAGGTTAACATCGTAGGGGCCCCAACCGTTTTCGTGAGGATCAATCTTATTCTTGATACCGTCAATACCTGCCATAAGCAGTGCCGCATAGCAGAAGTAGGGGTTACAGGTAGCATCGGGGTTGCGTATCTCAAAGCGGCGCAGATTAGGTGTCTTTGCGTAAGCGGGGATACGGATAACCGCACTTCTGTTAGAGGTTGCATAACCAACCGTAACAGGCGCCTCAAAGCCGGGTACAAGACGCTTAAAGGAGTTTGTACTGGGGTTTGTAATAGCGCAAAGAGATGATATGTGCTTAAGAAGGCCGCCCATAAAGTAGTGCGCAGTCTGGCTTAAGTTAGAATAGCCGTTATCATCTGAGAATACGGGCTGGCCGTCCTTCATAAGCAAAATATGAACGTGCATACCGTTGCCTGCCTCACCGTAAACGGGCTTGGGCATAAGGGTTGCGCTCATACCGTGCTTAAGAGCGGTATTGCGGATGATGTATTTTATCATCATAGTATTGTCTGCCATCTTGGACATTTCGCCAAGCTGGGGCTCAATCTCAAACTGACCTGCCGCGCCAACCTCGGGGTGATGGTACTTGATATTAATACCTGCATCTTCCATCAGTAAGCACATTTCGCTTCTGCATTCGTAGGTGGTATCAAAGGGCTTTGCTATGTGATAGTTTTTCTGCTTGGGTACTACAACACCCTTGCCGTCTGTATCACTGTTCCAATATGTCTGCTCTGCGTCAAGCGTCATAGCAACGGTATGGGGCTGTACGTTCCACTGTACGTTATCAAAGAGGTAGAACTCAAACTCGGGGAGTATAAGCATTGTGTCTGCAATGCCTGAGTCTCTCATATATTTTTCAGCGGCAAGAACAATATTTCTGGGGTACTGTGCAAGGGGTTTATTCTCGGGGTTGCCGATAATCATTGCGTTACCCGTCATAGAGAGCGTGGGCACCTCGCAGAATGGGTCGATAAGAGCAGTATCGGGGTCGGGTATAAATACCATATCGCTCTTTTCAACAACTGCGTAGCCGTAGTTGGATGCATCAAAGCCTATGCCGTTTTGCATCGTGCTTTCCGAGAAATTCTTAGCCGGGATAGTAACGTGACGGTATTGGCCGTTAATGTCGACCATTTTAAAGTCAACCATTTTGATATCCTTTTCCTTTATCAGGTTCATGATATCCTTTACAGTTTTAGCCATTTTGTTTTTTCTCCAATCTATTTAATCATATATTTTATTTTTATCTGTTTCAAACGAAATTAAGCCTTGTTCGGGCGGATTTCCTTAACCGTAAGTAAATTATCCTCTACGGTAAACAAAACCTCAAAATCGGCAAAATTAAAGCCGTATATGCGCGTGTTATCATTCTGGTATGATGGGCGTGGGTCATGCGCAAGGATAGCATGGAGCATTTTTGCCTGCTCGCGGCTTATCTTTTTTATTTCACACTCAGGTATCTCAACATTCAGCGCATAATCCTTTACCTCTTTGGCAAAGCCTTCTCTTGCATCGGGGTGACTATCGGTATAAGGCAGATATGGCTTTATGTCATATATAGGAGTGCCGTTTAGCATGTCCATACCGCTGACATAAATAATTGGGCCGTCCTCGGTACATTCAACCTTTAAAAGCCTTACCGATGACAGTCCTATCGGGTTAGGTCTGTACGGCGCGCGCGTTGCAAAAACGCCCATACGCCTGTTGCCTCCAAGTCGGGGCGGTCTTACGGTGGGGGACCAGTCATCTCTCTGACATTCGGAAAAACCCCATATCAGCCAGATGTGTGAGTATCCGTCAAGGCCTCTTACCGCGTCCGGGTTGCGATACGGCTTTTCAAACACTATTTTTCCAACGGCTTCCTCTACTATACCGCTTTGCCTTGGGATACCAAACTTTTCCTTAAAATCGGTATATATTTTTGCGATTATCTTCATTTTACACCTATGTAGCCTCCCATATAGGGAGACTGCCTACATTACTTACACTATTATATCAGCAAATAGATAAAGTTGCAAGCCGTTTTTGTTAAATAATACCGCTTACGGTAATAATTGTAACTCCGGGTGTCATAGTATACACTCCGCTAATCGGATCCTGCGTGTATGTGGCGGCAGGCACGGTTATCTGGCCGGGCAGGGTAGTAAATACGCCACTTACCTCATTGTAGTTGTAATTTACTCCCTCGCTCCATTCCTCGCCGTTATAGGTTACACTTATATTCCTTATAGGCGGCTCAAAGGTGTCAGACAAAATAAGATCGTCAGTAGCGACGATTTCGGTATTTCCTATATTGAGAATTGTAAAGGTATAGTTTACATTTTCTCCACAATCCACAATGTTATCGGGATAAAGAGTTTTTGCGATAACAGGAATAGACGTTGGGAGTGCGGGAACTGTTGCAGTAATCACAAGGGGCTCAAAGGACGTCTCTGTGCTCACTGTTGCAGTGTTCGTTATCTCGCTGCCGAGAGCAAGGGGAGCGTATGCAGTTGTACGCGCCTCGTAAACGATAAGAGCATTTGCGCCTTGCGGTAAGTCGATGCCGGATATCACAAGGGGAGGGCCGGCAAGGGCTGTGGGGCCGTCTGTAAGAACACCGTTTACAAAATATTTTAAACTGCCCTCGACGTATTCAAGAGGGAAGAGAGAGGCATCATTAAAGGCATACTCGCCAAGGTTATCCGTAATAACAATATCGTTAAGAGGGGCGCCCCCCTCGTTAGTAAGACTTATAATATAGGTTATGCCGCTATTTTGTGCATATCCCTCTGATATAACCATCTTTGCAGATGCGCCAATACCGCAACCGTACTCACCCGTCACCGGGTTTGAGTTAGTCTGCGTGCCTTTAAAATTGAGGCTTGCCTGATTGAAAAAAGTTGCCATTTGTTTTCTCCGTTTTCATATCCTTGGATGCTTTTGCACCCTAAGGGTATTATATGAAAAAGAGATATAATATGACAAAAAAGGGGCGAACGCCGTGTCCGCCCTAATATGTTTCTTAGAACTGTGCTATCGAAAGGAACCAGGAGAAAATATATAAAAGAATAAGCACAGGGGATGCCATAAGCAAAATAAGAAGACCGGTAGTAGTCTTATCCCAGATTGCCGCCCATTCTTTTTTTGTTAATTTTCTGAATTTAAATCCTTTTTTGCTATCTTCATTAGTTACCGCACCGTTTTCATTTTCCTCGGTAACGGTATTGTTTTTTGCAACCTCGCCAAACTGTTCCATACTACTGTGCCTCCTGAGCCTTACAAGTAAATATTTTTAATAATTTTAACACATAAAACCCTTTTAGTCAATATTGTTGTTGAAAAAAGTATCTTTTTGTGCTACAATATCCTTGAAAGAGGGTGTTTTTATGCATAAGTGCGAAATAGAGATTGAAAGAAAATTTATAATCAAAATGCCTGATATTGATACTGTCTCAAAATGCAGTGATTACACAAAAAGCGATATCGAGCAGATATATCTGAAAACCGATATTGGTCTTACTCATCGCATACGCAAAAGAAACGATAGATATATCGAGACTAAAAAGACACGTATTGATAACATGAGCGTAGTGGAGGATGAGAGGGATATAAGCGAGAGCGAATATCTTGCTTTAAAAAAGAATATAAAATGTGGCACACGCCCCGTATATAAGACACGCCACACCTTTTCATATCTTGGCAAAACCCTTGAAATAGATATTTATCCCCAGTGGCAACACAGTTGTATAATGGAGATAGAACTTATTTCAAGAGATGAAGAAATTGCTGTACCCGATTTTATAAAGATAATAAAAGAGGTAACCGGTGATAAACGGTACTCAAATGCCTCTATGTCACACGACTTTCCAAAAGAGGATCATTTGTGATATTTTTTGCCGCTTATTATGGTCATAGAACGGTAGAGCGCCTCGGACAGAATTACACGCATGAGTTGATGCGGGAAGGTAAGATCTGACACCGAGAGACGCAACTCTGCCGTTCTTTTTACCTTATCCGCAAGTCCGTGGGATGAGCCTATGATAAGGCAAAGTTTACCGCTTGTATCGGAGACACTTTTGATATAGTTTGCAAGAGTAATTGAGTCAAGGCGCTTGCCCTCGACACATAGCGCAACCGCCGTAGCGCCCTTAGGTATAGCCCTGATGATCTTCTCGCCCTCGCACTCAAGCGCGCGCCTTATCTCCTCGGGGTTATCCTCGTTTTGTATTTTTTCTTCCTTGATATTTACGCTCTCGAGTTTTGCGTACTGCGAGAGCCTTTTTTCATATTCGCTTACGGCATCCTTAAGGTAGTCCTCCTTGAGTGTGCCGACGGTTATAAGTGTTATCTGCATTATTTTATTTTCGCAAGCCTTTCGTTTGCTTTTATAAGTGCTGCGATGAGTTTATCTATTTCATCCTTGGTATTTCTGTGCGACAGACTTATTCTTATAGAGGAGTCGGCCTCTGCCTCACTGTGTCCGTATGCGGTAAGCGCGCTTGAATGATGGTGTGAATTTGATGAGCAGGCAGAACCGCTGGAAACGTAAATCCCTTCGCTGGACAGATAGTGTAAAATCGTCTCACTCTTGATGTTTTGTAATGTTATATTTACAATATGCGGTGCAAAACGTTCAGGCTTTGTGACTTTTGCGTTTTTGAGTTCTTCTGCATTTTCTATTTTTCCTATAAGATATTTGCGCAGTGAAGCAAGTACGCCCACGCTGTTAATAAACTCTCTTTTGGCCTTTTCTGTGGCAACTCCAAAAGCCGCAATTGCGGGCACGTTCTCTGTTCCGGAGCGCCATCCGCCCTCCTGGCCGCCGCCGTAAATAAGCGGGCTTAACCCCTTTGTTTTTACGACCTTTTCGCTTATATAAAGCGCACCTACACCCTTAGGTCCCTCAATCTTATGTGAGGATATTGTTATCATATCTGCGCCGATACTCTCAGGGGTAAATGGCACCTTCATAAACGACTGCGTTGCATCAACGTGCAAAAGAGCATCAGGGCACAGCGCCTTTATAATATCGCTTACCTTTTTGATGTCATAAAGCGCGCCGGTCTCGTTGTTTACCATCATTACAGTAACTAAAACAGTATCGGATGTAAGCGCCGTATTAAGCGCCTCAAAATCAATCTCGCCGCCCTTTGTGGAGATCATATCGAATTTAAAACCAAATCCGCTGAGCCTCTTTATCGGCTCGCTTACCGAGGCGTGCTCTCCAAGGGTGGTTATAATTTTCGCCTTACCAAAATAACGTTCCTTCGCAAGGGCTCTGCCAAATATCGCTAAATTGTTTGCCTCGGAGCCTGAGGAGGTAAAGATTATCCTGCCCCCCTTTGCACCGAGAGAAGTGAGTATTTTCTCCCTTGTACTCTCTATTATCTTTTCTGCTTCAAAGCCAAATGAGTGTAAGGATGATGGGTTGCCCCACACATCGCTTGCCACTCTTATATACTCACTCAGCGCTTCATCGCACATTTTGGTAGTGGCGCTGTTATCAAAATAAATAAAGTCCTGCATTAAAAGACAATTCCTTTAATTATATTTTCAATTTCGGCAAGATTGCTCTGGTAATTACTCTCTGTTGCTGTATAGGTAAATACGTAACCTCGGAAGACGGTTATAGCAAGCACCTGATAGGTACAGTATCTTGTGCCGTTATATGTATAACTGTACTCAAAGGATGCCGCTTGATTTGCGTTACCCACACCCTCTTTGAGCTTCAAAACCTTGTCGTCCTCATAACTGAGGTCGCTGACAAAGGTAGCAAGTTCCGTCTTTCTTGTCTCCCAGTATTCGTTAACCGTAACCCCTACGGATGTTGCCTCTGTCATAGATATGGCCGAGCCATCAGGGAGTTTGATGCTGACTATAGCGCTGGAATATTCTACGGTGTAATCTGTTGGTACGTAGAGTTCAAAGCCGCACAAAGTTTTGTCAGAGACAAGCTTATAACCAAGTTCATTTGTCTTATCTTGGCTTGTGCCCGGTGCGACAGGAGTTTTTGAGACAAACTTTACGTTATTGATTATCTTTTCCTGCACCTCATTTAGATGATATGAATAGTAACTCTTATCTTCGCTTCTTAGTTCTGTCGAGCCGCAGTAGGTGAATATAAAGAACCTGTCCTCAAACTCCGCAAAGATTTGCATAAAGTTGAAGGTAAAGGTGTTTTGGCCAACCTTGTAATCGTAACTGTAAAGATATTTTACCGCGTTTGTTGCATTACCAAAACTGCATTCCTTACCGCTGTTTTCGGTATCAACGGTATAATCGACAGTAAATTCCTTTAAGGACTCGGTAAAATATTCGTCAATTGTGACACCTGGCTTTTCTGCCTCAACAAATGACACCTGCGTGTTATCAACACTTGAGACAAATGCCTGCGCTATATTACCGTAACCGGAGTTTGTCCACTCCTCTGGTATGTAAAAGTAGTATCCGACATCCTCACCACCCTTGGCAAGCTTAGTACCCTCGGGGAGAGTGTTGTCGGCAGCATCGCAGGCGCACAGAGAAAATATGGCTGCGATAATAAGCGTAAATGATAAAAGTCTTTTTAACATTTTTTTCTTTTTCCTTTTTATTATTTAAGTTCCTTCAGAACTATATCTCTGTATCTTTTGCCTCTTTCTTCAAAGTTTGAAAAAGCGTCATAACTTGCCGACGCAGGTGATAATATCAGATTACCTCCGTCACGCACGTTTTTTATTGCAAGTCTTACTGCGCTGTCAAAATTCCGCTCGGTAAAAATATACACGTTTGATGATTTTAGTACATTAATGTCAATTTGAGTTAACATTTTCGTCATATTTTCGCCTGTAAACACTACGGCACTTGCTTTCTTTTTCAGTACGGGAGTGAGGAGGGAATAATCAAGTCCCTTGTCGCTACCGCCTAAGATCACCGTGTATTTGCCCTCAAGGGATTCAAGGGTTGCCTTGGTGCGCATAGGTGAGGAATCTATTGAAGAATCAATGGCTCTTACCCCGCACTTGTCGTAGATAACTCTTTGTCTGTGCGGCAGTCCCATAAAGTCTTTTGCCGTGTCTGAAATAGCTTTTTTACTGATAAGCCCTTCGCATAAAGAAAGAGCGCACATGAAGTTTTTGATGTTGTGAAGGCCCTTAGCTTTAATATCTGACGTATCAATAATTCTTTGTCCGTTTTTTAAAATGTAGCCGTCACTTAAGGTGTAGACCTCTGGCGCTATATCGCCTAATTCTTTAAATGAATATTCGGTAGTAAAGACGGCGCGAGGTTTGTATTTTTTAACAAGATTTTGCGTATGCTCACAGTCAAGGTTAAGAGTGATATCATCGCAGTCTTTAATCAGTTTTTCCTTAGCAAAAGAGTATTCGTAAAAGTCCTTGTGCCAGTTAAGGTGATTGGGCGTGATATTCGTTATGGCCGCTCTTTTTACTTTGGGGTTTGAATAAAGGAGCTGAAAACTGGACAACTCACAGACAAAAAAATCTGCTTTGGGATTTTCAAGATAACTCTGGCACATAGACTTGCCTATATTGCCACAAAGGCTTGCGTTTATACTCGAGGCAATCAGCATTGCGTGGGTTATACTGCTCGTTGTACTCTTGCCGTCCGAGCCGCTTATACCTATTATTTTTTCTTTTTCACAAATCTCAAAAAACAACTCAGCATCACTTGATGCAATAAAATCCCCCTTAATATTATCCCGCCTTACCGCAGGAGAAAAGAATAGGATATCCTCGTATATGTTATCCAAATAGTCTTTGCCTATCTTGACGTGCGTGATTTCGTTTGGTATGTTGTTTACCTGATTTTTGCTGCGTAGTGTAAACTCCAAGTTGTCAAAATTCGCTTTTAAGTAGTTTAAAACTCCGAGATTTGATTTTCCAAGTCCTATAAAAGATATTTTTTTACGTCCTTTAACTTCCTTTAAAAGTCTAAGGGCACTCATTACTTCTCCAAAAAACAAAAATATCTACTATATATTATAAATATTTTTATAAATTTTGCAACTAAAAAAGATAAAAATTAACAAAAAAGGGATAAGCAATACGCTTATCTCCCAATAAGGCTAAAAGCCGCATATATTATTTTTGACTGAGCTTGTAAGCCGGGTTCTGTACGCAATAGCGCAGCAATCATCTATCTTCACTTACGGTCTCCCGCAAGTTCAAGCCATAGGCTCTGCCACCATGAAAAGCGCGGGCCGCGCCGAGTAAACTCAAATCAAGGTGTTGCATCGGATAGGGTTTACAGCAAATCTATGTTGCCATAGAAGTGGGTGAGCTCTTACCTCGCCTTTCCATCCTTACCGCAAAGCGGCGGTTTATTTCTGTTGCACTTTCCCGAGGGTCGCCCCCGGCGGACGTTATCCGTTATCCTGCCCTGTGATGCCCGGACTTTCCTCACCGTACTACCTTTCGGTATGGTACGGCGCGATTGCCCCGCTCAGTCTTAAATATTATATAACTTTTGTGCTTCTTTGTCAAGTTTAAAAAAATATGGACAGAATAATTTAAAAAGGATTTTTTATGAAGAAAACAAGACTTTTTACTCTTGATATTGCTACTGGTACATTCGGGCAGTTGTTTTTATATGCAAAAGAACTTATGCACAGCGGTGGCAGGATAGCAACGGTAAATCCCATTATGCTATCTCGCGCTTTGCGTGACAATAACTTTTTTCAAATTCTAAAAGAATTTGAACTTAAAATACCCGACGGTGTCGGTATAGCGGACGAACTTTTTAAAAGAGGGGTTAAAACCGATACGCTCCCGGGTGTTGAACTTGGTAAAATGCTACTTAATCAAAAAGGTGTGCGTCTTTTTCTTTTCGGTGGCAAGGAGGGTGTTGTTAAAGAGGCGGCAAAAAGGCTTAAGGACGAGTTTTTAGGTATTGAAATAGTCGGTATACAAAGCGGATACAACTTTTGCATAGAGGATCTTATATCGGATATAAAAAAATCAAAGCCAAATCTTGTTTACGTATGCCTCGGTACTCCCCATCAAGAGATTTTAATAAACGATCTTTTTTCTGCCCATCCACAAGCGGTGTATATAGGGCTCGGCGGTAGTTTTGACGTGTATTCGGGAAATAAAAAAAGATCTCCAATGCTCTTTCGCCATCTAAAACTGGAATGGCTTTTTCGCATTATCTCAGAGCCTAAGCGACTAAGGCAAATTCCTGAGATCTTTTACTTTGTAAAAAAGGCAAGAATTGAGCGTAAAAAGTTACAAAAAAATCTGCCGCGCGGGGGATAAATGTTATATTTTTAACAAATTTGATAAAATTAATAAAATACTATTGTATATTGCAAAAAAGTGTGCTATAATCTATTCGGTAAAAGACGGCATTATGCGTTTTTTACATTAAAATCGCTTGAAAATAAAAAATATATTTTAATTTTGGAGGAATTTCAAAATGGCAAATGTTAAGGTTGCTATCAACGGCTTTGGCCGTATCGGACGTCTTGCATTCAGACAGATGTTCGGCGCTGAGGGCTATGAAATCGTAGCTATCAATGACCTCACCAGCGCAAAGATGCTTGCACATCTTCTTAAGTACGACACTGCTCAGGGTAAGTATGAGCATGCTGAGACAGTTTCTGTAAACGAGGCTGAGAACAGCATCACAGTATGTGGCAAGACCATCAAGATCTATGCTGAGAAGGACGCTGCTAACTGCCCTTGGGGTGAGCTTGGTGTTGACGTTGTTCTCGAGTGCACAGGCTTCTACTGCTCAACTGAGAAGTCCATGGCTCACATCAACGCAGGCGCTAAGAAGGTTGTTATCTCTGCTCCCGCAGGCAAGGACCTTAAGACAATAGTATTCGGTGTTAACGAAAACACTCTTACAGCTGATGACAAGATCATCTCTGCTGCTTCTTGCACAACTAACTGCCTTGCTCCTATGGCAAAGGCTCTTAACGATGTATATCCTATCGCTAGCGGTATCATGACAACCGTTCACGCATACACCGGCGACCAGATGATCCTTGACGGTCCTCACAGAAAGGGTGACCTCCGCCGTGCACGTGCAGGCGCACAGAACATCGTTCCCAACTCTACCGGTGCTGCAAAGGCAATCGGTCTTGTTATCCCCGAGCTCAACGGCAAGCTTATCGGCTCTGCACAGAGAGTTCCCACCTGCACAGGTTCAACAACTATCCTTGTAGCAGTTGTTAAGGGCAGCGACGTAACAGTTGATTCTGTTAACGCAGCAATGAAGGCACAGGCTTCTGCATCCTTCGGTTACAACACTGACGAG
>JAZOLZ010000004.1:0-12803 GCA_045653505.1 Eubacteriales bacterium | reverse complement strand
GACCGTATTATCAATACCAAGGGGAACTAAAAGATACAATAGAGGAATACGTGTTCCCATCTTATATTCCGGAGAATTTTTCACACGTAAGCACAGGTCAATTTGCAGTTTATTCGGTATTTACTCGATGGTATATAGTATATCCCGACGGCAGCTTTGATTCAGATTGCAAAATTACAATAACGCAATCCTCCTCCTCTGCCGGTTTTGGCAATGCACCTGAATTTGAGTTGATAAACATAGGTGGAGTAGAGATGTTCTTGTGGGACGATTCGACCGAGGAGATAGAGAATTATCGTTTGGAATTTGTGCGGTATGAATACAGAATTGAAATGGAATTTAAATCTCTCCCTTGGCAAGAGGTGGAAAAGGTTGTACTGAGTTTGGAACTTTTTGATGATGTCAACTACGATGGACACATTACAGGTGTACCGGGCAAAAATGCTCCGTAAAGCAAACATAACCTTACAAAAACAACACAAAAAGCGCACAGGCGATTATCTCGCCTGTGCGTTATTTGTTTCTACCAAAATGTGCCTATGCTGATTAAACATAAAATGAGGCACAGTGTAACCTATGCCTCATTACAATTAAACTATTTTTTATTCGGTTCTGCCGAAATACGACAGCGCCATTAGTTTTCCTTGTCCTCGACAAGTCTTAACCCCGCGGTGTCGGTAACCGGCAGAGAGAACACTACTGCGTGCGCCTCTGTCTGCGCGCCCGAGTTTTCCATTATCGCCTTCATAATAGCCGCTTTTTTGGACGTAGAGGAAACGATGTATACTATCTCCTTTTCCTCTGCAATAGAGAGGCCAAAGAATTTGTCGGTATACTGAGAGCCTGTGCCCTTTGCGCGTATTACCGTGCCGCCTCTTGCGCCTGCTGCGCGTGCTGCGTCCATAACCGTGCCGTTATAACCTTTTTCACATATAACAACGATAAGCTCTGTATTATGCACAACTCTTTCCTCCTTAGTTACTTCCTGGTTTAATGCGCGCTTGCGCCTTGTTCTTTTAGGTATTTCAACCTCGCCGCCGCTAAAGTAATTAAGTGCATCGCGGCCGCCTATGCTTGAGAGCGGTATTGCCAGCGCTATACCTCTACCTGGCAAGTCAATAAGCATATCACGTGTAAGCTTTTGCTTTGTAAGTTGCATTTTATCCTCGGGCAGGATTGAGATATGCACAGTTTTTTCCGACTTGGCTATGCCCAAAAGATCAAGCACCGTATCGCTTGCAGTACCGTGGGCAGGGGTACTGTAAATATTGTTTATATCATACTTTTCAAAAAAGTTGATAAATTCCTTGTCATCCTGACGGTTGGCAATTGTGATAAAGAAGTACATATTTTGCATATATTACCTCCAATTTCTGGGGAAGGTGATGATCTCAGCTTCAGCCCTCTGCATTTCGATTTCCTTACGGCTGCGCTCGAGTTTGATCTTATAAACAAGACCTAAGATCTGTATAGCGATAAGGGGTGTCATAGCAACCATTGCCACAACGCCAAATGCATCTGTAACGATATTGCCGCCAAGGGCAGTGCAAGCGCCCATAGCAAAGGGTAAAAGGAAGGTTGCGGTCATAGGACCGGATGCAACTCCACCTGAGTCGAATGCTATGGATGAGAATATCTCAGGCACAAAGAATGTGAGTGTCAGTGCAGTAGCGTAACCGGGGACTAAAATCCACATTACCGATATGCCTGTAAGCACTCTTATCATAGCAAGACCGACAGATATTGCAACACCGATACCTAGCGTCATACCAAGCGCCTTTTTGGGTATTGTACCCGAGGTGATGTCCTCAACCTGCTTTTGCAGCACCTGTACAGCAGGCTCTGCCGCAACGATAAAGTAACCGATGATAACGCCGATGGGCACTATAAGTACTTTAAAATCTGTGCTTGCCAGATAGTATCCGAGAGTATAGCCTGCAGGCATAAATCCAACGTTTACACCAAGAAGGAAGAGTGTAAGACCCACAAAGGTGTAGGCAACACCTATAACTATCTTGGAAATTTCTTTTTTGGAGAGTGGGTTAGCAAACGCCTGATAGATAAAGAAGAATACCGTTACAGGCAACAAAGCCGTCGCAACCTCATAGAGGTAGTGTGGTATCTCTGCAAAGAATGCGATACCAAGCTCATAAGAGTTGGAAGCTGTGGGAGGGTCAAATGGGATATAATCGCCTGTAGGCTCAAAGATGAGGCCGAGCAGCATTACTGCAAGTATCGGGCCTACTGAGCACAGCGCAATAAGACCAAAGGAGTCCTGGTTGTTCTTATCGTCGGAGCGTATAGCCGCAACACCAAAGCCCAGCGCCATAATAAATGGTACTGTCATAGGGCCTGTGGTAACTCCACCTGCGTCAAAGGCAATTGCCCAGAAGCCGGGGTCCACAAATATCGCCATACCGAATACGATTATATAAGAGGCAAGCAAGAGCCACCTGAGTTTGACGCCAAAGAGTATGCGCAGCATAGCAAGTACAAGGAATATACCCACGCCAAAGCCTACCGACCATATAAGCAGGGTAGTGTCTATTGACGGGCAGTATTTGGCAAGTACCTGTAAATCAGGTTCGGATATAGTGATAAGTATGCCGACTAAGAAGGAGAGGATAATTACAAGAAAAATCTTTTTCGACTTGGTCATATTAGTACCTACGTACTCACCCATAGGGGTCATGGCAGTATCAGCACCAAGGGTAAAAAGACCCATACCGACTACCAAAAACACAGAGCCAAACAAAAATGACATAAATACCGAAAGATCCATTGGCGCTATCGTGAGTGAGAGTAAGAGCACTATTGCGCTTACAGGCAAAACAGAGATCAGCGCTTCTTTGATCTTTTCTTTTAAAACGTGCATTTTTTGTATCCTCCTTTCTCTTTAGTCAATAAAAAGGCATTCTTCCATTTTGCCCTTTTTTGTAGGGCGCAAGATCAAGAATGTCTTAACTATATAAATTGTACCATATATTTTAGTTTTATTCAAGTACCGAGTATGTAAAAAAATATAATATTTTAAAGACGCTTTTTGTGAACAACACAACTTTCAAGTATCACAGGCGCGTGCGCCGTATAAAACGTCATCACCCAAAGTCTAAAGTTGCATAAGATGATAATAAAAACAAAAAAGAGAGTGACTATGTATAAAAACACAAAAAGATTTAACGTATGGGATATGGGCGATAAGCCTGCTATTATAAATATAGGCGCGCTTGCCTCACAAAATGACAGTTTTCGTACAGCGCTGTGGACGGGTACCAATATGCAAATAACCCTTATGTCTGTGCCAAGCGGCGGCGAGGTAGGTCTTGAAATACATCACGACACCGATCAGTACGTCTACATAGTAGACGGCTATGCTATGGTTGAGATGGGCGAGGATAAAAAACGGCTTAATTATAGGCAAAGAGTACCCTCCGGTTATGCTATAGTTATCCCCGAGTCAACCTGGCACAACATAAAAAGCATTGGCAAAACACCTCTTAAACTTTATACAATTTATTCACCTCCTCATCATCCAAAGGGTACTGTAGATACCACAAAGGCAGACTCTGACGCAAGAGAGTACGGTGAGTAATATAATAAAGGCATAGATGCGATCGTTATAAATGGTGCGATTTTATACTGATAAAAGATTTAATCCCTTTGCCGTTTTGGTGAAGGGATTTTTATATAAAAAGTTTTGGAAAAACTATTGACAAAGCCTTTTGATTTTGCTATAATGTTATAGCACTTACGGAAGGTTAGCTCAGTTGGGAGAGCATCTGCCTTACAAGCAGAGGGTCACAGGTTCGAGCCCTGTACTTTCCACCAAGAAGGAATCAGTGCTTTGAAACGCGATATGCGAGAACAGAGACGGTAGTGAATGACAGTTGATAACTGTCAGAGCCGTCGGCGACCAAGGCGCGCAGTTCGCGCCGCGAATCGAGCCCTGTACTTTCCGCCAATGTGAGGCACACGATTCACTTGAATCGTGTTGTCCTTGCGACTACGGCTTGGTAGCTCAGTTGGTTAGAGCGCTAGCCTGTCACGCTAGAGGTCGTGGGTTCGAGCCCCATCCGAGTCGCCATTTTAAAAAACGAGCAATCGCTCGAACAGAGACGGTAGTGAATGACAGTTGATAACTGTCAGAGCCGTCGGCGACCAAGGCGCGTAGTTCGCGCCGCGAATCGAGCCCCATCCGAGTCGCCATTTTTAAAAACAATATGCGGATTTAGCTCATTTGGTAGAGCGCAACCTTGCCAAGGTTGAGGTGGCGGGTTCGAGCCCCGTAATCCGCTCCAATAAAACAAAGGCCGCACCGTGTGTGCGGTCTTTTGTTTTATTTGGGGCATAGGGTTACGGGGCAACGAGCAATAGCGAGTAAGACCCATAAGCAAAAATGCAAGGAAAGCATTTTTGCGCCGATTTCTGCTTTAGCAGAATTCGTGGAAGATAACTCGCCACAAAGCGAGGAATCTTCTGTAATCACGCCCTGGTAAAAAGCAATTCACTTATATGTGGATTGCTTTATTTTTTTATTTCAACTTTGTTTAGCGGATAGGGGCATCTTCACCGCCACTGCGTTTTTTGAAAACGCGGCAGGTTCTCTCCCATCAAGTCGCATAGTCGTCGCCTATCGTTGCCGCAAGGACAACTCTGCCGACTCCTTGCTTTGTTGACTTCGCATCACAAAAACGATTATCAACCGTTTTTGCTTGCTCACCCCGTAATCCGCTCCAATAAAACAAAGGCCGCACCGTGTGTGCGGTCTTTTGTTTTATTTGGGGCATAGGGTTACGGGGCAACGAGCAATAGCGAGTAAGACCCATAAGCAAAAATGCAAAGAAAGCATTTTTGCGCCGATTTCTGCTTTAGCAGAATTCGTGGAAGATAACTCGCCATAAAGCGAGGAATCTTCTGTAATCACGCCCCATAAACTTGTGTTTTAGCCGCACCGTGTGTGCGGTCTTTTGTTTTATTTGGGGCATAGGGTTACGGGGCAACGAGCAATAGTGAGTCGATATCATTTAGATGTCGCTATTGACAAAAGAGGCAAATTATCGTAAAATAAACTTGATAACAAAAGGGGGGAGTACAATGAAGAATATAAAAAGAAATTTATTGTATTTTTCTTTTGCGTTATATTTAATTTTGCTTGTATGGATAGTATCATTTAAATGCAATATACAAAACACCATATTCGAGGTGCTTTACACCTATTCTAAGCTACCGATTGAGGAAAGATTTTTGCGTGCATTCATGGGCATATCTGATATTACCCAGATCGTTCTTAACGTAATCGTATTTGTCCCCCTTGGCATTTATATGCCCCTCTTGCATGAAAAAACAAATCTTATCAAAGGCGCATTTATGGCCCTTTCGATTAGCCTTGTGTTTGAACTTATACAGCTTTTTACCTGCATTGGCGCATTTATGCTAGACGACCTTGTAACAAACACGCTCGGCTTTGTTCTTGGATATTTAATTTTTAAAATGCTTAGGCGTGTTACAACGGATAAGGCAATAAATATAGTGAATATTATAATTATCGTTGTTGCTTTGCCGATAGCCGTATATGCGATATACAACACTGTGGTGAATTTTCCGATTTACACACTGGATTACTACCTGAAATAAATATAAGAGAGCTAAGGTATCCTTTTCTCGATACCTCGGCTCTCTTTTTTGTATTATTTGAGTATTTCAAGTGCCTTTTTATGGCAAGAGGGAGATGCAGCAATGATAGAAACCGGACCGGTAAAATCCATTTCCTCTCCATTTGCCTGGGTTACAATTCCACCTGCCTCCTTTATAATAAGTGCTCCTGCAGAAAAGTCCCAAGGAGACAGCCGCGCCTCGTAGAATATATCACATCTGCCTGCCCCAACGTATGCAAGGTCGAGTGCCGCAGAGCCGGAGCGCCTTATGTCGGCACAGTTTAAAAACAATGCTTTGGCTGCCTTAAAGGTTATATCGGCAAGTTCTGATTTGCAGTAAGGAGAAGTACCAAAGATACATACTGCGTTTTTGAATTCGGTTTCTGCCACCCTTATAGGCTCGCCGTTCAAAAATGCTCCGCCACCCTTTGTTGCAATAAACATCTCGTCAAGATACGGGTCGTATATTACGCCAAGTAAGGCCTCGCCCCTAGAAAACATAGCCACCGATATAGCGCTATGCTTGTATCCGTGTATAAAATTGGTTGTGCCATCTATCGGGTCGATCACAAAGCAATAGTCTTTTTGTAAACAGTTATAGTCATTTTCTTTTTCTTCTGCCACAAAATATGCATCAGGCAGTATTTCGCTTATCTTTTCTATGAGATACTTTTGTACAGCAACGTCATATACGGTTACAAAATTGGCATCTCCCGCTTTTTCATCTATCAGGTTGGTGTCGGTTACGGTTGTTTCTTCGGTCATTATTTTGCCGGCATCACGCACAATCTCTTGTACCCGATTTTTAATCAACTTTAAATCCATCGTTCTCGTTCCTTTTAGTTATAATAATAGTTTATTTTACCAACAAGCAGAGCCAGACTCTCACCCTCGCCGATATAAATATCAGATGCCGCCTTGACTCTATCCTGATATACGTTGTGCTCATCTCTTACTCCCACTGTTTTAAAGCCTGCATTTTTTGCCGTTTCAAGCGCTATAAAGGAGTCCTCAAAAACGCATATATCATTTGCCTCAAGTCCTAGCAGGGAAGCGCCCTTAATGAAAATGTCGGGCTTCTCCTTACCAACACCGATATCTGCACAGGAGATAATGTGATCAAAGTATTTTTTAAGCCCCAGTTCGTCCACGGCTATTTTTATATATCTTAGGTCGGTAGCCGATGCAAGGCAGAGGGATATGCCGTTTTGCTTCATATTTTTAAGGAGTTCAAAAACGCCATCCTTTACTTTAGTTCTTTTTGTGTAAAAATATCTTACAAGCTCTGAAGCGTATTCAATGAATTCAGAGTCGCTAAGAGGTAATTTAAAACTATCCCTTATATACAAAAGCGAACTTGAAAATATCATTGACTTAACCCTGCTATCAAGTTCTTTTGTAGGTTTAAAACCCTCTTTTTGTAAATATTTATTTCCAAAATCCTCCCAAAAGAACTCCCAGAACATAAGCGAGTCAATGAGAGTACCGTCCATATCAAATATGGCACCTTTGATTTTCATAATGTATTTTCCTTATATATTTTTTGCATTTTTGAGATTTATCTTGTTGATAAGCGATAGAACAAGGCGTATTAAAATTTCTACCGTAAAGAATAATGCAAGATTTAAAAATGGCATAATAAACGGCGCGATTTCTTTGGGTATTAAGTAAAACGGGTCACGCACAACAAAAAACCAATTAAAAAAGTGAGAGTAACTCTCTGTATCTGCATTATAAGCATAGTTGCCGATAAGCGCCCATACCGTAACCGATAAGAGCACTAAAAAATCATTTAAAACTCTTTTCTTCTTTATATCCTCAATTTTCTCCGACAGCATCAGAGTGCCGTATACTGTCATACTGCTGTGCAGGAGCAGTGATTGTATAACACGGTAGGAGAGTGGGTGTACTGCGTACCACATAATTCCTGCGGGGTAGATGAGATAAACAAGGTTTGATATAAATCCAAGAATTACGATAGATGATCTATACCTTGCCAAAAATGAATTATGATAACTTAAAAAACACAAGACACAGGTAACTGTACATGCATGGAACGGCAAATTTTCAATATTTATCTCGCCGTACGCCAGCGGCATTAAAAACAGATCCAGAATATATAGACCAAACGCAGTACATATAAATACCTTGGCAGTTTTATCTCGGTAGTCTTTGTTATTCTTTGTCAATACCAAAACAGTCGCTATTATCGCTACCGTGAGCGCAATACAAAAGAAGTGCCAAGGCCCAAACAGTTTGAAAATCTCGCCACCCTTTTTATCGGCAAGTAATTCGTGCAAAATTGAATACATAAAACACCACCTTTAGGTTGTTGCCTTTATTGTATCACACTTTTATATATAAATCAAGGTAGAGTTATGTTATCTCTTGCTTGCTGTGACGGCACGGATATTCGCCTATGGCTAAGATACTCACACTCTGCGTCTGGTGAGTAAACTCCCCGACCTGCGAGTGGAGTATGTGCACCGGATTCTGCTGCGCCCAAGGCTTGCAGAGGCCAATTCAAATCGACGGCGCATCAACAAAAGAAAAACAGCACCCGTGTATGGGTGCTGTTTTTCTTTGGAGGTGACGGCCGGATTTGAACCGGCGGATAACGGTGTTGCAGACCGGGGCCTTACCACTTGGCTACGTCACCAAATTAACTTGCGCTATATTAGTATAGCAAAGGTTTTGTTCTTTGTCAAGAGAAAAAAGAAAATAAAACCAATTATTTTAAAATATGCGATAAGTATAATAGACCTTTTGTTAAGTGTGAAAAAAGTTTTTTGCCGTAAACCCTTCATTATTTTGAATAACAAATAAAAACCGACCCTTTCACCGGTCGGTTTATCTATTCTTAAACTCTTTTCCATTGATTAAAAAATCAATAGAAACGTTGAAATATTCGGATAATTTGCGGAGCATCTGTATGTCGGGGCTTCTTTTGCCATTTTCGTAGTGTGAGAGCGCTTCGCGGCTGATGTTTAGGTCTAACGCTACCTTTAATTGATTTAAGTTTTTTTGTTTTCTGATGATTTTCAGACCTAAAAGCCCTAAATTCTCAGTCATACGACAAAAACCTCCAATTTTCCTAAAAACCTCTTGACTTTATTGTAACAAAATGTTACGATGATATTGTTACAATTTGTAACAAAACGCAATCGGTTAAATTTGAATTTTTAGTAAGTTAATTCGGTTGCGTACATTATTTATTTTTAGGAGGATTGGAAAATGAAATCTAATTTCAACGGTGGCTTGCTTGGTATGATTGGAATAGGGATTCTGCAGGTAGTCATCATCATCTTTACTTTAGGTCTTGGTGCGCCTTGGGCTGTTTGTTTGAAGGAGTCATGGTATGCAAAGCATACTACCATTGACGGTCATCAACTTACGTTTGACGGTAACGGTATGCAACTGTTTGGTAATTACATTAAGTGGTTGTTACTGACAATTATTACTCTTGGTATTTATTCTTTGTGGCTTTCTATTAAAATGAAGCAGTGGGTAGTAAAGCACACACATATGGTGTAAAACACCTATAGCAAAACCCGGATAATTCAAAAAGAGAGTAGATTTAACGTAATCTTAATTGAGGATAAGACGCTAAATCATATACCTCGCAACTTCGTTACTTATTACGAGTAAAAACAAAAAAAGAGTTGATGCGCGTTTTTGCACATCAACTCTTTTTATATATTGTTAATTTGTTTTTATCAATCAGCGTTTCTGTTGTTTTTGCCAATTCTTTTTAAATTGACGCCTGAGAGTTTGTTGAGGCCGATTGTTGCAAGCACGATAACGCCGATAACTGCAAAAATGCAGAGCATACCCATCCAGAGATACTGTAAGGATGCAACAAAGCGTGAAAAATCAATGCTTATTTTTATCTCGTTACTTTCGGGCTGTGCGCCGCCCTCACTGGCAAAAGCAAATACGCTGAAGGTAGAGAGGGTTAAAACGATTGTGAGAAGTAATATCAAAGCCTTTTTAAAATTCTTCATTTTATTAACCTCCTATTAACGGCAGCATAAAGCTCATAATAAGACCGCCCGCAATAACCGAGGCTATCTGACCTGAAACGTTTACGCCTATGGACTGCATAAGCAAGAAGTTCTGCGGATCCTCTTCAAGACCCATCTTATGTACAACACGACCCGACATGGGGAAGGCAGAGATACCTGCTGCGCCGATCATAGGATTGATCTTTTCCTTAAGGAAGAGATTCAGAAGTTTAGCAAAGAGTACGCCGCCTGCGGTATCAAAGATGAATGCGAAAAGACCGAGACCAAGGATAAGCAGTGTGCTCCAGTTAAGGAAGAGGTGCGCCTGCATCTTGGTGGAAATAGTGATACCAAGGAAGATGGTAATAAGGTTTGCAAGTACTTTTTGCGCTGTATCTGAAAGCGAATCAAGCACGCCGCACTCACGGATAAGGTTACCGAACATAAGGAAACCTACGAGCGCAACAGACGCAGGGGCAACAAGACCTGCGATAATAGTGATAACGATGGGGAAGCATATTTTTACAAGCTTTGAGATATTCTGGGGCTTGTAAGGCATGCGTATCATTCTTTCCTTTTTAGTGGTCAGAAGTTTGATTACGGGGGGTTGGATAATGGGTACAAGCGCCATATATGAATAAGCCGCAACCATTATAGCACCGGTAATAGCCGCGTCACTGCCAAGCAGTTTTTGCGCTACTACGATAGCGGTCGGACCGTCAGCCGCGCCGATGATACCGATTGATGCCGCCTCGGGCAGCTCGAAGAAGATTGAAGCTAAGCAGAAGGTAAAGAATATACCAAACTGCGCCGCCGCACCGAATATCATGAGCTTAGGGTTGGAGAGCACCGGGCCAAAGTCGATCATAGCGCCGATACCAATAAACAAAATGAGAGGAAACAGCTCGTTGGCGATACCTGCGTCAAACAGGGTGGAAAGGGGACCGTTTGCTTCTGTGAGAACGCCGTCCACGTATTCTCCGATAGCGCCTGAGAAGGGCAGGTTAACAAGTATAGTACCGAAGCCCATAGGTAAAAGGAGCGTAGGCTCCATTTCTTTTTTGATAGCGAGGTAAATCAGCACACCGCCGATAACCCACATTACAATCTGCTGCCAGGTTAAGGCTGTAATGTTGTTAACGATAAAATCCATTATCTTTCTCCTTGTGAGTTTAAGGCTTAAAAAAGCATTTTTGGCTAAAGTTTAATTTTAATCCAACTTTCACCAAGTAGATTATAGCACCAAATAAATCAATATGCAACAAAATATTTAAATTTTAAAAAAGTTTTTGTGAACATTATTCATTTTTTAAAAAGAAGCGAAAAGGCGAGTAAAATATTTAAGGTTGCAAAAAAACAAACAATGTGTTAGAATATAGGGGTAGTCGTAAAGTTTACCGTTTGTTTTCAGAGAGGAATTGATATGCAAAAACTTTTAACCGTTACAGTACCCTGTTATAATTCAGAGGACTATATGGAAAAATGCATAGACAGCCTGCTTGTGGGCGCACCGAGAGTAGAGATTATTATTATCGATGACGGCTCAAGCGATAATACCGGAAAAATTGCGGATGCATATCAGCAAAAATATCCCGATACCGTAAAGGTTATCCATCAGGAGAACGGCGGTCACGGCGAGGGTATTAATCAGGGCATAAAAAATGCAAGCGGAAAATACTTTAAGGTCGTTGACAGTGACGATACCTTAAGCGAGGATTTCCCTGCATTTTTGGATTGTCTTGAGGAGTGTGAAAAAAACGGCGGCATCGACCTTGCGATTACAAATTATTTTTACGTCCATGCCGATGGTGTGGGGGATAGGTCTATTGATTATTCAAACGCTCTTCCAAAGGACAGGATATTCGAGTGGAAGGATACCAAGCCGTTTCGTATTCATCAGATGCTTACAATTCATTCCTGCACATTCCGTACAGCCCTTATGAGAGATTGGACAGAGCCGCTGCCCAAAAAGGTCTTTTATGAGGACAATCTTATGATATGTAAGACACTTTCCAAGGTAAAGAGAATGTACTATTTTGGTAAGGATATGTACAGATACTTTATAGGCAGACCCGATCAGTCTGTAGGGCAGAGCGCAGTGGTGAAGCGCTATACGCACCAGATACTCGTTACGATACAAAGCTTTAAGGCTGTGGATTTTGACAGCATTTCGGATAAGCGACTTAAAAACTATCTTAAGCACGAGCTGTTTATGCTCTTTGGTATGTCTATAATGTTTGCAAGGCTAAATAAGAGCGATAAGGCAGACGGTGATATGAGAGCCATGTGGGCTGAGTGTATAGAGTATAACGAAAAGTGGGGCAAATATTTCCGCTACCGCACACCGCTTTCTCTTATCTGCCTGCCGGGTAAATTTGGCCGTGCTATTACCTGCACGTTTTATAAAATCGCAAACAAAATAGTCAGATTTAATTAATTTTAAAAGCGAAAAACAAATTTCAAATGATAAATCCCCAAAGAATAGGTGCTCGAAAAGAGAGAACTTCGAGACTAATCTTTGGGGATTTGTCGTTTATTTGCGGGTAGGTGTTGAATACGCGCGCAGTTCGATTCGACTGAGTCGGCAAAAAGAAACAGGCACCCGATTTTGAGTGCCTTAATTTAAGGTGCATACCGCTTGCGGTATATTGCCAATTTGGAGATAAGAGAAAAGATTTAGTAAGACCGATTTAACCAGGTAAAAGAAAAGACCCAAATGGCAAACTCGTGGGAGAATTTGCCTCGTCTTACAAGGTCTTCACAGAAGACGACGAGGCAATCTATCGTCCTCCCGGCGCGCTTGGAGTAATTGCAGAAGATAACAATAGTTTAAATGCCGACTTAGGTTGAAACATGGTATAGAGGTTAGCCACAAGGTAATCGAACTAACAAGGTTTTAAAAGATAGATTTGTCCCTATTCATCGCTAATTTTTTCTTAAATATCCGCATATTCCTCAAAAAAATCAGCTTGACTATGAAAAAATCTATTCTTTTAAAACTGCTTCGCACCATACGGCGAATAAATTTTTGATGGATTTTTAAGGATTTTGCCGCAGTCAAGTGCGGACTTTACAAGGTAAAAGCCTTAAAATTATGCGAAAATTTATCGCTGTATGGCTTATGAGTTCGATTACCTTGTGGCTA
>JAZOLZ010000003.1:0-117934 GCA_045653505.1 Eubacteriales bacterium | reverse complement strand
GAAAATTTTTGACTATATTTCCGAGCCGTCGGAGAACCGCAGGTGAGAGTTCGACCAACACTGCCAATAAAAAATAAAACCGAAGCCTTTCGACTTCGGTTTTTGGCAGGGGCGGAAGGACTCGAACCCACGACCCATGGTTTTGGAGACCAGTACTCTACCAACTGAGCTACACCCCTACATAACAAACAATATTGTACTAAATTTTTTTGGATTTGTCAATACCTTTACAAAAAAAGTTTTATTTTGTACCACTACTACAATGTTATCCCTTTATTGACAAATATAATAAGTAGTGCTAAAATATTTACGTACAAAATTTACTAATTAACCTATGCTGGAATATATTTTTTGTTTGAGTAGAAAATATGATAAGAAATGAGGTGATAAGTTTGACAGAAAGCGAAAAATATTATAAAAAAATGACCGAGACCCCCGTTTCACGCCTGATTTTGGCACTCGGATTACCAACTACGGTCTCAATGCTTATTACCAACATATATAACCTTGCCGATACCTACTTTGTAGGTACACTTGGTAACAGTCAGCAGGGTGCGACCGGCATACTCTTTACTCTGCAGGCAATTATTCAGGCTATTGCTTTTATGCTCGGTCATGGGTCGGGTACCTATGTTTCAAAGGCGCTTGCGGATAAGGATACAAAAGAGGCAACAAAATACGTTTCAACCGCCTTTTTTGTAGGTCTTGGCGCAGGACTTATTTTATCAATAGTCGGTCTTGTTTTTCTTGAGCCGTTTATGAGGCTGCTTGGCAGTACCGATACAATTTTACCTTATGCAAAGGATTACGGTCTTTGGGTGCTTGTTGCGGCTCCATTTATGCTTGCTTCGATTGTCTTAAACAACAATATGCGCTATGAGGGCAAGGCATTTTATGCGATGATAGGACTGACTATCGGCGGTATAACAAACATTTTCGGAGACTACGTGCTTATAGTCCACTTAAATATGGGTGTCTTTGGCGCAGGCTTGGCTACCGCTGTTTCACAGATGATAAGTTTTGTAATTTTGCTAATTATGTATATAAAAACCGCGCAGAGCAAGATATCATTAAAGGCATTCTCGCGTGAGATAAAGGTGCATTTGAACATTTTCAAGGCAGGCTTCCCGTCTCTTGTTAGGCAGGGACTTGCATCAATTTCAAACGGCATACTCAATAACCTTATCAAGCCCTTTGGAGATGCTGCAATTGCTGCCATAAGCGTTGTTAACCGCTTTACTGCATTCTGCTTCTGCTTAGGCCTTGGCGTCGGTCAGGGCTATCAGCCGGTTGCGGCATTCAACTTCAGGGCAAAAGAATATAAAAGAGTTAAAAAGGGACTTATTTTCACAACGGTCTTTGGCGTGATATTCGTTGGCTTGCTTGCCCTTATCGGCTTTGCGTTTGCAGAATATGTTATATACTTCTTCCAAAAGGATGATGCCACCGTGAAAATTGGTGCATTTGCCCTACGCATGGCGTGTATCGGTCTTGCGTTCTTACCCCTGTCCGTGCCTGTAAATATGCTGTATCAAAGCATACGCAAGTCGGGTATTGCAACTCTGCTTGCTATAATGCGCTCGGGCGCAGTATTCATTCCACTGGTTTATATACTTTCGTTTGCGTTTGGTCTTAACGGTGTTTTATCATCCCAGCCACTCGCCGACGTTATTACTGGACTTATCAGCATACCGTTTATTATCAAGTTTATGAAAACAGATTTTACTAAGGAAGAAAATCAGGACAGTGAGCCTGATAAAGTTATGGAGGAGTAAAAAATGAAGGACTGCTTAAGCATACTTAAAGAAAGAAGATCAATAAAAAAGTACAAAAATGAGTACGTAGACGAGGCAACTCTTGACAAGATACTCGAGGCAGGCACCTATGCTCCCACCGGCAGAAACAGGCAGGTGCCCGTTATAGTTGCAATAAAGGACAGAGCAACGCGTGATAAGATATCAAAAATGAATGCAGAGATACTCGGTAATCCGAACATCGATCCATTTTACGGCGCGCCCACAATTATCCTGGTTTTGACAGACCCGAGTGTTACTACCGCCGTTGAGGACGCAAGCCTTGTCCTTGGTAACCTTATGCACGCTGCCTGTGCGCTTGGCGTTGACAGCTGTTGGATACACAGGGCCAAGGAGGAGTTTAATTCTCCTGAGGGCAAAGCAATGCTCAGAGAGTGGGGACTTGATGAGACACTTATCGGTGTCGGGCACCTTGCTATAGGGTACAGAGATTGCGAGTATCCCAAACCATCTCCCAGAAAAGAAAACTATATTGTAAAGATCTGATATGGAAAAATTTGCACCGAGTTATTTTAATGACTTTGTCTGTATAAAGGGCAAGTGTAAGCATAATTGCTGTATAGGATGGGAAATTGCCATTGATAAAAGAACGCACGGCAAAATTCTCCGTGCAACCTCGCCATACAAGGACACCGTGCTTGAAAACCTTACCTTTGATGGAGAAAATCATATTATAACGCTATGTGAAAACGCCAGATGCCCGTTTCTCAATAAAGATAATCTTTGCGACGTTATAATTAATATGGGTAACGGGTACATATCCGAGATATGCACAGAGCATCCGAGGTTTTATAACAGAATAGGGAATAGGGTAGAGGCAGGTCTAGGCCTTGCCTGCGAGGCGTGCGCTGAGATTATACTTGATAAGGGGAGCGATTTTTCACTTATAAAACTTAGTCAAAGAGGTAAAGATGCTGCGCTAACGCCAAAAGAGCAGAATAAACTTTCGAAAAGAGATAAGATAATAGACATTATAAAGTCTGCCGATAACTTTGATAGCGCTGTTATCGAGGTGTTTAGTTACCTGGGTATTAAAAACAAAAGTATTGATATTCTTGCTTTTCTAGAGTATTTATCAGAGGCAGAATACATAGAGGATGAGTGGTGTAATGCAATAGATTTTGCTAAGCGCGCAAGAGTATGCGCGAGGCTTAGCGAAAAAGACAAGAAGGCGCTTTTTATCTATTTCATATACCGTCACTATATAACTAAGGTTGGTGAGAGGGAGGCTTTGTCAAGTGTTATGTTCGCCTTGCTTTCCACCTTAGCGATAGAGCGGATATCCGGATATTATTTTAACGAACAAAAACCTACAATAGAAGCGGCAAGACTTTACTCTGCAAATATAGAGTATTCAAGCGAGAATACCGATACACTTATAAATCTCATTATGATAAACGGAGAATGTAATGGCTAAACGCGGTAAAATATACGTGCTTGTAAACGTTGCGTTTTTTGAGTACGTAAAGATAGGATATACGGAAAATTATAACGAGGTAATGGATAAACTGAATAACAGTTATTGCTTACCCATCCCCTTTGTGCTTGATGCATACTGTGATACCGATACCCCGCTTACAAATGAAATTTTGCATAGATATATAGACGAGGTCAATCCGAAAGCAAGAGGAATAGATACCTTTATGGACGAGCCGTGCGAACGTGAGTTTTACAGAATGGACGTAATGCAGGCATTCAAAACTCTGGGGGTCGTTATCGAAAAATACGGTATTGACGGCACCCTTCAAAGATGTGGGTACGGTACGGATGATAAAAAGTCGGCTTCACCTTTCCCAACGCCCGTTGTGCGCAAGGAGATAAAGAATAAAAAGCCGTTATTCTCATTTGTAAAGTGCGGTATTCCATTTGGCAGCGAGATAGTATTTAAAAAGGATAAAAGCATCGTTTGCACAGTTTTTGATGATCGCCGTGTTATTTACAACGGAGAAAAGTGCTATCTTACCGCTCTTGCGCAAAGGCTTTTGAACCGTTCTATCGGTGTTGTCGGAGCAAAATATTTTACCTATCAGGGCAAAACACTCTTTGAAATAAGGAGAGATAGGGAGATTGAGGAAGATTTTCTTGGTTAAAATAAGTACAACTAAATATAGAAAATAGACGACAATAAAATAGCACATATAGTAAAAATGGGCACAAAATATGTAAAAATCTTTAAAATCTATTGACATAAGCCCGAGCTTGTATTAAAATATTAAACGTTGTTAAAACCGTTATCCAGAGGAGATTTAAGATGGATTATCAGGGTACTATTTCACGAGGTGTAAGAGCGCCTATAATACGCAAGGGTGATGATCTTGTAAAGATTACGGCTGATTGCGTATGCGCATTAGCAGAGCAGACGGGTTGCCCGCTACAGGACAAGGACGTTGTTGCAGTTACAGAGGCTGTTCTCGCGCGTGCACAGGGTAACTATGCTACTGTTGACCAGATTGCTAAGGATGTCAGCGCTAAGTTTGGGGATGAGACTGTAGGCCTTGTTTTACCCATCTTTTCACGCAATCGCTTTTCAATGGTGCTTAAGGGCATCGCAAAGGGCACAAAAAAACTTATTATACAACTTTCATATCCCTCCGATGAGGTAGGAAATAGTTTTGTCAGTTACGAGGACCTTATTGAAAAAGACGTTAACCCTTACACGGACGTCTTTACTATGGATGAGTTCCATAAGGTATTCGGTGACGTAAGACACACCTTCACAGGCGTTGATTATATTGACTACTATCATACGGCAGGCGGCAATTGCGAGGTAATACTTGCCAATAACCCTTGCGAGATATTAAAGCATACTAAATACGTTATAAATGCCGACATCCATGCACGCAAACGCACTAAAAAGGCGCTTTTAAAGGCTGGGGCAGAGAAGGTTGTTAGCCTTGATGAAATTCTGTGTCAGTCTGTAGACGGCAGCGGATATAACGAGGAGTACGGTGTTCTCGGCTCGAATCTTGCTACTGAGGATTCTGTTAAACTCTTCCCGCGTGACGGTCAGGCATTTGTTGATGCCCTGCAGGCAGAATTCAAGCGCCGTACGGGTAAAACAGTTGAATGTATGATTTACGGTGACGGTGCATTTAAGGATCCTGTAGGCGGTATTTGGGAGCTTGCAGACCCGGTTGCTGCTCCTGCATACACAAAGGGACTTGATGGTAAGCCCAACGAGATCAAACTCAAGTATATTGCAGATAACGAGATAGCAGACCTCAGCGGCGAAGATGCTGTAAAGGCTATCAAGGACGTTATACGTAATAAGGCCGATGATCTGGTTAATGATATGAAGAGCCAGGGTACCACCCCCAGGCGTATCACTGACCTGCTTGCCAGCCTTGCCGATCTTACCAGCGGCAGTGGTGATAAGGGTACGCCCATCATCCTTATACAAAATTACTTTAAAAACTTCTCAATGTGATATAAAAAAACCGTTTGCAACAAGTTTTGCAGGCGGTTTTTGTATTTTTAAAAAATAAATTGTTAAAATAAAATAAATATTTGAAAATAGTGTTGCATTTTATATTTTTATATGTTAAAATATGTGTAAATACAGTTTAGGAGTGACTTTCATGAACGGAAAAGAAAGAAGAGATCAAATTCTTCAAACTCTAAAGGAAGCAAAAAGTGCTGTAAGCGCTACCGTGCTTGCAGATAAATTCGGTGTAACACGACAGATAGTTGTTGCAGACATTGCACTCTTGCGTGCAACCGGTCTTGGCATAAAAGCAGAGCATAGAGGCTACGTGCTTGAGAAAAAACAGAACAGCGGTGTAGAACACAAGATAGTATGTAAGCATGACAAAGACGGTATTCTCGATGAGTTTTACGCAGTAGTTGATAACGGCGGCGTGATTCTTGATATTATCGTTGAACATTCTATCTACGGTCAGATATCAGCAGGTCTCAATGTTGCATCAAGATATGATGCAGATGAGTTTGCTAAGAAGATCGAGGAGAGTGAGGCTAGCCAACTTTCCGACCTTACAGGTGGTGTGCATATCCACACTATTCAAGTAAGAGATAATGCCGCTTATGACAGAATTGTGGCACAACTTAAAAAACTCGGTACACTTATTGAGGAAGAATAATTTTACATTCATAAAAAAAAGACGCTGATTTAACAGCGTCTTTTTCATTTTACTTTTCGGTTTTCTCAAACTTAAATTGATAGTTTATAATAAAGATACCGACTGTTAAAAGCACAAGAGTTATGATCATATTTATGGGATCGACCGATGCGCTCTCAGTAAGCATAAGCATTGAAAGTACGGTGCCGAATATCGGGGTAGTGGAGGAGAATATTGCAACCTTAGATACGTCATTATGCTTAAGCAAGATGCCCCATAGACCGTATGCAACGGCTGAAAGTAGCGCAAGATATATGAGCACTAAAAGACCCCAAATGTCAGAAATTGAAATTCTGCCACCAAATAAAGCGCCAATTGTGCAAAGAACGATACCACCAAGTACAAATTGGTATCCGCTGATTACAACAGGATCCTCATGTTTTGAGAAACACTTCATCATTACTGAGGAAAAGGCGTATGCAATAGATGAGAAGAGTACAAAGCCATCTCCAAGGAAGTTCATAGACAACTCAAGCCCGTTAAGATTTATAAGGACTATACCCGCAAAGCCCAAAAGACATCCCAGCACCTTTTTAGGTGTTAACTTTTCCTGACGGAAGATAAGGCTGGAGATGAGTATTGTGAAAAATGCGTTACCGCCAGTGATGATAGTGCCCTTTACTCCACTTGTGTTGCTAAGACCAACGTAGAAAAATGTGTACTGAATTGCCGTTTGGAAGAGGGCGACAATGCCCACCATATGTAAACTGTTCTTCTTTGGATAAAGCAGTTTTTTTCTGCCAATGCTATAAAACAGCACGGTGAATATACCGGCTAGGGTAAAACGTATGCCTGCAAATAAAATTGTTGACTGTACGTTATTTTCCGGTAAAAGGAGTTGATAACCTAATTTTATAAACGGTGTTGCGCTACCCCATAAAGCACAGCAGAGCAGTGCACCGAGGGATAATACCAAAGGATGTTTAAAAATATTTTTCTCTTGTGTCATCTTTTTGTCTCTTTAATAGTATTTGCCTGCGCGCGTGGTAAAAAACTTCAGGCACAAGCCTATCTATTTTGACATAAAAGAAGCAAAAAGTCAAGAGATGCCCGCCATTTCATCCTCAAAAACATACTGTAAATCAATAGGTGTAGCAAGACAAGATACTATCTTGTCAAAAAAGTCGTATGCCTTACCGACGTCGGCAAAGGCATTTTTTAGTTTCTCTTCACTTTTTATCCCGTTTGGGTCAGTGAGTATTACTCTTATTGAGTATAGCGGCAGACCAAAACTGGTGAACTCAGTGCTCTCGGTGAGTAAAAGTTCGTAGATAAAGTTAAAGCCGTCTTCATCGCGTATTTCTTGCTTGATAACCGTTTCTTTTGTTTTATATTTTCTCATACAAACTCCTAAAAAATAATTACGATATATTGTATCACAAATTTTAAAAACGTGTTGTTAAGAAAATACGTGTATTTTTTGTCAAAAAAGTATGTATTTTTGCACCACATTACAAATATTGCTGTATTCATTTTATAATAAAAGAAAAAACCGTCATATAATCGCTCTTTTGGGAGCAAAAATGACGGTTTTATAGAAAAAATGATAGTTTAAAAACAATATTAAACAAAATTTTCCTGCATTTATGCTAATTTAACAGATGAATAGCAATATTTGTAATGTTGTGACTTATATGTCACAGAGCGTTATCTCAGCCTCGGAATTTATCCTGCCGTCGGGCTTTACTGTACGGATATAGTATACGCCGTCCACACAAGTGGAGAAGACGTTGAGCTTCTCGCCGAATAACGCCTCGTTAAGATAACTTATCGTGATTGAGGCTATCCTCTTTTTATCAAGCGGCAAAAAATTTGCATACATATCGGGGTAGTGGGTATTATTCATGTGCTTGTTTTGGTCAAGATCGGCATAGTTTACCGTATAGGTGCCGTGTGGCTGCATCTGATCGGGCATAAAGATACGTGGCATGGGCAAGTCAAGTGGATCATATTCGGTAAGACCGTAATCAAAATCGTTTACCCTGACAAGTGAGTGTGTGTCTGTATCAATGAGCGCCCAGACGGATATTGCTTTTGCAACCGTCTCCTCGCCGTTATCAAGTTGATAACATCTTAAAAAACTGTAGCCTCTGCTATGGCAGGGAAATGTGGTTGCCACAAGTTTATCATAGGTGTGTAGTGCTTTTGTAAACTCTATTTTGATTTTACTTAAAATAAAGCCTTTTTTATACTTATCGCGCAACTGTTCGTATGACATACCGTTATCAGTCAGTTGATTTTGGGCAGCCGTTTGTATATATCTCATTACAGATGATGCACGCGCAACGCCGTTAAAGTCAACGTCATGCACATCAACACAGACGGGTATCTTATATCCAATCATAAAAAAACTTCCTTTAATTTAATACATATAAATGATACACCAAAAGAGTTAAAAATTCAACAAAGATATTTTAATTTTTTATTAAATTGGAGAATGCATATAGACATAAAGTAATAAATATGATAAAATAAACGCATAAAAAAAAGGAAAGAGGCAATAAAATGCTGGAACTTACAAAGGACATATTTAACGAGACTTTAGAAAATACAAAATCGCTTATTGTAATTGACCTTTATGCCACCTGGTGCGCTCCTTGCCGTATGCTTGCCCCCATACTTGATGAACTGGAAAGTGAGTACAGCGACCTTAAGTTTTTCAAGGTAAACGTAGATAATGAGCCCGAGATAGCAGGGATGTTCAGAGTAGAGAGCATACCTATGGTAGCGTTTGTAAAGGACAATACCTTCCTCGATTTTTCGCTCGGTTTTGTACCTAAGGAAGATTTAAAAAGGCTTATAGAGGAGTATAAGTAATGAAGGTGCGCTTTAACGATGATAAGAAAATTGTCGCTATGATTAAAGAGGGTCTTGATGCAACAGGGGGCTATTGTCCCTGCCGTATTGCCCGAACTGAGGAAAACAAATGTGTCTGCAGTGAATTCAAGGCGCAAATAGCCGACCCTGACTTTGAGGGATACTGCCACTGCCAATTATATTATAAGGAAAAATAAAACCAAACCAAGTACAAAAAGCATAATACATAAAAAAGCAAAGGCAAAAGGATTTTTACGTCCTAGTGTCTTTGCTTTTTGTTTTTTAAAAAAGTGTCACATAAAGTAAAGGTGTGGAGAAAAAGGGAGAGGTGTGCAGAAAAACATAAAAACTTTTGGAAATCTTGATGGCATAAAAGCGATACAATTTGTTGAAAAGATGGTATAATTAATGGTAAATAATGGAAACAAAGGACGATGAAAATGAAAAAACTATTTATTGCACTATTTTTTGTAACACTTTTTGTATTGCTCTTTTCCTTTAATACATACGCTGCCCAGCCGGAGCATACCGTTGCCTACTATGACGGGGACAAGCTTTTAAAGACCGTTTATGTAACAGATGGGCAAAAGGCAAATGACTTTATCCCACCCGAAAAAATCGGTTATGACTTTGTTTTATGGCAAAAGGATGGCACGGTATATGATTTTGACACCCCGATAAGTGAGGATATAACTCTCTATGCAGAGTATATGCTTACAGCACCTACATATGCGCTGAATGACAAAAGTTTTATCTATGACGGCAAGGAGCAGATGCTCGCCTTTGACAATCTCTATCATCCGCTTGAGGCATCCGGCTTTTACAATATGCAGTGGTATAAGGACGGGGAGTTTATCTCCTCATCTCTTGACGGTATAGTATTACAAAACGTAAGCGATACGGGAGAATATTATTGCAAACTCACCTTTACTTATCTTGGCGATAGCATAACGGTTGAAACAAACAAGGTAAGCGTTAGTATAAAAAAGGCAGAGATAACTGTCCCCCAGATAAGCACAAAGGAATATAATGGCAAAGTGCAGTATGCGGATATAGTTTCATCGTCGCGCTTTAGCATACAAAACGGCGGTGGTGTTGACGTGGGTAAATACGAGGTTGTCCTCACTCTGACCGATAAAGATAACTACACCTTTGTAGGCGGAGCGGATACCGTAACACTTGATTTTGAGATAGTAAAGGCGCAAAACAGTTGGGTTGAGCCCCTTTCAGCACAAGACTATTACTTATATAGACCCAATTCTCCTTTTGCAGTACCGATGTACGGTGAGGTTGTTTATTTTTATTCCACAGCACCTGACGGTGAGTACAGTCAAGAAAGACCCGAAGATCCGGGTAAATATTACGTGAAAGCGGTAGTAGATGAAAGTGATAATTATCTGAGCATACATTCAGAGCCCGTAGAATTTACCGTGCTAGAGGAAATGCCAAGCGGCATCAGTGTCAAGGCTATGCCAAATAAAACGGTATATACCGCTTTTGAAACACTTAATACCGACGGTCTTGAAATTTCTTTAAGTTATAATAGCGGTAGGGTAGAACTTTTAAGCCCGGAAAGATACACAATTATTTACAACAATCAGGACAATGTGCTACTTTGTCGGGATACAAGTATCCTCATTTCTTACGCAGGGCTCTACGTATCTATCCCAGTGGAGGTAAAAAGGGCTGATTTTGATATGAGCGGAGTGTATTGGGTGTACAATCCCTTTACCTATGACGGTAGCGAAAAGAGTGTATATCTTGAGGGCTTGCCCATAGGCCTTAATGCAATATATACTGATAACAGTAAAATAGGTGCCGGCAAGTATACGGCTCTTGCAGAGTTTAGTTTTGATGAAGAAAACTATAATGCTCCCACCTTCCATCCGCTGGTGTGGGAGATAGCACCAAGGGAGGTAATACTTTTAGCCGACAGTATAACTCTTAATTTTGGCGAGAGTGAGGACAGTCTCACCTATAAGGTAATAAGCGGTAGCGTAATTGAGGGAGATGCGCTTAATGCATTTTTATGGCACGACGCAGACAGTGTTTATATAAGTGCGGATAATCCAAATTACAAGATTGAATGCATAGAGGGCAGAGTAAATTATATTATCCCAAAAAGCGATAGTATAGAACAAACTATAATATATATCTGTTTTGCATTTATAATTATGGTTTTACTGCTGATGCTTGCTCAAAAGAGCAAAAAGGCACACAATGCTGATAATAGCGTAGTAAAGAACGAGAATAACAGGAATACTGCACAGGAAAAAAGTAATGAGGAAATACCAAAGCACTTTGATCCAACAAATTACTTTAACGGTCAACGTGTGTTTACAAAAAAGCGCAAGGCGAGAAGAACTGTTGCAATCCAAGCAGTTAAAAGGCCCTTTGCTCCGGTGAATACAGAGCAGTGTGAGCAAAGCGAGACAGGCGGGGAGATCGTGCCAAGTCCGAGTATGGCAATAAAGCAATTAAACAGGATAATCGCAAACGAGACAGCTGAACTTGGTAAGCGAGAAAATATAAAGAGCATTCTTTCTGTTGACGTTAAAAAAGCGGATAGCCTTATCTCAAACACCTTGGCAAAGAGCCTTTTGCATAAGAGTGAGGAGGTAATAATAACAAACGGCAATAAGAGAGCCGTGGTAAATATCGATATCTTGAGCAAGAATTTTGAGCACGGTGACAGAGTGGACATAAATACGCTGAAAGCAAAAAAATTGGTATCAAAAGATGCAGGATATCTTAAAATACTTTCACGAGGACATATTGATAAGCCTCTTACGGTTTATGCAAGCGATTTCAGTCTATCTGCAGTAAAGATGATTGCGCTTACCGGTGGAGAAGCGATTAAATGCACCTATAAGCAAGAAAAAATACAGAGCGCAAAATACAAAGAACAAAAAAACAGTTGAAAAAAGCCCCTGCCTATGCTATAATTTTTTAGTGTAGGCAGGTTTTTTAATTAAAAGTAAGGAGGCTGGACTGTGATCAATATTCTATATACCGATAATGACATAGTGGCGGTTGAAAAGCCGGTGGGGGTACCCGTCCAAAAGGATCTTACAAACGACCTAGACCTTCTTACCTTAACCTCAGAGTATCTTAAGGATAATGGTGAAAAAGGTGAACTGTGGCTTGTACATAGGCTCGACCGTGTTGTCGGGGGTGCCATAGTCTTTGCGAGAAATAAAAAGATCGCTGCATCTCTTTCATCCCTCATACAGCAAAACGCAGTAAATAAATACTACTACGCAGTAGTTGAGGGAGCGACCGAGGATACAGAGCAACTTGATAATTACATATATAAGGATGCAAATAAATCCAAGGCCTTTATAGTAGACAGAGAAAGACGAGGTGTAAAAAGCGCCTCTCTTATATATAAAAGACTGGATGAGCAGGAAAGTACAAGAGGCACTCTTACGCTACTTGATATAAAACTTATTACAGGCAGATTTCATCAGATAAGAGCGCAACTTTCACATAGGCAAAATCCTCTTGTCGGTGACGGTAAGTACGGCAGTAAGGATAATAAATGCACAGTAGCGCTTTATTCGTACAGAATAAACTTTACTTTGAACAAAAGAAATTATGATATAAGATCCGCGCCCGATACCTCAAAGTATCCGTGGAACTTGTTTGAGGCAGCGATAAAATGACAGAAAAGTTGTATTATAATGACGCATATATAAAGGATTTTTGCGCTACGGTCATTGCCTGTGAGCCAATTGACGGCGAATATAAGGTAGTGCTTGATAAAACCGCCTTTTTTCCAAAAGAGGGTGGACAGTATGCAGATACGGGATATATTGCCGATGCCTTTGTAAGCGATGCTTTTGAAAAAGACGGTGTAATATACCATATTACCGATAAAGAGTTAAAAGAAGGCAGTGAGGTTGAGTGCAAACTTAATTTTGATGAGAGATTTGACAAAATGCAGCAGCACAGTGCGGAGCATATCATCTCGGGTATTGTAAACGACCTTTTCACTTATCAGAACGTAGGCTTCCATCTTGGTGCCGATATCGTAACGCTTGACTTTGATAAGCCACTCAGCAAAGATGAACTTGCAAGGGTTGAATATCTTGCAAACGAGGCTATATGGGCAAATAAGAGTGTCAAGGCATATTTTCCAAGCGCAGATGAACTTTCTACCATAAATTACCGATCCAAACTTGATTTAAAGGAAAACGTAAGGATAGTTGAAATTGACGGAGTTGATATATGCGCTTGTTGTGCTCCTCACGTCAGCCATACCGGTGAAATAGGCATAATCAAACTCCTTTTCGCTGAAAAGCATAGGGGAGGAATGCGAATATATATGGCGGCAGGCAGGCGCGCCTATAAGGACTATTTTAATAAGCATAATGATATTGAAAGCATCTCGGTACTTTTATCCGAAAAGCGTGAAAACGTTGTAAGCGGAGTAAGTGCGCTTAAAGAAAAACTTGAAGGTTTAAAGGAAGAGATAAAACTTGCAAGCATCAGTGAGAGTGAGAGTATCGCCAATACACTTGATGCTACCGAGGGAAATCTTGTTTACTGCTTTAAGGATAATTATGACGTTGATGCTATGCTTGCCTTTGCGAATATAGCAAAAAAGAAGGTGGGCGGTTATCTTGTACTGCTTACAAGCGTTGAAGGTAAATACAAATATATGATAGTAAGGGACGGCTTAGACATTTCGTCCCATGCAAAAGAGATAAATACAGCACTTTATGGTAGAGGCGGTGGCAGAGGCGAGATGATACGAGGCACTTTTGAGGCCGACCTTGAAAGCATTAAACAATATTTTAAAAATAAAAAGGACTGCTGAAAAGCAGTCCGTAAAATTATTAGTTATCCTGTAAATTAAGCACAAGGCTCTTTCTTTTGGTTGACATTTTGGTCAGTTTTACGCCTGCGGCGTCAAGCATTTTGCGTGATGCAACAAATGAGGCAGTACCGTTGTATTTATCAGAAAGATAAATTACCTCTCTTATGCCCGACTGTATAATGGCCTTTGCGCATTCGTTACAAGGGAACAGACCTACGTACAACTTAGAGCCGACAAGTGCCTTACCGTAAGAGTTGAGGATCGCATTGAGTTCAGCATGTACGACAAAGGGATATTTTGTCTCACCGTTTGTCTCATCGCGGTTCCATGGAAACTCATCATCCGAGCATCCCTGAGGGAAACCGTTGTAACCCGTCGAGAGAATTCTGTTTTGTGCGTCCACAATGCAGGCGCCAACCTGCGTACTGGGGTCTTTTGATCTCTGTGCCGCAAGGAGTGCAACGCCCATAAAATATTCATCCCAATTTATGTAATCACTGCGTTTTTCGGACATAATTAATACCTCTTGGTGTTTAGTGTAATTATTTTAGCATAAGTTTAATCAGTTGTCAACAAAAGTTACTAAAAGATATAGGAAAGGAGAAAATATGCAAGACTTTGAAAGATGCAATCTCTGCGCAAGGCACTGCTTGGTAGACCGTACAAAGGGTCAAATAGGTTATTGCGGCGCGAGTGATAAAATGCATATATGCCGTACTGCTTTACATAAGTGGGAAGAGCCGATAATATCGGGCAAGAATGGCTCGGGTACAATATTTTTCTCCGGTTGCTCTTTAAAGTGCGTGTTTTGTCAAAACAGTAAAATATCGCTTAGAGAGGTTGGCGAGGAATTTACTCCGTCACAACTTGCAGAAAAAATGCTGCAGTTGCAAAATCAAGGAGCGCACAATATAAATTTCGTTACTCCGACACACTATGCGCCACTGGTAGCCAAGACGATAATAACTGCAAAGCAAAATGGTTTGGCAGTTCCGATAGTATACAACACATCATCCTACGATAACGTTGAGACACTTAAAATGCTATCAGGACTTGTTGATATATATTTGCCTGACTTAAAGTATATAGATAAAAGACTCAGCGAAAAATACTCTTTTGCAAAGGATTATGCCGATATAGCCAAAAAAGCCATAGAGGAAATGGTGAGGCAACAGCCAAGGATAGAATTTAACAAAGACGGTATGCTTGAATCGGGAGTTGTGGTAAGGGTATTGCTTTTGCCCGGGCACGTAGCTAACTCCAAACTTGCCGTCAAATATCTTTACGAATCATTTGGGGATGATATATATATCAGTCTTATGAGCCAGTATACTCCTATCGGTAAGCAGCAGCCCCCGCTCAACAGATGCGTAACGAATAAAGAATATAGTGAACTTCTCGATTATGCTGTTTCTCTTGGTGTGAAAAATGCTTTTATCCAGGAAAGGGGTAGCGCAAGCGAGAGTTTCATCCCCGATTTTCAAGAATAATAAACAATAAAAAAACGAGCAGGTAATGCGTGCTATCCTTAACGGAGAACACGCAACGAATTGCAACCTCTCGGTTGCGCGAATTGAAAGCTGCGCTTTCGTGAATTGCCTGCAGCATGAATTGTGCCTCTCGGCACATTGGTTGCAATTCAATTCATGCGAGCGACGAATTACACAGCAATTCCGCGAGCAAATCATGGCGAAGCCAATTCATGATGCGATGGTTGCGAAGCAACCGGCATCAATTCATTCATAAAAACGAACAGAGCAAGAATAGAAGGATTTGCTTCCTTTTACTCTTGCTCTTTCTGCTTGTAATATGGGTTTGGGTTTAGCCCATTTGCGTTTGACTAGCCAAATGCCATGCTCGCACTACGTTCAATATTCAAATTCTCCGCTAAGAACATCACGCTAAGCTTACTTGCTCGTTTTTTTATATCAGAATGTAAACTAAGGATTTATATCACTGTTTTTTGTGCTGTGATTTTCGCCTCTTTAAGCGCCTTATCCCTCATCCTGTATGAGCAGGAGCGCTTTTTCCTTATATAGATAGTATAACTAGCAAGACCGATTACACCAATCACGATTGCACCGCTTGCGAGGTGCACCCAAAGTTCAGTAGAACTGTCGGTCTTGAGTTCCTCCCAAAGTGAGTTAACGTAGTTATGAGTATCCTGGTCAAAACTGTGATATGACGGATCATGGTCATATGCCGCATTAATCTCGTTAATTGAACTTGAGTAGAGAATATCAACTCCCTCCTCGCCCATATAATCAAGATATTCCTCGTCGGTATAAACCAGTGAGTTGGGTGAAGCGTAACCGATAGCCATAGCATTGGCTACTGCGGCATCCTTAGAGAGCATAAAGTCGATATATCTTTTAGCAATCTGGGGCTCGGGGGCGCTTTTGGGGATACACATAGCATCTACGAATACATTGGTACCCTCTTTAGGATGGTAGAAGGCAAGGTTTTCGTTTTGCTCAACCATAGTAAGATAATCACCTGCGTAATATGCCGCAGCCGCAGCAGAGGCGCTTATCATTTTGTTGAAAATCTCATCACTCACGTACGACTGTACAAGTGGTTTTTGTATAAGCAACTGATCAAGTGCAGCCTGCCAGGTAGCAGTATCTGTACCGGGAGCATTGATGTCGAGGTTTTTATAAAACATTGCCGAGCCAAATGCATCGCGCGGATTGTTGAACTGCAGTATTTTGCCCTTGTACTTAGGGTTCCAGAGAAGTCCCCAACTTTCATCGGCAACATCTTCCGCATCTATGAGAGTGGTGTTGTAAATAATACCGACAGTACCGTAGGTATATGCCACAGAGTATTTGTCTTCCGGGTCATAGTAAAGGCCCTTGAACTCATCGTCAATATACTTATAATTACTGAGTTCTTCAGCCGGGTTGAATTCAAGCAGCAGTCCCTCGTTTGCCATCTTCTGGATCATATAATCCGAGGGGATAATTATGTCGTAATTACCTGCACCGCTTGATATTTTTGCATACATATCCTCGTTGGTGGTATAGGTAGAGTAAACAACTCTGACCTTTTCGCCAAAGGTTTCGTAATAATACTTTTCAAATTCCGCATTAGTTTCGTACGAGCCGAGGGATCCATCGGAAATATATTCACCCCAATTGTAAACCTTAAGGGTCTTTACATGCTCGGATGCACAAGCGCTAAGCGAAAGTGAGGCACCGAGAATAAGGATAAGTGCTAAAACTAAAGATAAAAATCTTCTCATTTTACATTACCCCCAATCCTGGCCTTTTTTCTATTATCCACCTTTTTACCCGTGCGGAAGTTGGAAATAACAAGAAGGATAAATATGGTTACAATGATAAGTGTCGAGAGTGCGTACATATCAGGTGTAACCTTTTTCTTTGTCATCGAGTAGATGAGTAGTGGCAAGGTCTGGAAGTCCGACGTACCAACAAAATATGAGATTACAAAGTCGTCAAGAGACATTGTAAATGCCATAATGAAACCGGAAATAACGCCGGGGAGAATGTTGGGCAGTTCAACACGCATAAAGGACTGAAGGGGTGTGCATCCCAAGTCGCGCGCAGCCTCGGAAAGTGAGTTGCCGAGTTCTGTAACCCTTGGTAAAACAGAGAGAATTACATAAGGCAGACAGAACGTTGTGTGCGCAATAAGCATAGGAATAAAGCCCATATCGTCATAAGCGATATTCAGTACTGCCGCTGTTGCTACAAAGAAGAGCATCATCGACATACCTGTAACGATATCGGGGTTCATCATAGGGATATTTGTGACACTTTCAACCGCACCGCGGAAAAGTTTGCTTCTCATTCTGTGTATACCCGCAGCCGCAGCAGTACCGATAACGGTGGAAAGGGTAGCCGCACAGAGGGCAAGAATAAGAGTGTTTGTTAAGGCACTGAATGCCTCGGGAGAGTTGAAAAGTTCCTCATACCACATAAGGCTGAAGCCTGTGAAGTTAGAGGTGCTGTTAGATGCGTTGAATGAAAACAGAATAAGCGTAAGTATCGGTATGTAAAGGATACCGAAGATAAGAAAGAGGTAAGCGTATTTGATTTTTTTCATACGATTATACCTCCATCCGAGGTGTCAGAGAACTTATTCATTACAGTGAGGGAGATAAGAATAAGCGCCATCATAACAAGTGATATAGCCGCACCTGTATTAAGTGCGCCCGAGACAAACTGTCTTTCAATTGTATCGCCTATAAGTTCAAAGGTACCGCCGCCGAGTTTTTGCGATATATAGAATGTACTGATACAGGGGACAAGTACCATCGTTACACCGGAAATAACGCCTGAAAGCGAGAGGGGAAATATAACCCTTGTTAAAACCGAAATAGGCTTTGCGCCAAGGTCACTTGCGGCCTCCCACATATTTTTATCAATCTTAGATACGCATGTATAAATAGGAAGTACCATATAAGGCAAGAAGTCATAAACCATGCCAAAAATAACAGCTCCCTTTGTACCTATAAAGTGTATCTCGGTATCGAGAAGAGTATTGATAAATCCGCCGTCATCAAAAATAGCCATAATTGAATATGTACGGATAAGCAGGTTTGTCCACATAGGGAGCATAAGCAGCATTATAAAGAATTTCTGCTGACTGGGGGTAGATCTTGCAATTATATAAGCAAGAGGATATCCTATAATGAGGCAAATAAAGGTTGCGATTACGGCAAGTTCAACAGATAAAAGAAAGATGGGACCATAGTCGGCCAAACCGGCGATGTTCTCAAAAGAAAAACTACCGTTTGCATCGGTAAATGCGTAATATACAACAATAATCAGTGGCAGAATGATAAATAACACCATCCAAAAGATGTGGGGAGCCGCCGCTATTGAGTGCATAAGAGAATTTTTTCTTTTCATTTCTTACATAAACCCAAGAATGTAAAAACATTCAATCCTTAAATATTTTTAGAATTCTTCAGCAGTGTCTGCGTTAGATAAGTTGTCCATCTCATCAGAGAAGGTAGAGTAGTCACCAAACATACCCGAGTACTTTGATTTTTTCATAATATGGATAGCGTCCGGTTCAATATAAAGACCGATATTCGCATTAGGTGCTACGTAGTCAGTAGACTGTATCATCCACTTAAAGCCCTTGATATCGACGATTATTTCATAGTGGACACCCTTAAAGGTTACGGCAGTAACCTCGCCTGTAAGCATACCCTTTTCGGGAGCAACAACGTCAACGTCCTCGGGACGTACTACAACGTCAACAGGCTCATTCTTTTCGAAACCGCCGTCAAGACAGTCAAATGTGTGGCCTGCCATACGTACTATTTTATCTTCAAGCATAACACCGTCAACGATATTACTTTCTCCGATAAAATCTGCGACAAACGCATTCTTAGGCTCGTTATAAATGTCCGTAGGAGTACCTATCTGCTGTATTTCACCCGCAGCCATAACAACAACAGTATCGGACATAGAGAGCGCCTCTTCCTGGTCGTGGGTAACGTAAATAAACGTAATGCCAATAGCCTTCTGGATATTTTTAAGTTCATTCTGCATATCCTTACGCAGTTTTAAATCAAGTGCGCCAAGAGGCTCGTCCAAAAGCAATACTTTAGGATGTGATACAAGAGCTCTTGCAATAGCAACTCTTTGCTGCTGACCGCCTGAAAGAGTGCTTACACTCTTGTTTTCAAAACCGGAAAGCGCTACCATCTTAAGCATTTCGGTAACTCTTTTTTCTATCTCATCCTCACTAACCTTTTTAAGTCGTAGCGGAAACGCAATATTTTCGTACACGTTAAGGTGTGGGAACAGGGCATATTTCTGAAAAACGGTATTAACGTTTCTTTTATGAGCGGGTATATCACTTATTTCAACCCCGTCAAAGTAAAGTTGACCCTCATCAGCAGTTTCAAATCCGCCGATAATACGTAAGGTCGTTGTTTTGCCGCAGCCCGAGGGGCCGAGCAAGGTAATGAATTCGCCATCCCTGATATAAAGGTCTATTGAATTTAATATTTTTTCACCGTCAAAGGATTTTGAAATTCCCTTAAGTTCAATAAGTTTAGCCATTTTTTAAAAGCCTTTCATTCAACAAAAAAATAAAAAACAACTGACCGACAAATGCCGACATTTTAATACGAAATTCATTATAGCAAATAGTTACTCAATTTGCAATACTTTTTTAATATATTTTTACAGAAAAAATATTAATTAGCCGTGATTAAACTGATTTAACCGTGATTTTTTCGGTAAAAACTTTTGAAAATCTTCCAAAAACTCTCAAAATCTCCCGTTTGCTCTTGTTTTCTCACAAAAAGTCGTTATCGAGCAGTTGTTTGATTTTTGAAAGCAGAGCGATAAACAAAACGAAAAATATAAAGTATCCCTGACCGATTTTGCCTATTAAATAAAGGGATAAAAAGGTGAGAGTGCATACGAAGAAAAAGGAAAGGGGAGAAAGGAATTTATTTGCCATAGTCTCGTTGTAACGGTAGGAAATTAGTGCGTGTAATATCCTGTACCCGTCATATCCCTCGAGGGGTAATAGGTTGCTGATGGCTGTGAGCATATTTATTACACCCAACATTAAAAAATAGCCGTTTGCAAACTTAAAAAGACAAAAGGAGATAAGACCAATAATTATGTTTGTCAAGGGGCCGGAAGAACTTACGATTACCTCTTCTTTATACGACAGTGTTTCCCTATATGATATCTTAAAACCGAAGATGCGCCCACTTGGGGCTTCGGCCTGCTTTTTTAATAACGCAAATGCAATCAAATGTCCTGCTTCGTGCATAAGCGCACAGAGTACGGTGGCAACCGCGGGGGCATAGTCATCAAAGCCAAAAATCAAAAGTATCCAAAATACAAATGGCAGAGCACTGTCAAGGTGCTTTATTGCGGTCAAAAATCTTCTTTTCATAATATCCTCCAAAAAAAGGATATACGTTATGGCTTGTGTAATATGATAAAAAGCGCGCCGTAAAGAGGCGCGCTTTGCTTGTATATTTGTGTCACTTTTGCAGTTTTATCTTTTTTGGAATAACAAGGTTCATAGGAGAGGATATTTTTTTCTCCTTGCCATTAGGATATGATATAACGAGCATACCGTTTTCATCAATATCTATTACCTTACAGGGTATCTTTTTGCCTTGGGCAATCTCCTTTATAGGCTTATCGTAAAGTATAAAACGTTTTTTATACTCCTCATAAAACCTTGCGGGAGTTTTAAGCATAGGATATAATGAGAAGAATTTTGTCAGAATATCCTTTGCAATAATCATGGGCACCGAGATGTTATCCTCAACAAAAACGTTTTCTATAAGATCCTTGAGTGTTGGTGAGAAGTGCTTTTTTGAAAGCTTTATAGCAAAGGTAACTAAAATGTATTCGTAAGAATTGAACGAATCCAGTTTTCCCTCGATGGTAGTACCGCCGATTCTTTCACCCTCGCAGTAAACGTCGCTTACCCAACCGATACCAATAGACTTATCGGTATGCAACTCAAGGCCGTTAGCAAGCGCTACGGCAGTAAGCGCACCGAAAAAGCCGACCTGAGAAGGGAAGAGAGCGGGTCTTAATATGCAGGATATGAATACTCCGTGTTCGTAGGTTCCCTCACGTATGGGGGTGCCTGTTATGCTTGTTGAGGACTGATATTCGGTAAAAATCGCATATCTGTCAGGATAACCCTGCCTTGCGTATTCTCGCGCAAGGTATACCGCAGATTTTAATTTGTCGTGGCACTCAAGAGTAACTATGTTACCGTCTGCCATACGCATATTTACTTTATGCGGTACTGAGTTTTCCATATCTCCTCCTTAAAGAATATCAGTATGCTTTACCCCAGAGAACAAGTTTTTTTGCATCTCGGCCGCAGCATACGCATTTATCTCCAATAGGCTCGCCGCCAAAAGGAATGCAGCGCGATGTAACGTCTGCAACCTCCTTGAGTTTAAGCTCACACTCAAGATCGCCACACCACATCGCTTTGATATAACCGTTATTGTTAGCGGCAATTTCAGTAAGTTCATCAAGGCTGTTTGCGCTAAAGGTTCTGTTTTCTCTGTTCTTTAATGCCTTTTCATAAATAGACTTCTGTAAATTCTCAAGGCCCTCGTTAACGCTTGAAACAAGGTTTTCGATATTGACAAAAGTCTTTTCGCGGTTATCGCGTCTTACAATAACACACTTATTTTCTGCAATATCGCGGGGACCTATTTCAATGCGCAGAGGCACACCCTTCATTTCGTATTCGGAGAACTTCCATCCGGGTGAGCGGTCAGAGTCATCGGTCTTTACACGTATTCCGGCTGCTTTAAGCGTATTTTCAAGCGCCTTTGCCGCATCAAGAACACCCTCTTTGTGTTGCTGTACGGGAATGATTACAACCTGTATAGGTGCAACAGAGGGAGGAAGCACAAGACCTGAGTCGTCGCCGTGCGTCATAATTATACCGCCGATAATACGGGTGGAAACACCCCATGAAGTCTCGTGAGGATTTTTAAGAGTATTGTCATTGTCAAGGAATTCAATGCCAAAAGCCTTGGCAAAATCTGAACCAAAGTAATGCGAGGTGCCACCCTGCAGGGCCTTACCGTCATGCATAAGCGCCTCAACGGTGTATGTTGCAACTGCGCCTGCAAACTTTTCCTTATCGGTCTTTTGTCCCTTTACAACAGGGATGCCGAGATCCTTTTCAAAGAAATCCGCATAAACGTTTAACATCTGCACGGTTCTTTCTTTAGCTTCCTTAGCGGTTCTGTGCATTGTGTGACCTTCCTGCCACAAGAATTCGCGTGAACGGAGGAAGGGGCGTGTTGTCTTTTCCCAACGCACAACAGAGCACCACTGGTTATATACCTTGGGCAGGTCTCTGTAAGACTTGATAATATTAGCATAGTGCTCACAGAAAAGTGTTTCGGACGTAGGACGTACGCAAAGACGCTCGGTAAGACGTTCACTGCCCCCCATCGTTACCCAAGCAACCTCAGGTGCAAAGCCCTCAACGTGCTCCTTTTCCTTAGTAAGCAAAGATTCGGGGATAAACATGGGCATATAAACGTTCTCTACGCCGCTTTCCTTGAACTTTGTATCAAGTATCTTTTGTATATTTTCCCAGATTGCATAACCGTAAGGACGGATAATCATACATCCTTTTACGCTTGAATAATCAATCAGGTCTGCCTTTTTTACAATATCGGTATACCACTTAGCAAAATCTTCGTCCATTGACGTGATTTGCTCTACAAGTTTTTTGTCATTTGCCGCCATTTGTGATATGGTCCTTTCAAAGATATATAAATTATTTCAGTATATTCTATCACATAACGCATAAAAAGTCAATAAACAACGCAAAAAAACATCATATTAACCTAAAAACAACCAATTAATAAAAAAAGTACAAAAAAATAACTTTTTTGCAAAAAAGACTTGCAAAAAAATTCATAATGGGTTATAATATAGCCAAATTTGAGTGAAAAAACACTATTTTTGCAATTTCGAACATCAAAAACTATCAAAAAGGAACTTGTTGATGAAAAAATATAACGAACTTGAGAGAGAGCAAAGACTAATCTTATATAATCAGTATAAAGCGGAATATGAAAAGTATCTTCAAAACTCGCTTTCGCTCGATCTTTCACGCGGAAAACCTAACTCAGAGCAAATAGACATTTCTAACGGACTTATAGAGTCCCCTCTCACAAAAGAGGACTATATGCTCATAAATCAGGATTTGCGCAATTACGGTATGCTTGAGGGTGTGCCTCAGCTACGAGAACTTTTTGCCGATCTTTTAGGACTTGAAAAGGAAAACATCATCCTTGGCGGCAACTCATCTTTGCAACTCATGTACGATACACTTGTAAGGTGCGTACTTTTTGGCAACGTAGACTCGGTAAAACCGTGGGGCAAGGAAGAAAAGCTCAAGTGGATTTGTGTTGTTCCCGGATATGACAGACACTTCAGGATAACAGAAACGCTCGGCTTTGAAATGATAAACGTTGAGATGACCCCCACTGGCCCTGATATGGATAAGGTTGAGGAACTTGTAAAGGATCCTGCAGTAAAAGGCATCTGGTGTATACCAAAGTATTCTAACCCTACAGGTAACACCTATTCGGATGAAACGGTCAGACGCCTTGCTGCAATGAAGTGTGGCGCACCCGATTTCCGTATTTTCTGGGATAATGCTTATGCCGTACACGATATATACGGCGAGGGCGATAAACTGCTTGATATTTTTGCAGAGTGCAAAAAACACGGCAATGTAAACCGTGTTTATTACTTTACCTCTACCTCTAAAATCACCTTCCCCGGTGCGGGTGTATCACTCTTTTCGGCAAGTCCTGCAAACATCAAGGAGGCAAAAAAATATATCGGCGTACAGACCATAGGCTTTGATAAACTCAATCAACTCCGTCATTACGTTTTCTTAAAGAACAGTGAGAATGTTAAGGAACATATGAAAAAGCATGCGCAGTTTATAAGACGCAAGTTTGATATCGTTCTCGAAAAATTTAAGGAACTTAAGGATCTTGGCATCGTTAATTATACCGAGCCAAGAGGAGGATATTTTATCTCACTTGATATTTTAGCAACCAGTGCTAAAAAGGTTTGGGATATGATGAAGATGGCAGGCGTTACTCTTACTCCCGCTTGCGCTACCTTCCCATACGGTATAGATAAAAATGACCGCAATATACGTATTGCACCTACCTATCCCAGCGATGGGGAACTTAAAATGGCAACTGAGATATTAGTGCTCTGTATAAAAATTTGCACTCTTGAGGAGCTTATATAATAAAAAAGCAAACAAAAGTGCACACAAAGAGACACCTTTGACCGATCGGTTAAAAGGTGTCTCTTTGTTTTTATAAAATAATTGACAACGGTTTAAAATAATGATAAAATTAATTTCAGAAACTTCAAGGAGGATAAAATGAAAAACATTCTTAAAAAATTTGTTATACCACCTGTAATAACATTGCTATTCGCGTTTGTGTATTTCTATTTTGCAATACCGGCTATCAACTGGCGCTCATTTGAGTTTTGGGCAATGGTTATACTTGTTTGCGCTGTATTTTTGCTCAGTTACTGCTATATTAACGTTGAGAATTTTGGTGGCGCGATAAATGGCTTTTTCAAAAAACTTTTTTCGGGCGTTGAAACAGCGCAGGGAAAAAGCAAGAGAAAGGAAAAGTCTGATTATGTCTATTATTACGGCAAGCTTGATGGTATCAGAATACCTAAATGGGTAAAAATAACCGCAATTGCACTAGGTATTGCGGCAGTGCTTTTTGTTATTATTGCTTTCCTTACCTCCACAAGAATATTTAATGCAAGCTCGTATCAGACAATGCTTAATGTGACTGAGTCCGACTTTTCAGAAGATATTGCTGAGATACCTATAAGTCAGATACCCATAGTTGACAGAGATACTGCCGAAAGACTTGGCAGCAGAAAGATCGGTGAGGTCGTTGAATTGGTTTCGCAGTTCGACGTTTCCTCCTATTACTCACAGATAAATTACAATAACAAACCCTTTAGGGTTTCACCTCTTGAATATGCGGGATTTTTGAAGTGGTTCAGTAATATGAACGAGGGCATACCTTACTATGTTAAAATAGATATGGCTACTCAGGAGACCACACTTGTTGAACTTACAGAGGGCATTAAGTATTCACCCTCAGAGTATTTTGTAAGAGATCTTTACAGACACATACGCTTCGCATATCCCACAAAGATGTTTGAAAATCTTTCCTTTGAAATTCAGGATGACGGACATCCTTATTGGGTTATGTCTTACTATGATTATACCATTGGTCTTTTCGGCGGTAAGGACATCACAGGTATTATACTTGTAGATGCCATAAGCGGAGAAATGACCGATTATAAAATCAGTGAGGTACCGCAGTGGATAGACCACGTTTATTCTTCCGAAATGTTGCTTGAACAGGCAAACAACTGGGGCTCTCTTACAAACGGTTGGCTTAACTCTGTTTTTGTCCAGAGGAATGTTGTTGTTACTACAGAGGGCTACAATTATATTGCTGTTGATGATGATGTTTGGTTATATACCGGTATTACTTCTGTTTCGGCAGATGAATCAAACATAGGATTTATTCTCATAAATATGAGAACAAAAGAGGCTAAAACCTACTATATCAACGGTGCTGAGGAATATTCTGCAATGGAGTCTGCCGAGGGTCAGATACAGGAAAAAGGCTACGTTGCTACCTTCCCGATACTTATAAACGTTTATGACAGACCCACTTACTTTATAAGCCTTAAAGATATGGCAGGCCTTGTAAAGGCATATGCTTTTGTTTCGGTAAGCGATTATCAAATAGTTGGTGTTGCTGACAATATTGCCGATGCACAAAAGGAATATCTGCGTATGCTTGGCATACAAAATGATCCGGATGATGCACAGACATCCGTTATCAGCGGCACGGTAAGTGCGATAGCGACCGCAGTAAAGGACGGCAATTCGCTTTATTATATCCAGATAGGCACCGACATTTACACGGCTGATATATCTGTAAGCAATCTGCTGCCGTTTTTAAAGGTCGGTGACAGTATCAGCGCAAATGTCACAAGCGATAATATAATTAAAACAATTGAAATTGTAAATCCGTAAATTTATGGACTGCTGCATATTGATGCGGCAGTCCTTTTTTCTATGTGTTTCAGGCAATAAGGATAAAAGAAAGTGTTGTAAGAATCGTTGACAATTGGATAAAATAATGGTAAAATAATCTACGATTAAAGAAATATAAGGTGAAATGCTTATGGAAATAAAAGAAGCTGCCGCGAGAGCGGAATATTTACGCAAAACGCTTGAATATAACTCTAAGCTTTATTATGAAAATGATGCTCCCGAAATATCAGACTATGAATACGATGCACTTTTCAGAGAATTGCAGAATATAGAGGCTGCTTTTCCCGAACTTGATAGCCCGACATCACCCACAAAGAGAGTTGGTGGCAGAGCGCTTGATAAATTTGAAAAGGTTACTCACACTGTAAAAATGGGCAGCCTTACCGACGTATTTTCTTACGATGAGTTAAAGGATTTTACAGATAAAATTGAAGAGCTTACCGATGTTGATACTGAATACTCGGTAGAGCCTAAAATAGATGGTCTTTCTGTTTCACTGACATACCGTGACGGTGTATTTGTCAGCGGCGCTACGCGCGGCGACGGTCTTATTGGTGAAAACGTTACTGAGAATTTACGTACAGTGCGCTCTATTCCTCTTACGCTTAATGAAAAATTACCGTATCTTTGCGTCCGCGGTGAGGTTTATATGCCGCGCAAGGTATTTGACGAAATCAATATGGCAAGAGAGGATGAGGGACTTACTCTCTTTGCAAACCCGCGTAATGCGGCCGCCGGCTCTCTAAGACAACTTGATCCTAAAATCTGTGCCTCACGCAGACTTGAGATATTTGTTTTTAATTTACAAGACGGATCGTTATATAGCGATGGCAGAGCCTGCAAAACACACGATGAATCGCTTGACAGACTTAAGGAACTCGGATTTACCACACTTCCTGAGAGAGTTACCGTTAAAGGCTATGAGAATGTAAGTGAACACGTGGAAAAACTCGGCCAGATGCGTCCCGATCTTGCTTTTGATATGGATGGTGCCGTTATCAAAGTGAACAGACTTGATCTCAGAGAGCAGATCGGTGAAGGTACAAGTACGCCGAAGTGGGCGGTTGCATATAAATATCCACCCGAGGAAAAGGAAACAAAACTTGTTTCTATCGACGTCCAGGTTGGCAGAACCGGTGTGCTTACTCCTACGGCCAACCTTACACCCGTCAGACTTTGCGGCAGTACTGTTGCCAGAGCAACACTGCACAACATCAATTACATTAACGAAAGAGATATCCGTATCGGTGACTCCGTAATTATACGCAAGGCAGGAGAGATAATCCCCGAAATCGTGCGTAGTATAAAGGAAAAACGTGACGGAAGCGAGACACTCTTTACTATGCCAAAGACCTGTCCTTCCTGCGGACACGAGGTTGTGAGGGACGAAAGTGGAGAGGGCGCGGCATACAGATGTATTTACCCCGGCTGCCCTGCACAGAATGCGCGTCAGATAGTGCATTTTGCATCCAAGGGTGCTATGAATATTGACGGTCTTGGTCCTCAAGTCGTTGAACTTTTGCTTGCAAACGGTAAAATCAGTGGTATTGCCGATCTTTATACGCTTAAGGCAGAGGAAATAGAAGGACTTGAGCGCATGGGTGAAAAGAGCGCTAAAAATCTTATAAATGCGATAGAAGCATCAAAGGAGAGAGGCCTTGAGAGATTACTTTATGCAATGGGCGTAAGGCAGGTAGGTGAAGTTGCAGCAGAAGAGATTGCAGGCAAAATGCGTACCCTTGACAAACTCTTCGAGGCAACGTACGATGACTTTATTGCAATCCCCGATATCGGCGAAATAACTGCTATGAGCCTAGTTGAATTTTTCCTCGATCCAAAGACGAGAGAACTTTGCGACAGGCTTATTGAATGCGGTGTAAAAACCGAGGCTGTTAAGGAAAAGGGAAGTGACATTTTTGCCGGAATGACCTTTGTTTTGACCGGCACGTTGCCGACTATGACAAGAGATCAGGCGAGTGAAATTATTAAGCAAAACGGCGGTAAAGTTTCCTCCAGTGTGTCCAAGAAAACTACCTATGTTGTTGCAGGTGAGGAGGCCGGATCAAAACTCACAAAGGCCAAGGATCTCGGTGTTAATATCATTGATGAAAATGGACTTTTAGAATTGATTAAAGGTTAAAAAAAGATAAAGCCGACACCTCAAGTGTGTCGGCTTTATCTATTATTTTGCAAATTCTGCCTCGCTTTTAATACTTAATATTTGATTTTTTATTGGATGGACGAATTCAAGATAAGAGCAGTGGAGCCGGTAAGTTCCCTCTGTAACTTTTTCTCCGTAAAGGAAATCATTGAATAGTGCATGCCCAATATAAGCCATGTGGACGCGTATCTGATGCGTTCTTCCGGTAAGCAAATTTACCTCTAAAATACTGTTGCCTGACGCACAGGTTTTAATGACCTTATATTCGGTTATGGCCCTCTTACCATCACTGCGTACAATACGCTTAATTGAACCCTCGCATTCTCTTTCAATCGGTGCGTCGACGATACCGACCTTTTCTTTAGGTGTGCCTGTGACAAGAGCGGTGTATTTCTTGATTATCTTACCGCTTTTCATCTGTCGCGACAGCACTGCGGCGCTGTATCCGTTTTTTGCGATAAGGACAAGTCCTGAGGTGTCGCGGTCAAGTCTTGTGATTGAGCGGAAAACGATTTTTTGCGGCAAAAGATAATTCGCAACTGCATTTGCAAGCGTGGGCAGGGAATTACCTTTAGAAGGATGTGTGGGCATGTTTACCGGTTTGTTTACCACCAGTATATGCTCATCTTCATAAATCACTTCGATGGGTACGTCTATGGGTGGAATGTTTTCACTGCTTTCATTAGGCATATCTACTGTTATAATATCACCGTTTTTAACTTGCGCTCGCATATGCACAATCTCGCCGCCTAGCGATACTCCGCCAAACTTGACTTTTGCAACCAATGAGGAGGAGAAACCAAGGCGTTGTCTTAAATAATCACCGATTTTACCGCTTTTTGGCGGATTGTCTACCGTAAACGTTAACTTTGACATTTTTTCTCCTCTCTGATTTTCTTAAGTCAAAAATGCACTTCTTGTGAAGTGCATTTTTTATTTGAATTTAGGTGTGTATTCTTCTTTTTTTGTTGTCTTAGGTGCTTTTTTGATTTGCTCATCAAGTTTGTAAACAAATTTTCTCAGCAAAATTACAATCGCGCAAATTACAGCATAGAAAATAACAAAGATAGCCACGCTTATCGCAATACCTGTACCGCCAAATGGGATAACGCTTGTAAAAACTCCAAAAACAAGGAGAAAACAAATGAGCAATGCAACAAAATGGATAAGTATCTTTATCGGTTTGGTGAGCGTTTTAATAATGAAAATAAAATCCGCAAAGGCAATTATTGCGCTAAAGAAAAGTATGTAAATATACTTTTCAATCGGCATGCTGTCACCGACTGCGCCACCGCCAACTGCGATAAAAGTATAGAATATGAGTGTTATGAGCACCGTATACGAGCAGGTGCGGTAAATATAATCTCTTATGCCTTTCATAATGTACTCCCGATAGACGTCTTAGATGTATTTTAGCACATATTATCACAATTTGCAAGATAAATGTGTAAATAAAAGTGAATAATTATGCAAAATCGGTTGACATAAGATATTTTAAAGAGTATAATTAAATAATAAAATAATATTTTAGGACAAGGACTATGAAAAGACAAACAGCTAGAGAAAATGCATTTTTACTTCTTTTTGAAGGTGTTGCAAACAAGGATGAAGAAATAAAAGAGATCTTTGAGGTTGCTACTACCGAAAGAGAGCTTGAGTATGACGCATACGTAGAAAAGGTTTATTTTGGCGTTTATGATAATCTTACAGAGATTGATACCACTATAGCCGAGTGCTCCCTTGGTTGGAAGAGTGAGAGAATATCAAACGTCTCTCGCGCAGCCCTCAGACTTGCGGTGTATGAACTTGCAAATATGGAGGATATTCCCACTAAAGTATCTATTAACGAAGCAATTGAGCTTTCGAAGAAATATGATGATGAAAAGGCGTATCTTTTTGTAAACGGCGTGCTCAACCGCGCGGCTGAAAGACTTGGCAAAAAGTAATGAGCGACAAGGTCTTTTTGGGAATTGATACAAGCAATTATACGACATCTCTTGCCATAGTGAGCGATGACGGTCGGTTAATTGCCAATATCAAGGTGCCGCTCCCTGTAAAAGTGGGAGAAAGAGGATTGAGACAGTCGGATGCCGTTTTTGCGCATACTAAGAACATCCCTTATGCCTTCAATCGTGTACGGGAGTGTCTTAGGGATAAGCAAATACTCGCTATTGGCGTCAGCGATAAGCCGAGAAATGAGGAGGGCTCGTATATGCCGTGCTTTCTTTCCGGTTTGGGTGTGGCAACTGCCTTATCCGATACACTTGGTGTACCGCTTTATACCTTTTCTCATCAGTGCGGTCATATAATGGCGGCGCTGTATTCTTGTGGCAGGGCAGATGATTTTGATAAACAGTTTGCCGCTTTCCATATTTCGGGCGGTACGACAGAACTTGTCAGGGTAAAGGATAACGGCTTTGATTTTGAGACAGAAATAGTAGGCGCCACAAATGATATTTCCTGCGGTCAGGCAATAGACCGTATCGGTGTTTATATGGGGCTCTCTTTCCCGGCAGGAGCAGAGCTTGAACGCCTGGCGCTTGAAAATACCAAAAAGTTGCCCAAGAAAAAGATATCTGCAGATGGGATAAATATTAATTTATCCGGTCTTGAAAATATGGCAATCAAATTGTATGAAGAAACACAGGATAAACCGCTCACCGCAGCCTTTGTACTTGAATATGTAGCAGATGCACTTATTCATATGTCAGCATCATATATAGAAGAATTTGGTAATGCACCGATCGTTTATGCAGGCGGTGTGATGTCAAATTCAATCATAAAAAACAAACTCAAGAATAACTTTGATGCATATTTTGCTACGCCCGCACTTTCCTCGGATAATGCTGTTGGTATAGCAGTCCTTGCATCAAGAAAATATAAAACGGAGTAAACTATGGATATATCACTTCTGCGCGAGCGCAATGATATGAATATCTTAAGCGTAGGTGAGCTTAATGCCACTATCAAGAGTGTTCTTGAGGGCGAGCCCACCCTTGCTCGCGTTTGCGTAAGAGGAGAGATATCAAATTTTGTTTCTCACAGAAGCGGACATCTGTATTTTTCTTTAAAGGATGAGACGTCACAAATACGTGCCGTAATGTTTCGCTATGCTGCCCAGTATTTACCTTTTATGCCGGAAAACGGTATGAAGGTTATTGTTAACGGTAGTATTTCTCTTTATTCACAAGGCGGTACTTACCAAATATACGTAAATTCTATGCAGCCCGATGGCATCGGTGCGTTATACTTGGCGTATGAACAGTTAAAGGCACGTCTTGGTGCGATGGGTCTTTTTGATAAAGAGAGAAAAAAGCCTATTCCTCTTATCCCAAACAGGATCGGTGTTATTACGTCGCCTACAGGCGCTGCTGTAAGAGATATCATTAACGTAACCCGCAGAAGATATCCAAAGGCAGAGATACTCCTGTATCCTGCGCTCGTGCAGGGCGACGGATGCCCTAAGAGCCTCATCAAAGCGCTTGACTATTTTGAAAGAAACAAAAACGTTGACGTAATCATAATAGGTCGTGGCGGCGGCTCTATTGAGGATTTGTGGGGATTTAACAGTGAGGGGCTTGCGTATAAACTTGCCGATATGTCTATTCCTACGATAAGTGCGGTAGGTCATGAAACTGACTTTACTATCTGCGATTTCGTTGCGGATATGCGTGCGCCAACGCCCTCTGCTGCCGCAGAACTTGCAGTCCCGGATATGCGTGAACTTATCCAGCGCACCGATAATCTTGAAAGACGCGTCATAGGAGCGGTTGTTACACAGATTAAGTCGCTTGGGCAACGCCTACAGTTGCTTAAATCAAGCAGTATTTACCGCTATCCGAGTGCGATATACGAAAATAAGGCATTTTTGCTCAAAGAATACACTCAAAGAATAAACCAAAACTTACAAAATGCTACTCTGAGCCAAAGGCATCGACTTGCACTTGGTGTAGAAAAAATTAATGCTCTTAATCCACTCAACGTGCTCTCAAGAGGCTATGCCATTGCGCAAAAAGGAGATAAGACGGTAAAAAGCGTTGAGTCCTTTGCTATAGGGGATGACATTAAGGTAACTGTTTTTGACGGCACTGTCGGCTGTACTGTTAAAAAAATCGAGAGGAACTCATAGGATGAATAAAAATATGAACTTTGAAAAAGCTCTTTTAGAACTTGAAAAGATAACAAAGGAATTAGAGAGTGGCGAACTTAGTTTAAGTGATTCGCTTGCTAAGTTTGAAGATGCCGTCGGACTTATAAAAGTATGTAATCAGCATCTTTTGAGTGCTGAGCAAAAGGTACAGATTTTAAGTGAGGATCTTGACGGCGTAATCAGTGCCCATCCTTTTACCGATTTGAATTATGAGACTTGATTTATATCTTGTAGATGCCAAACTTTCTTTAAGCAGAACCGAGGCAAAGGGGCTTATTGAAAAGGGCTTTGTTACAGTGGACGGTTGCAGTATTACCAAACCCTCATTTGAAGTTAAGGGTGGGGAAGAAATTACCGTAGACAGAAGCGAAAAAATGTACGCCAGCCGCGCAGGACACAAACTTAAGGGTGCTTTAGATGCCTTTGGGGCAGACGTAAGAGATAAATTATGCATTGATATAGGCGCATCAACCGGCGGCTTTACCGATTGCTTGCTTTTAAACGGAGCAAAACACGTTATTGCCATTGATACCGGCAGAGATCAACTTATTGAAAGACTTAGATGTGACCCAAGAGTAACCAATATTGAAAACTACAATGCAAGAAATCTTGCACTTTCGGATATAGAATATGCCCCTGATCTTGCGGTTATGGACGTATCCTTTATATCGGCGACCTATATAATACCGAGGGTTTATGAGGTTTTAAAGGATGGCGGAGAATATATAACGCTTATCAAACCGCAGTTTGAGGTAGGCAGAGCCTTTGTTGGCAAGGGTGGTATTGTAAAGGATATTAAGGCTGCAAAAAATGCTGTTGAAAGAGTAATAGAATTTGCTAAACAAACAGGCTTTACATATTTGAGCAGTTGTGTTTCGCCCATTAAAGGTACTGACGGTAATACCGAATACTTAGCATACTTCAGAAAATAATTTTGAAAGGTGGGGAAGAATGAAAAATATTTTATTGATTCCCAATCCAAAAAAAGATATAGATTTTGCAGTTACAGCCGCTACGGTCGAGAAATTTTCTTCACTTGGCTTTTGTATGTACTGTCTGCCTGAGCACGCATACGGAATAAAAGGTGCAAAAGCAGTAGAGGATATTGGCATAGTAGATCTCGTTTTTGTAATAGGTGGAGATGGCTCTATCCTTGATGCTTCATCCTTAGCGATTGAAAACGACATTCCGTTAATCGGATTAAATCTCGGCAAGATCGGTTATCTCACCGAGATAGATAAAGATGATATAGATGCCCTTTATGCTTTAAGGGATGGCAGATATGAAATTGAAGAAAAGATGCTTTTAAGTGTTGAGATATCGGGCAAGAGTGAAAAAAACAACAAATTTGCAGTTAATGACTGCATAATTTCACATGAAAGTTATCTTGGAGTGGCAGATTTTTCACTTTTGACAAATACCGGCGAGGTGCTTAATTACCGCGCAGACGGTCTTGTGGTTTCAACCCCCGTAGGCTCAACCGCTTATTCACTTTCTGCAGGCGGACCTGTTGTGTCTCACGGCGTTGATGCTGTGGTTGTTACCCCTATCTGTCCTCACTCATTTTTTAACAGGTCATTGATATTGCCCGGGAACAATATGCTTACCCTGTCAAATACAGGTAAAGATAAACTTAACGTAAGCCTTGACGGTAGATATTTCTCGGCTTTAATGCCCGGTGAAAGTTGTGTAGTCAAGGTTGCTGACAAAAAGTTAAAAATGCTCACTCTAAAAAAGGATAAAATGATTTCAGCGCTATTCTCGAAAATGAAATTAATGGAGATAACAGAATGAAAAACGAAAGACTTGAAAAAATCCTTGAACTTGTCACACATTACGACATAGATACTCAGGAAATGCTTATTCAAAAGTTACAAGAGCAGGGCTATTCGGTTACGCAAACAACCGTTTCAAGAGATATAAGACAACTTGGTCTTGTTAAGGGCATCGGCGCAAACGGTGTGTATAAGTACATAATTCAAAATTCAAAAAAGCCGGCAAGTTCATTCAACAGTGCATCTGTTATCACCGATTCTGTTGAAAGTATCGAGGATGCACAAAACATTATAGTTATAAAAACTCATTCCGGCATGGCAAATCCTGTTGCTATCTGTATTGAATCTATGGCTATACCGCATTTGGTTGGCTCGGTAGCGGGCGATGACACCATCATTATAGTCCTTAAGCACGAGAGTTTTGCAAAGGATACTGTAAGATATCTTAAAAACGCATTCAAAGTACAATAGACGGAGTAATAAATGTTAATTTCATTACATATTGAAAACGTTGCCGTTATCAAAAAAATAGATATAGATTTTGCAAGCGGATTTACCGCTCTTACAGGTGAAACAGGAGCAGGTAAGTCGATTATCATTGACAGTATCGGTCTTTTGCTTGGCAGACGCGCTGAGAAGGAACTTATACGAAACGGTGAAAGTGCGCTAATGGTAAGCGGTCTTTTTGGTGGCTTTACCGATGAGGCGCTAACTGTTTTTACCGAGTTAGGTGTTGCGCCTGATGAGGAGGGCAACTTATTTATTCAGCGCAACCTCTCCATTGACGGTAAGAGCCAGATAAAGATTGGCGGCAGGACGGTGAGCATTTCTCTTTTAAAACTGCTTGCGCCGCATCTCATAACCGTACATGGACAGAACGATACACGTTCGCTTGCCGATCCATCATCACACCTAGCAATAATTGATGCTTATGCATCAAACAAGTTTTTGCTCAAGGAGTATCAGGAACTTTACGCCGAATACACTTGTTGCGAAAAGGAGCTTGAGGGGCTATACAAAAAGGAGCACGAGCGCGAGAGACTTGTGCAGATGTATGAATATCAGATAAACGATATTGATGCGATGGCTTTGCATGATGGCGAGGAAGAAGAACTTGTAGAGCGCAAGATGAAAATCAAAAACTCCGAGAGACTTACCAAATATGCTACATTTACCTTTAAGGCTCTCAAGGGCAGTGAAAAGGGGAGTGTTTCCTATCTGCTCGACAAAAGCGCTCAGGCTCTTTCACAGATATCCGATTGCTTCCCGAAATGTCAGGAGTTTTCAGAAAAACTCAATGATTTTCTCTATCAGATAGACGATATTGCAGAAAATGTATATTCTATTATTGATGACGTTACCGAGGATCCCGACGATGCGCTTAATGAGATAGAATCACGTCTTGATAAGATTTCAAAACTTAAGCGCAAATACGGTCTTACCGTAAAGGATATACTTAATTTCAGAGAGAAAACGGCTGAAGAACTTGAAAAAATAAAAAATGCCGACCAGATTATAGAAAAACTTGAAAAGCAAAAGGAGGATGCATATAAAAAAGCGCTTAGTGTAGCTAACAAACTTCACAAAGCGAGAAGAGATGCATCAAAACTGCTTGAAAAGACTGTAAAAGAGACCCTTGATTTCCTTGATATGCCCGGCGTTACCTTCTACGTTGATATAAAAGAGGAATTTAAGAACGGTAACAAAGTTTTGAACAAGCACGGCACAGATAACGTTGAGTTATTCATAAGTGCTAACAAGGGTGCTGAGGCTCAACCTCTTGCTAAGATCGCATCGGGCGGTGAATTGGCGAGAATTATGCTTGCAATTAAGAGCGCCTTAGCTAATGACAGCGAGGCTGCAACACTCATCTTTGATGAGATAGATGCGGGCGTTTCCGGTAAAACAGCGAGAAAGATAGGTATAAAAATGCTTGCTCTTTCTAAAAACTGTCAGATATTCTCGGTTACGCACTCAGCACAGATAGCATCACTTGCCGATACACATCTTTTGATTAAAAAAACAACAGATGATGACAGCACCGTAACAACAGTTGCCGCTCTTGATAACGACGGTAGAGTAGCAGAACTCTCGAGAATTCTCGGTGGTATTAAGGTTACAGAGTCGCAGAAAAAGGCGGCTGAGGATATGCTTAAGGAAAAGGAAGTTTACAACTGATATTTTTTTCAGGGGGGAACTTTTTGAATAACCTTACAGATTTTCTTGAACTTTTTGATATAAAGTATTACAAAAACGTTGATTTGGCAACTTTTTGCACAATACACGTAAGTTCATTTGCAAAAATCTTCATTTTACCCGATAAGCAATATAAACTTATAGAACTTCTTGACTTTCTTCTTGAAAACAAAATTGATTTCAGATTAGTTGGTAAGATGAGCAATCTTTTGCCGGTTAAGGAAAACTATGATGTTATTGTTTGCACTCGAGGACTAGGTGATATTCGCTACAGTGAAGGTGTTTTGAGTGTGGATTGCGGTGCTTCAATGCAGGCTTTGATATCCTTTGCGCTCAAAAATTCTCTTTCGGGATTTGAAGAACTTTCGGGCATTCCCGGTTCAATAGGCGGTATGCTGAGAATGAACGCGGGAGCCTATGGTAAAGTTATATCGGATAATCTCATTAGTTGTGAAATTTATGATATCGCAACCAAACAGTTTAGTTCACTTAGCAAGGATCAATTGCAGTTTTCGTATAGAGACAGTATTTTGAGACGCAAAAAAGAATGGGTAGTCCTTTGTGCGAACTTTTTGCCTATAATCAGTGAAAAAGAAACCATAAAGGAAAAAATAAATTATTACAGGCAAAATAGAAACAGAGCACAGCCAAGCGGCGCGTTTTCTCTAGGCAGTGTGTTTTTACGTACCGACGGCACACCTGCCCCCGGATATCTTATTGATAAGGCAGGGCTAAAGGGTTTAAGTGTAGGAGGCATGAGAGTATCTGATGTCCACGCAGGATTTTTTGTAAATACGGGCAACGGTACTGCAAAAGATTTTTTAGAGCTTAAAAGGATAGTAAAGGAACGCATTTATTCCTTATACAAAGTAGATCTGAAGGAAGAATTTGAGGAGCTTTGATTATGTCATTTACAAAAGAACAAAAGCAAAAGATAACAGAGCAAAGTTCCAAAAATGCCTGTTGCCGCCGTGCGATCATTTACGGTATGCTTACTGCACGCGGATACCTTAACGGCGATACTGTTGAGTTATTACTCGGTGATAGCGTTGAGGCTGATTTTACACTCCCGCTTATAAAAGAATTCTTTGGCAAAGAGGCAGACGTGAAGCAAAGCAAGGGTGGTGGCAGACAAGTCACTATATCCTTCAAAAGTAATTCTGCCAAGCATTATCTTGAAGAAATGCAAAATTCGAGTAGAATTGCGTATAAATACAAGTGTAGCCTATGCAAGGCATCGTTTTTAAAAGGAATATTTATTTCCTCAGGCAGAATTTCTGCACCTAAAAAAAGGTATCTGCTTGAGTTTTCTCTGGGTGACAGAGTGGATCTATTTAGTGAGTTCTTTGCTGCACTCGGATTAATTGCCTCGTTTGCCGAAAGAAAAAATGAGAAGATACTCTACTTTAAGAACAGCGAGACAATTTCAGATTTCTTTGCCGTATCAGATATGGCGTCAATTTCATTTGAGTATATGAACGCCAAGATTGAAAACGAAATTCGCAATGAAGTCAAACGTATCGCAAATTGCGAGATGAATAATATAAACAAAGCAGTTGATGCTGCTACAAAGCACATAAGGGCGATAGAGGCGCTTACAGAAAATAACATGCTGGGCGCATTACCAGAGGAGTTAAGAGAGACGGCAGAGCTACGGCTTAAATATCCCGATCTTTCAATTTCACAACTTGCCAAGGTAGCCGTGCCTTCAATATCGAAGCCGGGACTGTCGCATAGACTTAACAGAATTGTAAGGTACTACGAAAAAAATCTACTAGGACTTGGTGAATAGTTCTTCAAATAAAAACAAAGGAGGATGCCATGGGAGATTTTGTACATCTGCATCTACACAGTGAATACAGCTTACTTGACGGTGCTACACGTATAAGTGAGATAGCCAAGCGCGCTATAGACGACGGGCAAACTGCCGTTGCTATTACCGACCATGGCGTTATGTACGGTGCCGTTGAATTTTATGATGAAATGAAGAAAAACGGCATTAAACCGATTATCGGATGTGAGGTTTACGTAGCAGAGGGCTCGCGCCATAATCGCGGTTCCCGTCAGGATATGTCGGGAAATCACTTGGTTTTATTATGTAAAAACGATATCGGATACAGAAATCTTTGCTATATGGTTTCTATGAGCTTTATTGACGGTTTTTACTCAAAACCCAGAATTGATATGGAACTCTTACGTGAGCATCATGAGGGGCTTATCGCTCTTTCCGGCTGTCTTGCGGGCAAAATAGCGCAGGATATCGTGCTCGGCAGTATGGCAGACGCCGAGAAGCACGCACTTGAGTTCAAACAAATTTTCGGTGAAGATTTTTATCTTGAAATTCAAAATCACGGAATTGAGGATGAGCGCAAGGTTGCCTATGGCAAAAAACTTATAAGTGAAAAATACGATATACCGCTTGTGTGCACAAACGACGTGCATTATCTTGACAGGACAGATGCAGATACTCAGGCAACGATGCTTGCGATACAGATGCAGACAACGGTTGCAGAGGGCAGACCGCTTGGTTTTACAACCGATGAGTTTTACTTTAAGAGCACAAATGAGATGAAAAAACTTTTTGCGCCCTTTAAGGATGCTGTTGAAAATACTGTAAGAATTGCAGATAAATGTAACTTTGATTTTGAATTCGATAAACTGCATTTGCCAACCTTTACCCCCGAGGGCGGTCTTTCGCATAAGGAAAAACTTGCTAAGGATACGATAGATGGCTTTAGAAAAAGGGTTGAAAGCGGTGAAATCGGATTTAATAAGGCAAAAGAAGAGGAATACCTTGCACGCATCGACTACGAACTTTCCGTCATTGATAAAATGGGCTTCAATGCTTACTTCCTTATAGTAAGTGACTTCGTAGGATACGCAAAAGGGCAGGATATTCCCGTTGGCCCCGGCAGAGGCTCCGGCGCCGGCAGCCTTGTTGCCTTTTGTATTGGCATAACCGATGTTGACCCTCTTGAATATGATTTGCTCTTTGAAAGATTTTTAAATCCCGAGAGAGTATCGATGCCCGACTTTGATATTGATTTCTGTTATAACCGACGTGAGGAAGTTATAGATTACGTTAAAAGAAAATATGGCGAAGATAGGGTAGCGCAAATTGTTACCTTTGGAACTATGGCCGCAAGAGCGGCTGTAAGAGACGTAGGACGAGCTCTGGCAATGCCCTATGCGCGAGTAGACACGGTTGCTAAACTGATACCGAGGCGGCTTGATATCACGATTGCCGATGCCTTAAAAACAAAGGAACTGAAGGAACTTTACGACTCCGACGTTGAGATAAGACGTCTTATTGAAATAAGCCGACGCCTTGAAGGTTTCCCAAGGCACGCATCAACACACGCCGCAGGCGTAGTTATGACTAAGAACCCAACGCACGAGTACGTTCCGCTTTCGTATAGCGGTACAGGTGTGGTAACTCAATTTGATATGAATACCGATGCTAAACTCGGACTTGTCAAATTTGATTTTTTGGGTCTTAGGTATCTTACAATAATTGATGATGCGGTAAAGAACGTAAAGCGGTCAAATCCCGACTTTGATATTAAGAAGATACCTCTTGATGACAACGACACCTATAAGCTTTTATCCGAGGGACGCACAGAGGGAATATTCCAGCTTGAGTCTGCGGGTATGAAGCAGGTGCTCTCAAAACTTTCTCCATCGACAATTGAGGATGTGATTGCTTGTATAGCGCTATATCGTCCGGGTCCTATGGATTCGATCGATACTTTTATTCAAAGAAAGCACGGCAAAGCAAAAATTGAGTATTCCACACCACTTCTTAAGGATATACTTGACGTAACCTACGGTTGTATTGTATATCAGGAGCAGGTAATGGAAATATGCCGTCGTCTTGCAGGATATTCCTACGCAAGGGCAGACATAGTCAGACGTGCAATGTCCAAGAAAAAGACCGATGAAATGCAAAAGGAAAGAGATGCATTTATTGGCGGATGTATTGAAAGAGGCGTTGATAAAGAAGCGGCCGAAAGCATATTTGAAGAAATGCTCGGTTTTGCAAAATACGCCTTTAACAAGAGCCACGCAACCGCTTACGGCCTTTTATCCTATAGAACTGCTTATCTTAAGGCGCACTATCCGGCAGAGTATTTTGCGGCACTGCTCAGTGGCTTCCTTGAAAGTCCCGAGAAGGTGCGTACCTATATTGCCGATGCCGCAAAGGTTGGAGTTAGGGTGCTTCCGCCCGACATCAATGAGAGTGAGGCGGACTTTAAGGTTAAAAACGGAAATATCAGATTTAGCCTCCTTGCTATCCGTAATGTTGGCAGACAGTTTGCGGATGCAGTAAAAAAGGAAAGGGAGAACGGACCGTTTAAAACATTCGACAGTTTTGTTTTGCGTCTTAGCGAAAGTGATGTGAACAAGCGTACGGTTGAATATCTTATTAAAGCAGGTGCCTTTGACAGCTTTGGACATACACGCGCTACTTTAATCTGCTCTTATGAGCAAATTCTTGACGCAGTTCACGAAAAGGCCAGAAAAAACGTGGCAGGACAGCTTGATTTGTTCTCTTCGGCATTCGGTGAGCCCAGTAATGAAGTTGGCGGATGTGAGTATTACGTGGCACCGGAGTTTCCTAAAAAAGAACTTTTATCTAAAGAAAAGGAGAGCACCGGACTTTATTTCTCAGGTCACCTTATAGATGGATATTCACGAGAACTTGGTAAAAAAAGTTATGATAAAATATCCGAAATTATCGAGGATCTTACCGAGCCCGCCGATAATCCCACCTATCGAGATAAAAGTAACGTGTCTATTGCAGGCATTGTCACCTCGCTCAGCACAAAGATAACAAAGAGCGGTACTAAGATGGCATATATCACCTTAGAGGACAGATATGCCGAAATTGAGGTTATGGTCTTCCCAAGAGAATATGCAAGATTTTCCGCTGAACTTACTGAGGACAGCGCCGTTTCTATTGACGGCAGTGTTTCGGAAAGGGACGGAGAAAAACCGCGCATCATTCTTTCGACCGTCAGGGCTTTGGTGAGTGATACGGATATGCCCGAACAAACTGAGGCGCCACCCGGAGAAAAAAAGATTTATATCAGAATTAACGATATAAATGACAAGAGGCTGGAGGTCATCAGACGTCTGTCATTATTAAACGACGGCAAAACAAGGGTCGTTTTAGTTGTAGTTGATGAGGGCGGTAACAAAAAAGCCTTCCAGATGCCGGATGTAAAACTAAAAGTTACGGATAACGTACTTATGAGGCTTACATCAGCCTTTGGAGAACAAAATGTAATTTATAAATAAAATATAAGAACATAGGAGAGTAAAAAAATGTTTGCAGATGTAGTAATTGACTTGATACTTGTACTTATTTTCGTTGCAGGGGCTATTTACGGAGCAAAATCGGGCTTCATAAATACCGTGGCAAAGCCTGTAAAGTTTGTATGCGCTTTGCTTATAGCCTTCAACCTTTGCGTTCCTGTTGCTGACGCTATAATTCAGCCTATAATCCAGGAACCTATCACATTCCAGATTACAGAATACCTTAACGAGCAGTGCCAGCACCTTACAAGTGAAAACCTTGCTGAGGAAATGCCTACCTTACTTAAGTTAGCAGCAGGTATGATTGGTATTGATATCAACGGAGAACTCTTTAATACTGAGAATATTATTGCTGTTATAGTTGAAAATCTTGCGGTACCGGTTATTCATATTTTGTCGGTTATCATTGGATTTATTTTACTCTATTTCATTTCAAAAATTGTTTTATCTGTTGCAATCTGCCTTCTTAATGCAGTATTTGATAACGGTTTAACAGGCATAATAAACAAAGTGGTAGGCGGTGTTTTGGGCGCATTCTTCGGCTTTGTTATTTCATGGGCTGCCGCAACTATGATTTCGTTCTTAATCGGTTTCCCCTTTATGCAACAAATGCAGTGGGTATCCGAGTTCTCAGGAGGAATTTTCTATAACTTCCTTGGTGAATATAATCCCATAGATATTCTTCTTAGTTTTTAATAAACCCTTAACAGCAAAACCCAATACAGAATAGGAATTTAAAATGGAATTACAAAGATGTGCAAGGTGTAAAAAACGCCCCGCCGTTGTTTACATCACACGTACAGAAAATCAAAAAACTATCAGTGAGGGGCTGTGTTTTCCTTGCGCCAGTGAGCTCGGATATGCCCCGATTAACGATATGATGAAAAAGATGGGCATCAGTCAGGAGGATCTTGACAGTATGTCCGAGGAATTGGATATGATGATGGGGCAGGGCTCGGCTTTGCCCGAGGAAATTGACGGCGGCGCTCCCGCTATTGATTTCCCCAAACTCTTCTCAAATCTCGGTATGTCATTCGGCCCCGGACCTAAGAATGCTCCAAAGGGCGAAAAGGCAAAGGCACCGAATAAAAATCAGCCTGAGAGAAAATTTTTGCCGATGTACTGCAGTAATATCAATGAGAAGGCAAAAAGCGGTAAAATTGACCGTATAATAGGCAGAGACAGAGAACTGGACAGAGTTATACAGATTCTTTGCAGAAGACAGAAGAATAATCCCTGTCTTATAGGTGAGCCGGGTGTTGGTAAGACCGCTATTGCCGAGGCGCTTGCACAGCGCATAGTTGACGGCAATGTGCCTGAAAGACTTGTTGACTCTGAAATATGGTCTCTTGACCTTACTGCGCTTGTTGCGGGTACTCAGTTCAGAGGTCAGTTTGAGCAGAGAATCCTCGGTCTTATTAAGGAAGTAAAAGCGGCAGGCAATATTATCCTTTTAATTGATGAGGTGCATAATATTGTTGGCGCAGGTGATTCTGAGGGCAGTATGAGTGCAGCCAATATTCTTAAGCCGGCTCTTTCTCGCGGTGAGATACAGGTCATCGGCGCGACTACTCTTAAGGAGTATCGTAAGCATATTGAAAAGGATACAGCACTTGAGCGTAGATTCCAGCCGGTAATGGTTACCGAGCCATCTGTTGATGACACAGTGGACGTTATAAAGGGCATTAAAAAGTACTACGAAACCTTCCATAGTGTTTCTATAACGGATGATGTTGCAAGAGCTGCGGTAATCCTTTCCGAAAGATATATAACCGATAGATTTTTGCCCGATAAAGCGATAGATTTGATTGATGAGGCTGCTTCAAGAAAAGCGCTCACGTCAGAGGAACTCAATGAAATTGCAAAAAACAACAAGACGCTTGCATCCTATGAAAAGGAACAAAACGAGCTTGAGGCACTGATTGCAAAGCCGGACGGACAGACCGAGGATAATTACAAGGCGCTTGCCGATTTAAAGGTTAAAAGACTCAGTCTTGAAACAAGACAGAACGAACTTATAGAAAAGGCAAAGGCAATAACCCTTTCTGTCAATGATCTTGCAGGTGTTATTGAAATTTGGACGGGCATCCCGGCATCGGATATCAGTGTCGGCGAACTTTCTGATCTTAGGACACTTCAGGATAGAATTAAGAATAAAATCGTAGGTCAGGATGAGGCGGTCAGCGCTGTTGTTAGAGCTGTTAAACGCAAGAGAGCCGATGTATCTTCTCGCAGAAGTCCGGTTTCAATGATTTTTGCAGGACCTACCGGTGTTGGTAAAACCGCGCTTGTAAAAACCTTAGCGCAGGAGTTGTTTAAGCAACCGGAAGCACTTATCAGGCTCGACATGTCCGAGTTTATGGAAAAGCACGCCGTATCAAGGATAATTGGTGCGCCTCCCGGATACGTTGGATATGACGAGGCCGGTCAACTTACAGAGAAAATACGCAGACGTCCTTATGCGGTAATACTGTTTGATGAGATTGAAAAGGCTCACCCCGATGTTCTTAATATTCTTCTTCAGGTTCTTGACGAGGGTAAAATTACGGATGCGCAGGGCAGAGTTGTCAATTTTGAAAACACTGTTATAATAATGACTACAAATGCGGGCAGTGAGGTTTCGTCATCGATATCGGGCTTTGCTGCAAATGGCGGTTCAATTAATAATGACCGTACTCAAAAGGCGCTCACCTCCTTCCTGCGCCCTGAGTTTATCAACAGAATTGATGAGATAATAACATTTGCGCACCTTACAAAGGAAGACTTTGTTAAAATCGCTGATATTATGCTTGATGAACTCAAACTTCATCTTATAGAAAAGGATATTGCCTTCTCTTATACAGAAGAGGTCAGCCAAAAGATCGCAAACGAGTCATATTCCGAAAAATTCGGTGCAAGAAATATGCGCAGATATATCGAGAGAAACGTTGAGGATAAAATCGCCAATGCAATAATTGATATATCTCCCGCAAAGCTTTCGGGCGTTCATCTCAGTCTTAAAGACGGAGAAATTGAATTAAGTACTATATAATGGAGCAAAAAAATGTCAGAATGTAATCACAATTGCAGCAGCTGCAGTGCGAATTGCGAGTCAAGATCGCTTATTGAACCGCAGAACAGCGCAAGCAATGTAAAAAAAGCAATCGGTGTTGTCAGCGGTAAGGGTGGAGTAGGTAAATCTCTCGTTACTTCTATGCTTGCTGTAACAATGCAAAGAAGAGGATATAAAACGGCTATTCTTGATGCCGATATTACAGGTCCCTCAATTCCCAAGGCGTTTGGGCTTACGACCGGATGTGTTGAAGGCTCTGAGCTTGGTATGTTCCCGCCCGTAACAAAGATGGGCACAAAGGTAATGAGCCTTAATCTGCTTGTTGATGATGAGACAAAGCCTGTTGTGTGGCGCGGTCCCGTTATCGCAGGTACAGTAAAACAGTTCTGGAACGGCGTTGTATGGAATGACGTTGACTATATGTTTGTCGATATGCCTCCCGGAACAGGTGATGTACCGCTTACAGTTTTCCAAAGTCTTCCTCTTGACGGTATAGTCATCGTAACAAGCCCACAGGGACTTGTATCGATGATCGTTGAAAAAGCGATAAACATGGCATCGCTTATGAACATAAGAGTTCTTGGTCTTGTTGAAAATTACAGCTATTTCTCCTGTCCTGATTGCGGAAAGAAAATTTCTATATACGGCGACGGTCACGTTGACGAACTGGCCAAAAATTACGGTGTTCCCGTACTTGCCAAACTTCCTATCGATCCCGATTTGGCAAATTTGTCAGATAAGGGTGCTATAGAACTGTTTGAGGGCGATTATCTTGAGTCTGCCTGCGATATTATTGAAAATGAAACCAAATAAAAGGAAAAAACCAGAATAAAATTATAAAAAACTCGCTTTTTGAAGGCGAGTTTTTTTATTTGCGATAAAAAGTGACAGTTATTTTGGATTTGCTGTGATAAAATCATATTAGTTTTTGGGGGTGATGTTATAAAAACCTTGTATGTTGACGTGTATTTTATCATTAATTTTACTATTGATCTTTTGGCGCTTTATTTTGCTTCCAGACTGCTGAAAATCCCTACAACCGTTAAAAGATTGATTTTGGGTAGCCTTTTAGGGGCGGCTCTTGCGATCATTACAGTATTATTTATACAGTCAAAAATTACATCCTTGATACTAAGCGCACTTTATTTACTGTTAATATCTCTTATTTGTCCAAAGGAGGTATCATTAAGCAGGCGTGTTAAATTCGGAGTAGGATTTTTTGTAATCTCTACATTTATAGGTGGCGCGGTATATCATGCTTTTATACTTCTTGATCAAGCATTTGACAGTACGCTGCTTGAGGATATGGGTGGAGCAGAGAATAAGAATATTCTAATTCTTTCCTTAATTGTTTTACTGATGATAGGCATACTCAAAATAGTAAAGGCGCTTTTTAGCCATACATTCACAGAAAAGAATGCGAAAATTGAGATAACCCTTATGGGCAAAACAACGGTTGTTGAGGGACTTATAGATAGCGGTAACTTATTGGTTGATCCTGTTGATTCAACTCCGGTAATGCTGATAAAAAAAGAAAAAATTAAAAAGGTGTTTCCACTACTTGCGGCAGATTTAACCCAAATTTCTTTAGTAAATAACGTCAGGGCGTTTAAGATGCGGCTCATACCCGTAAGGATAGACGGTAAAAGCCGTGTGCTCGTAGGCGCAAAGCCTGAGCGCGCATATTTTATAAACAAAGGAAAAAAGGAAAGAATAGAATTAACAATTGCAATAGATTCACAGGAGGGCAGTTATGGGGGCTATTTTGCTCTCATTCCACTTGCAACGGTAGAAAATGTTATTTAAGAACTTAATACTTAAAATAAGGCAATTTTTTGCCCGTATATTCAAAAAAGATGAGGTCTATTACATAAACGGTCAGCAGACCCTTCCGCCTCCGCTTCTTCAGGAGGAAGAGGATAGATGCATAAAAAACATCAAATCAGAGGAATGCAGAAATCTGCTTATTGAGCATAATTTGCGCCTTGTTGCTTATATTGCAAAAAGATACGAAAATACTGGCGCAGGAATTGAGGAACTTATATCAATAGGCACAGTAGGGCTTGTAAAAGCAATCGAGAGCTTTAATCCCGATAAAAACATAAAACTCGCCACCTATGCTTCAAGATGTATTGAAAACGAGATACTTATGTTTATAAGAAAAAGCCAGTCACGCAGAAGAGAGGTATCGATTGATGAGCCGTTAAGCGTTGATTGGGACGGTAACGAACTTTTGCTATCAGATATTTTAGGCAGTGAAAACGACAGTATAATTACTTTAATAGAAAAGGTTGAAGAAAAAAAGATACTACTGAGTGCCGTAGATCAATTAAGTGCAAGAGAAAAGATAATAGTAGACTTAAGGTTTGGTCTTTCAGGAGAAAAGGAACTTACACAAAAGGAGGTTGCAGACCTTCTTGGAATATCTCAAAGTTACATATCACGTATAGAAAAAAAGATCATGCAGACCCTCAAAAAAAAGATTGATGAAAAAATATAAAATTTTAACAAACCTATTGCAAAATGAAAAAAGTTGTGTTATAATGTACTAGTCAAAAAATGAAATCATATGTTAAGAGGTGTTAAAATGAAGTCAGGATTACATCCCGAATACAAAGTGGCTACCATCAAGTGCGCTTGTGGCGAGACAGTTGTTACTCACTCCGTTAAGGGTGATATGAACGTGGAAATTTGCTCCAAGTGCCATCCTTTCTATACAGGTAAGCAGAAGTTCGTAGACGCAGGCGGACGCGTTGACAGATTCAAGAAGCGTCTTCAGATGTCTAAGTAATATTTGTATACGATAGAATAGAGCGTGTGTCAGCCAAAAGGGTCACCACGCTCTTTTTTCTATAAAAACGGTGAAGGAGGTTTGAATATGGACGAGATACAATTTAAAAATGCAATACTTGTCAGTATAGCCAAGCGCTCGTCTGACGTAGAAGAATGTCAGGTCAGCCTTGATGAACTTGAACGCTTGCTTGATACCGCAGGCGGCAAGGCTTTTGCTAAGGTTATACAGGTTAAAGAGTCGTATGATCCGAGAACTTGTATTGGCAGCGGCAAAGTGCAGGAAGTTAAAGAACTTTGTGAAAATAACGGTATTGATCTTGTTGTATTTGATTTTGAACTTTCACCAATGCAGATACGCAATCTTGAAAATGACTTGGGTAATGACGTAGTCGTAATTGACCGCAGTATGCTGATACTGGATATATTTGCTTTGCATGCAATTACCGGTGAGGGTAAGTTGCAGGTAGAGTTGGCTCAGTTAAAATATACGGCTCCCCGACTTATCGGCAAGGGTCTTGAACTATCGCGTCAGGGCGGTGGCATAGGTACAAGAGGTCCCGGTGAGACACAGCTTGAAAGTGACAGGCGTCATTTAAAGGAAAAAATCTCGGCACTTGAGTCGCGTCTTGCCGAGATGGAGAAAAACCGCAGTATTATGCGAGCTCAGCGTGACCGCAGCGGTCTTGCGAAAATCGCTATTGTTGGCTATACAAATGCAGGAAAGTCTACATTATTAAATATATTAACCGGTGCAGGTGTGCTTTCGGAAGATAAACTTTTTGCTACCCTTGACCCTACTACGAGAAAACTTACACTCCCCTCGGGTGAAGAGGTGCTTCTTACAGACACGGTAGGTTTTATAAGAAAACTGCCTCACCATCTTGTTAATGCCTTTCGCTCAACTCTTGATGAGGTAAAATATGCTGATGTTCTTATGATAGTTTCGGATATCAATGACCCTGAACTCAGAGATCATCTTGAGGTTACCAAAGAGGTAATAGAGGAGCTTGGCGCTAAGGATAAGCCTATTATTTACGTTTACAATAAATGTGATTTATCAGAATATCAGAGCCTTGAAAATAGCGAGGATACGGTGTTTATCTCCGCAAAACTTGGAGAGGGAATAGATGAACTGCTTGCACTTGCCGAAAGAGTGGTGCAAAGAAACAAGAGAAAGTACACACTACTTATTCCATACACAGAGCAGTCAAGTCTTAGCGCACTGATGAGGGAATACACGACATCAGAGTTTGAATATACGGACAACGGCACACTTTTCACCGCTACACTTGATGAAAAAGGAAAAAACAAGTACTCTAAGTATTTTGTAAGGGGTGTATGATGGAACTTGTAAGATATACCTCCATACTCAATGAATCAAGTTATGAATATGAAGATAGGAAATCTGTCTTTATAGGTATGGCAAAGCCGGTTGAAAAGGAAAATGATGCAATAGATTTTATCAACTCGGTAAAGAAAATGTATCCCGATGCCAGACATCACGTTTATGCTTATATTTTGCGAGAAAACTCTACAATGCGTTTTTCTGATGATGGCGAGCCTCAGGGAACAGCAGGCAGACCGGTGCTTGACGTAATAAGAAAAAAGGGATGCACGGATATTGTGGTTGTTGTAACGCGCTATTTTGGCGGTACGCTTTTAGGCGCAGGCGGTCTTGTACGCGCATATACCGATGCAGCGGCTGGCGCAATTAATAATGCCGGCGTAATAACCTACGATATCTTTAGAAACTTTACGATTGCTCTTTCATATCCCGATTACGGCAAGATTACGCCGCTTCTTGCAAAGCATGAGGTTATACATACGGTTGATTTCAGCGATAACGTGAAAATTTCCTGTACCCTTGAAAAAGAAAGAACGGATGAGTTTCTGAAACTTGTCGAAAATGAAACTGCCGCCCGTGCAAAATGTGAAATTTTGGGCGAAAAATTTGATTTTAGATAAAAAAACACTTTTTTGTGAGAATAAAAAAGTGTTTTTTTGTTTTTTTAAGTATATAAGAGTGTGAGAAAAAGAAAAAAGGAGGTATAATCTGTGATTAAAAGAGAAACCGTTGATGAAGTTTTAAGACGCAACGATATTGAGTCGCTTATTGGATCTTACGTTTCTTTAAAGAGAGCCGGAACAAATGTTAAGGGCCTTTGTCCTTTTCACAGTGAGAAAACTCCATCATTCACCGTCTTTCCGCAGGAGAACAGTTTTTATTGCTTTGGTTGCGGTGTTGGCGGTAATGCCATAACCTTTATAAGACAGATAGAGCACCTCGATTATCCGGACGCGGTTGAATTTTTGGCAAAGCGCGCGGGTATTACAGTAATGCGTGATGAAAAGGACGATACGCACTATACGCCCAAGCGGTATGATAAGGCGAGGTTTTATAAGATGAATACCGACGCCGCTAAGTTTTTCCACAGTTATCTTTTCAGCGATAATCCTGATGCAAAGGCGGCTTTAAGATATTTTGCAGAGGAAAGACAACTTTCCTTGGCAACTATAAAGCATTTCGGTCTTGGATTTGCTCCTAATGATTTTGATACCTTCAAAAGTTATATGGAGAGCAAGGGATATAACAGGGATGAACTTTTTGAAGCATATCTTTACCGCAAGAGCGAAAAGGGAAGTTACTATCCTGCATTCCGCAATAGAGTCATTTTTCCGGTAATAGATGTTGCAGGCAACGTAGTTGCATTCGGCGGCAGAGTTATGGATAACTCAAAGCCTAAATACCTTAACACCTCCGATACGCCCGTCTTTAAAAAGTTGCGCAATCTTTTTGCACTTAATTTTGCAAGAATGACTTGTCAAGAGACGCTTATTCTTTGTGAAGGCTATATGGATGTCATAGCCTTGCACGCAGCAGGATTTACAAATGCTGTTGCTACATTGGGTACGGCAATTACGCAGGATCAGGCAAGGCTTATGAGCAGATATACCAAGAGGGTAGTTATCTGCTATGATTCTGATGAGGCAGGGCAGACTGCTGCCGTTAAGGCAATAAGGCTTTTATCCGACGTTGGAGTCGAGGTTAAGGTACTCAAGGTGCCCGGCGCCAAAGATCCGGACGAATATATAAAGACCTTTGGTAAAGAAAAATTTGCTCAGGTTATAAGCGATTCCAAGAGTAAGTTTGACTACGCTGTCGATAAGATTTTATCAAAATATGATTTAAATCTGGTTGACGATAAAGTGCGAGCGCTTGGAGAGATAACTGATCTTATCGCTGATGCGTATTCTTCTACAGAAAGAGATATTTATATTCAAACAATTTCTGCGAATATAGGCGTTGATAGGGATAGTTTGACCAAAGATGTAACTAAAGCATTACAAAAACGCGCCAAACTGTATAAAAAAGCCGAATCCGAAAAAGCGAGAGAAAATATTCTTGGATACCAGGATAAGGTTAACCCCGACTTTGCCAAAGCACCCGCAATCGCCAAAAGCGAAGAGCTTGTCCTTGGACTTTTGCTACTTTATCCAAACCACAGAAAGGTTGTTTTTGATGAGGACCTTTTAACCGAAGATGATTTCTTTACCGAACTCAATAAACGTGTCTTTGCTTTTGTTAAGGGCGTGTATTTTGGTGATGATTTTTCTTACGACAGGTTAGATGAGGATTTTGATCCGGGTGAGGTTGGTAGAATTACCAAGATGAAAATTGCACGTATGGAACTTACAGAAAACGGTGACGATGTACTAAGAGATGCAATTGCTTCACTCAAGGGCGGTATGTACAAAAAGCAGGCCAAGGCCACGACCACGTTCGAGGGACTTGATGCGCTGATAAATAAGATTCGTAATAAAAAAGACTGATAAGAAAGAGGAACTAAAATGAGTAGAGATAAAATTGATGTAAATGAACTGCTCGATCCTAAGGGTGACGGTGGTATTGGTAATTCGACGTTTATGAAGGCGTTTGAGGATATTGATTATGATATCACTCAGGTTGATCTTGATTCCCCCTCGGCCGAGGATATAGACGACGAAAATATTAAGGAAATTGAAAAAGAGAACGAAAATTACGACAGTAAACATATTGAAAAAATGCTTTCCCAGGACGGTCTCAGCATTGATGACCCTGTTCGTATGTATCTTAAGGATATCGGTAAGATTCCTCTTCTTTCACCCGAAGAGGAATTGGCACTGGCTGAGAGAATTGCAAACGGTGACACTTATGCAAAGAACGAACTTATTGAGGCCAACCTGCGTCTTGTTGTAAGTATAGCAAAAAGGCACGTAGGTAAGGGTATGTACTTCCTTGACCTTATTCAAGAGGGTAACCTTGGCCTTATCAAAGCGGTAGAAAAATTTGATTACGGCAGGGGCTTTAAGTTCTCTACCTATGCTACATGGTGGATCAGACAGGCGATTACCCGTGCAATTGCAGACCAGGCAAGAACCATTCGTATTCCTGTACATATGGTTGAAACTATTCACAAGGTTTCTCGCACGGCGCGTCAACTTCTCCAGGAACTTGGCAGAGAGCCCAATACCGACGAGATTGCGGAAAAACTCGGTATCACAGGTGAAAAGGTAAGAGAAATTATGAAGATTGCGCAGGATCCCGTTTCTCTTGAAACACCTATAGGTGAGGAAGAGGATAGCCACCTTGGCGATTTTGTTGAGGACAGCGATTCTCCCGCTCCCTCTGAGAGCGCATCATACTCCTTACTTCGTGAGCAGCTTGCCAATATTCTTCACACTCTTACACCCAGAGAGGAAGAGGTAATCAGACTTCGCTTTGGTCTTGACGACGGTAGACCGAGAACTCTTGAAGAGGTTGGCAGAAAATTCCAGATAACAAGAGAGCGTATCAGGCAGATTGAGGCAAAGGCGCTGCGTAAACTTCGCCATCCGTCTCGCTCTAAGACTCTCAGAGATTATCTTTCTAACTGATATTTATACATATTGTATAAAGCATCTCGGTTTATTTGGACATCTTGTTAATTTGAAATTACTTGACTTTTTGTCCTATATATAGTAAAATATTTAGGAACAATCCAACTTGGAGGCAAGATATGAAAAAAATCTTAAGCCTTATGATATCACTTATCATATTGGCTCTTACGCTCGTCGGTTGCGCCGACCCCGGTATTGGCGATCATTACGACGATTTTCCCGACCTACCCAAAGATGTGGGAAAGGTTACACTTAATATGTATATAATCGGTGCCGAGGATTCAACAAAAAATACACTTGATACAGTAAAGCGTATGATTTCTCAGCATACCGAGACTACATACAATACCGTGCTGAACGTAGAATATTTTTCCTATAATGAGTATGATGCAAAGGTTGCTGCAGCAATTGAAGCGGGCGCTGTAGATATAGTACTTGTAAATAGTGCGTTACTTTTTGATAGCATTAGTGATGATCTTGCCGATATATCAAGTTATCTCAAGCTTAAGAAATACGGTAATCTGCAAAAACTTATTCCCACATCACTGTGGAACGCAACTGCGGAAGGAAATAAGAATTTAATTGTTCCTAACAACCGCATTATCGGTGAATATAAGTATCTTGTGATTGACAGAGCATGTGCTGAAAGGTATTTTAACTACTCCGAGAACACACTCAGATCTTACACCTCTATCGATGACTGTCAGGGGCTTCTTGATAAAATTGCTGCGAATGATCAGTATAAGGACAGTGCAAGCGAACTCGTTAAGATAGTGAGCGGCACCTACGCTGACAAGGCAGAGTATGAAGCAAACGATAAGATCTGTAATGTTATTGAATATCCTATGATTACCAGAGAAGAGGCGCTTGAAGCCGGTTTTGCAATTACAAAAAGTTGCACTTATCCTGAGCGCGCAATGGATATAATTAATGCAATCAATACCGACATTACACTCCGCAACCGTTTACAGTACGGATATGAGAACTCCAATTATCAACTTGTTGACGGATTTGCTGTTAAGGATACCGATCCTAACAACAAGTATGAAATGAATATTCTTTATACAGGTAACATTTTTGCCGCATACTATAACGAAGATAACAACTGGACAGCTGATATGGTTGAAAGTGCTACCAAACAGAACAGTGAGTCTGTTTTCTACTCTCAACCCGATGAGCCTATACAGCAATAATTGAGGGTGTTATTATGGATCTTAAGGACAAAAAAGTATTATTTCTTGGTGATAGTATCACTTTTGGTGTTGGTGTCAGCAGTCCTGAAAAAAAGTACGTTGAACTGTTTGCTAAAGAAACCGGTGCACATGTAAAAAACTACGGTATCAGTGCTACACGTATTTCAAGAATGCATATTCCCAGCGCTAATCCCGATTGGGACCAGTGCTTCCTTGACAGAGTTGAACTTATGGACAACGAAGCGGATATTGTTGTGGTATTTGGTGGCACAAACGATTTTGGCCACGGCGACGGTGGTCTTGGTGTATTCCACAATAATGATGAGCATACGTTTTACGGTGCAATGCACAGCCTTATAAAGAGGCTTGTAAATAAATATCCCTATGCGACTATAATATTTATTACACCTCTTCACAGAACGGATGAGGATATTCTTGTGTATGAGCCCAAGGGTACAGCGCGTCCGCCGCTTAAACTGTTTGTTAATGCAATTAAGGAGGTATGTGAGTATTACTCAATACCTGTGCTGGATTTGTACGCCAATTTGGGAGTGCAACCGTCAATTCCCATTATGCAAGAGTTATATATGCCTGACGGCTTGCATCCTTCCGATCTTGGAGCGAGAAGAATTGCAGATCGCCTCATAGCATTTTTCAAGACTATATAAAATTAAAAAAGACCGTTTTTACGGTCTTTTTTTCTGTTTTCAAATACAAAAACAACCTTTTCTTGACAAAAGGTTTTTTATATAGTATACTACTGTATAGTAATTAAATTATAAGAGGGCAAACATGAGAAAAAATAGTGAAGAAATAACTTTAAAAGATCTGCTCGGTCTGTTTATTCCTAAGGTTTGGATCATTCTTTTAGTAGCAACAATTCTTGGTGGTATATTTGCATCCTACTCACAGTTTTTGACTAAGGATAAATATACCTCATCTATGACATTGTATGCATTTACCGATAATGGCAACTCGGTTAATGACTATGCTGTCGCACAGTCAATGATTAAAACCTATTATCAGGTATTCATTAGCGATAATTTTGTTACAGAGATACAGAAATACATTGGTTGGGATACCGCAAGCGGTGTCGGACTATCCTCTGATAAGATTAAAAAATCAATTGCAGTAAATATGGTTGACCAATCACAGGTGTTTATGGTAAACGTTACCTGTGATAACGCGGATGATGCATACAAGATTGCGAGTGCTATTTATTATCTTGCAGGAGAAGCCAATCTTTTGTCAACATACATTCCCAATTCTATTCTTGTTTCAAAAATTGAGGATCCCAAGTTGCCAAAGGAACCCAATAGCAAAAACGTGGTGACCAATGCTATTCTCGGATTTGCTGCAGGTGCGGCGATAACAGCCGTTATTATCTGGCTTGTGGCAATGTTTGATGTTACCGTTCATGACAGAAAAAAACTGGAGGATAACTTTAACCTTCCCGTTTTAGGAGTTATTCCTCATTACGATGTGTCTGCACATCAGAATGATAAGGAGGTGTAAATATGAAATTCGGCAAATCTAACTCTAAAAAAGAAGATAAGTTGCACAGAGAAGATGCTGTAGACAGACTTGCCATTGTAAATGAAAATACACCATTTTCAATTACTGAGGCTTTTCGTACTGCTTACACAAATATATTATATCTCCCGATAGAAGGAAAATCTAGAAAAATTGCATTTACATCTGCCGTATCCGGAGAGGGTAAAACCTATATTTCCATTAATGCTGCTATTACGCTTGCGCAAAATGGAGACGGTAAAAAGATATTACTTATAGATGCCGATATGAGAAAACCGAGAATTGCCAATCTTCTTGGCCTTGATAATTCTTCAAACGGTCTTTCCGAGTATCTTGCAGGTGTTAATGAAACGCCCAATATTATTTCTACAGATGTGCCCAATCTTTCTGTGTTGCTTTCAGGACAGCAATCGATGAATCCAATTGGTTTGCTCAACTCACGCAGAATGCAGGAACTTATTTCTGTTTTGGAGAAGGAATATAGCTACATTATCATTGATACACCTCCGGTTAATATTGTTTCTGACGCTGTTATTATAGGCAAGGTTGTAGACGGTTATATCGTAGTAACCAGAGCAGAAATATCCGATGTAAACAACATAGGCGATGCGATTGATACAATCAAGCAGGCAGGCGTTAATATCTTCGGATTTATTTTAACCGACCTCGACCCAAAAGGTAAGAGCTCAAAGAAGTCGTCCTATTACAGATATGAAAGATAAAAAGCAGAGGCAGGATAACGGATTCCATCTTGTTGATTTTCACGCACATATTTTGCCCGGTCTTGATCATGGCTCCGATTCGACTAAAACAACGGCATTTCAGCTTGCTCGGGCGATAGAGTGCGGTATTGATAAGATAATTGCAACCTCTCACTTTTATCCTCACGCGCACTCACTTGAGGCATTTGTCTGTGACAGAGAAAAGTCATACTCCCATATGCTTGACAAATCCTTTACTGCGTTTGAAAATCCACCCCAAATTATATTGGGAGCAGAGGTGCTGCTTTGTCCGGGACTTGAAAATCTTGTCGGTATAGATAAACTGTGCATACAGGGTACAAAAACTCTTTTGATCGAGTTGCCATTTCACGATTTCGGTAACGAGTACGTTAAGACCGTTGAGGCGCTTATAGAACTTGGGTATGATATAGTTCTTGCACATGCTGATAGGTATCCTGTGCAAAACATAGATATTTTACTTGAGTGTGGCGCAAAAATACAACTCAACGCAGATGCGCTGCAAAACCGCCTTTTTATAGGTAAAAAACATCTTTTAAGATGGCTTGAGGATGGCTTTGTAGTCGCACTTGGCTCAGATATTCACGGCCTCGATAAAAAAGCATATAAAAGATTTTTGAAAGCTGAAAAGACGGTAGAAAAGTATCTTGATTACATCCATAGTCATTCACTTTCGATTTTTAACGCCAAAGACACAACTAATACATAATATTAAAGGGAACTCGCATAGCGGGTTCTCTTTTTCTATTTTAAATATTTAAACGGATAATTTTTAGATTTTTTCAAATAATATCCTTGTAACACTATTTAAGTTAAAGACAAGAAAATAAGGAAAATGAAAGGCATATAAAATGAAAGCAACGGGAATTGTTCGTCGAATAGACGATTTAGGTAGGGTAGTAATACCTAAAGAAATCAGGAGAACCATGCGTATCAGAGAGGGTGACCCACTTGAGATTTATACCGACCGTGAGGGAGAGGTAATTTTTAAAAAGTATTCTCCGATAGGAGAGCTGCAGAATTTTGCTACAGAGTACGCAGAGACACTGCAAAAAACATCCGGAATGAGTGTTTTTGTTTGCGACAGAGATGCGATTATTGCAGTTTCGGGCGCTTCTAAACGAGAATATTATGAAAGAAAAATATCTCATGCGCTTGAGGACGTTATAGAGTCACGCAGTTTTTATAAATTTTCTAAGGATCGTGAGCCGATTCCGATAACAGAGGACGGCGGTACACATTTTGTCAGCTGTGCTATGCCTATAATATCAGAGGGAGATATAATAGGATGTATTTTGACAGGGCGACAGTATAATGGTGAATTAGAGGAAAAAATCAGTGTGGACGTTGAGTCAAAACTTATCCAGACGGCGGGAATTTTTTTGGCAAAGCAGATGGAGGGTTAAAAAAAGAGAGTATTGCTAAATTACGGCAATACTCTCTTTTTTTATACAATTTTTATTTCATCCTGCTTGGATGACTTGAAATATCCGATATATGAATTACCTGCACTTACAGTAAGTTTTTCGCCGTTTTCGCTATGATAGGTGATCTCGTTTGCACCGTTTGACGTCCAGCTTATCCTGACTGCTTTGCCGTTCGTAACATAATATCCACCGCCGGAGGAGTGGGTATCGAGAACCAACTCAGTGCCATTTGCTTTGTCATACGTTGTGGAGTCACAGAAAAGTATGAAAACGTTTTTAAAGGATACAGATGAAGAATTCAGTCCGTCATATACGGGCCTATAACCGTTCTGATATATATATTCTCCTCTTTCCTTTACGTATTGCAGACGTATATTTCTCTCAGAAGAATAGGGAATAAAGACCTCATTTGCTGAAAGCGAGTCGTTAAGAACTAAATCACCGTCAGCAAAATCAAAAGGCATAGTTGTACTTTTATTGGTTTTGTCAAGTCTGTTATTCTCAGCATACGCATCAAGAAGATGTGTATTAGTATAAATGTTATTGCCCTCTGTATAATAATATCCCGAAAGAGCGGAAAAATCAACGCACTCGTTTGTCGTTGGAGTACTGCCTATGACAGTGCTGAAACCGTCATAAACCGGTATACCTCCAAATGTGGCGCATAAATCGATCATATAGTTGCGTGCCCATGAGATTGAGCCAATTTTGCTATGTACTGTATCTGTTTTTAGCGCCATAAGCAGCTTTGTGCCACTTGCCTCTGTAGGAAATTCCATTAGCATCGAGGCTTGGGAAATTCCATACAAGTTATTTGAACTCAGAGAAACAAAATACGGCTTAAGTATGGATGCTTCAGCCGTAGTTAATAATCCGGTTAAATAGTCATAATACTTAGGTGTTACTATAACTGTAGTCTCATCTTCATTGTCAGTTGTACCCTGACCGTCATTGTTTTCATCAGTCTGTGTGTTATCCTCTCCGTTTGGAGAATTGTCTTTATCACTGTCGCTGATATCCGGTTCGTCAGGTAGTATTGATTGCCATCCCACTGCGGAAACACTGATTATTCCGAAAAGCAGGGCGGCAATCAAAACGAAAACAATTAACCCTGAAAGGTTAGTTGATTTTGACGACCTCATTTTTTACCTCCTGCAAGAAAACTCTTGCAATTTTTTAAATTTTACTTATTTGCGATACGGTCAAGCCAAGCAGTAGCCATTTCAAAAGCCGCAAAAAGACCGTTAACGGTAAGGTTTTTGTCAGGCATCTGTGTATCTGACTTGATACGCTGTACCATAATTTTGTCAGGAACGCTTTCGCCGGTTTTGGGCGAGGGCTTGTCTGACATAATCATAAGGAAGGCATAGTATTCATCTGACAAATCGCCGTAATAAATTTCGTTACCGTGACGTACAACGGGTCTGCCCTTGTACTCAATGTATTCGCCTTCTTTAATTCCGTTTAATTCAAACATTGTTTGAAGCTCCTTTCATTTATTTGAAATGCGACGGCGCTGTGTGTCCGCGTTTCGCTATTATGATAACAAAAAGGTTTTTGCCTGTAAATAGCTTCGACAAAATAACAATTTGTTAAGATAACGCAAAATTTAATCTTTTTTTACGCACGGTACAAACTTAAGCGCCTGCTCCTGCGGCAATGGGCGTGGCATAGCAAGACATAAAAGTGCGTCTGCTACAGTGCTCCTTTGCCATTGCTTATAAACCTCATCCGTAAAGCCTTTTGCCTCGGAGGGTTTTGTAAGCAAGGGGAAGTCTGTCGCTTTCTTGATTTTTTTGACAATTCTTTGACCTACCTTATCAAGAGCAAGTATTTGTGTGTAAAGAGGTAATTTTTTGATTTCGGAGGAGGTAATTCCGAAATAACTGTACCAGATTGCACGTTTTATCCTTGCGCGAGTGAATTTTTTGGTAAGTGTAAGATTTATCAAAGAAGATATATCGCTTGCCTTTTGAGAATTTGTCAAAAGGCGGTTATATAAACCGCCGGAAGTGTCATGAATATGGCAGTCGCCCGGCGTATTTAACGAAAGTTTAGTGAGTATCGCAGAGGAGACCCGCTCGGCATCTACGGGAAATAGACCGTCAATTTTTGCCTGTTTTGCCTCATCACGATACTCCTCGGGTAAGAGCGAGGCATATGCGTCAAAATCAGTATATAGTGCCTCTCTTATGGCTGTGGCGCTTTGATATTCGCCACTTCTTATAATATTATCATTATATCCCGCACCGCAGCGCATAAGTGTGTGCGGAATTATTTTGCTGTCAATTTGTTTTAATGCTTTAATATATTCAATAGCAAGAATATTGTTAGGAGTAAGGGTGTCCTCTATATTATCGCCATATACTTGCAAATAGGTATCAGATTGAAGCTTAGGGTAGCCTATGCCTTTGTTCTCGGGCGCTTTTACTGCCAAATCAAGGGCGGTACGGTATTCCTTGGACAACAGGCGCTCGGCAATTTTACTTAGTAGATTGATATTACCGCTTTCGCTACCAAATGAAAGGTAATCAACAATACCGAGTGCATCAGCAATTCTGACACCGCTCTTGGCAAATAATTCAGCGCTTGAGGCTGAAAAGGGGAAGGGGAGTTCTAAAACAAGATTAACACCTATAGACAATGCCCATTTTGCGCGCAAGCCCTTGTCAGCAATCGCCATATCTCCTCTTTCGGTAAAACTACCGCTCATTATAGCGATAATTTCAGTATCGGGGCCAAATTGCTCTCGTATTTTATCTATTTGGTGCTTGTGACCGTAATGCGGAGGATTATATTCTGCTATTATTGCGACAGTCATAAAATCCTCCTTGATAAAAATTGTTTTTTGTATTGATAACAGTCGGAAAATGATGTATAATTATTAGGTAAATACTTTAATAGGAGATGAAAAATGAAGGTTTTAGTTGTAAATGCAGGCTCCAGTTCGCTTAAATATCAACTCTTTGAAACAGAAAATGATGCTGTTTTGGCAAAGGGTAACTGTGAGCGTATAGGAATAGACGGCTCAAGGATTATTCACAAAAGCGACAGGTGCGGCGAATACATTAAGGAGCAGCCTCTTAAAAACCACAGTGAAGCAATGCATCTTGTGGTAGACGTGCTGCTTGATAAACAGGTAGGCTCTCTTAACTCTGTAAATGAGATAGAGGCTATTGGACACAGAGTTGTACACGGTGGTCCTCATTTTGCTACAAGCACTCTTGTAACAAAGGAGGTAATGGACGTGCTCAACGACTGTATTACCTATGCTCCCTTGCACACATCTGCACATATTATGGGTATAAACGGTTGCACTGCAGTTATGCCCGATGTTCCTCAGGTGCTTGTATTTGATACAGCATTCCACCAAACAATGGAAAAAGAGGTGTACATGTACGGCATTTCATACGATATGTATGAAAAATATAATATCCGCCGTTACGGAGCTCACGGAACATCACACAGATACGTTAGCGGTGAGATGATAAAGATATTGGGCGGCGAAGCGAAGGGCAAGAAAATTGTTACCTGCCATATCGGTAACGGCTCATCCATAAGCGCTGTAAAAGACGGCAAGTGCGTTGATACTTCAATGGGCTTTACACCCCTTGACGGTGTGCTGATGGGCACACGTTGTGGCTCAATTGACCCGGCTATAGTACCGTTTATCATGGAAAAATGCAATCTTTCACCTAAAGAGGTTGAGAGTTATATGAACAAAAAATGCGGTTTTGACGGTATAGGCGGTGTCGGCTCCGACTCAAGAGACGTCGAGAAAGCAATGAATGCCGGAAATGAGCGTGCAAAACTTGCATTTGATATGCTTTGCTATCAGATCAAAAAATATATTGGCTCATATGCAGCCGCAATGGGTGGTCTTGATGCCATCGTATTTACTGCAGGAATAGGTGAGCACACGCCCTACATACGCAAAAATTCCCTCAAGGGGCTTGAATTCCTTGGAGTTGAACTCGATGAAGAAAGAAATGCCTTCGGCCACTCGGGCACACCCGTAAAACTTTCAAAAGACAGTTCAAGAGTGCAGGTGTATATGATACCTACAAACGAGGAACTCGTTATAGCAAAGGATACCGAGGAAATTGTTAAAAATCTTAAAAATATTTAAGTATCGCTTTATATGATACCATAAAGAGACTGATATGTCAATAAAGTGATAAAATTATTGTTTGAAAATTTCTTTTGAAAAATAATCGACAAGACTGTCAAATTTAGAAAAATCCATAGTTGGAGTGTAGATTTTTTCAAGTTCGGCATGCATATCAGCAGCAAAAACAAATTGCTCCTCAGCCTTATTTAAAAACAACTTTTTCATATCGCTAAACTCGCACAACTCACTTTCTTTAAGGCAAAGTTTTGTTTCGTTTAGCATTTCTTCGGTATCTATAAATTTTTCTGCCGAGGCGTTGGCAACAAAGGCTATCCCGTCCTCCGGTATATAAATTGCATTGATTTTTTTGGGATCAAGCGGGTTAGGAAAGTGTATGCTTTCTATACCCGCTTCTTTTATTTTGCTTGCCAGAAGAGAAAGTAAAATATATTCGCTTCCGAATTTTCCGACAACTGACACAACTGTTTTTGCAATGGTGCTGAGTGTAGGGAGTGAATAAAAGCCGAATTTACAAAAAGCATCTACCAACCTTATTTGTACCGTTCCTTTTTTTCTACTTAGCGCCAAGAGTATTTTATCTACCATTTCTTTGCAGGCCTTGGGATTACACAATCTTAACGTTTCTGCCTCAATATTTTTATCAAAAACAGAGGAAATATTTAAATTTGAATATGCATTAGAATAAAAAAATTGCTTTTCTTCTGTAAGGTTTACAATTTTTTCTCTACTTTCAATGAGGGGAGATTTATTCCAAAATTCTCCAAGATTTATTATTTCATCGATCGCTCCGGGATAACGCGCGTCCTCTTCGTGGGGTGATGTTCCGTCTATAATTGCAAACTTTTTGTTTTGGGAATATATAATAATACCATCGAGAGATTCCGGGTCTGATGAGCAAAATATTGCTTCGTTTCTAAGTTTTTTTTCACTTGCAAGGCAGGATATTTTTTTCATAAGCGTGCTCTTCCCGGTACCCGAGCCGCCTTTTAATACGTACAATCTTGTATAGTCCGTACGGTTAAAAACATCTCTAAAATATGACCTAAAGCCTCCGTATCCGTTTGCGGCAGCAAAATATCTTTCATGAGTTAATAAATCTTTTTTTACGCTCATTTTTATCTCCTAAAATAAGTTTCGTATATATAACTTGACATTTTAATCAAAGATATTGTATAATAATTTTGTTTGGATGACTTTTGTCGATTGGGGGTGAACTCTTTGATTATCGGTATTTGTGGCGGTAGCGGTAGCGGTAAAAGTTTTGCTTGCTCGATTTTATCTACCTATGGCTATCCGATAATTGATGCTGATAATATCTATCACGTATTGATATCTTCTCACACCGACTGTACAAAAGAAATTTTTGATCGCTTTGGACAAGCGGTTTTTAACAGCGACGGGGTGCCTGACAGAGCCTTGCTGGCTAAAGTTGTTTTTAATGACAAGACGGCTCTTGCGGATCTTAATGCAATTACGCACAGACACGTTCTTTCAGAGATGGAAAGGCTTATTGAGGTCTATAATCAAGAGGGGAGGAATACTGTTGTTTGCGACGTACCCCTGCTTTTTGAATCAGGCTTTAACAAGAAGTGCGACGTAACGATTGCCGTTGTCGCAGATTATGATAAACGGGTTGCCAGAATAATTGCAAGGGATAAGATAACGACCGATGCTGCTATGCTACGCATAAGTAAGCAGATCAGTGACTGTGAACTTGTTGAAAAGTGCGATTTTACCGTTTATAACAACACCGATGAATGCGATCTTAAGAAACAACTCGATTTGATTATCGACAAAATTTTATGAAATAATTTTTGAAAGAGGATATAAAATGGAAAACTTGACTAAGGGTGAAAAAATGCAAAAGGAGCTTGTATACAAAAAGAAGAACGTTTTTGAAGAATCAAGCCCTGAAAAGATAAAGGCAATTTTTGATTATGCCGAGGGTTATAAGGCCTTTCTCGACTCATCCAAGACAGAGCGAGAGGCAGTTAACACCACAATTGCTATGTGCAAAAAGGCAGGCTATACCGAGTATAAGTTCGGAGAAAAACTTGCAGTTGGTGACAAAAAGTACTTCAATAACCGTGGCAGGAGCATAGTGCTTGTTTCTGTCGGCAAAGAGGATATTGAAAAAGAGGGCATAAGAATAATTGCATCTCACATTGATTCTCCCAGACTTGATTTGAAGCAGGTGCCTATGTATGAGGCAGACGGTATGGGCTTCTTAAAAACACATTACTACGGCGGCGTTAAAAAGTATCAGTGGACGGCGCTTCCTCTCGCTTTACACGGTGTTATCGTTAATGCCGACGGCGAGGTGATTGAGGTTAATATAGGTGAGGATGCAAACGATCCTATTTTCTATATCAACGATCTTCTCCCTCACCTTGGCTCAAAGCAGAGCGCAGAGCCTCTCGGCACTGCAATCTCCGGTGAGGCCCTTAACGTTGTAATCGGTGGATTGCCTTATGACGATAAGCAGGTTAACGATAAAATTAAACTTACCGCACTTTCTCTTCTTAATGAAAAGTACGGCATTACCGAAGAGGACTTCCTCTCGGCTGAACTTATGCTTGTGCCTGCAGAAAAGGCGCGTGACGTTGGTTTTGACCGTGCTCTCATCGCTTCATACGGACACGACGACAGAGTATGCTCATATCCTGCTATTACAGCACTTCTTGAGGCTGAAAAGACCGATAAGACGGTTATTGTAATGCTTGCCGACAAGGAAGAGGTTGGTTCTATGGGCGTATCGGGTATGCAGTCTTCGGTACTTACAGACATTATCAAGGAGATATCAGCATCTCTTGGCAAAAACGAGATAGTTGTAAGAGCAAATTCAAAGTGCCTGTCAGCAGACGTAACTGCGGCTTTCGATCCCAATTTCCCCGACGTGTACGAAAAGAGCAACAGCGCAATACTTTCTTGCGGTACCTCGATGAGTAAATTTACCGGTGCCAGAGGTAAGTCAGGCACCAGTGACGCTACTGCTGAACTCGTTGCATTTGTACGTAAACTCTTCAAGGAGCACGGCGTAATCTGGCAGACTGCTGAGCTTGGAAAAATCGATGCGGGCGGTGGAGGAACTGTTGCTATGTTTATAGCAAACCATAACATTGATACCGTTGATCTCGGTGTTCCCGTTATCTCAATGCACGCTCCCTACGAGCTTGTATCAAAAGCAGACGTTTATTCTACTTACGAGGCGTTTAAAGCATTTATAGTTTAGCCGGGAACCTCTCAGAAAATTTTAAGAGAGGAGAGCAAAAATGCTTATTGATATACTTGCACAAACCGAGGATAGGCACAGGGAGATTGAGCGTTTTCTCACACTCCCTGAGGTCATATCCGATAATAAAAAATACACGTCGCTTATTAAAGAATACAACTCAATAACTCCCATTGTTGAAAAGTACAGAGAATATAGATCGACAGAGGCAGCGATAAGCGATGCAGAGGAAATAATATCCGACCCGAATGCGGACAGCGAACTTAAAGCATTGGCAAGGGAAGAACTTGTCGCTTCAGAGGAATTGCTTTCGAGCCTTAAACGAGAGTTGCAGATACTTCTCATACCAAAGGATCCAAATGACGATAGAAACGTTATTGTTGAAATCAGGCAGGGCGCCGGCGGCGAAGAGGCAGCACTGTTTGCATACGATTTGTTCCGTATGTATTCTATGTATGCAACCAAACTTAGGTTCGCGCTTGAAGTTCTGAACGCCAATGAAACCGAGCTTGGCGGTTATAAAGAAATTACGTTCATGATTTCGGGTAGCGGCGCGTACTCACGTTTTAAATTTGAGAGCGGCGTTCACCGTGTACAAAGAATACCGGTGACTGAGTCCAACGGCAGAATACAGACCTCCACGGTTACCGTTGCTGTTTTGCCGGAGGTGGAGGCCATTGAGGTTGAAATCAACCCGGCGGATATAAAGATTGAGTCTTGTAAATCAAGCGGTGCCGGCGGTCAGCATATAAACAAGACCGAATCGGCAGTAAGGCTTACACATAAGCCGAGCGGTATAGTAATTGAATGTGATCAGGAGCGTAGCCAACTGCAAAACAAGGAGAAGGCTATGCGCCTTTTGCGCGCAAAACTTTATGACATACAGTTAAAAGAGCAGAATGATCGCATAGCAAGCGATCGTAAATCTCAAGTGGGTACAGGTGAGCGCAGCGAGAAGATCAGAACTTACAATTATCCGCAATCGAGAATCACAGATCACCGAATTGGTAAAACAATATTTACATTTGATGCCTTTTTGAACGGTGATATCGGTGGTCTTGTCGATGATCTGATAAGTGAAGATACTGCTAGAAAGTTTGGCGGTGATGACGGTGAAAACTAAAATTGTTAAAATAGATTGCCTTAACGAGAGTACGCTCCCGATAATTAAGGAAGCCTCCGAAATTATTAAAAACGGCGGTCTTGTTGTGTTTCCGACCGAGACTGTTTATGGTCTTGGTGCCGACGGCACCAGTTCTCCCTCGGCAGAAAAAATATATTCTGCAAAGGGCAGACCGTCGGACAACCCGCTGATTATTCATATTTCAAAACCGGAGGATGCAGAGGTATACACCTATACCAACGAAATTTATTATGATTTAGCCAGGGCCTTTATGCCGGGCCCTTTAACCGTAGTTTTGAGGGCTAAGGATACAGTACCTCTTAAGACACGAGGCGGACTTGATACTGTGGCTGTAAGATGCCCTGAAAATCCCATAGCAAATAAACTGATTGAACTTTCCGGTGTTCCTATTGCGGCACCCTCTGCAAATATTTCCGGTTCACCGTCTCCTACTAATCCTATCCACGTTATTGAGGATATGCAAGGGCGTGTTGATATGATAATAGACGGTGGAGAATGCGAGTTCGGTCTTGAATCAACCATTGTAAAAATCGATGATAATAATGCACTTACTCTTTTGCGCCCGGGCAAAATCACGGTTGATGACCTCTTATGCGTTGCCGATGAGGTGAAGATTGCCGATGCGGTTACAGGCGCTCTCAGAGAGGGAGAAAAAGTGCTATCTCCCGGCATGAAATATAAGCACTATGCCCCAAAAACCGAGGTTATACTTCTTGAGGGCGAAATTGATAAAATTGTTCGGTATCTTAAAGAAAATTCCACTAAAAATACTGCCGTTATTATGTATAGCGAATATTGTCCTTTACTTTCCGAATCCCTTTCTGACGCAGTACTTTACGATTTTGGAAGTGTTTATGACAAGTGTGAGCAGGCTCACAGACTTTTCAATATATTAAGAGAGGCAGATAAGAAAAATCATAACGCAATTTATGCTCCGCTTCCCGACAAATGCGGCATCGGTCTTGCGCTGTATAACCGTATGATAAGGGCGGCAGGCTACAAAATAATAAGAATGTGACGGATAAAGATGGCTAAGAAGAAAAAACAAGACAAAGACGTGGTTATAATTGAATCGACCCCAACTGTTCAAGTGATAACAGAAACTCTTGAAAAAAACTATATGCCGTATGCGATGAGCGTTATTATCTCTCGTGCAATACCTGAGATAGATGGCTTTAAACCCTCGCACAGAAAACTGCTTTATACTATGTATAAAATGGGTTTGATGACCGGCGCAAGAACAAAAAGCACTAATATAGTTGGTCAAACCATGCGTCTCAACCCTCACGGTGATGCATCTATATATGAAACTATGGTGCGTCTGACCAGGGGTAACGCTGCGCTTTTGCATCCGTTTATTGACTCTAAAGGCTCATTTGGTAAGCAGTATTCAAGAGACATGGCGTATGCTGCATCAAGATATACTGAGGCAAAACTAGATCCGTTCTGTAAAGAACTTTTTGACGGCATAGACAAGGATGCGGTGGATTTTGTTCCTAACTATGATAATACAATGGAGGAACCCACACTCCTGCCAACATCCTTCCCAAATATTCTCATTTCGCCTAATCTTGGTATCGCCGTAGGTATGGCGTGTTCAATATGCTCGTTTAACCTTGCTGAAATTTGCGATGCAACGGTTGCGATGCTTAAAAACCCGAATACAACCATTGACAGAATACTTGATATTGTAAAGGCTCCCGATTTCTCGGGCGGCGCGCAGATAATTTATGACCGTGAGGTAATGAAAAAGATTTATCTTACGGGTCAAGGAAGCTTTAAAATGCGCGCTAAGTATACCTACGATAAGAAAAACAACGCTATTTATATTGTTGAAATTCCTTATTCGTCCTGCATGGAGGCGATAAAGAAAAAGGCCTCCGATATGATAAAGGCCGGTAAACTGCGCGAGGTTACTGACGTAAGAGACTCTGTTGACTTAAGTGCTACAAAACTGCTTACCTTTGATCTTAAGCGCGATGCTGACCCTGAGCTCGTTATGCAAAAACTTTTTGCAGCAACCGAACTTGAAAATAACTTTGACTGTAACTTCAACATCCTTGTTGAGGGTACTCCGATGCAGCTTGGCATCAGAGAGATAATAGCCGAGTGGATCAAGTTCCGTATCAAGTGTGTTAGACGTGAACTTAACTTTGATCTTAAGAAGAAAGAAGAAAAAAGGCATCTTCTCCTTGGCCTTGCAAAAATTCTTGCCGATATCGATAAAGCAATACGCATAATCCGTAAAACCGAGAAGGATGAAGAGGTTGTGCCTAATCTTATGAAGGGCTTTGCCATATCAGAGGTTCAGGCAAATTATATCGCAGATATAAAACTCCGTTATCTTAACCACGAGTACATTATAAACCGTGTTGCCGAACTTGAGGAGCTCGAAAAGACTATTGCGGAAATCACCGATACTCTTCGCGATGAACTTAAACTCAAAGGTCTTATTATTTCTCAACTTCAGGGTATTAAAAAGAAGTACGGAAAAGACAGAATGACAGAGATAGTTGAGGGTGTACAGATAGCACCGTCACCCAAAAAGGAAGAACTCTTCTTTGAAAACTATAATTGCCGTCTTGTTATGACACACGGTGGATACTTCAAAAAACTTTCTGTACAGGCTGCAAGAGCAGATGATAATCACAAACTCAAGGAAGGTGACTTTATTTCCTACCAGGAGGACACTGATAATCGCGGAGATATGCTCTTCTTCACCGATAAAGGACAGATATACAGATGCAAGGTTAATGATTTTGATCTTACAAAAGCCTCACAGATGGGTGAATATGTTCCTTCTAAACTCGGATTTGAGGATGATGAGCACGTTATCGGATGTAAAATGATTTACGATATTGTACCTCAGCATCATATGATATATATATTCGAAAATGGTAAGGGCGTTAAGGTACCGATGAGCGTTTATGAGACAAAATCAAAGCGCAAAAAGCTTACCGGCGCATTCTCAACTGCCTCCAAGCCGGTATTTGCCGTTTATGAGGATGATAAGCCACTTCATTTGTTTATCCGCTCCAGTTCAGGCAAGGCTATGTATATTAAGAGCAGTCTTATCCCCGAGAAAACCACCAGAACCTCAAGCGGTGTGCAGATTTTGCAGATGCCAAAGCGCGGAGATGCTGTTGTAGATCTTGTAACCGACAGGGCAGAGCAACTTGGTATTGACGTTTCAAAATGCAAAAAAATAGCAATACCCTCGCTTGGTTCATCTATAAATCAAATTTCCTTTGATTTTTAAAACTCAATAATAAAATAAAAGGTTCACTAATACATTTTAGTGAATCTTTTTTTATTTGCGAGGATATATGGAAAAAAGAATAACGTTATACGAGGAAGAAAGTAAGAAAAAAAGTGTGTTAAGCGGCGCTGTAATGCTAACGGTATCCGCACTTGTTGTTAAAATACTTGGGTTGATCTACAAAATACCTCTTGCGAGATTTTTAGGCGAGGAGGGAATGGGATATTTCAATTCTGCATACACAGTTTATACCTGTTTTTATATAATCGTATCTGCAGGCGTACCAAAGGCTATAACGATACTTTTGGCAAGATCGAGTATTAAAGGTAATCCTTCTGATGAACGCAAGATATTAAATACTGCAATGAAACTGTTTTTCACAGTTGGATTATCGCTTACTCTACTTTTGAGTGTTTTAGCAGGTCCCTTATCCGACCTGATTGCAAACAAAGGTTCACTTTATTCAATACTTGCAATAGCGCCGTCGGTGCTATTTGTTGCAATTGGTAGTGTGCAAAGAGGGTATCTTAATGGTAAAAACACACTTTTACCAATATCGGTGTCGCAAGTAATTGAGGGATGCGGACGCCTTGTTTTCGGACTGATATTTGCTTCTATGGGCATAAAAAACGGATTTTCGCTTGAGAAAATCTCGGCCTTAACAATATTCGGTACAACACTTGGCACAGTAATATCAAGCATCTATCTGTTTTTTGTTTGCTTGCCAATGCTTGGCAAAAGCAAGAAAAGAGACTGCAGCACGTTAAAAGGTAAAGAAATTGCTAAGCATATAGTTAAAATAGCAATCCCTATAACGGTCAGTGCCGGTGTGATGACAGTAACAAACGTTATTGATCTTGGTATGATAATGCAACGTCTGCAATCAATAGGGTATAGCGAATGGGAGGCAAACAATCTTTACGGGGCCTATAGTACTCTTGCAGTGCCTATGTTTAATCTTGCAGTAGCGCTAATCACACCTATATCAATCGCTATTTTACCGTCAATGACAAAGCATTACGCACTCGGAAGAAAAAAAGAATTCATTAATTCGTTAGAAAGTACAATGCAATTATCTGTATTTATAGCAATACCCATGGCAGTCGCTTTTGGCGTTTTTAGTAAAGAAATACTTGCATTATTATTTGAAAATAGTATGGTTGAGCACGCATACTTGCTTCTTACATTGCTTTCTCCTGCAATAATATTTGTAGCACCGTTGACAATAATCAATACGGCTCTTGAAGCCACGGGCGCTGTAAGAGCCCCGCTATATTCTATGGTAGTTGGAGCAACTGTTAAATTAATATTTACACATTATCTTGTCGGTAATGCGGAGTTTGGTATATCAGGTGCCCCGATTGGTACGGCGCTATTCTATCTGGTTTCACTTATCACTTCGCTCTCTGTTTTAGCACGCAAGGATAAATCATCGCTTAGGGGAATGTTATCTGTTTGGAGACCACTTTTAAATTCAATTGGATCAGCAGCCATTTCGAAAATCATTGTACAAATTGTACTAAAGGATGCGGAAACACCAGTAAAAACAATACTTTTTGGAGTTGTATTTGTTGGATTATATTTAATTTTTTCGGTATTTTTGAGCAATATCAGCCTGCAAAAAATCAAGAATTTGGCAATTTGCACAAAAGAGGCTTGAAACAGTTATAAAATAAGCCGATTTTTGTCATAAAGAATTGAAAAAAGTTTGAATTTGCATTGAAGTTGTCCGTCTAAGATGGTATAATATCATTAACCTAAAAAAGAAAGGATGACTATCATGAATAAAGGTGATCTTGTAAATGTAGTTGCAAATGCAACAGAAATTAAGAAGAAGGACGTTGAGCAGGTTGTTAACGCTGTTATCGATGCTATCGCTGACGCTCTTAAGAACGGTGATAAGGTTCAGCTTATCGGCTTCGGTAATTTTGAGGTTAAGGAGCAGGGTGAGAGAGAAGGCCGTAATCCCAAGACAGGTGAGGTTATTAAAATTGCTGCTTGCAAGAAACCCTCATTCTCAGCTTCAAAGGCTCTTAAGGATAGCGTAAACGGTTAATAATGCGTTTAGATAAATATCTCAAGGTCAGTAGGCTGATCAAGCGCCGCAGCGTTGCAAATGAGGCGTGTGATAACACACGTGTTTCTGTCAACGGTAAAAGCGCTAAAGCATCATATGACGTTAAACTCGGAGATCTGATCTCTGTCTCATTCGGTTCACGTACGGTAACTGTGCGTGTTCTCGACATACGCGACACGACCAAAAAAAGTGAGGCCGTAGGTATGTACGAGATAGTATCGGAGGAGGGTTCATAAAATAAAGCACCGCATCATATCTTCTAGTAGGATATATGCGGTACTTTTTTTATTTTAGGAGATCATATGGAAGAAAAAAACGAAACAAAAAATCAAAATCTTTATCTAAAGAACAGGGAAGCGCTTACCATTGATTCAGTGAAGAGTGTTGAAACCTTTGATTCGGAGGGAGTAACACTCAGCACGGCACTTGGGAACTTTATTGTTGAGGGTGAAAATCTGAGAATTGAAAGCCTTTCAAAGGAAGATGAAAAAATATATATTGTAGGTAAAATAACAGGTATGTATTACACCACTGATCCGGGTAAACAAAATAGGGGATTTTTTAAAGGGTTGTTCAAATGAAATATTTTGCCCTTGAGGAAATTTTACTTTCTGTGTTATATTCGGGTATATATGGCTTAATTTGTGGAGTTATGTATGAGGTTATACGGTTTACGGCAGTTGCTTTTAAAGATGTTTTTCTCATTTTTCCACGCGCCATATTAATCGCTAACAAGCCCACACTAATGGTAGCAAAAAGCCTCGTACCGAAAAATGGGAAAATGATTATTCGAGACAAGACGTTGGCAGTGGCGGATTGGGTGTTCAGTATATTATTCGGTATAGGCTTTATTTTACTTGTATATGCCACTGTCGACGGTGTCTTCAGATGGTATTTGCCCATCATCTCATTAGTGCTGTTTTTTGTTTGCTACCAGATTGTTTCAAAAAGCATAGGAAATATTGCGCAAAAAACGTTTTATTTTGTTTATCCTTTGTTTTTGTTTATTCTAGGCGGATTATTCTATCCACCGGTACAGGTTTGTAAATGCATCAATAAGAATATTTTGAAGCCGCAAAGAGCAAAAATAACTTTGCATTTTTATAAAAAAAAGTCAAAAAGAATTAAACGGTATAAAAACATGGTATTTGTTAAAGAAATGGAAAAAATGTCGGAATTTGTTAAATAATGAATAAATCTTTCCTTTTTTTTCCTAATAAAATGGTCCAATTAACCTTGACAAATAGGATAAGTAGTGTTAAAATATTCTCGGAATATTATATTTATATAATATATTTTTGAAATTGGAGGGAATATGACTAAAGATAATCTTGCTGCTTATTATTTTCATCAAGGTACAAATTTTCAGGTTTACAAGTATCTTGGAGTAAACAAAACCGTAGATGAAAACGGCAAATACATTTATTCTTTCCGTACATGGGCGCCTAATGCTTTAGCGGTTAGTCTTGTCTCCGATTTTACCGATTGGGAACAGGGGCAGTTTTTAAAACGTATAACCGATAACGGTGTATGGGAGACCTTTGTTGAAAGTGACACATCACTTGAAAAAATGCCTTATAAGTTCCGTATCCACTCTCTGAACGGCACTGTTGACAAAGGTGACCCTTATGCACGTTTTTCACGCGGTAAAGACGATGGTGCGTCCTTGATTTTTACATCAGACTCTTTCAAGTGGGAGGACAGCACTTGGTTTAATCATAGAAAAAAGACCGTATGTCAGGGTAAAAACGGCTATTTCAGTGCTCCCATGAACATATATGAAGTGCATTTTGGATCGTTTATCCGCCACGAGGAGGACAACAGATATTATACTTATCGTGAGATGGCCGATATTCTGGTACCGTACGTAAAAAATATGGGTTACACTCATATAGAATTTTTACCTTTGGCAGAACATCCCTTTGACGGTTCTTGGGGATATCAGGTTTGCGGATTTTATGCTCCTACCTCGCGTTTTGGTGATCCTGATGATCTGAGATATTTCATCAATAAGTGTCATAAGAGTGGTATTGGTGTTATCCTTGACTGGGTTCCCGCTCATTTCCCTAAGGACCAGTGGGGTCTTTATGAATTTGACGGAGCGCCGCTTTATGACTATCAGGGCAAGGACAGGCAAGAGTCGCACTCGTGGGGAACAAGATTTTTTGATCTCGGTAGGGAAGAGGTGCAGTCATTCCTTATTTCAAATGCGCTTTATTTCTTCAGGGAGTTCCATTTTGACGGCTTGCGTGTTGATGCGGTGGCTTCAATGCTTTATCTTGATTATGACCGCGAACCGGGTGAGTGGATACCCAATAAAGACGGTACAAATATCAACCTTGAGGCTCTTGCGTTTTTCAAAAAACTTAATAGCGCAATTTTTGGCGAGTTTCCTGATGCACTTATGATCGCAGAGGAGTCAACCTCATACGTCGGCATTACTCATCCGGTTTCTAACGGCGGCCTTGGATTTAATTTTAAATGGAATATGGGACTTGCCAACGACTTATATGACTACGTACAACTTGATCCTGTATACCGCAAGTATAATCATACGGCACTTAACTTTCCTCTGATGTACGCCTTCAAAGAAAATTATATTCTGCCTATATCGCACGATGAGGTTGTGCATGGCAAACTATCGTTTGTCAATAAGATGCATGGAGAATACGAGGACAAGTTCAGACAGGCCAGGGTAGCACTGATGCTTATGATGACTTATCCCGGCAAAAAAATGCTGTTTATGGGTACAGAGTATGCTCAGTTCAGAGAATGGGATTATGATAATTCTCTTGAATGGTTTATGCTTGATTATCCTAACCACTCTACCTTCAGAGATTTTACACGAGAACTAAATATGTTTTATCTCAGTCATAGCGAACTTTGGGATCTTGACCTTGATCCTAAGGGCTTTGAGTGGATATATGCTGATGCAAGCGAGCAAAATCTTGTTGCTTTCAGACGCAAAAATGCAAAGGGCGAGAGTTTAGTTATTATTCTTTCGTATAGCGGAGCAGATCAGTTTGTTTCAATCCCTCTGAATAAGGGCAAGAAAGGGCTGAAGGTGCTCTTTGATACAGGTTGTTATTCCTCACAGGAGCGTATTAGCGTACGCAGTGGTGAGGATTGCAATATAGCCGAGATTAGGGTTCCGAGATTTTCGGGCGTTATTCTCAAAGAGACTGCTAGCAAAAGAAAAATTATATAAACGATAAGGAGAAAAAAGACATGTATTGCAAAAAAGAATGTATAGCGATGCTTCTTGCCGGTGGACAGGGCTCAAGACTATACGATCTGACAAAGCAGACAGCAAAGCCTGCTGTTTCATTCGGCGGTAAGTACAAAATTATTGATTTCCCGCTTTCAAACTGCATCAATTCGGGCATTGATACAGTTGGTGTACTCACGCAATATCAGCCCCTTGCTCTTAACGAATATATTGGTAACGGTGCCCCTTGGGACCTTGACCGTTCAAGAGGAGGTCTTTCTGTTTTACCGCCTTATCAGGGCAACAAGCGTTCTGATTGGTACAAGGGTACCGCTAACGCTATTTATCAGAACATCAATTTCATCAAGCAGTATGATCCTGACTACGTGCTGATCCTTTCCGGCGACCACATTTACCGTATGGACTATGCGCTTATGCTTGAGCAGCACAAGGCGACAGGCGCGGCTTGTACCGTTGCTACTATCACTGTGCCGATTGAGGAAGCGTTCAGATTCGGTATTTGTAATACTAATGAAGACGGCTCAATCTATGAGTTTGAGGAGAAGCCCAAGAACCCCAAGAACAATCAGGCCTCAATGGGTATCTACATATTTGATGCCAAGAAGCTTATCGAATATCTTGAGGCAGACGAGGCTGATGAAAACTCTAGCAATGACTTTGGTAAAAACATTATCCCCAACTTCTTAAATAACGGTGAAAAACTTTACGCTTATAAGTTCAGCGGTTATTGGAAGGACGTTGGTACTATCGCGTCCCTTTGGGAATCAAATATGGATCTTATCGGTGAGTCCCCCATCCTTAGTCTTTCTGACAAAAACTTCAAAATATATTCACGTAATTCCGCGCGTCCTCCTCAGTATATCGGCGATACTGCAATCGTTGATAACTCCATGATTTCAGAGGGGTGTAAGATTTACGGTACGGTTAAAAATTCTATCCTTTCAGGCGGCGTTATCGTTGAGCCGGGTGCGGTTGTTCTCGACTCGATAATCATGGAAGACGTAACCGTTAAAGCAGGCGCTTGCGTATATTCTGCTATTGTTGATTCCGATGCTTTGATCGAAAGCGGAGCGGTAGTCGGCACTAAGGACGCAGGCAAGGATAATATCGCTGTTGTCGCTAAGTCCAGTGTGATTAGCGTCAAGGAAGCGTAAGGAGGTATGTAAAATGGCTATAAATGCAGCAGGAATTGTTTTTTCAAGCCTTAACAACAGCACCCTTTCAAGATTAACATCTGACAGAACGGTAGCGGCTATCCCCTTTGCATGTCGTTACAGACTTGTTGACTTTGCGCTTTCAAACCTTGTAAATGCTAATATTTCAAATGTAAATATTGTTGCAAATTATAATTACCGTTCGCTCCTTGAGCATCTTGGTAGCGGTAAGGACTGGGATCTTGCGCGCAGAGAGGGCGGCATAAACTTCATATCCCCCTATCAGACAGCGCATACTACTAACGTAAAACTCTATGCAACCCATATGGAAGCACTTAAGAGCATGAAAGAGTATATCTTCGAAATCAAAGAAGATTACGTTATAATGATGGATGCAGATTGCGTACTTAACCTTGACGTTGCTGACGTTATCCGTCAGCATGAGGCAAGTGCGGCTAATGTTACGCTTGTTACCACCAAGTATTCCAAGGAGCGCTCGCTTAAGCACGCCAGAATGCTTATGAGAACAGAAAACGGTAAGATTATTGATGCGGCTCTCGGCAATACTTGCACGGCAAAGTTACCAGAACTTGCTCTTAATATCTACGTTATGAAGACTTCTTATCTGCGTATGCTCCTCAATCTTGCAGAGTCAGATAATATTGACAGTCTTACTCACTATCTCATTGGAACACATAAAAATGAGAATTATAGGACATACTGCTATGATGGCTTTGTTGCTTATGTTGGCAGTTTCCTTGATTACTTCAGATCTTCTATCGAACTCGCAACTTCGGAAGAAGCGCGCGCTTCCTTGCTCTTCAAAAAGGAAGCTCCCATATTCACAAGAGTTCACAACTCCGCTCCCACAATTTACAAAGAGGGCGCTAAGGTTGAGAATTCTATGATTGCAGACGAGTGTGTTATTGAAGGTACTGTAATCAATTCAGTGCTTGCAAGAGGTGTACACGTTGCTAAGGGCGCTGTTGTAAAGAACTGTGTGCTCTTTGCCAAGACCTACGTTGGCAATAATGCTCAACTTAATTGCATCGTTTCGGACAAAGATGTTCACATTTCAGATAACGTTAATCTTTCCGGTAATGAAAATCTTCCTTTCTACATCCAGAAGGAAAAGAGAATTTAATTAAGGAATTTAAAATATGAAAATACTTTACGTAACAAGTGAAGCCAATCCGTATGCTGCGAGTGGCGGTCTTGGCGATGTTCTTGGTGCATTGCCAAAAACAGTGGTTATGCAGGGTGATGATATAAAGGCAGATGTTATTCTGCCTTTATATGGCACAATGAAGGAGAGTGAAAGAGCAAAACTTGTTAAGGTCTGTGATCTTACCTTTAATCTTTCCTGGCGTAAGACCGGTGCTTCAATTTACAAAATTGAAGAAAACGGCGTGTGCTATTACTTTGTTGAAAATCATTATTATTTTGATCGCAAGGCTCTTTACGGAGAAAATGATGATGCTGAGAGATTTGCATTCTTCTCACGTGCTGTAATTGAGTTTATGCTTGCTACCGGCAACATACCGGATATCTTCCATGCAAACGACTGGCAGACAGCGCTTGCGGTTGTATATCTCAAGACAGAGTTCAAGGATAATGAACTTCTTAAGGGTATCAAGACCGTCTACACTATCCATAATATAGAGTATCAGGGTAAATTTGATCCATACATTCTTGGTGACGTCTTTGCCCTTGATGATAAATACAGAGGCATAGTTGAATTTGACGGTTGCATCAACCTTATGAAGGGCGCTATTATAACCAGTGACTACGTTTCAACTGTAAGCCCCAATTATGCTAACGAACTCCGTCACGATTTCTTTGCCTTTGGTCTTGCAGGAATAATGAGTTCTGTTTCACACAAGATGTGCGGTATTATTAACGGCATAGATTATGACTACTTCTCACCCGAAAACGGCGGTGATATTTATAAGAAGTACGGCATCCGTAACCTTAAATCCGGTAAAAAAGCAAACAAACTTGCTCTGCAAAAGGAACTCGGACTTGAGGTTGATGAAAACATACCTCTTGCGGTTATGATAACCCGTCTTGCTTCTCAGAAGGGTATAGATCTGCTTTTGCGCATACTTGATGAAATGCTTATGGAGAATATGCAATTTGTAGTTCTCGGCACAGGCGACAAGGAGTATGAAGAAACACTTAGGGCTATTGAGTCCAGACACTCTAATATGAAGGCGCTTATAAAGTTCGACAGAGTTATATCCAAAAAACTTTATGCCTCAGCCGATATTTTCCTTATGCCATCAAAGAGTGAGCCCTGCGGCCTTGCGCAGATGATATGCTGCTCTTACGGTACTATACCCGTAGTTCGTGCCGTCGGCGGTCTTTATGACAGCATAATCCCATACGGTGCTGAAGGTTCGAATGGCTTTGTATTCAGCAATTACAACGCACACGAACTTCTGTTCTCTGTTAAAAAAGCACTTATGGTATACAGAGATAGCGAGGAATGGGATAAGCTTGTAAAGCGCGCAAAGAAATCTGACTTTACATGGCAGGCATCGGCCAAAAAATACATCGAATTATACAATAAACTATGAGGATACCAAACCAATGATAAAAAAAGCTACAGCAAATCCAATTACCGGCGAAAAAACCAGAATCTCCAAGAAAAACCTTAAGGAGAGAATAAATGCAAAACTTATCTCTCGAGGTGTTTCTGACCCCACAAAGGCTACTGATGAGCAACTCTACGTTGCAACGGTTTCGGCAGTAAAGGACATTATGATTGATTACCGCACCGATTTCAAAAAGCGTATTAAGTCGGTTGACGGTAAAAAGGTGTGCTACCTTTGTATGGAATTCTTAGTAGGTAGAGCACTTAAAAACGATACCATGAATCTTGGTATTTATCCGGAACTTTGCGAGGTTCTTAAAGAGTATGGCTCAAGTTTTGAGCGTGTTTATGCGTGTGAGGTTGATCCCGGTCTTGGTAATGGCGGTCTTGGAAGACTTGCTGCTTGCTTTATGGACTCTCTTACAGCGCAGGATTATGCGGCAAACGGATATTCCTTGCTCTATGAAAACGGATTATTCAAGCAAAAGATTGTTGACGGCGAGCAGGTTGAACTTCCTGACGAGTGGCTTGCTTCCGGTGGCGTATGGCTAGTCCCACACCCCGAAAAAAGCATTACTATACGCTTTGGCGGTCAGATAGATGAGAAGTGGGAGAACGGCGAACTTAAAATCACCAATACGCAGTATGATGAGGTAAAGGCAGTTCCTTATGATCTGCTTATACCCGGTACGGTTACCAATGCCGTTAACACCATCAGGCTCTGGCGTGCCAGACCCACATATTCTGCGCTGTATCAGTCATCTTCACAGTCTTCATATGTAAAGAACCGCTCTGATGCAGATAAAGCCGAAATTATTACTAAGCAGCTTTATCCCAAGGACGATTACGATGAAGGCAAGCTTTTGCGCCTTTCTCAGCAGTATTTCCTTGTTTCTGCATCATTGCAGAGCATTATTAACGACTATCTTGCTGATCACGGCTCACTTGCTAATTTTGAAAATAAAATATCTATCCATATCAACGATACGCACCCTGCTCTTGTTATTCCCGAACTTATGCGTATTCTTATGGACGTATATTCATACACATGGGATAAGGCATGGGCTACTGTTGTTAAGACTGTAACCTATACCAACCATACAGTTTTACCCGAGGCACTTGAGTGCTGGAGAATAGACCTGTTCTCAGTTAAACTTCCGAGAATTTATTCAATCGTGTGTGAAATTAACAGACGCTTTACTACAGATCTTTGGAATTTCTATCCCGGTGACTGGGACAGAATATCACGTATGGCTATAGTTGCTTACAACCAGGTACGTATGGCTAATCTCTCGGTTGTCGGCTCTAATACTGTAAACGGCGTTTCTAAACTCCACAGTGATATTCTTAAGAAGACTATCTTCCATGATTTCTATAAAATGACTCCGTGGAAGTTTACAAACGTTACTAACGGTGTTGTACACAGAAGATGGCTCAATTCTTCTAACCCTGCTTTAACTTCCTATCTTTCCGAACTTATTGGAGATGAGTTCAAGGAGGATGCATCACATCTTATCAAACTCGCCGAGTATCAGACAGATAAGACCGTCCTTAAGAATATTCTTGATATCAAGAGCAATAATAAGCAAGAATTTGCAAATTATGCTTTCAAAAAGTGCGGTAAAAAAATTGATCCGGAATCTATCTTTGATGTACAGATCAAGCGTATGCACGAGTATAAGCGCCAACTTCTTAATGTTATGAAGATAATTGCGCTTTATAATCAGATTATGGAAAATCCCAATGTGGATATTCCACCGCAGACCTTTATTTTCGGCTGTAAGGCTGCGCCCGGCTATGCAATGGCCAAAAAACTTATTAAACTAATCTGGTTCCTTTCCGAGGAACTTGAGAGAAATCCCCTTACACGCGATAGACTTAAGGTTGTATTTATGGAAGAGTACAACGTTTCTCTTGCCGAGGTGCTTATCCCCTCAGCGGATATATCCGAGCAGATATCTCTTGCGGGCAAAGAGGCAAGCGGTACGGGTTGTATGAAACTTATGATGAACGGTGCTGTAACTATGGGTACTCTTGACGGTGCTAACGTTGAGATACTTGATGCAGTGGGTGAAGATAATATTTATATCTTTGGTCTCAACACACCCGAGGTCGATGAACTTTGGAGAAACGGTTACGTTGCCAGAGATTATTATCACACATCTCCGCAAATTAAGGGTGTTATTGACAGATTTAACCGTCCTATCGGCGGCGCTGACTTCTCTCACATTGCCGACTATCTCGTAAACGGTGGATACGGAGTTGCGGATCCATTTATGTGTCTTGCAGATTTTGATTCATATATGTATGCTTACAGAACTGCTATCTCCGATTATACCAACCGTGAACTTTGGGCTAAGATGTCGCTTATGAACACTGCTACAAGCGGTGTATTTGCATCGGATAACAGCATTAATAAGTACGCTAATGAAATATGGCACATCAGTCCGATAAATAAGATTAAAAAATAACAGAGGTATTTTCCTTTGAATCCTTTAAGAATAAATGAGGGCTCCGCACTTTCGGATATGGGACACATATCCTATATCCGAAGTGACGCGGCGTCCGATTCTGCCGCTTTCAGTATAAACGAGACGGCAGGTATCAGTATAGATGTGCCACGCAGACTGGGTCTTACACACCTCTATATTGAAATTTTTGATCAAACAAAAAAACAACTCATAAAGAAGTATGAGTTGGCATTTTCTAAAATAAACAAGTGCTATGATGTTTTCTATACACCGGTTGATCTTAAGGATTTAGGTGTAGGACTATATTTTGCCCGTATCACCGGATTTTGTGTAATTGGATATATCTACGGCTTTAGGTGTGGCAAACAGATATGCTTCACAAAGCAAGAGGTGGAGGCATCAATACAACTCTCTGTTTCTAAATTCAAATATAGGGCACCTAAAAAGAACCAAGGCGGTATTATATATCATATATTCGTTGACCGCTTTAACAAAGCAGGGAAAATACCTCCACGGTCGGATGCCGTTATGATCGATGATTGGGACAATGGCATTCCCGAATATCCGGAGTATCCCGGTGCGCATCTTGAGAACAACACCTTCTTTGGCGGTAATCTTTACGGTATAATTCAAAAACTTGATTACATAGCTTCCCTCGGTGTTAATACTATTTACCTTAGTCCGATTTTTAAGGCATATTCTAATCACAAGTATGATACAGGCGACTATATGACTGTAGATGAGATGTTCGGTGGAGAAACAGCCTTAAGAGATTTGATAGATGCAGCAAATAATAGAGGTATTGGTATAATACTCGACGGTGTTTTTAATCACACGGGCGATGATAGCATATACTTTAATAAGTATGGAAAATATAGTTCGCTTGGCGCATATCAATCAAAAAGCTCAGAATTTTATAACTGGTACGATTTTCAAAATCATCCGGATAAATATACTTGCTGGTGGGATATACCTATTCTGCCGCGAATTAACCCGGATATTCCCGAATGCGGCGAGTATTTAGCAGGTAATGGCGGTGTTGTCGATAAATATATCTCAATGGGAATTAATGGTTTTAGACTTGATGTTGTTGATGAACTTTCAGATGATTTCGTTATAAAAATCAAATCCATGATAAACATGAGAAATCATGATGGTATTTTATACGGTGAGGTTTGGGAGGATGCATCAAACAAGATTGCCTATGATAAAAGAAAGAGGTATTATCTTGGCAACGAACTTGACGGTGTTATGAACTATCCGTTACGTACAGGTCTGATTGACTTTCTTTCGGGTAACGATGCTTCATCACTTGAATTTGCTCTTACAGATATTATCAACAATGCCCCAAAGCGCATAAGAGATACGCAGATGAACTTACTTTCTACCCATGACACTGAGAGAATTATAAGTTTACTTGGCGCAGGTAAAAAGGACGGTGCACCTAACTCTTATCTTGCTACCTTTAAAATGGATGCTGATGAATACAGTCACGGTAAAGCAAAATTACTTCTTGCCTATACGGCTCTGGCTACTTTACCGGGCATACCGTCTGTATTTTACGGAGACGAGGTCGGTCTTGAGGGGTATAAGGATCCGTTTAATCGCAGACCATTCCCATGGGGTAGGGAAGATAAAGATATTTTGGCTCATTATCGCACCATTGGACAGATACGTCGCAAGAATTCGGTATACAAGGATGGCGACTTCAGACTGTTGCGACTTGATAGTGATAATCTCATTTTCGCAAGAGTTAAAGGTAAATTTAACTTTGTGACCGTTCTTAACGTATCGGACAAGCCGCTTTGTTTTAATTTTGCAAGCAGTGTAAAAGAACTTTATACCAATAAAAGATCTATGGAATTTTCTGTTTTACCAAACGGATTTGCAATCTTTAAAGTAAAAATTACTAACGAAATGTTTATTAATGAGGAGGAGTTATGACGGTAACGCTTATCGGTATGCCTGCATCGGGCAAATCTGCCATGAGCAGAGCATTATCGCGTAAACTGGGTCTGACGCTTATTGAATGTGACAGACTTATTGAAGAAAAAGCCGGACAAAAACTCCAGGATGTTATTAATGAAAAGGGGTTAGAGTACTTTAAAGCCCTCGAAGAAGAAGTGCTTACTTCAATAGAAGAAGAAAATGCTGTTATATCTACCGGCGGTAGCGCAGTATACTATGATTCTGCTATGCGACACTTTAAGTCACTTGGCAAAGTTTTATATTTATATGCGGATTTGCCCACGATTTTGGAGCGCCTCGGCGATTATTCCAAACGAGGTATAGTTTTAAAAGAGGGGCAGAGCATTGCCGATTTGTATGAAGAGAGGTGCGCGCTTTACAAAAAGTATGCCGATTATACTATAGATTGTAGCGGTTCTTCTTTCACCGAGCACAAGAATTCGATAATTCGAGTAGTCAGGCGCTGGTTGGATAAAGAAAAATCAAACTAACTCTTTCAAGGTCTTATAGAGATAATCTATATCACCCATTTTATTAAAGTAGGACAGGCTTACACGCACACTTCCATATGTGTCCGTGCCGTAAAGTTTGTGAGCAAGAGGGGCACAGTGCAAACCTGCGCGGGTGCAAATTCCATGACCGTTTAGATAATATGCCAGTCCCTCGGATCTGAAACCGCAGAGATTAAAGGATGTAACACCAAGGTCATTTTCTTCTGTCATTGTTAAGCCCTTAATTGATTTTAAGCGCTCATTTAGTGCGTTTGACAATACCCGTATTCGTTCTTCGATCTTAGATATTCCTACTTTGTTTATAAATTTTATGCCGGCCCCAAGGGCAACGATTGCCGGGGTAGGTAAGGTGCCTGCCTCATATCCCTCAGGTAAAAACCGTGGCATATCCGGCGCTTTTGAATCGGCACCGCTGCCACCTTCCATTATTGTCTCGCCCCGTGTATTGTCCTTGAATATTGCAAAGCCTGCACCCTGTATACCGTACAGTCCTTTGTGTGCAGGTGCGCATAAGCAGTCGCACGGAGTGGCCTTTAAATCTATTTTACTGTGTCCGATTTTCTGCGACGCATCTGCTATAAGGTATAAATTGTGTTTTTGGGCGATATTCGAGATCGTTTCAAGGGATATTTCCCGACCCGAAACATTTGATACCAAATTGCAAATTATGTGTGTAGTTTCAGGTCTTATAGATTTATTTATACTTTCAACAATATTTTCTCCGCTTTCGTACACAGAGTAACTTACATTTTTTGTTTTTGTAAGCGCTATTACTGGTCTTAGCGTTGCATTGTGTTCAATATCCGATATTAAAACGTGCGCATTTTCTTTAACGGTGCCCTTGATGGCTACGTTTAATGCGTGAGTTGCATTCAGGGTAAATATTACGTTTTCCTCATGCTCGCTGTTAAGAAAATTTGCAACCGTGCTTCGGCATTCGTAAACGGCTTCGCTTGCCATTTGGGCAAGTCTGTGACCGCTTCTGCCCGGATTTGCCGCAAAGTGCTTTATACACTTATTTGCAGCATCAATTACGCACTTTGGTTTTATAAGAGTTGTGGCCGCATTGTCGAGATAAATCATGTCTCACCTCGGTAAACACTATACTCAATTCCAAATTTTTTCAGTATATTTATGGCACTGTAAAAATTCTCAGTCGGTATATCAACTCCATGCTCACAACCCGCTGCACTTTTGCGATTAAGTTTAATGACCGTTGCTTCAATGCCGTTTCTCCAAAACAGTTTTTTGGCTTTATATGCATAAGTTGAACTTTTAAATAGTATTGTTGTTCCCCTCATATTTCCCCCGATAAATACATTCCTTACTTTAGTTTATGTATAATATATAAATATTGTTTATAGGATTTCTTAATAGAATTATTAATATGATAGAAATTAAAATTGTACCTACATATATTGGCTATGCGTCAAATATGTATCTTATCCTTTCTGAGAATGAGGCAGCGGTAGTTGATCCGTCAGGCCATTACGATTTAGCAAAGAGATATATAGGTGAAAGAAAAGTCAAATATATCATGCTTACCCATGCCCATTTTGACCATATGCTTGAGATTGACGATTGGGTCAAAAACACAGATGCAACGGTTATTGTCGGTAGATCTGATGCCGCAGCACTGAGCGATCCCATAAAAAATTGTTATAGGCTATTCTTTAATGAGAATACTGTATATAGCGGTAGTTTTACTGCTGTATCCGACAAGGAAGTTTTGTTCCTTGAAGATACTAAAGTTGAAATTTTTGAGGTTCCGGGTCATACTCCGGGCTCTCTGATATATAAAATAGATTCCTGTGCCTTTGTTGGCGATCTCGTTTTTGCCGAGGGCGGTTTTGGCAGATACGACCTACCGGGAGGCAACTTTTCATTATTAAAGGAATCTATTAAAAAACTCTCGACACTTGACTTGGATACGCGTCTTTATCCCGGTCACGGCCCGATGTTTTTATTAAAAGATATGCACATTAATATAGGAGACTAAAAAAATGGAAGAAGTAAAAGGCAATTTTATCCATAACATTATTGATGAGGATCTTAAGGTAAATCCCGAACTTAAAATTCATACCCGCTTTCCGCCCGAGCCCAACGGATATCTTCATATAGGATCGGCAAAGGCTATATGGATCAATGCAACTACCTCAAAGAAATACGGTGGTCTTTTCAATCTGCGTTATGATGATACGAACCCCTCAAAGGAGGACAATGAGTACGTAGAGAGCATTTACGAGGATCTTAAGTGGCTTGGCTGTGAGCCCAGTGGCGGTATATTTTACGGTTCTGACTATTTCGATAAGTGCTATGAATATGCGGTGAAACTCATAAAGGATGGCAAAGCATATGTTTGCGATCTTAATGCCGAAGAGTTGCGCGAATATCGTGGTACACTTACAGTTCCCGGTAAAAACAGCCCATACCGTGATAGAAGTGTTGAAGAAAACCTTGATCTTTTTGAAAGAATGAAAAACGGCGAGTTTGAGGACGGCGCAAAGACACTGCGCGCTAAAATCGATATGTCATCTCCCAATATGAATATGAGAGACCCTGCAATTTACCGTATCGTTCACACCTCACACCACCGTCAGGGCAATAAGTGGTGCATCTATCCTCTTTACGATTATGCTCACCCTATTCAGGACGCACTTGAGGGTATTACGCATTCTCTTTGTTCAATTGAGTTTGAGAACCACAGACCTCTTTACGAGTGGGTTGTTGATAATATTGGCTTTGAAAACAAGCCTAAACAGCGTGAATTTGCGCGCCTTAACGTGACGCACACCGTTATGTCAAAGAGATATTTAAGACAACTTGTTGAGAGTGGTCTTGTTGATGGCTGGGATGATCCCCGTATGCCTACACTCTGTGGCTTGCGCAGACGCGGTTACACTCCATCAGCAATTTTTGACTTTGTTGCAAGAGCAGGTGTTGCTAAGGCGTACAGTGTTGTTGATTATGAACTGCTCGAACATTGCATCAGAGCAGAACTTGATGATGCCGCACAGCGCAGAATTGCTGTTCTTCGTCCCATAAAGGTTGTAATAACCAATTATCCCGAGGATAAAGTAGAATACTTTGATTTGCCTAACAATCCAAAACATCCTGAGGCAGGTACACGCCAGGTAGCATTTACAAGAGAACTTTATATTGATGCTGAAGATTTTGCAGAAGTACCGCCTCCCAAGTTCTTCCGCATGAAGCCTGATGGCGAGGTTCGTCTTATGGGCGCGTATATAGTTAAATGTAATGAAATAATTAAAAATGATGACGGAAGCATCAAGGAAATTCGTTGTACCGCTGACCTCGAAGCAAGGAATGCCATGCCTCTTGACGGCAGAAAGATTAAGGGTACTATCCACTGGCTCTCATCCAAGACCTGTGTGGATACTACTGTTATGCTTTATGACTTCCTCTTTGATATCGAAAACGTTTCTGATATACCCGAGGGTAAGACCTTTGATGATTATCTTAACATCAATTCGGTAACAAAGCTTGAAAACTGTAAAATTGAGCCCGCACTTGCGGATGCAAAGATGGGTGAAAAATTCCAGTTTGTAAGAACAGGATACTTTGTTAAGGATACTAAGCACGAAAACGTCTTCAACCGTATAGTCGGACTTAAGGATAGTTTTCCAAAAACTAACAACTGATTTATAAAGCACCGAGCATATCGGTGCTTTATTATAAGGCTATGGAAATAATTAAAAGAATACTGTTTTATCTTTCAGTACCGAAATGTGTGGCTTGTAAGGAACCTCTTGAATATTCCGACACGGCATTTTGTGCTAAATGCCATGCGTCATTTATAAAAAAGACAGAACTAAAGTGCGCAAATTGCTTAAAGCCACATAACAAGTGTGTTTGCTCAAATGATTTACTTGATAAAGCATATGTACACAAACTTTTAAAATTGGCAAAATACGGCGGCTTGGATAAGAATACCCCTGTTAATCCTTTGATATTTTCTCTTAAAAAGGATAACAGGCGCGACGTTCTTAATTTTATCGCGAGAAATCTTTCACCTGTGATATTAAATGAGATAAAGGATTTTAGCGGCTGCGTATTTGTAAACGTGCCAAGAATGAGGTCTTCGATTGTTAAATATGGCTATGATCATGCTGCCGAACTTGCAAAGGTCTTGGCAAAGCAACTTGGAGCAGAGTATATGCCTCTGCTTATTTCCAAAAACAAAGCAGCACAAAAGAGCAAAAGTGGAGAAGACAGACTTAAAAATGCACATTTCGATATAAAGGAATGTGATTTAAGCGGAAAAACCGTAATTATTATAGATGATATAGTTACTACCGGCGCATCGATGTCGGCTTGCGCCGAATTGTTGCATAGAAGTGGTGCTAAAAGAATAATAGGTACGGTTGTAGCATACGCATTCCGGGATTCTCGCGCTGAAAGGCGTCGATATAGAATGCAAAGCAGATAAATACAAGAGGCTGTAATTAATTTTACAGCCTCTTGTATGCTTTAGTTGGATGAAGTGAATAAAACATTGGCATGTGACTATACACTTTGTTGTGTAAAAATGACAAAGTATATTTTTTTTGCAAAAAACACTTTACAAGACTAAAGTGTTTGTGTATAATAGAAGCATCAAAAGCACTTTATCAAACTAAAGTGTTATCTTGGAGGAAAGAATTATGAAAAAACTTATTTCTGTTTTACTTGCTTGTGTTTTGACAATTACGGCTGTTTTTGCTCTTGGATCTTGCGGTGTCGCTTCAGATCTTGATGCAGTAAAAAAATCAGGGGAACTGATAGTCGGAGTTACAGTGTACCCACCTATGGATTATAAGGATGAAATTACCGGAGAGTGGATCGGCTTTGATGCCGAACTTGCAAAGGCTTATGCTGCATCACTTGGAGTTGAATGTGAAATAATAATCATAGATTGGGACAATAAGGTTGCAGAACTTAATACAAGACAGATAGACCTTGTTTGGAACGGTATGACGGCATCAAGCGATCTTGGTGAAAAAATCGATTTCTCGGTTTCTTATGCAAAGAATGCTCAGGTAGCTGTAGTCAGAAAGGGTAGCACTCTTACGGCAGCGGATGTTAAAAATGTATCAATTGCAGTAGAAAGCGGTTCAGCCGGTGCAACTGTAGCTGAGGATGATATTAAGGCGGCTAAGATAAATAAGGTTGGTGGCATGGTAGACGCACTCGGTGAGGTGCTCGCACAGACTTCCGATGTTGCAATAATTGATATAACTATGGCACAGAGTGTAGTAGGTAAGGGCATTTATGAAAACCTTGAGATACTCGATGGCGCTAGTTACGGCGATGAGATTTTTGCAGTAGGTTTAAGAAAGGGTAGCGATCTTAAGAGCAGTCTTGATGAATTTTTAAAGGCTAAATATGCAGACGGTACTCTTGAGCAGTTGGCTACTAAATATACAGTAGGTCTTAATACAGAAGAACTTAGTAAATAATTAAATAAAGGCTGTTGCAAAAATGTGTAACAGCCTTTTGATAGAGAAAGGAGTTAATAAGATGGGAGAATTTTTTGATGTACTAATGCAGTTATCAAACGGTTTTTTGACGTCTATACTCCTTTTTGTTCTAACACTTGTATTTTCTTTACCGCTTGGATTAGTTGTTGCCTTTTGCTCAATGTCAAAATTCAAACCGATAAAGTTGATTTCAAGGCTATTTGTCTGGATATTACGTGGTACTCCGCTTATGCTGCAAATATTTGCAATATTTTATCTTCCCGGACTTTTGTTTGGCTTTAAATGGCCGCAGATGAATACAGGATGGGAATGGTTTGATGCAACATTTTCTACCAGATTTATAGCAGCACTTGTAGCATTTGTAATAAATTACGCCGCCTATTTCTCCGAAATATATCGTGGAGGTATACAGTCCATCTCCGAGGGGCAATATGAAGCGGGCAAGGTCTTGGGTATGACACGCAGAGATGTATTCTTTAAGGTCGTGCTTTTGCAGGTAATAAAGAGAATTTTACCATCAATGTCCAATGAGATAATAACACTTATCAAGGATACCTCACTTGCAAATACCATAAGTGCTTATGAATTGATATTTGAAGCAAAGGAATTTATGCTTGACGGTTTGATCTGGCCAATATTTATGGCGGGAGCATTTTATTTGATTTTTGTCGGTGTTCTGACGTTGCTATTAGGTAAACTTGAAAAGAAACTTGATTATTTTAAAGCATAGGAGGTCGTTATGGCATTTTTAGAAGTTAATAACTTGAAAAAGAACTATGGCGATCTACAGGCGCTTAAGGGAATAAGTTTTACACTTGAAAAAGGAGAAATTTTATCAGTTATAGGCTCATCAGGCGGCGGCAAAACAACCCTTTTACGCATTCTTAATTCGCTTGAGCTTGCTTCTGCCGGTGAAATAATTATTGACGGAGACATTGTTTATTCATATGGCGGAGAAACAAAAGAACTTATTAATGATGATACCGGACTTAGGATGGGTGTAGTATTTCAGGGATTTAATCTTTTTCCACAATATACGGTTAAGCGCAACTTGACGCTGGCACCGATAACCAGGGCAAAAAAGTCTAAGGACTTTAAAGAAAATAAAAAAAGCATTTTAGAAGAGATTGATAAGAAAGCTGACGAGATACTTTCTAGCGTTGGCCTTCTTGATAAAAAGGATGCGTATCCTTACCAGTTATCCGGCGGACAACAGCAGCGAGTTGCTATCGCAAGGGCACTTATGCTTTCGCCCAAAATTTTGTGTTTTGATGAACCCACAAGTGCGCTTGACCCTGAGTTGACGCAGGAGGTTTTGAGAGTTATTAAGGAACTCAAGGAAAAGTCGGGTATCACTATGATTATTGTGACTCACGAGATGGAATTTGCCAAAAACGTCTCTGACAAGGTGATATTTATAACAGAGGGAAAAATTGAAGAATCAGGTACATCAAAAGAAGTCTTTGAAACGCCAAAATCCGCTCGTACAAAACAATTCTTGCAAAATTATTTAAAATGTGTATAATATTATATGAAAAATATGTTTGAGGTGTCTTATGGATGTATCATATGTAGATAAACTTTATTCCTGCATTGTAAAGATTAAAAACAAAAATGATTGCAAGATTTTTCTTGAAGATCTTTTAAGCCAAAAGGAACTTGAGCAGATGGCACAGCGCATATTTGCTGCAGAGTGCCTGCTTGGCGGTGATACTTATGAAGAGGTAATTGAAAAAACAAAGATATCCTCTGCAACACTGAGCCGAGTTTCAAAATGCGTCAAACTTGGTGAGGGTTATAAAAAATTTGTTAAACCGAGTAAATAAAATTGCACAAAAAATTTAAAAACAGGGCATAAATTTGCCCTGTTTTTTGTATAACGAAAATGCTGTCACATTGTGAAGTGACAGCATTTTTTTAGTATTTAAGAACACGCGCTACGCCCTGAATGTTTTTAAGAGTTGATATAACCGATTCTGTAATAACGTCATTTGTTTCAATAATCGTATAGGCGTTATCACCTTTAGAGGCGTTAGCAAGATTCTCTATATTCATGCCATTATTAGCAAATGCGGTTGTTATCCTGGAAAGTGTATTGGGTATATTTTTGTGCAGAACACATACTCTTGCACAGGTTGTGTGGGGGAGAGCAGTATCGGGATAATTAACACTGTTTTTTATATTACCTAGTGTTAAATACTCATACAACTGTTTTGCGGCCATAAGAGCACAGTGCTCTTCGGACTCCTCGGTTGAGGCCCCAAGGTGTGGTATATTAATAATATTTTTAATTCCAAGCGTTTCTTCTGAGGGAAAGTCTGTGATGTATTTTGTTATTCTGCCTTGATTTATACCATCAATTATATCTTTTGTACAAACCAAATCACCGCGCGCAAGGTTTATTATTCTTACACCGTCCTTCATTTTTGAAATAGCACTTGCGGAAATCATATCGCGTGTTTTGGGCGTTGAAGGAACGTGCAGAGTGATATAATCACTCTTAGTAAATATCTCATCAAAGGATGATGCCTGCTTTATGCTGGGCGCAAGGCTCCAGGCTGCATTGGCTGTAAGATAGGGGTCGTAGCCAAGAACATCCATGCCAAGGCTAATTGCAGTATTTGCTACCATACCGCCAATCGCACCAAGACCTATTACACCAAGTGTCTTACCTAAAAGTTCCTGCCCGACAAAAGCATTTTTGCCTTTTTCTACGCTTTTGGCAACGTCATTATCTTTAGTAAGTGTTTCAGACCAGTTAATACCGTCAACAATATCTCTTGAAGCCAGTATCAAGGCGCATATTGCCAGTTCCTTTACACCGTTGGCATTTGCTCCGGGTGTATTAAAAACAACTATGCCGGCGTCGGTACATTTTTCAATGGGGATATTGTTGACACCTGCACCACAGCGTGCTATCGCCTTTAACTCTTCATTTAACGGCGTCTCGTGCAGTTTGGCTGAGCGCACAAGAATTGCATCCGGATTTTCTTCATTTTCAAATAGTAAGAAACCGTTATTCTCCAAAAAAACAGTACCGCTTTTAGAAATTTTATTCATTAACTTGATTTTTTTCATATTATTTTACCTTTGGGTTGTTATTTTTAAACTCTTCCATAAATTCTATGAGAGTTTTTACACCCTCTGTAGGCATTGCATTGTATATAGATGCCCTCATACCACCTACAGATCTATGACCTTTAAGATTTTTAAGTCCTCTTTCTTCAGCCTCTTTTGCAAACTTTTTATCAAGTGTAGCATCCCCCGTAATAAACGTCACGTTCATCATAGAACGAACCTGTTTTTCTACAGGCGCAAGATAGTATTGCTGTGCGTCAAGATAATCGTAGAGCATCTTTGCCTTGAATTCATTTATCTCTTTCATTTTTTCAAGGCCGCCAAGTTCTTTTATCCATTCATAAACAAGTTTGGCCATATATATGCAATAGCAGGGAGGTGTATTGTACATTGAACCACTGTCTGCCATTGTTTTATAGTCGAGCATAGTTGGGGTTTCTGCACGTGCGTTACCGATTAGGTCATCTCTTACGATAACGACAGTAAGTCCTGCAGGAGCCATGTTCTTTTGTGCACCGGCATAAATTAAACCGAATTTTGATACGTCTACAGGCTCAGACAATATGCAAGAAGACATATCCGCAACAAGAGGTACGTCACCGGTATCAGGAATATAATAAAACTTAGTACCGTATATAGTATTATTGAAACAAATATGCACATAATCTGCTTGGGGATCAAAATCGGATCTTTTAAGATATGGAATATAACTAAAGTTTTTATCCTTGCTCGTTGCAACGAGTCTGGGGGTGCCGTATTTCTTTGCCTCCTCAAAGGCTTTTGTAGAAAATTGACCGGTTAAAACGTAATCAGCCTTGCAGGTTTTCATAAGATTTAACGGTACCGCGGCGAATTGCGTGCTTGCGCCACCCTGCAGAAATAAAACCTTATAGTTATCGGGTATCATCATTATTTCTCTTAGGAGATTTTCCGCTGATAATATAATTTCCTCGTATATCTTAGATCGATGCGACATCTCCATTACGGACATACCGCTGCCCTCATAGTTGATAAGTTCAGCCTGTGCCTTTTCCAGCACACTCAGTGGCAGGTTGGAAGGACCGGCCGAAAAGTTGAAAATTCGTTTCACTACGTAAAACCTCCTTTTAATAATTTTAAGCAACATTATACAGTGATTTTTTGAAAAATGCAAGAGCTTTTTGCGAAAACATTCACAAAAAGCGAAAAAATTCTATACAAGTGCCTAAAATGCAATATTTCTATTGACATATTTCTTTTTTAGTGATAAAATGAACACAATTATTATAAACCGTTGAAGCAGAGAAAAATCAGCATACGTCTTTAAAGCGAGCGAATTACGGTGAGAGTTTCGTAAGACGCGCTGAACAATATGGCCTGCGGAGGGCGACATTAAATGTGTCGACGTTAATCTTGCGTAAACAGATACTGAATTAAGTAAAAAACAAGGTGGCACCGCGTTTATTACGCCCTTGACAATGTTTTAAGCATGGTCAAGGCTTTTTGTTTTATTGGCTTTATTTGTACCTTGCTAATTAATATAATCAAAATTGAAAAGGAGTGTGCAGGATGAAAAACAAAATTCCTTACAAAATATATCTAAGTGAGAATGAAATTCCGAGACACTGGTATAATTTACGTGCTGATATGAAGGAAAAGCCCTCGCCCCTTCTTGATCCAAAAACGTTAAATCCCATAGATTCCGAAGTGCTCAGCGAGGTCTTTTGTGATGAACTTGTTAAGCAAGAATTGGATGATACAACCGCCTATATAGAGATACCTGAAAGCATTTTAAACTTTTATAAAATGTATCGCCCATCTCCACTGGTGCGCGCTTACTGTCTTGAAGAAAAACTTAATACCCCTGCAAAGATTTACTATAAATTTGAGGGTAATAATACAAGTGGCAGTCACAAACTAAACTCAGCGGTTGCTCAGGCATATTATGCAAAAATCCAGGGATTAAAGGGCGTTACCACCGAGACAGGTGCAGGGCAGTGGGGTACAGCGCTATCCATGGCCTGCTCTTACTTTGATCTTGACTGTCACGTATATATGGTTAAGGTATCCTATGAGCAAAAGCCATACAGGCGTGAAGTAATGCGCACCTACGGTGCATCAGTAACTCCGTCGCCTTCTATGACAACTGAGGTAGGTAAGGGCATTTTAAAAGAATTTCCGGGCACAACGGGTAGCCTTGGTTGCGCGATATCTGAAGCTGTTGAGACAGCAATGTCAAAAGACGGGTATAGATATGTATTGGGTAGTGTATTAAACCAAGTGCTTTTGCATCAATCAATAATTGGTCTTGAGACAAAGGCAGCACTCGACAAATACGGTATTATCCCCGATATAATTATTGGTTGTGCAGGCGGCGGATCAAATCTTGGCGGACTTATAGCGCCTTTTATGGGTGAAAAACTGCGCGGTGAAAGAGATTACAGATTTATTGCGGTTGAGCCTAAATCCTGTCCGACACTTACGCGCGGTAAATATGCGTATGATTACTGTGATACCGGTAAGGTATGTCCCTTAGCTAAAATGTATACCTTAGGCAGTGGCTTTATTCCATCCGCAAATCACGCAGGTGGGCTGAGATATCACGGCATGAACTCGACACTCTCAGAACTCTATGCGCAAGGGCTTATGGAAGCCGTTAGTGTAGAGCAAACGGCAGTATTTGAGGCCGCAGAAACATTTGCCAGGGTTGAGGGAATTTTGCCTGCACCCGAAAGTTCGCACGCGATTAAGGTGGCTATCGATGAGGCACTCAAGTGTAAGGAAAGCGGGGAAGAAAAAACAATAGTCTTTGGACTTACCGGCACAGGGTATTTTGATATGATTTCGTATCAAAAATATCACGATGGCAAGATGAGCGATTATGTCCCGCGTGATGATGAGATAGACTGCTCTCTTGCTAGGTTGCCAAAAATTTAATCCACATATAATATTATATTAGGGGGTTATCCTGTGAAGGAAATACTGGATCGACTTGATAAAATTGAAGAGGAATACGGTGTTTTTGAGAATAACAAGTATCCGCCAAATAAAAACGAGATTATAAATATAATAGAAAAGACAAAAGCCTTACTCTTCCCGGCATGTTTTGCTCTAGAACAAAACATTACAACGGAACAGTTATTAAATGAAATAAAGTGTTCATTAAAAGAGCAGATTTTTTTAGCATGCAATTATAGTCAAAAAGAAGGTAATGCCGAGATGCAGAGTAATGAATTTATTGAATCATTACCCTCAATTAAGGAAAAACTTTACAAAGATATAGATGCTATTTATATGGGTGACCCTGCGGCAAAAACAAAAGGCGAGATACTACTTTGCTATCCTGGATTTTACGCTATACTTGTTTATAGGCTTGCAAATTTGCTTTACAAGATGAAAATTCCGCTTCTGCCGAGAATTATGACAGAATACGCACACAGCCTAACCGGAATTGATATAAATGCAGGTGCCGAGATAGGTGAGTACTTCTTTATAGATCATGGCACGGGCATTGTAATCGGTGAGACAACCGTAATAGGAAATAACGTTAAGTTATATCAGGGCGTAACCCTTGGCGCAAAAAGTTTCGAACTTGATGAAAACGGAAATCCGATTAAAGATATAAAACGACATCCTACAATCGGTGATGACGTTATAATTTACGCTAATGCTACAATTCTCGGCGGGCAAACAGTTATCGGAAACAATTCTGTTATCGGAGGAAACGTCTGGTTAACAAAATCTGTTGCTGATAACAGCAAGGTATATTACGCAAGGGAAAATAAATTCAAATAAAAAAAGAAGAACCGTTTTGTCGGTTCTTCTTTTTGCTTTTAAATTTAAATTAGCCGAGCTTTGCGTAGTTGATCTTAACGCCGGGGCCCATTGTAGTTGCGATAACGCAACTCTTAATGTACTGACCCTTAGCAGCAGCAGGCTTAGCCTTGATAACAGCACCTACGAGAGTGTTGAGGTTTTCAACAAGCTTCTCAGTACCGAAGGACGCCTTACCGATGGGGCAGTGAATGATGTTAGTCTTATCAAGACGGTACTCAATCTTACCTGCCTTAGCCTCTACAACTGCCTTAGCAACGTCGGGAGTAACTGTACCTGCCTTGGGGTTAGGCATAAGGCCCTTAGGACCAAGCACCTTACCAAGACGGCCGATAACGCCCATCATGTCAGGAGAAGCGATAACAACGTCAAAGTCAAACCAGTTTTCGGTCTGGATCTTCTGAACGTAGTCTTCAGCACCAACGTAATCAGCGCCTGCAGCAAGAGCAGCCTCTGCCTTGTCGCCACGTGCGAAAACAAGTGTTCTTACAGTCTTACCGGTACCGTTGGGGAGGACAATAGCGCCTCTAACCTGCTGGTCTGCGTGACGAGAGTCAACGCCAAGACGAATGTGAATTTCAACAGTCTCATCAAACTTTGCTTTAGCTGTCTGGCAAACAAGTGCAACAGCCTCTTCTACGTCGTAGAGCTTTGATTTGTCAACAAGCTCTGCGCTAGCTTTATATTTCTTACCGTAATTAGCCATTCGTTTATCCTCCTATTACTCTTCTACAGTGATACCCATGCTGCGTGCAGTACCTGCGATCATGCTCATAGCAGCCTCAAGAGAAGCAGCGTTAAGGTCGGGCATCTTCTGTTCAGCGATCTTCTGTACCTGTTCCTTAGTGAGCTTAGCTACCTTAGTCTTGTTGGGGGTAGCAGAAGCGGTCTCGATGCCGCAAGCCTTCTTAATAAGAACGGGCGCAGGGGGAGTCTTTGTGATGAATGTGAATGAACGGTCAGCAAATACTGTGATAATAACAGGAATGATAAGACCGATATCGTTCTTTGTTCTTTCATTGAATTCCTTGGTGAAGTTGGGGATGGAAACACCGTACTGACCAAGTGCAGGACCTACGGGAGGCTGAGGAGTAGCCTTGCCGGCAGGAAGCTGCAGTTTAATATAACCCATAATTTTCTTTGCCATAATAAACCTCCGAATGTGGTAATTTAAACGGGAGAATTGTAAAAAGATTTTTCTCCCTCCCACGTAAATGGCGAATAAACTTTAAAGATTATTCGTTGACAACACGTACGTCCTTCATTTCAATCATGATAGGAATGTCACGTCTGCCTGTAGAAGCGAGTACAACAACGTTCTTGCCATCCTCGCAAATTTCCTGAAGAGTACCTGAGAAGCCTTCGAAGTTACCGGATACGATCTGTACCTTGTCGCCGATGTTGAACTTGATCTCATCGCGTGCTTCAACGTTGAATGCTTCAACCTCTTCGTCAGAAAGGGGAGTAGGTTCTGATCCGGGACCTACAAAGCCCGTAACACCGGTGATATTTCTGACAACGTGCCAGCTTTCATCGGTCATAGTCATTTTGATAAGTACATAGCCGGGCAGGATTTTTGTTTCAACAATCTTTTCCTCTCCCTTATCATTTGTTTCAACAGACGTTTCGATAGGAATCTGTACGTCGTAAATCAAATGACCGAGACCGCGGTTTTTAACGATCATCTCGATACTCATCTTAACCTTGTTTTCATAACCTGTATAAGTGTGAGCAACATACCATCTGGGACCAAGGTTTTTTTCGTTTATATTACTCATTTTTTTACCTCTTAGCCAATAAGACCTGCGATTGCGTTAATGATCCAGCCGAAGAGTGTATCTACAACACCGATTGCGGCGCTGATAGAAACAACAGCAACGATAACAAGTAATGTGCTTTTCTTAAGCTCGTTCTTTGGCATCCAAGAGATCTTCTTCATCTCGCCTGCCAAATCTGAGAAGAACTTTTTGATTTTTGCCCATGCTCTTACGAAGAAGTTGGGCTTCTTTTCCATCGATTTCTCTGCCATATCTGTTCCTCTCTATTACTTAGATTCTTTGTGCAAAGTGTGTTTGCGGCAGAAGCGGCAGTACTTGTTCATTTCAAGTCTATCCGGATCATTCTTCTTATTTTTCTTTGTGTCATAGTTTCTTTGCTTGCACTCTGAGCAAACTAATGTAATCTTGACTCTCATAGTATTTCGGCACCTCCTAATAGATTTCGGGTAATTCCCGTTAATACCTCCCTCTTATGAGTCGGTAGCAATGGCCTTGTCCCAGTAAAAAGGCGCGTAAAAAAAGCCTCCGACAAGAGGTAGTACAATTATAGCACGTACTCATGGACTTGTCAAGGGCTTTTAAAAAAATATTTTATTATTTATATATATTAATTTTTATCGCAGCAAATCTTGTCGTATCTGTTCTGCCAAAGTGTCCATCTGTGCAAAATAACTCTGTCCATTCATAATCTTATGGCGTGAATGCTCACGTATCTGTCTTTGCTTGTGATCAATGTCCAAAACGATAAAGTCAAGGTGCTTACCGTAACTGTTGAAATACAGTCTATCCAAATAGGCAAATCCTTTATACATTTCATCACTCTTACCGTTACCTGTATAGTCAACGTCAGGAAAAATAGCAACACTTTCTCCGTCTAGAAGATGCTTTAATGCCTTTTTATACGTAATAACTGATTTAAGGTTGGTTCTATAGACAGGTATCGCTTTTGCCGACTTTACTAAGAAAGGTACGTATATTGCGGCAAAAAAGGCAGGTATTTTAGCCAAAATAGCTCTTATGCCCCGTATACCGTAACGTTTGGTAAAGGTATAGGTGGCATACTGTCTGTAACAGGTGGAAAAATTGAAAAACGGAAAATAAGCGAAAGTGTGTAAATCAAAATTCAACGATTGGGTTAGTTTTATTGGGCCTTTTAGATTTTCATGTCTGGCAATATATATTGCTGCCGAGGTGCGGTCAGGATTGACAAAACTGGTATATTTTTTACTGAAAATATTGAAAATCAAACGATTTATTCTCAAAAAACTACCGTAAAAATTCAAATGCATGTCGGATTTTGTTTTGAAAACCCATTTTGATTGTATTTTGTAAGAAATTAGTGCAAAAATGAAATCTATTACTGCTTTGAAAACCGTGACATATATGCTTTCAGTGAAAATCAAGGTAAGAAAATAAACACTAATACATGATAATATTAATTGTAATGACCAGAGCAAATAATACTTAAATATCGCAAATTTTGATTTTGAACGAAATACAAATTTAAAGTTGATAGTGAAATTTACAATAGAAGATAGTACTCTTGCAATTACCGCAGGTAAAATCATACGTAAAAGACTGCCGTTAAGGGTGAAAACGTAGTTATAAAGCAAATAAAAAACTCCTACGTCTATAGCGGCCGAAACAAGTGCGGAAACAAAATACCATCCAATACTTTTAAAAAGTACTAAAAATATTGATAGGGAATCCTTGACCGTTTTAAAGTGCGAGTTTTTTCCTTTTATATTATTTGCATACACCGTTTCTATGGGAATCTCCCTAAAATTCACCCCATTCTTATACAGGATAATCAAAGCATTCATTTCATATTCAAATCTATTTCCCGATATCGCGATTAGCTCTTTAAGAAAGCGGTAAGAGAAGGCACGAAGGCCCGTCTGTGTGTCCATAAGCGACAGGTGATATAAGGATTTAAAGCACCAACGAGTAACTATGTTGCCCATTTTAGATCGGTAGGGCACGTCAGAATGAGAAAAATCGCGCGCCCCAAGCACTATTTTATCCGGGGTCTCAATTGCCGCATTAAGTACGCGTAAAACGTCAGTGTGACGGTGCTGTCCGTCACAATCACAACAAACAAATGTGTATGAGGGGTCATAGTGTTCGGCAGCGTATTTATAAGCATATTTTAACGCGTATCCCTTACCGCGGTTATATGGGTAAGATAAAACGGTGACACACTTGAGTAAAGCGATTTTTTTAAACAGTTGTTCGCTTTTTTTACCGCTACCATCATCTATTACCAAGACTTGTTCTACTCCGAATTGCAAAAGTTCACTTACATAAGAATAAAAATCGTCTTTTGGAAGATATGCAGGAATGATAGCAACGGTCTTATTGAATAATTTCTTCATTTTAGCTCCGTGAGTTTTTTAATATATTATTTGCCCCGGACCTTGAAAATAAGCGGAAAATGAGTTATAATTGGACAAAAAGATGTTTTAGGAGCACATTATGAAAATTGTTTTGCTTGATAGAAAGGCAATTGGGTACGATACGCCGCTGAGTGCAGTAGAGCAACTGGGCGATCTTACTGTTTACGACACTACGGATGCAAGCGAAATTGTCGATAGAATAGCCGAAGCTGACGTTATTATACTTAATAAGGTTAAAATCACATCTGACGTTATGGAAAAAGCGCCCAAATTGAGACTGGTTTGTGTTTTTGCAACCGGCTTTGATAACATCGATATTGCTTATGCCAAGAAAAAAGGCATAGCTGTTTGCAACGTACCCGCATATTCAACAGAAAGTGTGGCTCTTTATACATTAACTACGGTTCTGGCGTTGTTTACGCACTTGAATGAGTATGCTGATTACGTTTCAAGCGGTAAATATTCGATTTCTACATCTCCGAATTTGCTTGAGCCGGTCTATCACGAGATGAAAGGGAAGACCTGGGGAATAGTCGGACTTGGCAATATCGGCAAAAGAGTAGCGGAATTAGCAGCAGCCTTTGGCGCTAAAATAATTGCTAACAAACGAACACCGCTTGAGGGATACGAATGCGTTGATATTAATACCCTATGTACAAAAGCAGACATAATTACAGTACATTGCCCTCTGAACGAAGAGACAAAATCTCTTATAAATACTGAACGTATTCACATGATGAAAGACGGTGTAATTATCGTAAATATGGCAAGAGGGGCGGTGCTTGATGAAGCAGCTGTTGCCGATGCTCTCCTTAACGGCAAAATAGGTGCATTTGGTTGCGACGTCTATTCAAGCGAGCCATTTGATAAAGCTCACCCTTATAACAGTATTCTTGATAGAAGAAACGTTATTTTAACTCCACACTGCGCATGGGGATCTTACGAAGCAAGAGAGCGTTGCATAAATATTATCGCTGATAATATCATAGCATTTTTTGATGGCAAAATTCAAAATAGGGTAGAAAATTAAAGGCAGAGTATGAAAATAGCAGATGCATTTTTGCATCTGCTATTTTCATACTAAAGATTCAACCGCGATCTACGGTAATTACGCAGTAATGATTTGGGCGTTTTTCAAGCACAGTATCACAGACAAGTTCAACAAGCTCCTTTTCTTTCAATTTGCTTTCAAACGGCAAAACAATATCAAAAATCAAATTGGTATGCGTGTTACCGACAACGGCTCTAAAATCGTGTATAGATAGGTTTTTGTCAATAGCCATAACGGTGTCATGAGCAAAACTTTTTAACTCATTTGCAATATCATCATTTGTAACGATGGGGTCCATATGAATAGTGCAGGGAATATCAAGTTCCTTTTTGATGTGCTTTTCGATATTATCGATGGTATCGTGTAGCATATAAATATCCTTGGAGCCGTCAACCTCAATGTGTAAGGATGCGATAAGATTTTTGGGTCCGTAGTTGTGTATCATCATATCATGGATACCTAATGCCTCCGGGTATTCATCAATGATTTTTTTGATAGCATCCACTGTTTCTTCAACCGGTCCCTCGCCGAGGATGGAATTTTTTGTTTCATTAAGGATGTTTATTCCTGCGATGAGTATTAAAACAGATACAAAGAGACCTGCTATGGCATCTATAAGCACAAAATTAGTAAACTTGATAATTATGCCACAGACAAGGACAACTGTGGTTGATAAACAGTCATTCAGCGAATCCTGACCTGATGCAATAATGACTGTAGAGTTGATTTTTTTGCCAATTTTTCTATAGAAAAGTCCCAGCCACAGTTTACCCAAAATTGAAGCGCCTAAGATAATAAGAGATGCGACGCTGAAATCGGGAGTGGCAGGCTCACTGATGCCTACAAGCGAAGAAAATGACTGTATAAATAACTCACCACCTACCATAAGTATCAAGAAGGATACTATCATAGAGGCAACATATTCTATCCTGGCGTGTCCAAACGGATGGTCACGGTCAGCAGGCTTTGCGGAAATTTTAAAACTCACAAGCGATACTATTGATGCGCCTGCATCCGACAGATTGTTTAAGCTGTCTGCTATAATTGCGACGGATGAGCTTAATAGTCCAACTACCAACTTTAAAAGTGACATGGCAGTATTTACTACTATTCCCACTATACTTGAGAATGTGCCGTAGCTTTCGCGAGCAACTTTATCACTCGGATTATCGTAGTTTTTAACAAAAAGTTTTGAAAGAAGTTCAGTCATAAAACACCTATTAATCAAATTACTATTTACTTTTTTGAATTTATATGTTAGAATACTAGAAACGGAGGGGTTATGGATTATAGAATATTTAACCTAAGCGAGCCAAATCAAGAGGATCTTTTTAATGATATCCTCTTTAGTATCGCCTGCGCAAGAGCAGACAGATGCAGTCTTTGCAGGCTCGATTTAATTAATGATGATGAAAAATGCTTTAGTAAGAATTTGAGAGCAGTCACAAGATTTTTGCGAGAACTCAAAAAAAATGATAAAATACAGTTATTCCTGCCGTCAAACGAACTTAGCGGCACCTCAACTGAGTCGGAATACCTTAACAATATGTATCCGTCGCTCTCTGACGACCCCGAAGTCTTTGAAAAGCAGGGGATGTTTTTTGTAAAACTTTAATAAAAAGGTTGCTTTGTACATCCAAAGCAACCTTTTTATAGTATATGGGCATTAAGCCTGTTTTGTTTCAATATAGTTTACAAGATCGCCTACAGTAACAATGTTAGCAAGCTCATCATCGCCAAGCTCAACGTCAAATTCAGTCTCGCAACGGAAAACTAAATCAGCGACCTCAAGAGAGTTGATACCAAGATCACGAATGAGTTCTGCATCCATATTAATTTTGTTTTCATCAACGCGAAGTTCCTCTACAAGAAGATTCTTAATTTTCTCGAACATCGTATTTCCCCCTATTTTTGTCAGTTGTACATCTGTGTACGTGCCTATAATACAATATTTTTAACATTTTGTCAACACCTTTTCAAAAATATGATACTTGCAAGTGGTCCATCTCTCATTATGATATATCATTATTCATTTTAAAATCGATGAACAAAGTGTAAAATTCTCCATAATATTGACAAATATATTTTAAATATGTTAAAATAATATCGTAAGTAATGAGAGGAGATACATATGATTTACGGATGGATATGGATTGCGGTCATCGCAATCGCTATCGTTGTTGAAACATTGACAGAGCAGTTAGTTTCTATCTGGTTTGTTCCCGCTGCTGCCGTTTGTATTGTTCTTGATTTTTTGAGTCTTGATATTATATGGCAGTTGCTTATATTCCTTTTAATATCAGCCATCGGTATTGTGCTTTCAAAAACTGTTTTTGCTAAGTATCTTACCAGTTGTAACACCAAGACCAATATTGAGGCGATTGTTGGTGAAAAATGTATTGTCACTGAACGTATAGACAACTTTGCCGGATGCGGACTTGCTAAGGTTAAAGGTCAGGTTTGGTCTGCACGCAGTGTTTCTGATGATGATATTTACGAGGTTGGAGACGTTTTAAACGTTGTAGCAATTGAAGGTGTCAAACTTATCTGCAAGAAATAATTTAAAAGGAGAATTTATATGTTAAATTTGCTTCTAGAATCAGATCCAACACCACTCATAGTGCTGATATTTTTAGCGGCTATTGCCGTAATTATCCTTGTCAGCTCTGTTAAAATCGTACCTCAGGCCACAGCGCAGGTAATCGAAAGACTTGGCGGATATAAAACTACTTGGTTTACAGGTATGCATTTCCTTATTCCTTTTGTTGAAAAGGTTGCAAATAAGATAGATCTCAAAGAGCAAGTGGCTGATTTCCCGCCACAGCCCGTTATTACAAAGGATAACGTAAGAATGCAAATAGATACGGTTATATTCTTCCAGATAACTGACTGTAAACTTTATACCTATGGCGTTACCAATCCTATTATGGCTATCGAGAGCCTTACATCTACAACACTTCGTAACATTATAGGTGAACTTGATCTTGACCAGACTCTCACCTCACGCGATATTATTAATACAAAAATGCGCGCAATTCTTGACGAGGCAACCGATCCTTGGGGTATTAAGGTTACAAGAGTAGAACTTAAAAACATCATTCCTCCTAAAGAAATTCAGGATGCAATGGAAAAGCAGATGAAGGCTGAGCGTGAAAGACGCGAGCAGATCCTTAAGGCGGAGGGTGAAAAGAATTCCACCATCCTTGTCGCAGAGGGACGCAAGCAGCAGGCTATTTTGCAGGCTGAAGCAGAGAAGGAGTCTGCAATTCTTCGTGCCGAGGCAACCAAAGAGGCAAAAATTAAAGAGGCCGAGGGTGAGGCACTTGCTATACTTAAGATACAGGAGGCCAATGCTCAGGGTATCAGAATGATCAATGAGGCCAATCCCTCCGAAGCTGTTCTTACTCTCAAATCGCTCGAGGCATTTGAAAGAGCGGCAGACGGTCAGGCAAACAAAATTATCATCCCGTCGAATATTCAAGGCATTGCAGGTCTTGCGAGCGGCGTTATAGAAACTGTAAACAATAAGTAAGAAATATTTTATGCAGTCCCCGGCTGTCAGTACTGCCGGGGACTGCATAAAATAACAATTTTGACAAAAAGTTTTTAAAAAGTTATTGACAAAGACAAAATATTCTGTTATAATTATTTGCGTTCGCAGTATGCGGCTTTAGCTCAGCTGGATAGAGCAACTGCCTTCTAAGCAGTAGGTCGGGGGTTCGAGTCCCTCAAGCCGCGCCACATACGGTGGGATTAGCTCAGTTGGTTAGAGCGCCAGGTTGTGGCCCTGGAGGTCGTGGGTTCGAATCCCATATTTCACCCCAAATAAGCGCTTGCTTTTGCAGGCGCTTTTAATTTTATTAAAATAGCGCTGACATTAGCGTGATACTCTTAACGGAGTATTCACGCTAAACTATGATTGCCCCACAAGGCAAGCTATGAGTTATAAAATGCTTCGCATCGTTATGATTTGCTTCGCCAAGTTACAGGATACAAAGGCAATCATATCATAACGCTTGCTGTGTAAGCTCATAACTCTAAACTAAAAACCAACAGAAAAAGAGAGAACATTTCGGCTATAAAACCGTTTTGTTCTCTCTTCTGTCGTTATAAGGGTTAAGACCTATTTTGCGTTTACTAGTTAAATACGATGCTCGCACTCAGCGGAATTTTCAAATTCTCCGTTAAGAACATCACCCTTTGTCAGAACTATTTTTTGTTATTTGTACTTAGAAAGGTCCGTTGCGTAACACCATTCTGCAGCAATTAATTTGCCGAATATATATTTATTTGAAGCAGACTCGCACATAGTATAAAGTTTGCCGTCAATTATGGCAATTTCCTCAGCCATAGGAGGTAAGGCGTATTCTTCAACACGTGATATCGAATCAAGATAATACATTTCCATTTCTGTCTCGAGAATTGTGTTTATTTTCCCTGCAGAAGTAGCCAAAGAAAGATCGTACGCATCTATGATAGAAGTTTCAGTGCCGGCCGAACTTGAAAGATAGATTTTTCCATCGCAAACGGTCATGCCCTGGACTTTGTCTCTTATAGAATAAACACATGAAGGTGTTGGAGAAATACCGAACTCTGCAGTGCTGTCAAGATTATATTCCACTATAATCGCCTGATGGTATGAGCCGTCAGCGGTGGTCATTTTATGCGTATCGGGAGTTGAATATCCATCATTATAATATTCACCTACGTAAAGTTTACCGTCAGCGGCTTCAATAAAGGATACTCTTATATGATCGTTCTTTGATGCTTTTGTTGAGAATTTACCCAAGCAAGTGAGTGTATCGCCATCAGTCGCGGAAAGAGTATCTGAATAAGAATAGACATAAACGCATTTATTGCCACCACCTGCGAGATAAACGTAATCACCGCTTACAGCAATTCCGCCTGAGTGACCGGTGTAAGCCTGATTTTCTTCATCAAGCATTGTAAGTCGTTTTGTCACTTTGCCGGTGTTTTTATCAAGAATATAAAGAGGGGAAGGGGAAGAATCGTCCATGTAACCTGTAAGGTAGAATGATTCGGTTCGAGCATCGTATGACATACCCTGAGCAACGTATCCCTCGTGTGTGCCGGGGATAAAGAAAGCCTCTTCTGAATTAGCATAGTATTCAGAAACCGGGAGCATAAAAATCAGTCGTGCAATAATGAACAGTATAAGCAAAATAATAAGCAAGATTGCAACTGTCCATAAGGCTATTTTCAAAATCTTTTTTGCCATATTTTCGTCCTTTCTCAAATGACACTGTCATTTGAACGAAAATATTATATCACAGGTATACTATTTTGTCAAATTGTGGGCTTTTTTCTTATTCTTAGAAAAAATATTGACTTGACCGTCCTTGATGTCGACTGTATAGAGATTATTAGCTTTGTTTTTTAATATTTCAAGCGCAAGAGGACTTTCAATTTCATTTAAAATTATCCTGGAAATAGGACGCGCGCCCATGCCGCTTTTAAGACCCTTTTTGGCAAGATACTCTGCCACGGTATCAGTAAAGTTTATATCAACTCCTGCCTCCTGTACCCGACCCTTTAACTCAGCAAGGCGCATTAAAGCAATTTTATGAAGTGATTTCTCGGATAGTGGAGAAAATGTAATAACCTCATCAATACGGTTTAAAAACTCACTTTTAAAGTATTTTTTTAGCGTACTATAGGTTATTTTCTGATTTAGTGGGTCACTATTTGTCAAAAATCCCGCAAAATTTGTTTCCTCAGGCGTTTTAGCGCCAATATTTGAGGTCATGATTATGCAGGTGTTGGTAAAACTTACGCGCCTGCCGCTTGAATCTGTTAGGGTACCGTCATCTGTGATTTGGAGCAGAATATTCAGCACATCCGGATGTGCTTTTTCGATTTCGTCAAACAAGAGAACTGAATAGGGACGCCTGCGCACCTTTTCGGTAAGTGTACCCCCATCATCGTAACCAACATAACCAGGAGGTGAACCAATAAATTTGGAAACGGAATGCTTTTCCATAAACTCCGACATATCATAACGTATAAGGGCGTCATCGCTCTTAAAAAGTTCTTGGGAAAGAGCTTTTGCAAGTTCGGTTTTACCAACGCCGCTTTCACCTAAAAACATAAAGACTCCAAGCGGTCTTTTTTTGTTTTGAATGCCGGCCTTTGAACGTATAATGGCGGCCGTCAGGGAAGCTATTGCTTTATCCTGTCCTACTACGTGTTCTTTAAGATTTTCTTCAAGATGCTCATAATCTATTCTGTCACTCAGTGAATTTTGAGGAATTCCTGTCATCTCACAAATGATTTCTTTTATGTCGCCCTCGGTTATTTTTTTGCTGCCTCTTTTACTCTTGATATTTGCAATATTTTCAATCTCAAGACGGTAAGATATCTCCAGTTCGTGCAAATTCATAGCAATCATATATTCCTTGTTTTGCACAGCTTCTTCTTTCTTTTGCACAATCTGCCCGATTTTTTCCTCGAGTTTTTTTACATTTGCTTTACTGGATGTATTTTTTAAGTTAATTTTCGAGCAGGCTTCATCTATTAAATCTATCGCCTTGTCTGGCAGAAATCTGTCCTGTAAATATCGCTTTGAAAGAACTACGGCTGAATATATAGCCTTATCACTTATCATTACGCCGTGATGCTTTTGATATCTTTCCTTTAACCCTTGAAGTATTTCAATTGCAGATTTTACGTCTGGCTCTTCAACTAAAAGAGGTTGAAAGCGTCTTTCGAGAGCTGCATCCTTTTCGATGTAACGATGGTACTCTGCAATAGTCGTTGCACCGATAAGTTGAATTCCGCCTCTGGCCAGTTCCGGTTTTAAAATATTTGAGGCATCAATTGCGCCCTCGGCACTTCCTGCACCAACGATAGTGTGTATTTCATCTATAAAGAGAATTGCGTTTTTGTCATTTACAGCCTCTTGAATTATTGACTTTATTCTTTCTTCAAAATCTCCTCTGTATTTTGCTCCGGCTATCATGGAGGTAAGATCTATTGCATAAATCTTTTTATTCACCAGAGCAGTAGGGACATCACCGTTCGCTATTCGTATTGCCAATCCCTCTACTATCGCAGTTTTACCTACGCCGGCCTCGCCTATGAGGCAGGGGTTATTTTTATTTTTACGGCAAAGTATCCTAATCAGGCGATTTGTTTCCTTATCCCTACCTATTACGGGATCAAATTTCTCCCTTTTTGCATATTCTACAAGATTTTTGCTGTATTTATTTAACCCGGGATTTTTGTGCTCACCCTTTTTACTGCTTTCAACGTTTCTTTCAGCACTTCTCAAAAACGTAACAACTTCGTCTCTTAGTGAGTAAATATCGACGCCTATTTCCTGAATAATCTTATGCGCCATTGAATCCTTTTCTTCTATGAGCGCAAGCAAAATATGCTCTGTGCCTATTCTGTATGCAGTGTGTCGTAAGGCGATCTTATATGAGTTTTCAAGTATTTTTCTGAATTTCGGCGTCAAATCTTTAGGTGTAAGTTCGCTTTTTGCGTTGCTGGAGGAATTTTTAGATAGTATTTCATAGATGCGCTGACGGTTAATTCCGGACTTATTCAAGAGTATCGATGAGCAGGAAAGTGCATCCTCGGATAGAGCGCACAAAAGATGCTCAGTGCCTATATACCTGTGTCCGAGATTTTCAGCAATTGTCTCGGCATTGTTTAATGCAATTTCTGCCTTTTCGGTAAATTTATTACTCATTTTTTCTCCCCAAAAGTGTTTTAGTCAATTATAACCAAAAAGTCAGAATTATAACGCCATCAGGACAACTCAGAACGCGAGGCAAGTTTATTTATTGAGTTGTTTATATCAAGCAATTTATTATAAAACTCTGCGCTCACTATACCGTCTTGCTCTAAGTTCATAACAGATTGCAAAAATTTTACTGCCTCTACAGTCTTATCGGAGTAAAAATCCCCCGTGTAATCAAAATCGATTCCGTTATAATGCGCAAGAATTTGTGTAAGCAGAGTATTAATGTGCACCACGTCACGTGATTTGTCCCCCTCTGCGTATGGAAAATTCTTATCTCCAAGAATACTTTTATCTGAGTTGTTGAGAGTTCTGTAATAAAGAAAGTCATCGTAAAGCAGGGTAGTGGTTTCAAAATCGACCACACCGTTTGGAGGTATTCTTTTTGCATTTTGATACATTATAAGGGCATTTTTTGTTTCTTCTCCGTATATTCCGTCTACCGAGATTTTTGGTAAAAGAAACTCGCCCGCCACAGAAATTTCTCGTAAAAAGCGCTGAATTTGCATTACAGCACTTCTCTTATCACCAATTCTATACATACTTCACCTCAAAAAATATCGAACCCCGGATACTGTCCCTCGCTTACGATTCCACCGGTATACAGATCATCGTATATCTGTGTAATAGCATTCCATATTAAAACTGTTATACGGTCAGGGGTACCGGGAATACCGAATATCCTTATAAATTCACTAACCGCATTGCGTGTTGCATTGCCAAATACACCGTCTACAGTAATCTTTGGTATTTCCGGATAACTATCGGATATAAAATTAAGATATTCCTGCAGTGCTACAACATCGGGTCCCTCGGTGCCCTCTACGATTATTCTCCCCGGGAACGGTAGAATATTGCCACCCACAAATCTGAAATTTATTGATGATAAAAATCCTCTGTAACTATCTTCAATGCTCTCCCAAAGTTCTCTGTCAACAATCCCGGTCTCCTCAAGACCGTAGGTCTTTTGATAGGATATTACCGCTTGGCGTGTACCTTCGCCGAAAACACCGTCAATTATAGGAGCTATAACGGTCGGCATAAACAGGGAAATATAATTCAGATAATACTGTAGCACGACAACGCCCTCGCTGCTCGCTCCCAGTGAAAGATTGTCTGAAAATTGCGTTGAAAGTTCTGAAAACTTTATCCCCTCGCTTGACACCTCCGACAACCTTTTTACTGCATTATATATAAACTGTATACGGTACCAGGTTGCTCGGCCGATAATTCCGTCGGGTGTTAAGCCAAATACGCTCTGGAATGTCTTAACGGCGTCCTCTGTACTATTGCCGTAAAAACCGTCTGTGGGATATATTTTAGGTATTGCAGGGTAATTGGTTGATATTCTATTAAGTTTTCTTTGAACGAGTTCTATTTCACGTCCTGTATCTCCCGGATAAAGTGGAACGACAGGACTAGATCCCTCAATACCGCTTACAGAAACGTTTTCTACCAATTCCAAATCATAACCAAAGTAGTATCTGAGAATAGATAAAGCATCATATCCCTGGTTCGCAAGTTCTACCGATCCCCACTGTGATAAACCCGGGCAGGTAACGTTTACTCCGTCGCAAAATTGTGCAAATAACGGCTCAACGTTGTCTCTCCTTTTTAGATAACTGTTAAATACTTCATCAACAATCTGTGAAATTGTATCATATATGTTTCTTTGATAAATAAACGCCTGGTCATATGCAGTAGAAGAGGTAATATCAAAATCCTTGCCGCTTGAACGGTAATATTCTGTATATACTCGGTTCATTGCAACAGATATCTGAGCAAGCACGTTTGCAATTATTGCTTCTCTGGGCCATGTAGGATAAATCTCACTTGAAGCAACGTTTTTAATGTAGTCAGGGAAGGGAATACGAACGTTTTGTGCATTTTCATCAGGCGCACCGAGATGCACCACTATGCTCTCCGGAATTATTGGATAATCAATCATTTATTCAAGCTCCACGTTTTCATTTATAAAGGTGTCAAGGTTATTCATTGGATATCCGTTTTCATCCCTAAACTCTGCAATCGGTATCATATTTATTGGGAGCGTAGTGCTCTGTCCGTCAAATACGGGCACATCAAATATACGCTTTGTGTAATAGCCGTCCTTTGTTACGTCAACGTTGTAACTGGCAAATGCTCTTTCCTTAGCGCCCGAGGCGAGGGAATAGATTTTTGACGGTGCAGCAAGAGAAATTGGCCCTGCTATTCCGCTATTATCGGTTAAAATTTGCACATTATAGTCTGTTGAATCCTCATCTGCACTTTGTACGTGTACACTTACACCCGAGAGGGGTAGAGCATTTGATGCATAGGTTGCCTTTATCTTCAAAAAACCTTCACCGGTAAAATTCATACTTTCTCCCGAAAAATGCTTAATTTATTTAAAATCTATTGACTTGTTTTGCAAATTCAGTTATAATACTTGTGTATTTCTTGCTCTTTAGTAGCATATGACACCCGGTCTTTGTTGCCACTTAGCGAGGAGTTTTTAACTAAATTCAATAAGCGGAGAGGATTATGAAGGAAAGTTTGTACGGCGAATTAAATGTAATCGGCATGCATGGCTGCGAGGACTTCGTTGCTGAGGTAGACTCTTACATCAAAGAGTGGCGTCAAAATGACGAAGTTGATTCTTATCTTGTAGACGCTTCCTGCCCCAGATTTGGCAGCGGCGAGGCTAAGGGTGCGTTACATCAGTCAATCAGAGGTAATGACATTTATATCCTTTGTGACGTTTTCAACCATGGCGTCTCTTATCAGATGTACGGCAAGACCGTACCCATGAGCCCTGATGATCATTTTCAGGACCTCAAGCGCATTATAGGTGCTATCGCCGGTAAGGCAAGAAGAATCAGTGTTATTATGCCGATGCTCTATGAGGGCAGACAGCATAAGCGCGCGAGCAGGGAATCACTTGACTGTGCTATCGCTCTGCAGGAACTTGAGAATATGGGTGTTGCAAATCTTATCACCTTTGATGCACATGATCCCAGAGTTCAGAACGCAACTCCGCTAAACGGCTTTGAAAACGTGCGTACAAGCTATCAGATGATCAAGGCTATGCTTCGTGAATATCCAGATCTTAAGATCGAGCCCGATAACATGATGATAATTTCACCGGACGAGGGTGGAATGTCAAAATGTATGTATTACTCATCTGTTATGGGGATAGATCTCGGCATGTTCTACAAACGCCGCGATTATTCGATAATTATTAATGGCAAGAACCCCATTGTAGCGCACGAATACCTCGGTCGAGATGTAAACGGCAAAGACGTTATCATTATAGACGATATGATTTCCTCCGGTGACTCCGTTATAGACGTATCAAAGCAACTTAAGGCAAAGGGAGCAAACAGAATATTTGTATTCGCTACCTTCGGTCTTTTCTGCAACGGTCTTGAGAATATGGATAAGGCCTATGCTGAGGGCGTATTTGACAAAATATTTACCACAAATCTTGTTTACAGAACTCCCGAACTTCTTGCGCGCGAGTGGTATGCCGAGGTTAATATGTGTAAATACGTTTCTTATATTATTGATATGCTTAACCACGACAGAACAATCAGCCACCTTCTTGATCACTCCAATAAAATACATAATCTGCTTGATAAGCACAAGAAAAACAATTAATTTCAATATGCCCATTTTGGGCATATTGTTTTATAGGTGATATATGAGAATTACACAGGAATCCGATTATGCTTTAAGAATACTCAGTGTTCTGGCCACAGAAGACAGTGTAGTGGATGCAGCGACTCTTTCATTGAAAACCACAGTTACACAGCGCTTCACTTTAAAAATACTCAACAAACTCGTAAAGGGAAATTTAGTTGAGTCATACAAGGGCAAAAGCGGCGGATACAAATTGAAGACGCACGCAGAGCATATAACACTCAAGGACGTCATTGAACTTATCGACGGTCCGATAGCAATAGTAAGATGCCTTGCATCAGAGCAGGCGTGTGCGCTCAATACTGACAAAACTGCCTGTGCATATCACCACATATTTGATAGGCTTAGTATTGATGTTGCAAGAAAACTGAATTCAATTACAATCGATGATGTTATTAACAAAAGATACACCATTTGACTTTTTAAGGAAACAGAAAAAGCCGAGCATTTCTGCTCGGCTTTTTCTATCGAATTTAATTATTTGTCTTGAATTTATAACCTACACCCCAAACTGTCTGCAGCACCCATTTGTCTGATATGCCCTCAAGCTTTTCACGCAGGCGCTTAACGTGCACGTCAACTGTACGCGAGTCACCGAGATAGTCAAATCCCCATACCTTATCAAGCAACTGATCACGTGTAAACACACGGTCGCAATTTGAAGCAAGGAAGTAGAGAAGTTCCAGTTCCTTAGGAGGAATATCTACAGTTTTACCGCAAAGTTTAAGTTCATATCTTTGCAGACTTATCTCCATATTTTCAAACTTGACAATTTCATCATCGCTTACTTTATTGTGTGCATCATAGCGGCGTAAAACTGCCTTAATTCTTGCGGACAGTTCCTTCATATCAAATGGCTTTACGATAAAATCATCAGCGCCGAGTTCAAGTCCAAGCACCTTATCAAATATTTCGCCCTTTGCGGTAAGCATAATTATCGGCTTATGAGAAATTTCTCTTATTTCTCTGCAAACCTGCCAACCATCCTTGCGGGGCATCATAATATCAAGTAAAACAAGATCGGGCTCAGAAGCCTTGAAGGCCTGTACTGCCTCTACACCGTCATTTGCCAAAATGGTCTTGTATCCCTCGTTTTCAAAGTAGATCTTGAGCATTTCGCAAATATTAACGTCATCATCAACTATAAGTAACTTTGTTTCCATAATTTACTCCTTTCAATTGTGAACTTTGTTAAAAAAGTGAATATGTTCACAATTATTGTACCATCAATATATGTTGCTGTCAAGAACAAATTATTAACAAACGGATAACTTATTTGACAAAATATATTTTTAAAACTATTGAAAGCGCGGAATTTGTGTGCTATAATATTTACGTTTAATTTTATTGATTTATTTTGAGGTAGATATGAAACTTGGTATCGTAGGTTTGCCTAACGTAGGCAAGAGCACGTTATTTAATGCTTTAACAAATGCAGGCGCTGAGAGCGCAAACTATCCTTTCTGCACAATCGACCCCAACGTGGGTATAGTATTTGTTCCGGATAACAGACTTGACGCACTTGCAAAAATATATAACCCGGACAAGTATACACCCGCAGTAATTGAGTTTGTTGATATCGCGGGCTTGGTCAGGGGCGCTTCCAACGGTGAGGGTCTTGGCAACAAATTCCTTGGCAACATCCGTGAAGTGGATGCAATAGTACACGTAGTGCGTTGCTTTGAAAACAATGACATTATTCACGTAGAGGGATCCATTGATCCTTTAAGAGACGTTGAAACTATCAATATTGAATTGATACTCTCCGACCTCGAAATTGTTGAAAGAGCAATAGACAGAACTGTAAAGGCCGCTAAGAGCGATAAAAAACTTCTTGAAAAACTTGCTGTGCTCGAAAAGGTCAAAAAATGCCTTGAGGATGGAAAGTGCGCACGCACTCTTGATCTTGATGATGAGGAGTGTGCATGGATAGAGGAGTCCCGTCTTCTTACTCTTAAGCCTATAATCTACGTTGCAAACGTATCCGAGGATGAGGTTGCAGGTGAATATGAGTCAAACGAGGGCTATATAAAGCTTAAGGCTCACGCCGAAAGTGAGGAAAGTGAAATAATTGCGGTAAGCGCCCAGATAGAGGCCGAAATAGCCGAACTTGAGGGTGAGGAAAAACGTAGTTTCCTTGATGATTTAGGCATAGATGAAAGCGGTCTTGACAAGCTTATTAAGGCAGGTTATTCACTCCTTGGTCTTATAAGTTTTCTCACTGCGGGCCCGAAAGAAGTGCGCGCATGGACAATTAAAAAGGGCACAAAGGCTCCCGGTGCCGCAGGCAAGATACACAGCGATTTTGAAAGAGGCTTTATCAGAGCTGAGGTTGTTTCCTTTGATGATCTTATGCGTGAGGGTGACAGAAACAAGGTTAAAGAAAAGGGACTTTTGCGCAGTGAGGGCAAGGAATACGTCGTTAAGGACGGCGATATAATTGAATTCCTCTTTAACGTATAAGGCTTATTTTCTTTGGATAATAAATAATCTTATCCCCATAAAATGCTTCTACTGATCTTGATATAACTATATCGTCACTTGATATGCATATTTCCTCAAGTGATGGATATTTTCTTATCAATTCATATTTAATTTCATACTTTTTACCGCGGCTGCCGAATATGCACTTATCACTGTTTGCAATAAGTTCGTCAGCCGTGTCGTAATTTCTATCGGTAATTGCGCCATTTGAAAAATGCGTATAGAATTTATCCTTATACAGATAAGTAAATGTGAATGTAGGGGTTGAAGTGCCGTACTCGGTTCTTTCAATTTCAAAAACGCTTACGGCTCCACACGCTATCTTTTTAACCGGATCATAGTTTTTCAAATTAACGCCGTATCTTTGGCATATATTCAAAAGATCCCCGTAAAGCTCTCTTTCATCTTCATTGACAGGCGTGGGCAAATATACAATATCTGTTTTGATTTTAGAAAGCAGCATGTCAATGCCACTGTAGGTTAAACTTGAGTATACGGGCAAAATATACTGTTCTATATCACTGATATTATTTTCGCCCAGTTTTTCAACCAAAGAGGCGTAATCGGCACCTGTATAATCGGTGAAATCAATTACACTGCACTCGCCGCTACCTTTGATAATCAAGTGTTCATCATCATTTTCGCAGTAATAAATAATGTCGTCAAACAAAAGATTAATTTGCGAGTATGCTGTACTAAAAATTAATATAAATCCCAAAGCACTGCCAAGAATGATAAGGTAGCGCTTTTTGTTTTTAATATGCAAAATTGCAAACAAAGCAAATGCTAACGAGAAAATAACAACAAATATCTGGATAAAAATATTGTTTGTCGGAGTATACACAAAGTCTATGCTCGACAAAAGTGAAACACAGCAAATTATGCCCTCGCCAAATACATTGAGCACCACACCTATAGGTATAAACGAACCGATAATAAGCGCGAGTATACCTAAGTACATAAATATTTCAATTATAAATGAAAACAGCAACGTGCTTATTGGTGAAATAATAGATAAACCGCCAAAGCGTACCGTAACAAGAAACAGAGTTGTAGCAACCGAAAACAGGGAAGTGACTATGCTGCTAATAATGGGAGCAAGCTTTGACTTTTTCTTTGCCTTGAGTTCACTGTAAATCTCAATACCGATAATTACGCCTATAGTGGCAAGAAACGATAGTATGAGCGATAAATCGAATATTGAGTATGGGTTAAATATTACAATAGCCGATACTGAGACGAATAATGAGGTTATTGAATCTGCATTATTATGTAGCATATATAAAAGAAGTGCGATTATAACCATAATTCCTGCTCTGAGCACCGAACTTGGAAAGCCGGTTAATGCCATATAGAGAATTACCAGAACAATTTTTACTATATTTCTTTGCAGTTTCTTAATTCTGAAGAGCAACAGGATTTTTTCAAGCATTGCTGTAAGCAATACCAGGTGCATACCGCTAAGGGCTAATATATGGGTTATACCCACGCGTGAAAAATCAAGTTCAATTTTACCACTCAGGTAACTGCGCTCTCCTATTATCAGGGCGGAGAGCAATGCGCCGGAATTCTCACCGCACAAATCAATTGCATAATGGGTAATGTTATCTCTTATGCCATCAAAATAGTCTATTGGCGCGCCCGGAACAGGCTCATCGGTGTATGAAACAGGTTTAAACTCATCGAGAGTTGCAAATATACCGTTTGACATATAGTAAGCGCGGAATTTATCATTTGCTGTAAATTTGCGCATCTTGGCGGTAAAAACGATTTCTGAGCCGACCTTTACGTTATTAGCCCAATTTTCGTAAATAGTAACCTCAAATTTATAGTTTGCTCCATCATTACCGTTGATACAGCTTGTCCTTAATTCAAAAACAGTGGCATTATCGTAGTTTTCTACATCAGTTACATAAGCAGTCGCCTCTATATCCTCACCGTAAAACGCCAAAGGGGAATACAGACAGTCAAAAAAGAGCATAGCGAAGAGCATTGTCAGTACAAAGACAATAAGACATACTCTCGTTAAAAATCCAGGAATGTGCTTTTTGATCTTAGGTATAAAACTTACGCCAAAAAGCGCTAGCGCAATAATCGAGGCAATAATTTTTGTAAGAAGACCTGTATCAGCAAAAATAAAAAGACCTATCAGCATAATACAGAGTATTAAGCTGAGCGGTCTTTTGTAAAACAGTTTCATTAGTTCTGTGTATCGCTTTCTGTTTTATATTTCATTTCGCATCCCTTTGGGATAACAAAGTTGAATCCGTTTTTAACGATAGAGAAATCAATGGTCTTTGCACCCTTGATTTCGCCGTCGAGACAGATCGGAATAGGTTCCTCAAATTCCATTTTAAAATGAGGAACTCGACGGTACTCAATAAGCTTGAGCGCATTAGGATTTTCAAGGTAAGTACCTGCCTTGTAGTCACCTACAAGTTGCAAGAATTGTATTCTCGTAACCTTTTTGATAATGCATACGTCCATAAGACCATCATTCAGCAAAGCACGAGGAGCAGAGCAAAAGCCGCCGCCGCAGTACTGACCGTTACCTATAGCGGTAAGCGTGAGAGTATCCTCAATAACATCACCGTTATCAAAAACGAGTTTCATTTTAGTGCCAAACTTTTTAAACAGGCAAGCAACCACGCCAAAGATGTAAGACATACTAGGGGTAACAAGTTTAAGATGCTTGAGTCTGCCCGCCTCTTTAACAACGTTACAGTCAAAGCCGATGTTAACCATGTTAGCAGAATAAAACTCATTTACCTTTATAAGGTCAAGAGAAACGGTATCGCCGTCAAGTTGAGCCTCAATGCTCGTAAAGAGATCTCTGTTGGTAAAATTACGTATAAAGTCATTTCCTGAACCGTTGGGAATTACACCAAACTCCACATCAGGGTTGGCAGGCATACCGTTTACAATCTCATTGATAGTACCGTCTCCGCCCATACAGATGAAACGGTGGCGATCCTCAGGAGATATTTTTACCATTGAACTTACATACTCGGTTGCATCACCTTGACATGTAGTGTAATATATGTGATAACTGATTTTGCGGTTTTGACAAGCTTCCTTTATCGTGTCCTCGGCATTTTTAAGTTTGCCTTTTCTGCCGGATTTGGGATTAAGTATAAAATGATATATCAT
>JAZOLZ010000002.1:0-37172 GCA_045653505.1 Eubacteriales bacterium | reverse complement strand
ATTAAGCAGGTTGTTTCTAGTGGAGTCGAAGACTGAAGTATTGATCAGAGGTTCGTTGAGGAAGATGAGGTGGACCCCACGCTCATAGAGCATCTTGTAATCTTTAAAACCTTCTTCGGCATTAACATGACATGTTGCAGTTGCAGTTGCAATTGAAGAAGCGTCTAAGTAGGTTTCTATTAAGAGGTCAAGTTCACTTGACCTCTTTTTTATATAACAAAAAGCCGAGAAAAATCTCGGCTTTTTGCGTTTTTTTGTAAAGTAAAGTTGACATTAGTTATCAAGAAAGGCTTTGTTCACTCTTAAAATCTTTTCCGGCACAAGATTCCAAGCAGGGTCCTCGGGCCCCATACAAGTGCGAACTACCGTACCCCAAAGCCCGATTTCCTTATACTTTCTCGCTACCTCTTCAAAAAGTTTCCAACAAAATTCAGAGTGTTCTTCCCAAAGCAGTTTTTTAGAAGCGATATAAGTTGCTCCCTCACCACTTACAATAAGTGCGTTTGGAAATTGCTCTCGTATTTTTTTAACTGTTTGAGTAGCTTTCAAGGCTTTATCCAGATAAATATCATAGTCTCTTTCAAGCCTTTTTTCAAGTCTTTCTTCAAGTTCGGGGATCTTATTGGGATTCAGTTTTTTAAAAACTGCCGCACGGTGATACCAGCCCCCCTCCTCAATTTCGTCACGCCTTGAAATGTGCGATTTTCTCACATCCTCGTCGTTATCCGGTGGCAAGAAACAATCGGCAGATTCCTCAACAACTCGATTATAAACGCCCCACAGGTAGTATGAGTGGAAGTTAAAAACCTGCATATTGTCCGGTATTGATCTGAAGTCGGGCGTAACGGTAAATGTGTCGTAAGCAAAAAGAATATCTGGGTGTTTATTTTGCAGCCAAGCGATAGCCTCACTGTGTCTTTTTTTAAATATGGCGTGATCCTCATCACTAAAGCGTTCGCAGTCGTACGCTGTTGTAAAATAGAGACCGTCTGCCTCGTTAAATATTTCAGCAAAGGCGATACACTCTGCAAGACCTCTGTTTTTTAATTCCATAATTATATAGTCAAGGAATCTGGCAAACACCATAAATCTATCCTGAGACGGTATTGCAAAAAGTTCATCATTAAGCGTTTTATCATGCACAAACCAATAAGTGTGCAGATAATACCAAGATGATAAAATAAGATAAACACCGTGCTTTTTGGCTGAGGTAGCGATTTTTATTAATCGTTCAAGCACGTCACAGTATCCTTCACCGCCTATTGCATCAAATTGACGCAATACTTTATCGTATTCGCCAAAGGCGTTACCGATTTTTATAGATCCACGTGGCTTACCGTTTAAGTCGTGCATAATACCCGCACCGTCATCAAGACGAATGCAGTTAAAGCCACGTTCTACGTGCTCACGCATCATTTTATCCGTGTCGGCATAAAAGCCTTTGCCGTCAATATCGTATAATCCCCAAATCGGGAAGGAAATTGTCAGTCTTTCTGGCAGGTGCTTAAAGGTAGTGTGTTTTTTGTATAAGTCCATATTTCCTCCAAAAATATCAATTTTTCACATTATATCACACCACCAATATAATGTCAACTAAAAACACAAAACTTGGTATTGCAAAAACCTCTGTTGATATTGCAAAAATATACCCAAATTCAGGCTGAGACTTGACATATTTTTTATCATTGTGTAAACTTAGTATGTTAAAATATTTTAAAGCAAATTTTAGGAGAAAAAATATGCAAAACGTTTTTGGATATATAACTATAGCGGCCGCTAACAGCACTGATGAGGCAAAGCAAAACGCCGACCTTGTTTGTACAGGCGTACACGATGAACTCATAATTCAAAAGGCGGTTGATGAGTGTCAAAAGCAGAATAAAAACATCTATCTTTTAAACGGTATTTATAAGATTGACGGATTTTATGACTTTGGTGACGGCGGTCCAAAGACTGCCATCAGAGTGCCTAACACTTGGCGCGAGTTTATAATAATGGGTCAAGGACACGAATACGGTTTCCAGATCAGTTATGATAACGGCGTTACAATATACGTAAATGACTCTGCCTTTGATAACGTAAAGGACGAGCAGGTTGACGTAATCCGTAGCGGTTGGACAGATGCAGGTATACAAAACGGCGCAAGTCTGAGGCTTGAAAACCTTGCTATTATTCTTGATAACAACCATCATAAGGTAAGATGCATCGATTTAAGAAGAACCGATAGAGCAGAGAGCAAAAATATCACTCTCGTTGGCTACGGCAATCTTTTCCAGGGCCCGGGCGCATTTAACCTCGGCTCTTCGCCCGACGTGGCTGATGAGGGCTGTATCGGCCTTACGATGACTGATGGCAGTAACTACAACTACAGCAACTACACAAACGTATTTGCATACGGATTTGATGAGGGAATACAGGTTGGCGGCGAGCACGTAGTGTGCATAAATTGTGGCGCTGCGCTTTGTACTTACGGCTTTACCTTTGGTAACTATGAGTTGGACTGTGGATCTAACCATCCTATCACTATGATAAACTGCCTTGATGAAAGAAATATAAACCTCCCCCTTTTCGGCAAGTATTGCGGTGATAAGGACAACAAAGGCGGCAGAATTATAGGCGAGCAGGAAATCACTATGATATCCTACAACCTTGAAATCCTTGATGAGCCGGCAAAAATCCCGGGTGGAAAATTCAAGAGTTATATGAGAGAGGTTGTGCCCGGAAGTTGGAAGGGTAATATCGACTTTACCGTACAACCCGCACATTTCCACACCAATACAGTTGATGCACAGATCTGGGAAAATGACGGCTCAGGCGTTGGTATCAAGACAAGAAACAACTGTCACAAGACAGTATGCTCAACAAAAGAGAGGCTCAGTTACTATCCTACACACGGTCAGCAGATATTTGATACAGACAAAAACAAAATGGTTGTTTGTATAGATGTTGCTAAAAAACTCTGGGTGGACTTTAACGGCAATCCTGTTGATTAAGCCAAAAAAGCAAATAATTATTTGCAAAAACCGTGAAAAACCCGATTTTGTAGTAAATTAAACGGAGCGACTATGGAAAACAATCAAAAGAAAAGCATAGCACTTACAAAAATAAAACTATTTAGAGAAAAGCATTTACCATATAACGAGCATACCCTGCGCCGACTAGCTATATCGGCCTCAATTATGTTTGTTTGGCTGTTTATATGGGCGCTGGTATTCAAACTTGGCAGAGTAGACCTTTTGGAAAGAAATTATAATAACCTTATAGAAATGACGTTAATGGAAAGAATTATGTGGGACATTATCCCATTTAATTACCGTGGCACTGAATATATGAAGTTTTTACAGGTTGTTGTAACAGTATTGAACTGCTTTATCTTTGCACCCTTTGGCGTTACGTTTCAATACATATTCAAAAAGCAAAATGTTCTGCGCGATGCACTAATTTGCTTTGGTTTTTCCTTGTCGGTAGAGGTCATACAGACATTAACAATTCTGGGCAACGGCGCAACAGAGGACCTGATTACCAACGTAGCCGGATATTTTATCGGACTTGGAATTTATTTTCTTATTTTCAAACGTCTCTCGGCAAAGCACAACGTGCGCATCTTTGCGGCTTTTAACGTTATTTTTGCCATAACTACAGTATTTTCATTTGTAAGCACTGCTATGGCATCGGAAATAATTTTCAAGATAGTTACAAGAACTCTATAAAAAACACCCCTGTTAGCCTATCCTTAAAGGACTGTGGCGCTAACAGGGGATATTTTACAAGGTCGATTTAAGACTTAAGCAGCCTTAAATACATCCTAAATGCAAAACAACAAAATTAAGACAGGAATGCGATGAACATTCCTGTCTTTTGTTTGTAATATTTTTAAACGTAATAAATTTTGTTAGAATCGGGATAAGTGTTACCGTGATAGTGCTTCTTGCCGGAAAACTCGAAATAGCATTTTTGAAGTGAGCTGTCATATCCTTCATAAACAGAATAAGTTGAATAACTGTCTGCCGCGGTCCAACGACCGTAATAATTTTTGTAAATAACCGTGCATCCCTTGCTACGTGCCAAATCCTTCATTTTTTGATCAAGTGAGTTGCTTTGCGGTATACCGTTGATTTCTTCAAAGCTTTTCTCACGGGATGTTGAGCTGCTTGAAGAATAAGATCTGCCTGACGAGCCATAACTGCTCGAAGAACTGTAACTTCTTGAAGAATACGAACTGCTTGATGAGGAGTCGCTTAAACCGTTAGCCTTCATATATTTTCTGACAGCATCCTCGAGAGAACTAGCTTGCCAAAGGTAAGGCGCAACCTTATGAAGCATATCGTTATCACCAACCTCGGAGTTTTTCATTGTTTTATCAAGTGCATCTTTGAGTTTTGCAAAAATTCCAATAAAATCATATTTTTGTAAACTTACATTTTCATTTTTTGTGCTTTCAAGAGATTTTTTTGCTTTACTGTTGAGATAAAGTTTTGTTATAGGCGATGCTAAAAACAGCAAACCATCTACAATCAAGAGTAGTATATTTATTACAAATGGACCGGCAATAGCCATGATGAAGAAGACTACAAATGTAAGGATAGCTGTAGCAATCGCAAATAAAAATACAAGTGGAATGAATGCCTCAAATAGGTCATAATCCTCCATAAAGAATGCGCCGACAGTTAAAATAAGAGAGAGTACAGCAGCAATAACGATTGCTGTATCTCTACGCTTAACGTTATCCTGCCAGTCCCAATCGACGTCAAGCTTTTGCGTTTTAAAGGCGGCAGCGTTTTTGTAAATTACCGAATAGTATTTCTTTTCTACCTCAATGACGTTTTTGTTATAGTCGGACAAAATTTTTGCGCCGCCCATGTAATTCTTGTATTTTTCATTGAATTTGTGTAGCTTGTATACAAACTTTGCATCGTCAAGGTCGCTTGGACCGATATGTCCGCATAAATCTGCAATATCCTTAACAAATTGCTCGGAGTTTTCATGAATATACATAGCCGCATTAAGATTGTTGGCAAAGTCATCTAAAGATGTGCCGACACTGTATATTAAGCTGCTGTTAAGGTCATTCCAATTGCTTATTCTGTTTTTATCCTTGTTAACCTGATTTGAAAGATTTTTTATATGTTTTATCTGTTCTTCCTTTAGACATAACTCAACTGAAAATGCTCTTTTTATTTCGTTATATATTTCTAAAAGTTCGCTATGGTGTTGTTTATTTTCTGTCATAAATTTGTCCTCCAAATTCTTGTATAGCACATTATACCACAAAAAAAGTGTCTTGTAAATAGATAAGCGGATATTTGCACGTATCAAAACTTGTCAAAAAACTATTGCAAAATATTTTACAGTGTGATAAAATAAAATGAATAATTATTTTTGCACGTATACGTGCGCGAGGGTGGATATGGTGAGTTCTTATGCTGCTAAAAACAGAATACCCGCAGTAAGTAGCATGGAAATCTTTTTAGGCAGTGATAAGGGCGGTAGCATCGGCTTTGCTGATACATATACTCTTTTCTGTTTTGAAACGGCTTTGGGTACTGCGCTTATAGACGGTTCTGAGTATCCTCTTTGCAGTAACTGTGCAGTGCTTCTAACGCCTCTTAGTTTTTATCGATTTAACTTTGAGTGTGAGCCGCTTGGCTACGTTGCCACCTTTTCACTAAGCGACGTTTTGCCAATTGTTTCGGAGCATTTTAATAAACTTTTGCTTTCAAATTCTGACGTACCATCTCCCATACTCTTACGCGGAGTGTCGGAAAATCTTGGCAAAACGCTCTTGCGCGTTCTTGAATACAAAAATGAAGCCAGAGAAAACGAGTTGTATCTTAATATGCTTTTCTCGGAGGCGATTTTGCTTACCGACGGCGCGCTTATTACGCCAAGTTCGGACGATCTCTCCTCGCTTTCTGTCAGGGTGTTTGATTATCTTAGTGAAAATTTTGATGCACCCTTTTCACTTGAGCGTTTAGCAAGCAGGTTTTTTAAAAGCAAATATCACTTAAGCCGCCTGTTCTTGTCATTTACAGGACTTCCGCCGCATAAGTTTGTTACTATGAAGAGGCTTGCAAAGGCAAAAATTTTAATAGACGGCGGTATGCCAAAGCAGTCGGCGGCCACAGCGGTCGGCTATAGCAATTATTCCGTATTTTACCGTGCCTACCAAAAGCAGTACGGCAGGGAATAGATAAAAGTTTACGAAAGGAGAAATGAGCGTGAAATACACTATTCTTGATAAGATAAATTATCCAAGTGACGTCAAAAAATTAAATAGTAAAGAAGCAACTCTGCTTTGTGATGAGATACGCTCGTTTCTTATTGACAACGTTTCGCAAAAGGGAGGTCACCTTGCCTCAAATCTTGGCGCAACCGAGTTGACAGTTGCCCTGCACAGAGCATTTGATTCACCGAAGGATCATATAATATTTGACGTAGGCCATCAGTCTTACGTGCATAAACTCCTTACCGGCAGAAAAGATCGCTTTGATCTTTTAAGAGTACCGGGAGGTCTCTCGGGCTTCACCTCACGCGCTGAGAGTGAGTACGACCCGTTTGGAGCAGGGCATAGTTCAACTTCGCTTTCCGCTGCTTTAGGCTTTGCCGAGGCAGATAAACTTTCACACTCGGATGCATTTACCGTTTGTGTTACGGGTGATGGCGCATACACGGGCGGCCTTGTTCACGAGGCGCTCAATAACTGCCACAGAGAACTTAAACTTATTATCATCATTAATGACAACACTATGTCGATATCAAAAAACAACGGCGCCTTTGCCGCATATCTTTCGGATGATAATAATCAAAAGAAAAATTACTTTGAAAACCTCGGCCTTGAATATATCGGCCCGATTAACGGTAACGATTTAAACGAGGTGCAGGCGGCTCTTGATAATGCAAAGCAAAACCGAGCGGCAACCGTAGTCCACGTAAGGACCGTAAAGGGCAAGGGATATCTCCCTGCCGAAAAATCGCCTGATGATTTCCATAGCGTGCTTTGTAAGGATGCGGGTGAGAACTCATTCCACACCGTAATGGGGGATGAACTTACAGCGCTTGCAAAAAGGGACGAAAAAATAGTTGCGATAACCGCCGCTATGGGTATTGGCACGGGTCTTGACGGCTTTGGTACAGCCTATCCCGAAAGATACTTTGACGTAGGCATTGCAGAGGGGCATGCGTTAACCTTTTCCGCCGCCCTTGCCGCATCGGGATTAAAGCCCTTTGTTGCGATATATTCAACCTTCCTTCAGCGCGGATATGACAATATTTTGCACGATATAGCACTGCAAAATCTGCCTGTAAGGATAATGATAGACAGGGCGTCATTGGCGGTGGGTGACGGCGCGACGCACCACGGTATTTTTGATGTTTCATTCCTTTCATCTATCCCCAATATGACAATAATTTCTCCCATAACCTACGGCTCTCTTAAGAGTGCTTTGAGATATGCAAAAGATTTTAGTGGACCTATTGCTATTCGTTACCCGAATGCAAAGGAGAGTGATCTTTTGAGGGATACCTTCTTTAAAAATTTGGATTACGACTATCACGGCGCGCGCGCAGACTTTGATCCCCAAAATACTCCCGAGTGCGTTTTTGTGACCTACGGCAATATTGCCGATACTGTCCTTAGGGCAGAGGCGCTCCTTAAAGAAAAGGGTATATCCTGTGGCACAGTTCTTATTGAGTGTCTTAAGCCTTATGATAAAACGGCAAGTGAACTTTTGCCCTATTTAAACGGTGCAAAACGCATAACCTTTGTTGAAGAGGGGATTGAAAACGGCGGCGCATCTATGATATTAAAGGACAAAATGCAAACAATTCTTTGCGATAAGCAGGTAAAAACGGTTGCAATTGATGATAACTTTGCAATTCCTGATAAGATAACCGATCTTTATGATTATCTTGGTATGTCAAAGGAAAAACTTGCGGGGTGCTTTATAGATGAGTAAGCGCTACTGTCAGATTGATAAGAAAAAATCCGAGGTGCTTCTTGATTTTACAAGGGGTAAAACTGCATTTGTATACACCTTTGGCTGTCAGCAAAACGAGGCAGACAGTGAGAAGATAAGGGGCATACTTGCATCCCTTGGCTACGCTCTTTCGGAAAAATACGAGGATGCCGATATAATTATACTCAATACCTGCGCTATACGTAAGCACGCGGAGGACAAAGCACTTTCAATGCTCGGTAATTTCAAGGTGCAAAAGAGAAAAAATCCCGACCTCATTATCGGCGTATGCGGATGTATGGCTGCCCAGGCGCATATAGCGAGCAAGATAAAGACCGATTTTCCTTACGTTACCTTTACTCTTGAGCCTGCCTCAATAGATAAACTTCCCGAGCTTATTTTAAGTTTTGTGGAGGATAGTAAACGTTCATTTGTTTTGCCCCATGAGAGTGCTGATATTACAGAGGGCGTTCCTACCGTTCGTAAATCAAGCTTCAGCGCTTGGGTATCTATTATGTACGGTTGCAACAATTTTTGCTCCTACTGCATTGTACCCTACGTAAGGGGCAGAGAACGATCACGCAATAGTGAGGATATTATCTCTGAGTGTACCGACCTTATAAATGAGGGTTATAAGGAGATAACTCTGCTTGGACAAAACGTTAATTCATATAACTCGGATATAGATTTTCCCGCACTTCTTGAGAAAATTGCGCTCATTGACGGTGATTTCCGTATCAGTTTTATGACAAGCCATCCAAAGGATGTATCGGACAGGCTTATTGAGGTTATGGCAAGATACCGAGATAAAATAATGCCATACTTCCACCTGCCTTTGCAGTCGGGTAGCGACAGAGTGCTTAAACTTATGAACCGTACTTATACAAGGGATAAATTTCTTTCCACGGTAAAAAAACTGCGTGAGGCTATTCCCGATATTGTTTTAAGCACCGACGTTATAGTTGCTTTTCCTACTGAGAGTGAAGAAGATTTTAATGATACTCTAAGGGTTATAAGCGAGGCAGAATTCGATATGGCGTACTCCTTTATCTACTCAAAAAGAGAGGGGACACGCGCCGCATCCATGGATGGGCAGATAGAGAGGACTTTGGCTAATACAAGACTTAAGAGGCTTGTCGGTCTGTGCGAAGGTATTGCCGAAAAAAGGAACAAAATGCACATTGGTAAAACCTTAAAGGTTTTAATTAATAAAAAAGAGGACAGGCTGTATACAGGTAAAAGCGAGCACGGCATTACCGTGCGCTTTAGTACGGATAAGCCTCAAAAAATTGGAGAATTTATAGATATCAGGATTACCGATGCGACTATAACCGGTCTTGTCGGTGAGACGATTAAAGGAGAATAAAAATGACTAAGGTAATTGAACTTGCGCACCTTCTTGGTGAAGAGATTGCGAAATCGGATGAAATCAAGGCTCTTGAAGAAGCAAAGACGGCTTTCGAGGCTGATGCTGAGCTTCAGGCAAAAATGAGTGAATATGAGGCTGAGCGCACCATACTCGGAGAGGAGTTTTTAAAGCCTAACGAGGAGGCTGACGAAAAGGCTATTGCTGATATCAAGGCAAGAATTGAGGAACTTACAAAGGAAATTATTGCAAACGCAAAATATCAGCAGTTCCAGTTAGCAAAAGAGGCTATGGATGCTCTTATGGCTGACGTTAATGCTGAGATAAAGTATTGCATTACGGGAGAAAGACCTGCAAAATGCACACACGATTGCAGCACCTGCGGTGGCTGCCACTAATTCTTTAATTTTTTGGAGTGTGGCTTAAATGGCTGAAATTTTAAATGACAGACGCCTGCTTACTACCGTTACCCCGATGATGAAGCAGTATCTTGAGGTAAAGGAGCAGTACAGCGAGTACATTCTTATGTACCGCTTAGGCGATTTTTACGAGTGCTTTTTTGAGGATGCTATAGTTGCCTCGCGTGAACTTGAATTAACTCTCACCGCAAGGGACTGCGGTGACGGTAAGCGCGCGGCTATGTGCGGTGTTCCTTTCCATAAGGCAGACGTGTATCTTGGTAAACTTGTTGAGCACGGCTTTAAGGTTGCCGTATGTGAGCAAACAGAGGATCCCAAGGCGGCGCAGGGACTTGTAAAGCGAGAGGTAACACGTGTTGTAACCCCCGGTACAATCACTGACGGCACTCTTTTAAATGAGGGGAAAAATAACTTTCTTGCATCGGTTGCCTATGGCAAGGGCGCAGTTGGCCTTTGTCTTGCGGATATCTCAACCGGTGAGGTTTTCTGCACCCATATAGCAGGGGAGGATGTGGAACTTCGACTTATGAACGAGGTTGGCTCATATCAGCCCTCAGAGGTTATAGTAAATTGCCAAAGAGGTGAGTGCGAGCAACTCGAGCATTTCCTGAGAGACCGCTTTAATACCATGCTTACAGACAGCGCGCGCCGTCTGTTTGATTATGATAAGGCCAAGGATGCCGCAAGGCGCACCTTCCTTGATGAGGCAGATCTTCTCTCTACTCCCGAGATGATTATGGCCTGCGGCGCTCTTATATCCTACATAAAAGAAACGCAGATGACAGATGTACCGTTTGTCAAGGACATAAAGACCTATTCAAGAGGTCAGTATCTTGAACTTGATTTTAACACCAAACGCAATCTTGAACTTACCGAGGCTATGCGTACTAAGGAAAAGCGCGGTTCGCTTCTTTGGGTTCTTGATAAGACAAAGACGGCTATGGGCGCAAGACTTTTGCGCACGTGGCTTTTAAAGCCGCTTATTGACCCGGCTCCCATTACCAAGCGTCAGGCTGCTGTTGCGGCATTTGTCAAGGAGCGCGAGGCAAGAGAGGAACTTACCGAACTGCTTGCAAACACTCTTGATATAGAGCGTCTTACGGCAAAGGTCGTATACGGTACTGCCAATGCTAAGGATCTGAGGGCGATTTATCAGAGTATTGCAAGCCTTCCCGAGATAAAAGTGCTTCTTTCATCTCTTAAATGTGAGAGTGAACTTTCAAGGATGGCAAAAGAACTTGACACACTTACGGATATAGCAGAACTTATCGACCGTTCTATTGATGAAAATCCTCCCTTCACGGTCCGTGAGGGCGGTATTATCAGAGAGGGCTTTAATAAGGACGTTGACTATTATCGTACGGTTAAAAACGATGCCTCGGGTATTATGTCTTCTCTTGAAGAAAAGGAGAGGGAAGAGACGGGTATCCGTACTCTGCGTGTCAATTACAACAAGGTATTCGGCTACTATATTGAGGTTACCAAATCCTTTGTTGATCAGGTGCCCCCTCACTATGTGAGAAAGCAGACCCTGACTAACTGCGAAAGATATATAACGGATGAACTTAAGAAGATTGAAAGCACGGTTTTGGGCGCTGATGAAAAACTCGTTGCGCTTGAATTCGACCTCTTCAATCAGGTCAGGGAGGCAGTAGCATCACAGGCTGAGAGAATAAGAAGAACGGCAAATGCAATTGCTACAATAGATGTATTCCGCTCTCTTGCAGAGGTTGCGGCTAAAAATAATTACGTATGTCCTGAGATTGATATATCCTCGGATATTATCATAAAGGACGGCAGACACCCTGTTGTTGAAAAGTTCGTTACAGACTCCTACTTCGTGCCTAACGATACGCGCCTTAACGAAACAAGCGACAGAGTAATGATAATCACAGGCCCCAATATGGCGGGTAAATCCACCTATATGCGTCAGGTTGCAATCATCGTTATAATGGCACAGATAGGCTCGTTTGTACCTGCAAAGGAGGCTAAAATAGGCATTGTGGACAAGGTGTTCACCCGTGTGGGCGCATCGGATGACCTTGCATCGGGTCAGTCTACCTTTATGCTTGAGATGAGTGAGGTTGCATCAATTTTAAAGAACGCAACAAAGAAATCGCTTATCATATACGATGAGGTAGGCAGAGGTACCAGCACCTATGACGGTATGTCGATTGCAAGGGCTGTTGTTGAATACACCTATTCAAATAAAATAGGCGCTAAGACCCTCTTTGCTACTCACTATCATGAACTTACCGATATGGAAGAAAACTTCCCTGGCATTGTCAACTACAATGTTGCGGCAAAAAAGCGCGGTGACTCCATCACCTTCTTAAGAAAGATAGTGCGTGGCGGTACGGATGACTCCTACGGTATTGAGGTTGCAAAACTTGCAGGCGTACCAAATGCGGTAGTAAAGCGCGCAAGAGAGATACTTGAGGGTATAGAAAAGGGCGAAAAGCATATTCAGTCAAACAACGTTGCCAAAAAGGATGACGGTCTTGACCTTCTCGGTATGCTTACCGTATCAAAAGACAGCGAGGTTGCAGATAAACTTCGCTCAATAGATTTAAACACACTTACCCCCATAGAGGCTATGAACACCCTCTTTGAGATGAAGAAAATGCTTGATAATTAAAGGAGCATATTTATGGGAAAAATAAATGTTCTCGGCTTTGACGTTGCCAACCTTATAGCGGCAGGCGAGGTTGTTGAAAGACCCTCGAGCGTCTTAAAGGAACTGATTGAAAACTCCATAGACTCAGGTGCTACTGAGATTGTTGCCGAGATCAAGCGCGGCGGCGTTGCTCTCATACGTGTCAGCGATAACGGCTCGGGTATGGAAAAGGAAGATCTGCCCATATCCATAAAGCGCCATGCGACAAGTAAGATAAAGGACAAGGATGACCTTGAGACTATTATGACCCTTGGCTTCAGAGGTGAGGCGCTTGCGGCAATATCCTCGGTTTCTGTTATGACCATCATAACAAAGACTGCATCTATGCAGGACGGCGCTATGCTTGTATCCGAGGCAGGGCAGATAGTAGACCTTTCCGATGTCGGCGCGGCTGACGGTACTACCGTTGTTGTGGAAAATCTCTTTTATAATGTACCGGCAAGGCGTAAGTTCTTAAAAAAGGATGCTACCGAGGCGGCAAACGTGGCAGCGCTTGTAGAAAAGGTGGCGCTTTCACGCCCTGACATATCTATTCAACTACTCATTGACGGTGAGGAGAGATTTAAGACACCCGGCACAAACGACCTTCTAAAGACGGTATCAGCGATATACGGCAAGGACTTTGCCTCAAAACTAATTGAGGTAAAGAGCGAGATGAACGGTATCAAGGTATACGGTTATGTGGGACGCAGCGATAATGCCAGAAAAAACCGCAACCTTGAAAACATATTCATAAACGGCAGATTTGTAAAAAGCCTTACGGCAATGGCTGCGCTTGAAAAGGCCTTTACTTCATACATAGCGCCCGAGTGTTTCCCGGTTTGCGCTCTGTTTTTGGAGATGAGACCAAACAATCTTGACGTCAACGTCCATCCTGCGAAACTTGAGGTAAAATTCTCGGACGAGAGAGTTGTCTTTGAGGCAGTATACTATGCGGTAAAGGCGGCAATCGAGGGATATGAATACCGTCCTGAGATGACTCTTACTCAAAAGAAAAATGATAGAAATGCCCTTGGTGCATTTGTGCCTGTTGGAGATAACGTCAAGCCGTATCAGCCATCTGTTGGCAGCGTATTTGCAAGTCCAAAACAGACAGAGCATAATGTTGTACCTCCTGCTCCATCGGCACCCAAATATGCGCAAAATGTAAACGTTGCTTCACCAAAAGGCGAGTTAAAGACAAATATAACCGAGCAGATGACGCCAAAAGCATCGATTGATCTGCTTGAAAAATTCAAGGCGGCAAAGGATACGGTGGGAGCAACAGCACCTGCTGTTGCCAAAGAACTGCCTAAGGCTGAAAGCGCGCCTGCGGTTACCCCCTCGCCGACAGCAGAAGAGACGGAAATAAGGTATCATTATATTGGAGAGGCCTTTGATTGCTATGTGATAATTGAACACGAGGGTAGCCTTCTTATAATAGATAAGCACGCCGCGCATGAGAGAGTTATCTTTGAGGATTTAAAGGCTCTTATGCTTAAGGACGGCAGAGTAGCATATCAAAATCTTCTTTTACCCATATCGGTCTCGCTTACTGCCGATGAGGTGGATATTCTTAAGGAATATGAGGATGATTTAAAGAGTGTTGGCTTTGAATATACTATCACAAAGAGCGGCGCAGATATTTCTGCAATACCGTCGAGTGTCAGTTCATTTGATGCCGAGAGTCTTTTTCTCACTATGATAGACGAGATAAAGAGCGGTATCGGTAATCCTAAGAACACCGAGAGTTTAAGGCGTGAGCGCGCGCTTTATCAGGTTGCCTGCAAGGCCGCTATCAAGGGCGGCAGGCAGTACACAAGGGAAGTTATTGATTGGCTTATACAAAAACTCTTAAGTCTTCCCGATATTACGGTATGCCCTCACGGCAGACCGGTCGCATTTACTCTCAAAAAGAGTGAGATCGACAGACAGTTTGACAGAATTAAATAAGGATATATAAATGGGAAAATTTACACTTTTAAAAACCGAGGGTAAGGCTCGCCGTGCAAGATTTGAGACAGTGCACGGTACAATTGAGACCCCTGTATTTATGAACGTGGGTACCTCCGCCGCGATTAAGGGCGGTATCTCCACAAACGATCTTAAAGAGGTCAACTGTCAGGTTGAACTCTCGAATACCTACCATCTGCACGTACGTCCGGGCGATGACGTTATATATAAAATGGGAGGTCTTCACAAGTTTTTCAATTGGGACAGACCTGTCCTCACTGACTCAGGCGGATTCCAGGTGTTCTCGCTTGCAAAGTTACGCAAGATAACAGAGGAGGGCGTTGCCTTTAACTCTCACGTTGACGGTAAGCGCATTTTTATGGGACCCGAGGAATCTATGCAGATACAGTCTCACCTTGGCTCAACAATCGCCATGGCATTTGATGAGTGCATTGAGAACCCGTCACCGTACAATTACGTAAAGGCCTCACAGGAGCGCACCGTAAGGTGGCTTAAAAGATGCCGCGCTGAGATGGACAGACTCAACTCGCTTGAAAATACCGTAAACAAGCATCAGATGCTCTTTGGTATAAATCAAGGTGGCACCTATGAGGATTTAAGAATTGAGAATATGAAGGCTATTACAGAGATCGAGTGCGACGGATATGCCATAGGCGGTCTTGCTGTTGGCGAGAGCGCTGATGAAATGTACCGTATAATTGAAACGGTTGAGCCATATATGCCAAAGGATAAGCCAAGATATCTTATGGGTGTCGGTACACCGCAAAATATAGTTGAGGCAGTATATCGCGGAGTAGACTTCTTTGACTGCGTAATGCCCAGCCGTAATGCGCGTCACGGCAACGTATTTACCTGGGAGGGTAAAATTAACATCAATAACGAGCGCTATACTCTTGATGAGCGTCCTTTAGGCAAGAACTGTAAGTGTCCTGCCTGCTCGCATTATTCAAGAGCCTATATAAGACACCTCTTTAAAGCAAAGGAGGCACTCGGTATGCGTCTTACAGTACTTCACAACCTTTACTTCTACAACGAGCTTATGCAAAAAATCCGTGATGCTCTTGATGAGGGCAAGTATGAGGAGTTCTATCACAAGTACAAGGACAAACTTGCAGAAAGATGCGCTGATTAATTGCAAAATGTAAATAAAAAATCACAAAATCGGCTATTTTGCGCTGATTTTGTGATTTTTTTGTTTTTAAATTTCACGGATTATTATATCGTAAATTTTCTTAGCCACCTCTTTTGCCTTCTCAATATCATAACTCTCCGTCATTATTCGTATAAGTGGCTCCGTACCCGACGGGCGCACCACAATTCGTCCTGTATCAGAGAGATTTCTTTCTATCTTATCAAGTTCTCTTTTTATGCTTTCACTATGCAAAAACAGTTCCTTTTGCTTTTCGCTTGCCGTTATACTCATCTCATATTGAGGATACTTTTGCATAAGTCGCTTTAGTTCTGAGAGTTTTTTCTTGCTTTTAACTAAATAGTATATAAGCATTAAAGAGGTAAGTTCTCCGTCACCCGTTGTTGCATAATCGCTAAGAATTACGTGTCCGGATTGCTCACCACCGAGATTATATCCACTCTCTTTCATTTCTGTAAGTACGTATCTGTCACCGACTTTAGTTGATACAAAGCCGATACCGTTATTTTCACAGAATTTTTTTAATCCGAGGTTTGTCATAACAGTACCGACAACCGTGTTTTTGGTAAGTCTATTCTCCTCTTTCAGCATATATGCAAGCAGCGCCATTATATAGTCTCCGTCGACAACCTCTCCTCGCTCATCCACGGCAAGGCATCTGTCTGCATCACCGTCATAGGCAATACCTATATCGGCTCCCTCACTAAGAACCTTTTTAATAAGAACTTCTAAGTGCGTAGAGCCACAGTCCTTGTTTATATTCTTACCGTCAGGCGCATCATTAAGATAAATGCATTCGCACCCCGTAGCATCAAACAGTTTTCTTGCCGTTTTATACGCAGCGCCGTTTGCACAGTCTATTACAGCTTTAATACCGCAAAAATTAAAATTCTTTAAAGACAAAAGATACTTAACGTAGTCATTTATCGCATCAACTTTTTCTATAAGAGCACCGGGGCTGTTTTCATCCGCCCCTTCTTCGTATCCCCTCTTTACAAGCGCCTCTATCTCATCCTCCTCGGCATCTGTGAGCTTATAACCGAGTGGGCCGAATATTTTTATTCCGTTAAATTCGTAAGGATTATGTGAGGCCGATATAACTATACCGCTATCCATACCGTATTTCACGGTAAGATATGCTATGGCGGGGGTAGGTAGGACTCCTGCATTGATAACGTCCACACCGCTTGAAAGTAATCCCGAGGTGATTGATGAGGCTATCATATCACAACTTTTTCGTGTATCCGTACCGATAAGCACACGCGTTCTTTTATTCTTGTTTCTTGTTAGGATTTTACCAAGTCCCCGTCCTACCAAAAGGCACAAATTTGCACTCAGGTCTTTGTTAGCAACGCCTCTTATTCCGTCTGTACCAAAAAGTCTGCCCATCTATACGCTCTGTCCTTTATAAACTCCATTAATCTCGCCGACAACCTTTGACAGAGGATGGATTAAAGAGTGCTTGTGTATTATGCTACCGGGATTTATGACACTGTTGCAGCCAACCTCCACACCGTCTGCAATTATAGCTCCAAACTTTCTTAAGTGGGTATTTATGCGCACACCGTCATAAACAACCTTTATCTCACTTTTGTCAAGACGGAGATTGGATATTATTACACCGGCACCGAGATGAGTTTTATATCCTAAAATACTGTCGCCGATATAGTTAAAGTGCGGGCATTTCGCCTCATCAAAAAGCACGGCATTTTTAACCTCGGTGCTGTTTCCAACAACGGCTCCCTTACCGATTATTACGTTTTCACGTATAAAAGCACCGCTGCGCACACTTGCATTTTCATCTATAATAGCAGGGCCTATTATAGTGGCATTATCTGCTACCGTTGCGCTTTTGTGTACGTATACTCCATTATAGAGTTCTATAAAATCCTCTCCGAGTCTCTTTTGTGTTTTGAGTATTACATCCTTAATATTTGTGATAAAAGAAAACAAATTATCGGCATTTTTTAAATCCGCACCGATGATCGTATGGGATAAATCGAAAAAAATCTCAGTTAAAAATATTACCACCACCTTTTAAATAATCATATTAAAAAACCTATCATTTAATACTATATTTAAAAGTGAGAAAAATGACATTTTATTTCCTTTAACTTAATCTTGGCTAAGCAAATAAAAAAGATGCCCTGCAAAATGCAAGGGCATCTAAAAAAGGGGACTTGATTATTGGCCGGCGAAGGGAGGGGTCACCTCTGTATAGCAAGGGGAGAGCGTAACAGAGCACACCATGTCCCTTCACCCATACATATTCTAGCACATCTGTTTTTAAAAGTCACCCTACACCGATGCTTTTTAAGTATACTCTACTGTAAGGCTACTCTACGGTGGGTAAAATTTTATCTACTAACTGTAGAAAAACAGAAAAACTATTGCATTTTTAACGCTACTGTGCTATACTGTGAGTAGAATTTCAAAAGACGGCTTTTTAAAGCCTTAAGAAAGGACAACTATAGTTTACGTTATGAGAGAATTGCGTGAAATAGTGGCAAAAAACATCCAAAGTCTGCGTAACTTCCATAAAATTACTCAGGCCACCTTGGCTGAGGAACTTAATTATTCGGACAAGGCGGTTTCCAAGTGGGAGAGGGCAGAGAGTATCCCCGATATAACCGTTTTAAAGCAGATTGCGGATTATTTTGACGTAACAGTGGATTATCTTATATCCGAGGAGCATCCTGAGAGTGAGTTGCGCGGGGATCTCGCCACACAGCAAAAGCAGGTGCGCCGCTTTTACATCTCAGCCCTTGCAACGATATCTGTCTGGTTTTTAGCCACGGTTATATTTGTTTTGCTTAATACTCTTGGTATTGGTCAGACATCTCCGATATGGCTTATATACGTTTATTCTATACCTGCCTCGGCGATAGTGGCACTGGTATTCAGTTCGGTTTTTGCTAAATCAAAGTATAATCTTATCATTATCTCAGTTTTGATATGGTCGCTTATTTTGGCCATATATCTTACAGTTCTTGTTTTAAGCGGCACCAATCTTTGGCTGCTCTTTATCATCGGCATACCCTCCGAGATCATTCTTATCCTCTGGTTCAAGGCTCTCTCGGGCAAGGTAAAGGCTTAAGGGAGGAGGATTTTTATGCGTATGCGACCACCGGGTCCTCCGCCTAAAATGACGGATGGACTTGCAAAGCCTAAAAGCATAAAGGAATACCCGAGGTATTTTTCTCTTGTATTCAAGGGCTTTTTCACAAGGCTGTTTTATATTGTTTCTTTAGTGTGGGAGTCCTCACCGATTATGCTTATAACTATGATAGGCATATGTCTTATAAACGGTCTTTTACCCGTTATTGGCGCCTACATATCAAAGTATCTTATCGATGCTATTGCGTTGCTTATCGGTCATAGTGCAAGCGGTACTCTTGGCGAGGATATCTTCGTTACTATGTCACCTGTTCTCACCCTTCTTATATGGCAACTTTTATATCTTGTTGCCTCTCGTATTGTTACAAAGATAGATACGACAGTTGCCGGTATTTCGGGCGAACTTGTTGTAAATCATATAAGGCTTAAGATAATGAATAAGGCCAAAGAGGTTGATATCGCCTCTTATGACCGTCCCGAGTTTTATGAAAAACTGGAGAACGCTAACAGGGAGGCAGGCATCCGTCCTATCGGTATCCTTCTTGCCACCCTACGTGTTATCAGCAATTTTATCAGTATAATATCCTTTATAGCAGTGCTTATGGTTCTTACACCTCTTGCGCCGCTTGTGGTTATCGTAGCGGCAATTCCAGCCGCCTTGGTAAACTATCATTTCCGTAATCGCAACTTCCACTATATTCGCCGTCATTCCAAGGAGCGCAGGGAGATGAACTATTATTCATCTCTTATGGTAGATAAGGACAGTGCTAAGGAGATACGTATCTTAGGTACATCAGACAGGCTTATCGATAAATATAATCGCGTATTTAAAAAGTACTATAAAGGGCTTAAAGGTCTTACGGTGCGCGAGGGTGTTACAAGCTCGTTAGTATCGGTTTTGTCGGCAGTGGCAAGCGCGCTTATATTCCTTTTTGTTGCATACACTGTGGTATTTGAGACGGGTCAGATAGGCGATTTTTCTCTCTATACCGGCGCCCTTTCTTCAATAACCTCCTGCGTATCAATTTTGGTAACTTCAACCGCTACCATCTATGAGGGCACTCTCTTTATTGATAATATGATACAGTTTATGAATGAAGAGGTTACCGTTAAGCCTATTGTTGAAGATCCCGCCGTACCCGAGCGCGGTATCAAGCATACAGTAGAGTTTAAAAACGTTTCTTTCCGTTACCCCGGTACCGACAGAGACGTTATCAAAAATTTAAATCTCACCTTTAATGCAGGCGAGTCTGTTGTGCTTGTGGGCCTTAACGGTGCAGGCAAGACCACACTTATCAAACTTCTTACAAGGCTTTACGATCCCACAAAAGGACAGATATTCCTTGACGGCAGAGATATACGAGAGTATGATATCAAGGAGTATTACGCAATCTTCGGTATTGTCTTCCAGGATTTTGAGAGGTACGCAACCTCAGCGAGTGAAAATATTGAGTTTGGTGACGTAAGGCGCTCGCCTGATAGGGATAGAGTAATTGATTCTGCTACCCGCACAGGGGCAGACGAGTTTATTACCAAACTCCCCCTTGGATACGACACACCTCTTACACGTATGTTTGAGGAGGACGGTATTGAACTCTCCGGCGGACAGTGGCAAAAGTTATCCGTAGCCCGCGCCTTTTATAAGGACAGCGAGATACTTATTCTTGACGAGCCCACCGCATCGCTTGACGCTCTTGCCGAGGCAGAGGTTTATAATCAGTTCCGCTATCTTGCAAAGGACAGGATAACTCTCTTTGTTTCCCACAGACTTTCAAGTGCCCGCAGTGCTGATAAGATTGTTGTGCTTGACGGCGGTATGCTTACCGAGTTAGGTAATCACGATGAGCTTATGGCTCTTGGCGGCACGTATTACAACCTCTTTACCACCCAGGCAAAGAATTATCAGGAAAATATTTAATAAAAAATCAGAGACGCTTACGTAATCTCCCTTAGGGATAACACGCATAGCGCCTCTGTTTTTTTGTTTTTATATTCCCTCGTTTGCCTCGAGGTTTTTAAAATAATTTACTCCGAAGTATTTATAGTAAATATTGTTTGCTAACTCCTTTAACTTATCATCCTTAAACGGACTGTCAATGCCGGCGCGCGCAAGTTCTTCTTCAAAACTGAGTCCTTCGCTTTCTCTTTTGATAAGCGTCATATAAGCCTCAAAGCCCTCACCCTCAACCTTTTCTTCCATAAAGAGTATATCAAGAGAGGGGACTATTGAAACCGAGTATGACTGCACATAATGGGGATAAAGGAATATATGGGGTATCATAACTATACTTATATCGTTAATATATTCGGTATTAAGCGAATATTCTGTTGCTATATCAACAACGATACCGTTCATATTTTCAAGAGTTATATCCTCGTACTTGAGTGCATAAACTCTTTCCTCAAATCCTGCATAAAAACTTTGCCATACAAGTACGCCTAAAGCGCTGTACATTTCGCTGTATTCAAGATATCTGTAATCCTTATTATCTATAACACCCTTAAGCGCCGATACACTAAGGAGTTCAAGAGCCTGTGAGGAAACCTCGTTAAGATCAAGAGAGGTCTCGGAAGAGTAGTTTACAAACATATCCGCAAAATGGCCAAACTCATGCGCTACAGTTGAAAAATCGGTAACGTTACCGTTAAGAGTGGCAAATATAAACGGCGCGTTATAACTGTTAAGGTAGGTGGTAAAGGAGGAAGAAGAGCGGTCTGATGCCGTATATCCGAAATCATAAAGTTTATGCTGTAACATATAAGCATAGATATCCTTGAGTTCACTGTTCTTGTCCCCGTAAAGGTTATAAAGGGTATTGACTATATTAACGTAAGTGTAATCAGTTGCCTTTTCGGATTGAAAATAGGGTGCAAAGAGCACAGATTCAAGCGCAATATAAACGGGTAAAATATATTCGGTTATGTCATCAAGAAAATCACTCATATCCTCAAGCGCATAATCGTGATACAAGGTATCGTAAGCATAATCTGTATAAGAAGCAAGAGAAAGTTCATCAGCAATAAGTCTGCGCACCTTTACAAGATCAACAAATATATCGCTGCTTATCTCCCCTTTTGCAGTTTCGTACATCTGCTGGCAAAGAGAGTAAATTCTTAAATAGTTGAAACTGTCTTCACCAAATTTATTTTTGTAAGACAAAAGTATATTTTCAACAGTATCCGTCACACCCTCGTAGGTTATTTCAACCGTTGCCTCTGAGAGGGATGAATATCTGCTCTCGAGTTCGGCCTCTCTTTCAAAAAGCGCAACAAGATTATCTGTATATACGCCGCCGTCTTTATACTCATCAATCAGTCCCGGGCCAAAGTATTCGTCTTCAAACCTTTTAGCATAATCCGAGCCTGCCGCCGCTACAAACATATCCTCTACAGACTGTATAAGGGTAGGGAAGGCGGTGGAAATATATTTGTTTTCCTCACTCCAATAAGCGCTGGTGAGATTTTTCTCGGAATACACAGTGACAAGTGAGCGCATGGTGAGGGCGTTGTTATAAGGGTCTTCGAGTTCTTCAATAGCGCTCAATTGCTCATCAAAACTGGTATCGTTTTTGGTAATTTTATCTGTAACTGCATCAAAAGCATTACACAAAGCCAAAAGGTCAGGGCGCGAATACACAATAGTATCAAAATCAACCGTATCACGCTGATAGTCCTTGTAAGAGGGGATAAATATTTTTTCGCCCTCATCCTCTCCTTGTGGAGGAATATACGGCTCGTCATTGTCATCGGGTAATTCCGGCAGACAAGCGGTAAGAGCAAATATATGTGAAAGTAATAAAGCAATAATAATTAAAAGGGATATCTTTTTTTGCATATACCCTCCCCATAGTTTTTTGATTTATTTTACCACATAATATAAAATAAATAATAAATAAAATATTAAAGATTTATGAATACAGTTAAAAAAGCCGACAAAACGGTTTTTTATCCCAATTGTCGGCTTTAAAAATTATAAAATTTGTTCAAAGGATGAGATAAAGTAATCGGCTGTCTCTTTCAATTTTTCGACAGTCTTTTCGCTTTGCAGATCCTTTATTCCATAGGTAGTGTATCCCACGGTGGCTGCATTTGTTATAGCAAGCAGATTGTCATCAAAATAGTTAATGCTTTCAGGACTTACACCGATCGCTTTTGCAACCTCTATATAAAGCTTAGTATCAGATTTTGTAAACGCAAAGTCCTCGCCCACCGTGAATATGCCGTCAAATAAATCAAAAATGCCGTTATTTTTTAAGCAAGGGTCAGCAAGTTTGTGAGGAGATGCGGTAAGTACATATAGATTATGTCCCTCAGACTTAAGTTTTTGCAAATAATTATTTACAAAAGGCTTGGTAAACACACTTGTTTTGTAGCGCAACACTGCATCATTCTGCATTTGCTTTGAAATATCCTTAGGGTCGCCCTTTACACCAAGTTCCACAAAGTATTCTGCAGATTTATCATAGCCAAGAGAAATAATTTTTGTTATTGTATCCTCGTTACATGGGATACCTAAGGATGCAAAATATTCGTATAAACCCTTTATTATAGGCTCTAAAGAGTCAACGAGCGTGCCGTCAAGATCAAATATAAAAACCTTTTTCATAATATACCTCTTTCACTTTGAGGATATTATATCATAAAAAATATTAACAAATCAACATAAATCAGTTATAACCAAATGCGGTAACCGTCTTGTTGTTATCGCACAGCGCCAAAAACACTTTTTTTGTATCATTAAATCCAAGTTCCTTTATCTTCTCATTAAGCCATTTTATATCAAGTCCCATTCTTTTTAAATTTTCATCAAGTATGCGTCCGTCCATAATAAGTTCGGTGCTTATATACTCATCTTTTGTGGAAAGGTTTATATCATTTGCAGTAAGGCTACGGTATTCGCTTTTGAGTAAAACACTCAGATTACCGTTTTGCTCAAAGACAGCAGTCTGTATTTCGTTTAAATCAAAATACCCACCCTCGCGTAAAAGCACCATAAACTCACTTAAATCAAGTTTTGCTTTTTTCATATTTTTGTAGTAGAGCTTACCGTTATCCATAATAATTGTAGGCGTACCGTTTATAAACTTTCGCATTTTTGGGAATTTGTGTGTTATAAGACTGAGTGTAACCGATACAATACCGTAAATGATCATAGCGATAAACGGTTTAATGGGTGTCTCGATATCAATAGCCAATTCTGAGGCTATAGAGCCTATTGTAATTCCTGCAATATAGTCAAAAAAATCAAGCTGCGCCAGTTGCTTGTGTCCCATTATCTTTGCAATTATAAACAACGTAACAACCGATAGCAGGGAAGTTAGAATAACACGCAAAATTTCCATAATTACTCCTGTGTTTTCTATATCTTTACCGCAAAAGCATAAAATAAACAAAAGAGCGTGATTTTTCATCACGCTCTTTTAATATTCGCCCTTACTGCTGCGATCCTTCATATGTCTTTCGATAGTTCTGTCAGCACTCTTTTTTGCAATTGCATCACGCTTATCATACAGTTTTTTACCCTTACATAGTCCGAGTTTTACCTTGACGTATGAGCCCCTAAAATAAAGTTGCAAGGGGATCAGGGTATATCCGTCGCGGCTGATAAGACCGCCAAGACGCATAATCTCTCTTTTGTGCATCAAAAGTTTTTTATCTCTTAAAGGCTCTTTGTTGTTTATGTTACCCTTTTCATAAGGGCTGATGTGTATGCCAATTGCAAACAATTCACCCTTCTTTATATCGCAGTATGAGTCCTTGAGGTTTACGTTACCCGCTCTTAAGGATTTAACCTCCGTGCCAAACAGTTCAATGCCGGCTTCAAAGGCTTCATCTACAAAATAGTCGTGAAAGGCTTTACGGTTGTCAGCAATTACTTTAAAGCCGTTATTCTTTTCAGCCATGCATAGTCTCCTTCGTTTTTATTTGCCTATAAAGTATAGCACAAATAAATCCTTAAATCAACTACCTTTGGCAAATTTTAGATAATAGTTCAAGCAGTTTAAATTTTACTTTATACCTTCCGTTTGTGATAAGTAGGTTCTCCTCGTATGTGTAATCATCGTTTTCATATACTTCCTCACCTAAAGCAATGTCAAGGCACATTGGTGGATACATAACACACCACCAGTTTTGTCCCTTACCCTGCCCGATTATTATACGTAGCGCACTGTAGTAACCGCAGGGCAGAGTAAAACTGCCGTAATCCCTTGTATCAAACCACTCATATACTATCTCTACCTTTACTGTGTAGTCAAAGCCCTCTTCTTCTATTACCCCTCTTGCAAGCCTTTCTGCCTCAGGCAAAATCTCTTCAAGATATTCCTTAGCGCCGGCAGTGTCATCTAACAGGCTTAGCTCGTCCTTATAAGAATAAAGTATCCTGTCCCTTACCTTGATCTTGAGTGCCTGGTCTATCTCGCTGTCAGAGTCTGCCAGTATATGTAGTCTTACGGTGTCCTGATAAATTTTTGCTTCTGCCTCGGTTGGTATTGCCGCTATTATTACAGTGCATATAAGTGTGATAAGCGTTGTTTTAAAAATCTTATTCATTTTTCTTCCTTTCATGGGCTGCTGCCAAAGTGAATTTACCTATGTTTTCCCCTTTTAACAAAAATTATTCATTTTCATTAAATAAAAGTAGGATTTTTTGGAGGTATAGATGAACATAGGAATTCTTGGTTACGGCAATTTGGGTAGAGCCATTGAAGAACTTATAGAAAATGAAATGGATATAGGTAAGGTGCGCGTATTTTCAAGACGCGCGGTAAAAGCACGGTATGCAAGCATACATAAAAGGGAAGAACTTTTTAAGTTCAAAGATGAAATTGACTGTCTCTTTATTTGTGGTGGCAGTTCCGGTGAGGGACTAGAAAATATCAAAGAATATTCGGGCCACTTTAATACCGTTGATTGCTTCGATACTCATGCAAACGCCTATAAATATTTACAAATTGCGGATCGTAATGCCAAAAGAGGAGATAAAGTATCGCTTTGCTTTTGTGGCTGGGACCCGGGAGTGCTATCGCTTTTGCGCGGATATTTTTGCGCGCTGAGACCACACTCAGTTGAGAACACCTTTTGGGGCAAGGGGGTAAGTCAGGGGCACAGTGAGGCTATACGTACACTTGATGGCGTTAAATATGCCATACAGTACACCGTGCCGATAGATGAGGCAATAAAGACAGCCAAAAGAGGCATAAAACTTTTTGATACCGAAAGACATAAAAGGGTGTGTTACGTTGTCTCTGACAAGAAAAATCAAGGCGAAATAGAAAAGAAAATAAAAGAGATGCCGTTTTATTTTGAGGGGTATGATACCGAGGTCAACTTTATAAGCGAGGAAGAGTATTTTAAAGAGCATAACGTTATAGACCATAAGGGCAGAGTAATATGTCGGGACAAAGAGGCAACACTCGATTTTTCACTTTCAATAAAATCAAACCCTCATTTTACAGCAGGTGTTATGCTGGCATACTCAAAAGCGTTAGCGCGTCTTTTAAAGGAAAAAAAGTATGGGGCATATACTCCGCTCGATATTCCAATTTCATACATTTTAAAGGAAGAACAAATTAAATTTATATAAAAAAGGAACAGCGCGCGCTGTTCCTTTTTTTATGCTTTATCGATTAAGCCTTATCCTTTGAACCGAAGAGTTCAATCTTTTCTCTTACAGTTGCCTTGATAGCCTCAACACCGGGTGCGAGAAGCTTTCTGGGGTCAAAGCCCTTGCCCTCAAGGTCCTTACCTGCCTCGATGTACTTGCGTGTAGCAGCAGCAAATGAAAGCTGGCACTCTGTATTAACGTTGATCTTTGAAACACCGAGAGAAATAGCCTTTTTAATCATTTCCTCGGGGATACCTGTACCACCGTGGAGTACAAGGGGCATATTGCCAACCTTTTCGCTTATCTTAGCAAGCGCATCGAAGTTAAGACCTGCCCAGTTTGCGGGATACTTGCCGTGGATATTACCGATACCTGCCGCAAGCATAGTAACACCGAGATCTGCAATCATCTTGCATTCATCGGGGTCAGCAACCTCACCTGCGCCTACAACTCCGTCCTCTTCACCGCCGATAGAACCTACCTCAGCCTCAATGGAAAGACCCTTTGCGTTACAAACCTCAACAAGTTCCTTTGTCTTAGCAATGTTTTCCTCAATGGGGTAGTGAGAGCCGTCGAACATAACGGATGAGAAGCCTGCCTCAATGCACTTATATGCGCCCTCGTATGAGCCGTGGTCAAGGTGGATAGCAACGGGAACTGTGATATTGAGTCCCTCAAGCATACCGTTAACCATACCAACGATTGTCTTGTAGCCGCACATATATTTGCCTGCGCCCTCGGATACACCGAGAATAACGGGAGAACGCATTTCCTCAGCAGTAAGCAGGATAGCCTTTGCCCATTCAAGATTATTGATATTAAACTGACCGACAGCGTAGTGACCGGCCTTTGCTTTTTCAAGCATTTCCTTAGCAGAAACTAAAGCCATTTTAAAAAACTCCTTGTTTGTAATTTAACAATCTCATTATACAGTAAAACAATTAAAAAATCAATAGTATTAACCAAAAAACAAGAAAACCTTAATATCAAAAAAACATTTAATAACTTTTATGTGTCAAAAAAACGCCTTAGAGAAGTTAAAAACCAACATTTTTTTAAAAAGGTATTGAAATCCCGGCTTTTTTGGTATATAATAACCTCGTAAAATATACGCGCGTTGATAAAAGAAAATGCAAAACTTGGTAGTTAAGAGAGACGGCGTCTGGTGCGAGCCGTTATATTGAGTCTGCTTTCCGCTTTTTGAGCGTATGCTGAAGAGGCATGGCTTGGTTTGCCTTAAAACCGTTTAAGGTGGCAGTTTTTTCTGCAATTTGGGTGGTACCGCGGAGTTATCCGTCCCATTGTATGGGATAGGTGGCTCTTTTTTATTGCCCGTTAAGGTCGTTTAAAATTAAAGGAGATATAAAAATGCTTGATATCAGATTTGTAAGAGAAAATCCCGATTTGGTAAAGGAAAACATTAAAAAGAAGTTCCAGGATGCAAAACTGCCTCTTGTTGATGAGGTAATTGCGCTTGACGTTGAGTCAAGAGCAGCTAAAAAGCAGGCCGACGATCTTCGCGCTAACCGTAACAAGGTTTCAAAGTCCATAGGTATGCTTATGGGTCAAAAGCGCTTTGAGGAGGCCGAGGAGGCTAAAAAACTTGTTTCCGAGCAGGCGCAGGAGCTTGCTGCTCTTGAGGCAAAAGAGGCAGAACTTGAAGAAAAGATAAAGAAGATTATGATGACTATCCCCAACATCATTGATCCTACCGTTCCGATAGGTAAGGATGACAGTGAAAACGTTGAGGTGCAGAGATACGGTGAGGCTGTTGAGTATGATTTTGACGTACCCTATCACACCGAGATTATGGAGAGCTTCAACGGTATTGACCTTGATAGCGCAAGACGCGTTGCAGGTAACGGCTTCTACTATCTTATGGGCGATATTGCAAGACTTCATTCTGCAGTTATCTCATATGCAAGAGATTTTATGATCGACAGAGGCTTTACCTACTGTGTGCCTCCCTTTATGATCAGATCTAACGTAGTTACAGGCGTTATGTCGTTTGCTGAGATGGACGCTATGATGTATAAGATTGAGGGCGAGGATCTTTATCTTATCGGTACGTCAGAGCACTCAATGATCGGTAAATTTATCGATCAGATCATTCCCGAGGCATCTCTGCCCCAGACACTCACCTCATACTCCCCCTGTTTCAGAAAGGAAAAGGGTGCGCACGGTATTGAGGAAAGAGGCGTATACCGTATCCATCAGTTTGAAAAGCAGGAGATGATAGTTGTTTGTAAGCCCGAGGAGTCACCTATGTGGTTTGATAAACTCTGGCAGAACACAGTTGACCTCTTCCGCACACTTGATATACCTGTAAGAACTCTCGAGTGCTGCTCGGGTGACCTTGCAGACCTTAAGGTTAAGTCTATCGACGTTGAGGCGTGGAGCCCCAGACAGAAGAAGTATTTTGAGGTTGGCTCATGCTCTAACCTTGGCGATGCTCAGGCGAGAAGACTTAAGATAAGAGTTAAGGGTGAGGGTGGCACATATCTTGCGCACACTCTCAACAATACAGTTGTTGCTCCTCCCAGAATGCTTATTGCTTTCCTTGAGAACAATCTTAACAATGATGGCACCGTTAATATTCCCGTTGCATTAAGACCTTATATGGGCGGTAAGGAAAAACTCGTCCCCAAGGCAAAATGATTAAGGACGTACTTATTATAGCGGGCCCATCTGCCGTTGGCAAAACGACTGTAGCGGATATTCTCGTCGCACGCGGCGGATTTTCATACGTGCGCTCTGTCACTACACGCGCCCGCAGAGGAGACGGCAGAGATGACGAGTATTTGTACGTCTCAAGAGAGGAATTTCTTGAGTATATAGAAAAGGGCAGAGTGCTTGAGCACACTGAGTTCGGCGGTAATTTTTACGGCACCCCGGCATCTGAAATAGAGCGTATCCACGGGGAGGGGAAAACTCCCGTTTTAGTGCTTGACATAAACGGTGTCAAAAGCATTAAGCGTCTTGCAAGAGATTTCCGTGCTTACGGCGTGTACGTTTATGACGAACTTGATAAGATTGAAAAAAGACTGCTTGAGCGTGACGGTAATAATCTTACCGAGGACAAATTAAAGGCTATCGAGTTTAGAAAAAGGCGTAATGTCGATGAATTCCTTTCTCTTGAGAAGGAAAACTTTGATACATTTGACGCTATTGTTGAAAATGATACGCCCGACTCTTGCGCAAATAAAATACTGAGACATCTTAAAGACGGCCCGATGCCGGAGAATGAAAAAATGCTTGTTGCCAAGGCGTTAAAGACAGAGGCGGAATCAAAAATATAAAAAAATCAGCTTACAGAACAGTCTGTAGGCTGATTTTCTTTTTAAAGATATTCCTTAACAAAACCATTGCTTGTAAGAATAAGGAAGTGCTTGAAGCCATGTTTTTTTAAGATTTCCACCGACTCTTTAAAATAAAAGTCTATATTTTCTTTTTTGTGAGAATCGGACGTTATCACAATATCACCGCCCTCATCCCTGATCACATCAAGCAAAAAGGGAGCAGGGTATGGTATTTTTTTGTATCCTCTGGCAACGGCACCTGTATTCATTTCTACAATCTTTGTTGTTTTTAATATGCGCCTCATGGCATCGGCGGCAATTTTTTGATACTCGGTGTCTTCCTCGTTAATTACACCGAATTTTGTTATAACGTCATAGTGACCTACAATATCGGGCTTGTTTTTTTCGATATGAGTTATAAATTGGTTATAATAAGCCTTGGCAAAGGCGTTTTTTTCACCACAAAAGACGTTGTTGATACAGTCGTTTAACTGCTTGATATTATGGTCAATACCGTACCTTTTGCCTTCATAGACCATATAGTGTATAGAGGCGATAATATAGTCAAAATCTTTTCTTTTAACCTCGGAAAAATAATCAAGTTCAAGACCTGTAAAAATCTCAATTTCACCCCTATATTTTTCTTTCAGTCTTTTGATTTCATTAAGATATTTTGTATAGTCCTCGGGCTGCAGGCAGTAACTTGTGTCAATTGCCGTATATGAGTGATCGGAAAAACCGATTGAGGCAAGACCAAGTTTGATTGCCCGCTCTACAATTTCTTCGGGAGTGTTCCTGCCGTCAGAAAAGCTGGAATGTTGATGTAGATTGCAAAAGCGCATAATTCCTCCGTAAATGCTAAAAATGTTAACTAAAACTTACTTTTCTACCGCTTTTGCCAGTTTCTCATTCATTTTTGACATTCGTGCAGGATCAACCTTCAAGCACTGTCTGTCATAGGTGATAAATCCGTTTGTCTCATCCTCAACGTCAGATACCTGTGTAAAGATAAGACCGCTGACGCCGGCTTCTACAAGCGGTAATGCTTCTTTGATATAAAGATCTTCAACGGCATCTGCATAAGCATCGGTAGTTTCAAAGATCCTGTAGCCGTAGTTATCCTCGCCAAAGACGTGGTCATTGATTCTGCAGGAGTATCCGCCGAATTCACTGATAACGCAGGGACGTCCGTCGGGTTTGTCATAGGTTAATTTCTTAAAGTATATGTGGCGTGAATCAACGTCGCTCTTATGACGCCAGAACCAACCGCTGGTTGCATCATAAATACGTGTGGAATCGTATCCCTTTGCCAAAACGTACATCTTGTCAGCGCAGAACTGTCCCCACGCCTCATTAAATATCGTGTAATAAAGCAGGCTGGGCACGTTGTAAAGATAGTTTATAGTATCTATCATATGCTCGGTAAAATTGCGGCGTGTTTCCTTGTTAAGGTGCAGGAAAAAGTCGGGAGCCGATTTAAAAGCGATAGTAGGGATGACCGTATCGCGGATATATGAATAATTGCCAAAGTTGACCATATCCTGGAAGACCACAACACCCTGCTTGTCACACTGATAGTAGAACTCCATCGGTTCGATTTTAATATGCTTTCTTAAAGTGTTAAAACCGAGCGATTTTGTCATCTTGACGTCATCGGCATATGCCTCGGGCGTTGCTGGAGTGTAAATACCGTCAGAGAAGTAACCCTGATCGAGCAAGCCGTTAAAGAGATAGGGTTTGCCGTTGAGGGTAAGTCGTGCCTTGCCATTTATGTTTTGTGTACCGATTTCTCTTAAGGCAAAGTAACTCTCGATTTTGTCGCTCTCTGTCTCAAGAGTAAATTCATAAAGATAGGGAGACTCGGGCGACCAGAGTTTTGGCTCATCAAAATCAATAACAATTGAGTCCTCGGTAAATTCATATACCTTACCGCCGTCCTTAAGAGTTATTTTTTTGTCTTTGGCAACTGTATCGACCTCTATTTTAACGCTCTTAAGAGTAGGAGTAATTTTAATTGAATTGATAGGACACACAGGTACGTACTCAAACCACACCGTCTGCCATATACCGCTTACGGGTGTGTACCACATGCCGCCTCTTTTTACCCTTTGCTTGCCCCAGGCGTATTTGTGAGAAAGATCATCCTTTACCCTTAAGGTGATTTCGTTCTCGCCTTCAAAAACGCAGTCGGTTATATCAAATGAAAATGGCAGATATCCACCAACGTGCTTGCCAACGGGTTTGCCGTTGATAAACACCTCGCATATCTGGTCAACAGCCCCAAAATGTAAAACAATATTTTCATTTCTTGACTTTTTGGGTACTACAAAACTTCTGTTATAGAAAAGGTAGTTGCCCTTTTTTATGGTCTTACCATAGCCCGAAGGTGCTGACTCAGGGCAGAATGGTACAAGAATTTCATTATCGTATTCGCCCGGGAGTGTGGGGTCTATCTTAACCGTAAAGTTCCACTTGCCGTTAAGACAGTAGAATGAATCACGTTTAAACTGAGGGCGCGGATAAATATTCCAAGGACACTCCTTGTCCATATTATTTGCATAGGGAGTATAGAGTAGGTTAGACATATTTTAGCTCCTTACTGAAGAAAGATGTTAAGTGTAAATTGGATGGCAGAGAAGATTATAAAGAGTATTGAGCCTACGTTAAATAGTGCAACGCTGACCATTTTTTCGCTGTCAAGCTTAACGGCACATTGATTCTCCTTGGGCATCATGCTCTTTAAATTTTTTGCTATAAGTATTATACCGACGGTTATACAAGCCATAACAAATATCGAGTAGGCCGTCTGCAAAATTGAAAGTTGAATATATCTTTGCATATCAATTTCAGTACCCGCAAGATATCCTTCTGCCAAGATCTGGTATTCTTCAAGAGTTTTCATTACCGGCATCGGAAGAATTGAGCCGAAGAAGTTAATAGAGATGTGCAGAAGTATTGTGTGCTTTATATTGCCCGTTCTTGTATAAACGTAACCGAGCAGAAGTCCTAAGAGTGTAGCATAGTAGAACTGCGAGAAGTTACCGTGGAAAAGACCAAAGGCGAGTGCTGAGACGCATATAGAGAATACGTCTCCCCACTTATCGAGGCGTTCGATCATGATTTTTCTGAAGATGAGTTCCTCAACTATGGGGCCGATGATAACCGCTACAAGTGTTACGAGCCACAAGGGGGAGTTCATTATAATACTGTCAAGCGGATTCTGTATTTCAATACCGAGCGCTCCGGAGATAACTTCATTAACTATATTACCGATATAACTGCCTAAGTACATAAGAGCAACCGAGGCAAAGAAATATCCAAAGAATTCCTTGACGCTCATCGTACGCTTTTTGATCGGGTGATATTCAAGACCCTTTACCATAAGGCAAAAGATGGGGAAGGCTATTAAGTACATCGCCACAGCGTTGGAGATAAGTAAAAAGTACGGGCTGTTGAATATTTGCTCAGCGCCCTGTTGTCCAAGGTAGAGTATTATTGCCACCTCGGCTATAAGTATTACAGCAATAGCAATAACCATATACAGTGTAAGAGCAGTACCTATACGTGAGATTGTCCTCTTTGCCTGCTTTTCATCTCTGCCGTCGTTAAGCACGTTGTATGCATAAGAGTTCTGATTCATAAAACCACCTCCAAAATATATTTCTACAAACATTTTAGCATCTTTTGTAATAAATTACAACACTTATATTAAATAAAGCATAAAAATAAATAATTAGTTGGATATGTATTGAAAAAAAGTTTGTTTTGTGCTAAAATAATCAAGTATTATTTTTCTTACGGGGGTGAAGTAATGTTCAAAGCAGGATTTGACAATTCAAAATATCTTAAACTGCAGTCCGAAAAGATCGAGGAGAGAATAGGCCTTTTTGGCGGTAAACTTTTTGATGATTTCCACGCCTCGCGCGTTCTTCCCGGCTTTGCGCCCGACAGTAAGGTTAAAATGCTTATTGAACTTAAGGATGTTGCCGAGATAATAATCGCTATCAACACTGCCGATATTGAGAAAAATAAAATAAGAGGCGATCTTGGCATTACCTACGACCTTGACGTTTTGCGCCTTATTGATGCATTCAGAGGCTATGGCTTGTACGTTGGAGGAGTAGTTATGACCAAGTATGAGTCCCACCCCGTTGCCGAAGCGTTCAAGGCAAAACTCGAGGCGCTGGGCATTAAGGTGTACAAGCATTACGCCATAGACGGTTACCCCTATAACGTCTCCCTCATTAATTCAGAGGATGGATTTGGTAAAAACGAATATGTAGAGACCACACGTTCTCTCGTTGTCGTTACAGCACCCGGCCCGGGATCGGGCAAGATGGGGACCTGCCTTTCACAGATATATCACGATAACAAGCGCGGTATTAAATCCGGCTATGCTAAATTTGAGACATTCCCGATATGGAATCTTGCTCTCTCTCATCCTGTAAATCTTGCTTATGAGGCGGCAACGGCCGATCTTAACGACGTTAATATGCTTGACCCGTTCCATCTTGAGGCATACGGTCAGACAACGGTAAATTACAATAGAGACGTTGAGGTATTTCCCGTTCTGCGCTCACTGCTTAAGGGCATTTTAGGTGAGTGCCCATATAAATCGCCAACCGATATGGGCGTAAATATGGCAGGCTTTTGTATTTATGATGATGAGGCTGTTTCATATGCGTCAAAATGTGAGATAATACGCCGTTACTATGCTGCTCTTTGCAATATGCGTAAGGGCAATGGTAATGAGGTTGAGATACACAAAATAGAGATGCTTATGCAGCAACTCGACTGTACCGATGAAAGGTACAGGAGATGTGTTGGCGCGGCTCTTGATAAGGCAGAAAAAACGGCTAACCCCGCAGTTGCTATTGAGCTTAACGACGGTAGGATAGTAACCGGTAAGACCTCAAAACTTCTCGGTGCCTCAAGCGCGGCACTTTTGAATGCGCTTAAAACCCTTGCCGAAATCGACGATAAAATTGATATCATTTCTCCCGAGATTTTAGCTCCCGTACAGAACCTTAAAATCAACAACCTAGGTAACCACAATCCACGTCTGCACACAGATGAGGTTCTTATTGCTCTCTCTATAAGCGCTGTTAATGATAAAAATGCGGCAGCGGCTATGGCAGCATTGCCACTTTTGCGTAATAGTGAGGTGCATTCTACGGTTATTTTATCCGAGGTTGACTCAAGCACATTCCGTAAACTCGGTATGCATCTTACCTGTGAGCCCAAGTACCAGACTAAAAAACTTTTTCACGGTTAAGTGTATTTTGACTACTAAAGATTACAAAAACAGCAAAAAACGGTGCAAATTTCTTTGCACCGTTTTTTTGCTCACTAATTACGTTTGCTTTTTGTTTTAAAAAGATGTGTACATATAAAAATTCCGATGATTGGGAATATCGAGCCTATGAGTATTGCGCACTTCATCGCAAGAGCATCAGGGGTTATGGATAGACTTGTTGCAATAGAAGTAGCAATATCATTATTACTTACAATGTCGGTTACGATACCGACAAGCTGTGGACCGAGGGATGCGCCAAGATCACCGCCGGCGGCCATCATTGCGTAAATAAACACTCCGCCGCCAACTATTCTTTCGGAGCTGATTATAAGACTTCCGGGCCAAAGCATTGCGACAAAATATCCGGTAAATGCGCAGCCTAAAAGACCCAAAAACGGTAATGGAGAAAGGGCAGTAAGCAGATAACATATTGCCGATCCGATGATTCCAATCAAAATATTTTTTTCGATATTAATCGGGTTTTTAGCATACCTTACCCTGCCAATACCAAGCGCAACAGAGAAAAGCGCAAATCCAAAAATATCACCTAAAACCTTGTCAATTCCAAGTGAAAGTTCAAGATAACTTGATGCCCACTGTGACATGGTGCATTCGGTAGCGCCACCGATAAAAATGCAGACAAAACAGATCCACAGTTCTTTGTTTTTTATGTGTTCACCTATGCTTACAGTTTTATCGCTATCCGTTTTAAAATCGGGTATATCTGCGCTCATAAATAAAATCGCACAAATGAGTGGAGTTAGTGCAAACATAAATACAAGTATCTGCCAATTTTTTGTGCTAAAGAGCATAAGTAAAAGTGTGCCAATAAGTATATTGCCTACACATCCCCATGCAAACACCGAGTGTAGCTTTCCCATTTCAGCATCGGCATTTTCGGGGTATATTTCAGCAATTATCGGGCTTATAAGCACCTCTCCGAGACCTGCCGAGGCAGAGAATATGATAGTGCCGAGTACAAGGCCAAAATATTCATATCCCTTAAAGAGCCAGGGGGAGCTTGCATAAATAAAGAATCCTAAAATTGCGATAAGTGGCATGACCTTTACTGTCAACGGTATGTTGAATTTATCTGCAAAAAAAGAAAAGATTAAATCTATGATCAGCTGTACCGCAAAGCTTACTAATATCAAAAAACCAAGCAGAGTAAAGGAAATTCCGTATTCGCTGTTAAATGTAGTAAAAAGAAGGGGAGAAAGGCATGAAATTGATGCCATTGTGATATTACCGAGGTAGCAGGCGATTTTTAGCCTGTCCTTTTTATTTAATTTGAGCATAATACACCGTTAGATCAACTGTTGTTCATTAATAATTAGTTTAAATGTAAGACCCAGTTTTTCTGCCGATTTACGGCAAAGTATCATTCTGTTTAAAAAGATTTCAAAATAGTCCATTACCGAACTAAAACGTGTATCAACAGACAACTTGAGTTTAACTATAGTGTGCGCTTCATTGATTTTTAACTCTGCTTTTGTAACAGAATAGTTGACCCTGTCGTGTATATCAAAGGTAGTGGGGTCAGTAGCCCTTACACGGCTGCGTCTTACGTCGCTCTTGTCTGCGAGTATAAGAGCCGCGGCAACAGCACTTACGGGCACACCTGTACCCTCATCGTGGTTACCTATCGCAGTAGTAATAATTGCAATATCCTCGGGTGCAAAATGCCTAATATCAAGTATTCTGAAAGCCATAAGAGCGCCGGATTGGCTATGATCGACCCTGTTTACAAGATTGCCTATATCGTGTAAATATCCTGCGATTTTTGCAAGTTCTACCGTGCGCTCATCAAAGCCAAGTGTATTAAGAATATAACCGGCCGTTTCTGCCACCTGGCAAACGTGCGCAAAACTGTGCTCAGTGTATCCAAGAGCCTGCAGTGACTCATCTGCCTTTTGTATATAGGTCTTTATTGTTTCATCATTTTTTAATTCTTCGTAGGTCATATGGCCTCCTAAAGTTATGTTGTTAAAAACAGTATAACATATTTAAATAAAAAATCAAATGTTTTTATTACTTTAACCGGGATATTTTTCGTCCGTAATTATGAGTAAAATGTTTATTTTCACTTTTTAATAAAAAAATATCAAAAAAACTCAAAAAACTTTTAAAAAACCTCTTGACAATGTTAAAATAATAATGTATAATCTTAAATGTTCTGCGGGAGTGGCGGAATCGGCAGACGCGCACGTTTGAGGGGCGTGTGGTAATCCCGTACGGGTTCAAGTCCCGTCTCCCGCACCAAACAAAAAGAGATATGCCTTGTGCATATCTCTTTTTGTTTTATGTTGAAGCAATCGACTTGAACCCCTCATA
>JAZOLZ010000001.1:0-116387 GCA_045653505.1 Eubacteriales bacterium | reverse complement strand
TGGGATTAAGTATAAAATGATATATCATTTTTCTTTTTCTCCGTAAATTTAATACAACACATTATAACAAATATTTCTGATTTTGTCAAGTTGTGTCGTTTTTTTCTTGTTTTTAGCCTTGAAAATGAAGAATATAAACATTAATATCGACAAAAAAGTTCTGAAAATCCATTTTTGAGTTAAACGGTTGACTTAATTTTGCGTGTGTGATATAATAAATTGTTAAAATATATTCGGAGGTGTAGTATGATTATTTTAGGCATTGACCCCGGTCTTGCTATAGTCGGTTGGTCAGTTATTGAAAGTGTACGCGGAAATACCAGGCCTATTGCGTTTGGCGCAATTACTACACCGGCACATACAAAGGTAGAAGAACGTTTGCTTATGATTGCAAACGATATTGAAACGATTATAAACAAGTACCACCCGGATGAGATGGCGATAGAGGAGTTGTTCTTTAACACAAATATTACTACCGGCATAACAGTAGCTGAGGCACGCGGTGTTATAATCTGTACCGCTCACCGCCTGGGGGTAAAAATCTTTGAATACACTCCGTTACAGGTCAAGCAGGCTGTTGTCGGATACGGCAAGGCTGAAAAAAAGCAGGTTATCAGTATGGTCACCGCCATTCTCAAACTACCTAAGCCCCCAAAACCCGACGATACGGCAGATGCAGTTGCAATAGCGCTCTGTCACTCACAATGTCGCGGCTCGGCAATGGGCAAATATTTCAATAACTGATTGGTGAAAAATATGTGGATTGCTAACGATTGGAAAGATTATATAATAATTGATACCTCAAGTGGTGAAAAACTTGAAAAATGGGGTAGATACACTTTGGTGCGCCCTGATCCCCAAGTTATATGGAAGACCGAGAGGGGCAAAGAATGGAAAATGGCTGATGCCAGTTACAGACGTTCTTCCTCCGGCGGTGGCAAATGGAGTGATAATAAGCTGCCGGAAACCTGGACTGTTGCTTATAAGGATCTGACTTTTCAGATAAAGCCCATGGGCTTTAAGCATACAGGCCTTTTTCCCGAGCAGGCAACTAACTGGGATTGGTTCTCAGATCTTATTAAAAATGCCGGTAGACCTATCAGTGTACTTAATCTTTTTGCTTACACCGGTGGCGCAACTGTTGCTGCCGCAAAGGCAGGTGCATCAGTATGTCACGTTGATGCGTCGAAGGGCATGGTAGCCTCTGCAAAGGAAAATGCCAGACTTTCCGGTCTTAGCGACGCTCCGATAAGGTACATTGTTGACGATTGCAAAAAATTTGTTGAGCGAGAAATACGCAGAGGCAAAAAATACGATGCTATTATTCTTGACCCTCCCTCATACGGCAGAGGACCGACGGGTGAGGTCTGGAAGATTGAAGAAAACATAGATGATTTTGTAAGTCTTGTTTCAAAAGTGCTTTCAGATAAGCCGCTGTTTTTCCTTTTGAATTCATATACGACAGGACTTTCTGCCTCCAGCATGAAATATATTGCCGACATAAGGGTAACAAAGCCGTTTAGCGGTCGCAGTGAAGCGGATGAAATAGGCTTACCTGTGAAAAATACCAATCTTGCTTTGCCGTGCGGCAGCAGTGTCAGAATTACCTTCTGAAAAAGGATTAAAAATGGATAATAAATTTATTATAAGGGCTGAAAATCTTACTTTCAGTTACGAGGATGCTGATCATAGTAATCTCACCGAACGCCCTGCTGTCCTTAAAAACGTAAGCTTTTCTGTAAAACGGGGAGAATATATTGCAATTCTCGGGCATAACGGCTCCGGCAAGTCAACGCTTGCAAAACTTCTTAATATGATATTAATCCCCAATTCAGGCAAAATTTATATTGACGGACAGGACATAACTGCCGATGATTTTACCGAAGATGATTTGTTTGACATCAGGCGTAAAATCGGCATGGTGTTCCAGAATCCCGACAACCAACTTGTTGCTACGGTTGTTGAGGAAGACGTGGCATTCGGACCTGAAAATTTAGGTCTTAAACGTGAGGAAATACGAGAGAGAGTGGATTCTTCGCTTAAACTCGTAAATATGTCAGAATACACCTACCACGCTCCTCACAAACTCTCCGGCGGTCAAAAGCAACGTATTGCAATTGCAGGTATAATTGCTATGCGCCCCGATGTAATAATTTTCGACGAATCTACAGCAATGCTTGACCCTCTTGGTAGAAAAGAGGTAGTTGAAATTATGGAAAAACTTAACCGTGAGCAGGGCATAACCGTATTAAATATTACGCACTATATGTCCGAGGCTGCCAGAGCAGACCGTGTTGTAGTGATGAATGACGGAGAAATAATTGCTGACGCAACAGCTAAAGAGATATTTACAAATCCCCGTATGCTCCATAGGGTTGACTTAGAGTCAACGCAAGGCGCCGAACTCTTATACGAACTTAGCAAAACCTATAAAATTGATGTTGATGCGATAGATGAATACGATACTGTAAACAGCATACTTTCGCTTATCGAAAGGGAGGTAAGCTGATATGGCAAAACTTAGAGTTGAAGGTGTATCATACCTTTACAGTATTGGCACCCCGTTTGAAAAAACTGCGCTGGACAACGTATCTGTTTCGTTTGAAGACGGCAAGATTACCGGTCTTATCGGACATACAGGCTCCGGTAAATCCACACTTGTAAATCTATTGAACGGTCTTTACAAACCTACAAAAGGCACTGTTTATCTTGATGAGACGGATATATGGGAAAAGCCTAAAGAAATTTCAAAGGTGCGCTATAAGGTCGGCCTTGTTATGCAATATCCCGAGTACCAACTTTTTGACGAGACTGTTTACTTGGATATCGGATTTGCGCCCCGTAATCAAGGTCTGAGCGAAGATGAGTGCGATAAACGCATCAAAGAGGCTGCGAGCTTTGTCGGCATATCCGATGATTTGTTTGATAAATCCCCATTTGAGTTATCAGGCGGTCAAAAGCGACGTGTTGCAATTGCAGGCATCATGGCTATGTGCCCTGAGGTGCTTGTGCTTGACGAGCCCGCCGCAGGCCTTGACCCGCGCGGCAGACGTGAAATACTCGGCGGACTTAAAGAATATTCAAGAAAAAGCGGTGTTACCGTTATTCTTGTCAGCCATTCTATGGAGGATATGGCTTATTATTGCGATAACGTCGTAGTTATGGACCACTCAAGAGTAGTTTCGTGCGGTACTGTGGAGGAAATTTTCTCATGCCACACTTCTCTTGAAAAAATTGGCCTTGACGTACCCAAGGTTGCTAAGATTGCTGCTACGCTTAAAGCAAAAGGCATTGCTCTTGAGGGTAACCTCTATACTGTTGAGGGTGTTGCCAAAGCGATTAAAGATTATATCGGAGGTAAAAGAAGATGATTTCCGATATTACTCTCGGTCAATTTTTTCCGGGCAATTCAATAATTCACAGGCTTGACCCGAGAACAAAGATAATACTTACCGCTATTTGTATCGTCGGCATATTTTGGTTGAATACTACTGTAGCGTTTTTGACCTATATGTTATTTACCTCAATTCTTATTTTAATAAGCGGAATTTCATTTAAAATAATCTTTAAAGGCATAAAGCCTATTATATATATATTGATTTTTACCGCAATTATCAATATATTTATGACAGTAGGCGAGGGCGAGCCCTTAGTATCACTATGGATATTTAAAATATACAAAGAGGGTATTATACGTGCTGTGTTCATGGCACTGCGTGTCATACTGCTGATCGTTGCGACCAGTGTGCTTTTGACGTATACCACCTCACCGATATCGCTCACTGACGGACTTGAATCCTTGATGTCACCTCTTAAACTTTTGCACGTGCCTGTGCATATTTTTGCTATGATGATGACAATTGCATTAAGATTCATCCCAACACTTATAGAAGAAACCGAAAAAATAATGAATGCCCAAAAATCACGCGGAGCCGACTTTACAAGTGGCAGTCTTGTTAAGCGCGCCAAGGCGCTGATACCACTTTTGGTACCGCTTTTTGTTTCTTCGTTCAAGAGGGCTGAGGAACTTGCTACGGCTATGGAATGCAGATGCTACAGAGGCGATAAGAACAGAACCAAGTTGGTAAAACTTACCTATAAGGCTAACGATTATATCATTATGCTTGCATTTATCTTAGTTCTTTCGCTGACAATTGCATTTAACCTTAATTTAGGTTATTTTGTCAGTGATAATCCAATCATAAAAGTACTTTTATACAAGATTTAAAAGGGAAGATAATGAAATATTTTGCAAAAATAAAATATCTTGGAGATAATTTCTGCGGTTTTCAGGTTCAACCCGATAAACGCACAGTGCAGGGAGAACTTTGCAATGCTCTTGATAACTTTTTTGGATCTCCTACAAAAGTCACAGGGTGCAGCAGAACAGATTCCGGTGTGCACGCAAATGAGTTTTGCTTAACCGTTGAAAATGATAGTGCCACCGTTCCGCCCGAAAAACTGCCAATTGCCCTTATACCTTTTTTACCTCCGGATCTATCACTCTATTATGCAGAGGCGGCAAAAGAGGATTTTCACCCGAGATATGACGTTAAATCAAAGGAATACCTTTATAGAATTTATAATTCTAAAATTCCTTGTCCGTTTTATAATAAAAGAGCCTGGTTCTTACCGCGCCCTATTACAGATGAGGGCATAGAGAGAATGCGCCTTGGTGCAGAGCATCTTATTGGTAAAAAGGATTTTCGTGCTTTTATGGCAGAGGGTTCCGACGTTGTTTCAACCGTTAGGGAAATATACTATATAAAAATTGAAAAGACCGAAGAAAATATTATTGAAATAAGAATATGCGCTGACGGTTTTCTCTATAACATGGTCAGAATCATCGTTGGTACACTCACCGAGGTTGCTTTTGGCCGATTCGATCCAAATGCGGTAAAGGATATGGTACTATCACAAAAACGGCAAAATGCCGGCTTGACAGCGCCTGCAGACGGTCTGTATCTCAATAAAGTAACCTATTGAATAATTTTTGAAATTTTCCCAAAAATAAATACAAATACAAAAACTCCCACGTGGCAAAATTATTAAAAAGCCATATGGGAGTTTTTTATGCATAAGGTAGTTAAAAAGACACTTATAATATTTTCTGTAATTCTGTTTATAATTTCACTTTTCTCTTTGTTTGGATTTTTATTTATAAAAGCCTACAGCGAAAAGATTGATTTCAGTTACGACGAGATGTTATTTGATGCAAAACAAGGCAGTAACGTAACAAGATATTTTGCAAAGGACAAAAACGGAGAATATGTCCTTGTAGATGTAAATGCCGCTAGCGAGGGTAAAAAAATATGGTATCAATATGATGAAATATCCGACAATGTAAAAAAAGCCTTTCTCGCAGTAGAGGACAGAGGCTTTTTTGAGCATAGTGGCGTGGATTACAAAAGAACTGCTTATGCACTCTTAAATCAACTCTTTCATTTCAAAAGCACATTTGGTGCGTCAACAATAACCCAACAGCTTATTAAAAATATAAGCGGCGATGACGAGATAACGTTTGAAAGAAAACTAAAGGAAATACTCAGGGCACAGGAAATCGAAAAAAATCATACTAAAGAAGAAATATTTGAACTTTATCTTAACATAGTGCCCATGGGAGAAAATCTTATAGGCGTTGGTACTGCATCAGAGGAATTCTTTGGCAAAAGTCCCTCAGCACTTACTATTGGTGAATCGGCCACACTTGTCGGCATAACAAATGCGCCATCTCGCTATAACCCTCACTTGAATTACGATAATTGTCTTGAAAAAAGAAATACTGTGCTTAAAATCATGCAAGAATACGGACAAATCAGCCGTCGTGAATACGAAGATGAGATAAGTAAGCCTCTTGGTGTATTACCCAAGAACGAAAAAGACACCGAGCCTGATTCCTGGTTTATTGAAGCTGTGCGGGAGGAGGTTATTAATGATCTGGTAAATGAAAAGGATCTTTCGTACGAAACGGCTAGGTTGCTTCTTGATAACGGCGGATTAAGTATATTTACCACGATGAATACAGACATACAAAATATTCTCGAAACTTACTTTCAGAATACAAACAATTTTCCAAAACAAGTTAATAACGGCTTGCAGTACGCAATGGTTGTCTGCGACTCACAGAACGGTGCGTTACTGGGTATCATCGGCAGAGCCGGTCAAAAAAACGCAGAGCGCATTTTGAATTATGCAACAGTACCGCACACACCCGGCTCAGCGCTAAAACCTCTTGCACTATACGCACCTCTTTTGGACAGTGGGAGAGTGAACTGGGCTACAGTATTTGACGATACGCCTGTCACTTTCAGTGAAAAAGCAGGAAAGTACACAGAATATCCTAAAAACTACCCGAATCGATATCAGGGGTTAATAAACACCAAAAATGCTTTAAAACTGTCAAAAAATACGGTCGCTGTAAGAATGTACAGTATGCTTGGAGCAGAAAATATTTATCACAGCCTTACTAAGGACTTCGATTTTGACACAATAGTACGCTCATCATATACAGATGATGGGCAAAGGATAACCGACGTAGCAGTTTCTCCCTTGGCGCTCGGTCAGTTAAGTTACGGAGTATCCTTACGTAAACTGACAGAGGCATACACCGTCTTTCCGTCCGAGGGAATAAAGCATACTTCAAAATCCTATGAGTATATTCTTGATAAGGATGGTAATGAACTGATTAGAAAGAACGGCGAAGAAAAACGTATTTTTAAGAGCAGCAGCGCAAGAATAATTAACCAAATGCTCTCTGAGGTTGTAAAAAGCGGTACCGCAAAGGATATAACTCTAAAGAACATTATAGATACCGCAGGAAAAACAGGCACTTCCGGAGAGGACAAGGATAGGCTTTTTATCGGGTATACGCCAACTGTTACAGCAGGAATATGGTGTGGATACGAGAGCGGTGATAAATCGGTAGGAAATCTATCTAAAACGCATCTTAAAATCTGGGATGATGTCATGAAAAAAATTACCGAAACTACCCTGGGCTATAGCCAACAAACACCAGAGTTTTCCACAAAAGGATTAAGTTATCTTCCTTATTGCATTGATTCCGGCAAAATTTATCAGCAAAAATGCGAACTCGACCCGAGAGGCGCACGAATTGAATACGGGTATTTCACAAACGATAATAAGCCGAACGCTGCTTGTGATATACACAAAATTTGTTATTACGATGAGTTAAGCGGTGCGGTTGCAAACGAAAATTGTCCCTTTGAGGATTTAAAAGAAATTGCACTTTTAGATATTCCTTGGCGCAAATTTCCAAAAGAAATTATTATATCAGATGCAGAGTATGTTTATAGAGTGTTAGATGACAAAACAAAATTCGGTGATAGCTTTGAAGAGGCGTATTTTATGTATGCAATACCGGATAATGAATACGTTGGTAAAGGTAGAAACAAAAAGCAGTATAATTCCGGATGTTATATACACACCGAGGAATAACATCTTTACTTTTAAAATTATATGTGTTAGAATATGTTTAAGGAGAGTGCTATGGAGTACGAAATTAAATATTCTGACAGAAAAACTTTATCAATAAAAATAAACAAAGATGCTACACTTACAGTTCACGCCCCAAGATTTGCGAGCAAAAAAGAAATTGCCAAAATCGTAAGTGAGCATAGGACATGGATTGAAAAAAGTATAATTAAACAAAAAGCAAAAAACGAACGCTTTGCCAATTTGGGCGAAGATGATATAAAGAGACTAAAAAAAGAGGCAAGGAAATACTTTAGTGAAAAAACAAGGATTTTTGCCGATTATATGGGTTTAAAGTACGGCAGAATTACAATTACCAGTGCTACAACAAGATTTGGTTCCTGCTCGTCTCAAAAAAACATTTCCTTTTCATATAGACTTATGCTATTTCCCGAGGCCGCGCGCGAATATGTAATAGTCCATGAGTTAGCGCATCTTGTGTATATGAATCACTCAAAAAAATTCTATTCGTTAATTGAAAAAATCTTGCCCGACTATAAAAAGAGACGGTTACTTTTAAAAGAGTAACCGTCTCTTTTTATTCAATATCAAGCTTGCCTTGACCGTCAACCTGACCCCTTTGTCCATAAGTGGCAAATGGGATGCCTAGGTGGTCATATGCAAGTCTCGTTACGCATCTTCCGCGCGGTGTGCGTGAAAGGAAGCCTATCTGCATAAGATAAGGCTCGTACACGTCTTCTATAGTAATAGACTCCTCACCGATTGTAGCGGAGAGTGTTTCAAGACCAACAGGTCCACCGCCATAAAACTTGATAATTGCCTCAAGCATACGTCTGTCAACGTTATCAAGACCAAGTTCATCGATCTCAAGGGCCTCAAGAGCCATATCCGCAATATCAGAGGTAATAATACCGTTGCCTTTAACTAAAGCAAAGTCTCTTACTCTCTTAAGTAGTCTGTTAGCAATTCTCGGAGTACCGCGTGAGCGCTTTGCAATGCTTTTTGCACCCTCGGTGGTAATTTCAATGCCGAGAATGTCTGCAGAACGAGTAACTATCTGTGCGAGTTCTTCGGGAGTATAAAGCTCAAGTTTCATCAAGACACCAAAACGGTCTCTTAAAGGAGTTGTAAGTTGTCCTGCACGTGTTGTAGCGCCAATAAGCGTAAATTTAGGTAAGGGAAGTTTTATAGAACGAGCGCTCGGGCCCTTGCCAATAATGATATCAAGGCAATAATCCTCCATAGCGGGATACAAAATTTCCTCAATTGCGCGTGAAAGTCTGTGTATCTCATCTATAAAGAGCACGTCACCGTCTGCCAAATTAGTAAGAATTGCCGCCAAGTCGCCCTGTTTTTCTATTGCAGGACCTGAGGTTGTTCTTATATTAACGCCCATCTCATTAGCAATTATGTATGAAAGAGTGGTTTTACCAAGACCGGGAGGGCCGTAGAGAAGAACGTGATCCAGTGGCTCGCCGCGTCTTTTTGCACTTTCAATATAAATTTTAAGATTTTCCTTAGCCTTTTCCTGACCAACGTAATCGTCAAGTCTCTTGGGACGTAGGCTATTTTCAACCTCAGCATCCTGATTTGAGTCATATTCGTTTGAAACTATTCGGTTTTCAAAGTCAAACTCATTTATTTCTTCCATCATATCGGTGGATCATCCTTTCACTTTGTCATCTTGAAAGCTTTTTAAGGGCAAGCCTTATAATTTCTCCAACGTTTTGGTTAAGATCAATACCGCCAAGAGCGTTGAGAATAGAATTCTTATCGTATCCAAGCACCGTAAGCGCCTCGGTTGCCTCGGTGAGATTGGGATTTTTCACAGTAGTGCGAACGTTTATCTTATCCTTGGTATCAATCCCCTGCGAAACGGGCATTATTAACGAATCAGAAAGTTTGTCCTTTAGTTCAAGAACAATTCTTGCGGCCGTTTTTGCGCCTACTCCGGGAGATTTTGCAATAGCCTTAGTATCTTCAGTACAAACGGCAAGCACAAATTTATCGGGTGTCATAGCGGATAAAACGCCAATGGCTACCTTAGGACCAACACCGCTTACGCTGGTAAGATGGTTAAAGCAGTTGCGCTCCTCGACAGAATTAAAGCCAAAAAGTTCGATACCGTCCTCGCGGACTGCAAGGTGCGTATAGAGTTTCGTCTTCTCTCCAAGCTTTGTTATCATCATATCAGATGTGTTAAGACTCACAGTAAGTTTGTATCCAACGCCGCCGCAGTCGATAACGCATATGTTTTTTTCAACGTGTGCAAGCTCTCCGCTTAAATAATAGAACATATCATAGGCTCCGTAAAGTGTTTTTCACATATCTTTTAAATTATAGCATATAAAAGACGCAAAGTAAATAGGAATTATTTCTTTTTACCGGTGTAATTTTGTCTTATGTAATCGTAATATGCCTTTGCCGCTTGCTCGGTTTTGTTCGAACCGAAGGTATAATATTTTTTATCTGCAAGCTCATTGGGTAAATATTGCTGCTTCACATAGTTGTTTTCATAATCGTGGGGATATTTGTAACCCTTAAACAACGGACTGCGCAAATGCTCGGGGAATTCGTTACCAAGACCGGCGGTGGCATCAGCGCTTGCGAGTTCGTACGCGATATGCGAACTGTTGGATTTAGGTGCCGTAGCCAGCATAACAACAGCATTTGCAAGCGGTATGGTTGCCTCTGGTAAGCCGACCTGCTTTGCACTTTCAGTACAAGCATATGTGATAGCGGCTGCTAAGGGATATGCACATCCGATGTCTTCGTTTGCAATTACCAAAAGACGCCTGCAAGCAGAAAGTAAATCTGACGTTGCAAGAATCTTTGAAAGATAAAACAGTGCCGCATCGGGATCAGAGCCGCGAATTGACTTTTGCAAGCAAGAAAGCAGAGTATAGTGCACGTCGCCGTCGCGGTCAAAGTGACCTGCAGTAGACGGCATAAGGCTTTTTACACCTTCCTCAGTTATTTTATCATCCGAAATATAAAAGGCATTTTCAAGAACTCCAATGCTCATACGCACATCTCCACCGCAGGCAGTTGCTATGGCAAGAAGAATATTGTCCTCGCATTCCTTTGCGGTACCAAAATCACTATTGAGGAGTTGGAGAGCTTTTTTTAGGGATGGAATGCAGTCCTTAGGACTAACTGATTTGAACTCAAAAACAGAGGAGCGGGAGAGAAGCGCGTTATATACGCAATAATACGGATTTTCCGTAGTAGAGGCAATAAGCGTTATTTTACCATTCTCAGTAAATTCAAGAAGCGACTGTTGTTGCTTTTTATTAAAGTATTGTATTTCATCAAGATAAAGCAGTGTCCCTTTATCGGAAAACATATTTTCGGTAGTAGAAATTATGTCTTTAACATCGGACAGGGAAGCAACAGTGGCATTAAGTTTGTATAACTGCATACCCGATGCTTCTGCTATAATATTTGCAACGGTTGTTTTACCGGTGCCGGGAGGGCCGTAAAAAATCATATTGGGTATACGGTTATTTTCAATAAGTTTTCTTATAATACCGTTTTTTGATACCAGATGCGATTGACCGCATATATCATCAAAACTCTTTGGACGCATACGGTCCGCAAGTGGTTTATTAGCCATTTTTATTCTCCTTAAGAGATATTGGAAATGTTAGGAACTACAAGTTTTTTAACCTTACCTAGAAGTAAGGCGTGCTCGGGCAATGTAAGGTTTTTATCTATGCAAATGATGTCTTTTGCAACCTCAAAAGCCTTTTCAAACAACTTTGCATCCTTACAGATAGAAGCAATTTTGAATTCAAAACCGCCGCTCTGCCTTAAATTATTATCGTTATTTTGAGAAAAGAAGTCTCCAGGACCTCTCATTAGCAAATCCTTTTCTGCTATCTCATAGCCATCATAGGTTGTGCGCATTATCTCAAGACGCTCACGTGATGAATCTGCCTGATTATCAGATACAAGCACACAGTAGGATTTGCGTTTTCCACGTCCAACGCGTCCGCGCAACTGATGCAACTGAGAAAGACCGAACCTCTCCGCATTTTCAACTATCATAAGCGAGGCATTCGGTACATTGACACCTACCTCGATAACAGTGGTTGATACAAGAACCTTTGTCGCGCCACTTACAAAGCGAGACATTATTTCTTCCTTTTCCTTCGATTTCATTTTGCCGTGAAGACATTCTATTTCTATGCCGGGAAGAGATTTTCTTAAATCCTTAGTGTATTCCTCGGTGTTTTTTAAATCAAGCGCACGAACGTAGCTGCTTGCCAGTTCACCGTTTTCATAAACGTATTCTTCATCCTCGTTCTTTTCAATTGAGGGGCAAACTATATAACATTGACCGCCCTCCAAAACCTGCTTTTGAATGAAAGCATTAAGCCTGTCTCTGTATGATTCATTTACAACAAAGGTATCTACGCGCATTCTGCCTTTAGGCATTTCGTTAATGCGTGATATGTCAAGATCTCCGTACATAGCAAGTGCAAGAGAACGGGGTATAGGGGTAGCGCTCATAACCAAAAGGTGCGCCGATTTGGATTTTTCCTTTAAAAGAGCGCGTTGCGCAACACCAAAGCGATGCTGTTCATCTGTTATGACAAGCGCAAGACTGTCAAACTCAACCTTATCGGATATAAGTGCGTGAGTGCCGATGACAATATCGGTAGTTTTATCTTTTAAAGAATCATAGATTCTTTTTTTCTCTTTTTGTGTGGTTTGACCTAATAATAGTTCAACCTTTATACCAAGGGAAGACAAAAGGGATGAAATATCATCGTAGTGTTGTCTTGCTAAAATCTCGGTTGGGGCCATTAAAGCAGCCTGATAGCCTGATTTTACTGCAATATACATGGCGATTACAGCGCATATCGTTTTACCCGAGCCAACATCACCGACAAGTATTCTCGCCATCGGGGGCACTTTGGCGTTAAGGTCCTGGCGTACCATATCTCTGTAAATATCGTTAATGGCATTTTTTTGCGCATTTGTCAGTTCATACGGCAACAGGTCAAGCACAGGCTTGACAGAGCAGGGAGAAAGCGTAATGCCACCGCTGGTTTCACGATTGCTTGCGCACATTGAGACGGCCAAAGCAAAGTCAAGCATTTCATCAAAAGCCAAACGGTTAAGTGAACGCTCAAACGCAGTTGACGTCTCTGGAAAGTGAATGTTTTTAAGGGCATAAGACAGCGTAGGCAAATCGTTGCGATACCTTATGTGTTCAGGTAACGGATCCGACAAAAGCGGAACAACGTCATTTAATGCATTATGTATGAGTTTGTCAAGGAATTTTGAGGTTATACCTTCCGTAAGCGGATAAATCGGTACAAAGTCGGGCAGAGAAGTACCTTCTTTTAGCGGCTCATACTTCGGATTTTGTAACTGAATCTTGTTTTTTTGCAGGTTTACCTTACCAAAAAATCTGAATGTATCACCAATGTGAAATACGTCTTTAACAAAGCTTGCATTAAAGAAAACAATCTCAATGCTGCCACTGTCATCAAATGCGCGGAACTTAGAAATAGTAAAGCCTTTTTTTATCTGTGCGGTTTTTACTTCTGTCGTAACAGTAAGAATAAATGAATTTTTTATATCGGGATCTGCCTCAGATAAAAGTCTTACCTCACCGCGTCTTTCATAAGCTCTGGGGTAATAATAAACAAGGTCGGATACTGTATTTATCCCAAGTCTTGCAAGTTGTGCAGCGCGCGTTTTTCCTACGCCGCTAAGGGCCAAGACCGGTGCATCGAGTGTTAGTTTATGCATAATTACCTCCTTTTTGCCTATTACATCTATTTTACTACAATCGACACAGATTTTCAAGTGGTAAATATATTTTAATATATTTTTATACTTTGCGGGCAAATTTAATAAATTTTTTAGAAAAAAGGAGCGGATTTCGCTTTACAAAGGTTCGTATGTGTGATATAATATTAAATAATTGGCTTGCGCACATACGTGCGCGCAATCAAAAAATTCCATGAACGGAGTAATAATATGCCACGAGAGCTTAAAAACGGCGTAAATTACAAATTGATTTTAGCCGTGCTTTCTGTTATGACGTTTATATTTGGCACAGCATCAATACTTTTTGATTCAATTCTCTTGCCGATAGCAGCTGCCTTTTTTGCGGCGCTCTTGCTATATGAAAACAATAAAAAAAGAATACTTTCATTTCTTATTCCGGCGCTGACAGTGCTTGCATGCGCTTTTATTTCACTGCTTGATACAGTATTTATCCTACCGGTCTTGCTTGCCGGAATTTTAATTGCACTCTATTTTGCAAAAGGAAGATCTAAAAGTGAATGCGTCTTTATCCTCGTATTTATTTACTCGGTATCAATTTTTCTTCTTTTTGTTCTGATTCCCATTAAGTCAACCGGTGCTTACGGTTTAGAAGCGATTACCGAATTCTACAAAGAGTTTTATGCAAGCACAAAGGAAGAATTTTTGTTAGAATTTGAAGTTATGCTTGATGAGATGGTTAAGTCGGGCAATATGCCGGAACTGTACGACGTGCTTACCGATGAATATGTAATGACACTCTTTGATACGACAGTTGCACACATACCTGCAATAGTGGTCATTGTTGCATTTCTTTATGCCGGCATAAGCATGAAGATATTCTCGTTGATTATAAAAAAACTGAGCAAAAACAGTTCTTATATTCTTAACTGGATATTTGATACCACTGATATTTTTGCATATTTTTATATCGCGTTATCATTTTTGGGTGTTTTCTTCAGGGATGGATCGACAATCGCTATTGCTATGTCAAATATTACCCTAATTTTGATGTGCGTTTACGCTTACCTCGGAGTACGTGCTATGATTTTTATCGGTAAAGCGATGAACCGACGCGGTCTTTTGATATTTATAATGGTATTTTCCATACTGTTCTTAAATGTTATAGCAGTTGAAATTTATTCCTTTGTGGGTGTTTTCTTCACAATTTCTAAGAAAAGGTTTCAGATAGACAAAAAATGAAACTAAACTTCAAGGAGGGAGCTTATAGCTCATAGACAAAATGCAGAATAACAAAAACAATGACTTAAGAGTGCCGTTCGTAACTCGTTTTGAACTTATGGTCTGTGCACTTCTCGGATGTCTTAACTTAATACTATTTGCTGTTGTATCTGCGCTTACGTCCGACAACGAGATCTTCTTTGCAATTTTATTCGTGCTTCTGTATGCGCTTGAAGTTGCACTGTTGGATTTCAAAAGAAGCAAGTCAAAGTCTGTTTCCGACAGCACTGATATTCATACAATTCTTGCGCAGGAGAGCAGTACGGTTTTTAAAAACACCTCTACACCCATAGTTATGGCTGACTTAAAGGGCAGAGTCCTCTGGTACAATGATGCTATGCGCAAATTACTGCCTGAGGATCGCAATTTTATCGACTGCGAACTGCAGGAAATGCTTGACACTAAACTCAGTTCGGAAATTTTCGGTAGCGGCAGTATTGACATAGGAGATAAGACCTATTCTTTTGAGGCCTTCTGCCTTACTGAAACCGACAACAGCATTTATGCAATCACGTTTAACGATGTAAGCGAGATAAATGCAGTTGAAAAGAAGTATAACGACGAGCGTACCTGTGTAGCATATATAGCCATAGATAACGTTGAGGATATGTTGCAGTACGCGCACGATAAGTTCCGTGATACAGTTGCGGTTGTTGATGATAAGCTCAGGGCTTGGATACATTCAATTAACGGTATTATCAAATCATATGAAAACGATAAATATCTTGTAATGTTTGATTCTACCTATCTCGATACGTGTATTGAGGATAAGTTTGCAATTCTTGATAAAATCAGAGAATCCCGTATAGGTGATGAAGCTTCTATTACCGTTTCTATCGGTGTTTCAAGGATTGCCGGTTCGCTTAGAGATAGGGAAGCGGCGGCGAGAGAAGCAATTGATCTTGCACTGCAACGCGGCGGTGACCAGGCGGTATACAAGACAGAGTCCTCGACCACTTATTACGGCGGACGCACAAAATCAATATATAAGCGCTCAAACGTAAAATCAAGAACCTTTATGAATCAGTTGTCCGCGCAGATGGTTCGTGCCGATAACGTACTCATTATGGGTCACAGATTTGGTGATTTTGACTCATTTGGTGCATCGGTAGGTCTTGCAAGGCTTGCTATGATATTTGGTGTTAAGGTTAACGTTGCGGTTGATATGCGTGACAAAAACCTTGAACCTTGTATTGCAATTTTGCAAAAGGATGAAACCTTCTCGCAGGTATTCGTTGACAACTCTGAGGCTCTTGATCTTGTCAGCCCGGACACACTTTTGATACTTGCCGACCACAACACTTTACAAAGAGCGCAGTTTGCCGACATAGCCTCAAAAGTGCGTGATATAGTCATTATCGACCACCACAGAAAGGTGGATAAACTACCTGATAACGTACTGCTTTCTTATATTGATCCGTCAGCATCAAGCACCTGTGAACTTGTAACCGAGATGCTTGAGAGTGCAATGACATCGCAGACTCTAACCAAGGATGAAGCGGATATCCTGCTTGCAGGTATAATTCTCGATACCAAGCAGTTTACACGCAATTCCGGTACACGTACCTTTGGCGCGGCACAATATCTGCGCGGAGCAGGCGCCAGCCCCGGTGACGTTTATAATCTTTTCAAAACGGATGCGCTTGACCTTTCAAAGGAGGCAAGATTCCACACAGCTATCACTACCTACCGTGAGAGGATAGCAATATCCTGTGCAGACGGTGAGACCGACAACTCTTACCGAATTATTGCATCAAAGGCGGCTGATAAGATGCTTACCCTTAAAGGCATTGATGCTGCATTCACACTTGTTAAAATTGGTGATCAGATACACATTTCCGGCCGTTCCAACGGTTCTATTAACGTTCAGCTTATACTTGAAAAACTTAAAGGCGGCGGTCACTTTGACGTTGCAGGCGCCCAGGTTGTTTCAGAATCTGTACGTGAGGTACTTGAGCAACTTAAGGAAAGTATCGATGATTACCTTGACTTATTATAAAGAGAGGCGTAAAAATGAAGGTTATTTTACTTTGTGATGTAAAGGGACAAGGAAAGAAGAATGATATTGTGGAGGTATCCGACGGATACGCACGTAACTTCTTATTCCCCCAGAAAAAAGCAGTTGCAGCAGATGCAAAGGCTACTAATGAACTCAAAACAAAAGAGGAAGCAAAGCAGTTCAAGATTCGTGAGGATCACAAGGCTGCTGAAGCTCTGGCGGCTAAAATCAACGCTGTACAAATAAAAATCAAAATGGGACACGGCCAAGACGGTCGTCTCTATGGCTCGGTTACTGCAAAGGATATAGCCGAGGAACTTAAAAAGGTTATCGGTATAGATGTTGATAAGAGAAAAATTGTTCTTAAGGAAAACGTTAAGGCATACGGCAATTATGCTGTAGAACTTAAAATTTTATCTGACGTAAGCGCTAAATTTACAGTACTTGTGCACGATTAATTTAAAAAGGAAGTTGAATTATGGACAATTCAAATAATATTGTTAAACAGATGCCAACCGCTGTTGATGCGGAGCAAGCGCTGCTTGGCTCTATTATAATTAAGCCTGAAGCCTTTGACCTCATTGGCGGCTTAGTAACTCACGAGGATTTTTATCTTGAGGAGCATAAGCATATTTTTCAGGCTCTTTCTCATATGTATCAGGAAAGCAAGACCATTGACCCCATTACTCTGGTTAACGCCTTGATTGAACAGGGCGACAGAGATGAGGCGGGCGGAATTCAGTACATATCACTTTTGGCTGAATCTGCGCCAACTGCGGCCAATGCCAAGGAATATGCAAGGATAGTAAAAGAAAAATCGCTTTTACGCCAACTTATCAATACCTGCGATGACATTAACTCATTAGCATACAGCGAAGCATCGCCCGTACGTGAGATAATTGATACCGCAGAGCACCGCATTTTCAAACTCGCGCATCATAATGATTCAAACGATCCTAAGCATATTCGTGACGTTTTGCAGGTCGTATTCCGTGATCTGGAAATCAAATCGGAACTTAAGGGTAAGACCGACGGTATCAAGACCGGCTTCTCCGATCTTGATAATACGCTGGTAGAGCTCGGCAAGGGCGACCTTGTTATCGTGGGCGCGCGTCCCGGTATGGGTAAAACCTCTTTCTCGCTTAACCTTGCTGTAAATGCAGCAAAGAGCAGCGGCAAATCGGTTGCGGTATTTTCTCTTGAGATGTCCTGTGAGCAGCTTGCGACAAGAATTATCTCAAGCGAGGCCATGGTTGAATCTCACACTCTTCGTAGCGGTCAACTTAAAGAAGAGGATTGGTCTAGTATAGCAGAGGTTGTTACCTCACTTTCCAACTGCGAAATATATCTTGATGATACTTCTTCAATGGGCGTAAACGAGATGAAAGCGAAGATGCGCCGCATTCCCAACCTCGGTATGGTTGTAATTGACTATATAGGTCTTATGCAGACAAACGCATACTCGGATAACCGTGCGCAACAGGTTGGCGAAATTTCTCGAAACCTTAAGATTATGGCAAAGGATTTTGGCATACCGATTATTTGCTGCGCACAGCTTAACAGAGGTACAGAGGCACGCGGAAATCAGAGTAAGCGCCCCTCTCTTGCCGATCTGCGTGACTCGGGCTCTATTGAGCAGGATGCAGACATCGTATTGTTCCTCTATAGAGACAGTTATTACAAGGATATCAGCGGCGCTCAGGGTGATGCTGAGGCTGCAGAAAACGCTAACGTTGCCGAAATCATCGTTGCTAAAAACAGACATGGCTCAACCGGTAATATAAAGGTTGGCTTCATAAGTCAGTTCACTAAATTCCGTTCACTTGAAAACAGCGGACGTTTCGAGGGATAATCCCACCATTTTTTGAAAGGAAGTGCAAAATGCCCGTTTTTGAAACAGAAAAGGGAAGAAAAGTGTATAGCGATGTACTTAGTGCTATTAATGAGTACGATATGCTTTCATCACTTAAAAAGGGCGTTTTGCTCGGTCTTTCGGGGGGCGCTGACTCCGTTATGCTCTTTTACGTACTTATCAAACTCAAAAAGGAGCATAATTTCAATCTCGCCTGCGTCCACATCAACCACATGATCAGGGGAGATGAGGCCCTTAGGGACGAGTTGTTTGCAAAGAAACTTTGCGAAGAAAACGGGGTGGAATTTATAGCAAAACGCATTGATGTTCCAACCCTCGCAACCGAATTGGGTGTTGGACTGGAAGAAGCTGCAAGAATTGCCAGATATCAAGAATTTGATGACATAATCAAGGGCAGAATGGATTTATCAACAATTGCTGTTGCTCACAATGCCACAGACAATCTTGAGACAATCATCTTTAATTTAACTCGCGGAGCAGGAACAAGGGGCCTTAGCGGTATCGCTCCCAAGCGTGACAATATTATAAGACCTCTTATATTTTGCTCAAAATCCGATATACTTGCAGCACTCGCTTCAGTTGAAATTCCATACGTATTTGACAGTACAAATTTATCGAACGATTATACGCGTAATTTTATACGCAATCAGATACTCCCGAAGTTATCAGCTATCTCAGATGATATTGATGCTAAGGCAAGACGTGTTTCTAAAAATTTGAGGTGTGATGACGATTATATAATAAGCGTTGCAAATGCTTTTTTAAAAGAAAAAAGTACAAACGGTACCGTAAAGACAACTGATTTACGAGGGCTTCATGGTGCCGTGCTTACACGTGTATTAAATATTATGCAATCGATGCATACCGACAAATCGCTTGAGCAAACGCATATAAGTAAGATCGCAAAACTTTTAATCACAAAAAATGACTTTAGTTATTTTTTGCCCGGCAAAACAGTTTTTGTTTGCCGTGGACAGTTCTGCCATATTGCAAAACGCGATGAGCCAAAAGAACCTCTACCGTTTCACTTTAAGCTTGATACAGGTATAAATCATATTCCCGAGTTAGGAATTGCTGTATGTCTTGGTGAATGCAATTTTTCTTCTCTAAATGTTTACAAAAAATCAACACAGCAAACATTTAATTCTGCTATAATCGGTAGTGTTTTGAGTGTTCGTTCACGAATTGATGGCGATATTTGCCGTTACGGTGGAATGACGCACAAACTTAAAAGGATTTTAAGCGATAAAAAAATCCCACAAGATTTACGCGACAGAATTCCGCTTATTTGTGATGAAAATGGCGTAATTTGGGCGCCGGGTATCGCAAAACGTGCGGAAAAAGTAAAATCCTGTGAAGATCTTACCATTACACTTTACTATAATGATGACAGTTTGATCTATGTGCCCGAAAGCACATGATCTGAATATATTTTTAATTTTTGCATAAGGTATTTAAGAAAGGCATGGAATACTGATGAAATTTAATTTTAAAAGTATTATTGCTCTGGTAATTATGGTAGCGGCAGTTATTTTAGCCGTATCTATTTTCAACCCGAACAATAGTAAGCCGGAGGAATTTGGCTACAGCGACATTGTTGAGATGTTCAATGACGACCTCGTTGTTGAAATGAGTGTTGACGGCAATCTTAAACTCACACTCAAGACCCTTGTAGTTGCGCTTGACGAAAACAAGCAGCCAATTATTGATCCAAATAACGACAACGTCAAGAACTACACATATAAAACAAAAGACGGCAAGTTAGAGTACGAAACTCACACTTACGTTCTTAGTTACAGTTTCCAGATGACCGAGATCAATGAACTGGCCAACCGTAACTATATAAAATCACAGAGCCTTGATGGCAAAAACTACAAAAATCTTGTTACCTACGATTTTGAAACAGCCGCAGAAACACCCTGGTATCAAATTTATTTACCGTATATTATCGTAGCAATCCTGCTTGGAGTATTCTGGTTTGTCCTTATGCGTCAGACAGGTGGCGCAGGCGGAAAAATGAGCGGTTTTTCAAAATCCAAAGCGAAGGTTGCCTATAACGATAAAAATCCGGTTAAGTTTGCTGACGTTGCAGGCGCTGACGAGGAAAAGGCCGAACTTGAGGAAGTTGTTGAGTTCCTTAAGAATCCCGATAAATTTGTTAAACTCGGCGCCAGAATTCCCAGAGGTGTTCTCCTTGTAGGCCCTCCCGGTACAGGTAAAACACTGCTCGCTAAGGCTGTTGCCGGTGAGGCTGGTGTACCTTTCTTCTCAATTTCAGGTTCCGATTTTGTTGAAATGTACGTGGGTGTCGGCGCTTCTCGAGTACGTGATCTGTTTGAAAACGCGCGCAGAACACCTGCAAGTATTATATTTATCGATGAAATTGATGCTGTCGGTAGACACAGAGGCGCAGGTCTTGGTGGTGGACATGATGAAAGAGAACAAACTCTTAACCAACTCCTTGTTGAGATGGACGGCTTTGGCACAAATTCAGGTGTCATAGTTATGGCTGCCACAAACAGACCTGATATATTAGACCCCGCTCTTTTACGTCCCGGTCGTTTTGACAGACGTGTAACCGTTAATTATCCCGATATCAAGGGCAGAGAAGAGATCCTCAAGGTACACTGCCGTAATAAGCCTCTTGAGGCAACTGTAAATCTTAAGAAAATCGCTCAAACCACGATTGGCTTTACCGGTGCTGAGCTTGCTAACCTTATGAACGAGGCGGCACTGCGTGCCGCTAAAAAGGATAAGGCACTTATTGGCATGGACGATATAGAGGATTCCTATATGAAACTTCTATTAGGACCACAAAAGAAGAGTAAGGTCAGAACACCTGCTGATAATAAACTTTGCGCTTATCATGAGGCGGGCCACGCTGTTGCATCATATTACTGTAAGCACACAGACCCCGTTAAGCATATTACAATTATTCCTGCAGGTAGTGCAGGCGGCGTAACAATTAACGTGCCCACAGAGGATAGAATGACCTCTTCCCGCAATGCTATGCTTGACCGCATTGTTCTTGCGCTTGGTGGCAGAGTTGCTGAGGAAATTGTACTTGATGATATCTCTACAGGCGCATCAAGCGACATACAGCAGGCTACAAGTATTGCAACCAATATGGTTACAAGGTACGGTATGAGCGAAAAACTCGGTACGGTTCTTTACGGTTCTGAGCATTCACAGGATGAGGTCTTCCTTGGCAGAGACTTCTCGTCCGGCAAGAATTACTCTGATAAAACCGCAGCAGAAATTGATGAGGAAATCAGAAGAATTATTAAGGAATCTTATGACAGATGTAAGAAGTATCTTACAGAGCATATCGATAAACTTCACTTTGTAGCAGAATTCCTATTCAAAAACGAATCAATGGATGAGGAGCAGTTCCTTAAGGCTATGACAACCGATAACCCCACCATCGAGGAGATTGAGAATATTGCCTTTGAGAAGAAAAAGGCAAGTGATGAGGAAAACAAAACTGCTCACGAAAAGAATCAAAAAGCAGAGGAAGAAGCGAGAATTCGCGAAGCAGAGGAACGTGCTAAGATGGAAGAAGAACTCAAAAACAGCACGCCTAACAATGATCCTTACGAATTTTTAAATAATGTTTTCGGCGACAACAACTCTGATGATAATTCAGATAATGACGCTGATAAACAGTAAAAACAAAAGACCGGCAGTTTTAAAAACCGTCGGTCTTTTTATTATATTTAATTAAATAGGATGAATACCGTTTTTAGGATCAGCATTTGCATCAAGATTATAATGCTGCTGCTTTCTCCACTCAAAGTATTTGATTGCTACTTGCTCAAAGAGGGCAAGTGAAAGCAGATCCTCTTCCTGCTCCTGATACGGAGCAACTCTTTGACGCAATGAGTCAATCTCGGGCGCTATCTTATCAGCAGGACGGTAATCAATAATATTATCGTCTCCGATTATCTTTCTCTTGAATTCTTCACTTATAGGAGCAGGAGTTGTACCGTACTCACCTCTTACAAGGCCCTTGAATTCCTTGGTAACTCTTGAATACCTACCCTCATCAGCAAAGAGAACGTTGTTTACAGCCTGTGTACCTACGATCTGTGAGGAGGGAGTAACGAGAGGAGGGAAGCCTGCGTCTGCACGCACGTTTGCAACCTCTTCAAGCACCTCGTTAAGTTTATCGGATTTGCCTGCCATCTTAAGCTGTGAAATAAGGTTTGAAAGCATACCGCCGGGAACCTGATAACGAAGTGCATTTACGTCTACTTTAAGCACTTTGGGATCTATAAGACCCGTAGCAAGATACTTTTCACGGATCGAGTTAAAATGCTTTGCAACATTATCAAGTGTAACGAGTGAAAGACCCGTATCGTAAGGAGTGCCCTGGAGTGTAGCAACCAAGGACTCTGTGGGAGTATGGGAAGTACCCATCGCAAGGGGAGAAATAGAGGTATCAACACCGTCTACACCGGCCTCAATAGCCTTAAGCAGTGTCATTGATGCAAGACCGGCAGTATAGTGGGTGTGCAATTGAAGTGGTATTTTAACCGTATTTTTAATAGTCTTTACAAGTTGGAAGGCCTCATAGGGCTTAAGAAGACCTGACATATCCTTAATGCAGATAGAGTTTGCGCCCATCTCCTCAAGTTGCTTTGCGTATTGAGCAAAGCCCTCGTTGGTGTGGAAGGGAGATGTGGTATAACAAATAGCCGCCTGTACGTGTCCGCCCTCTTTAATTGTAGCCTTGATAGCAGTCTCAAGATTTCTTGAATCGTTAAGTGCATCAAAAATACGAATGATATCAATACCGTTAGCAATTGACTTTTGAACAAAATATTCTACTACGTCATCCGCATAATGACGATAACCCAAAATGTTTTGTCCGCGGAAAAGCATCTGGAGTTTTGTATTCTTCATATGCTCTCTGATAACGCGAAGTCTGTGCCAGGGATCCTCATTGAGGAAACGCAGACAGGAGTCGAACGTAGCACCGCCCCATACCTCTGCAGAATAGTATCCAACCTTATCCATTTCATCAAGGATAGGAATCATCTCTTCCGTTGTCATACGTGTTGCGGCCAGGGACTGGTGCGCGTCACGCAAAACGGTTTCTGTAACTAAAACTTTAGCCATAATAATATCCTTTCTTTTATGAGGATCAGTTAATTATTGCAAGAACCTCGCCCGAGGAAACGTTAGCGCCGCTCTGAACGTTGATAGCAGCAATGGTACCGTCACAGGGAGAGGGAATATCGTTTTCCATCTTCATAGCCTCAAGGATACAAATAACGTCACCCTTCTTAACAGACTGACCGGGAGTAACCTTTACCTTAAGTATCGTACCGGGCATTGGCGCTGTAACCTGAGTGCCGTTAACACCGGCTGATGACTTGGGTGCTGCAGGCTTTGGAGCCGCAGGAGCGGGTGCAGATGCCGCTACTGGGGCAGCAGGTGCTGCTGCAGGTGCTACAGGAGCTGCTACAGGAGGAGTATAGGAGGCATCAACCTCTTCGACCATAACGTCATATGTGTTGCCATTGACAGTAATACTATATCTTTTCATTTTGTTATTTTCCTTTCTCGGATGATACTGTTAATTAATTTCTTTTGAATGAAACTACTTTGAATTTAACGCCCGGATGCTCTGACTCGGCACATGCAATAGCGGCGGCAATAACCGCAACTATTTCATTCTCGTCCACCTCTGCGGTATGCGAATCTGCCAAATCATCAGCAGAATTATCGGACTGAGGTGAGTATGCATCGGAATAAGCGTCGGGGTAAAGGCGTCTATAAACGTTAATACCCACAAAGATTACACCGAGCAAAGCGAAGGCAGCCACAATACCGAGTACAAACATTTGTCCTGAAGAACCAAGTGCTTCCCAAATAGTTTTAAGAGCAATGTTTGAACCGGAAAGAAGTCCTGCGGTGATTTCATTAATTATGTTATAGTACATATCAAGTCCTCCAAAAATTAAAGAGGAAGAACCTTGCGGCGAAGAGGCAGCTCATCACCCTTAGCTGTAAGCATAAGCAGAGCAGAGCAAACTCTTGCACGCAACTCAGTTGTACCGATTATATCATCAATCTCACCACTTGAAGCAGCAACAACGGGAGAAGAAACACTCTCCTTCCACTCCTGCACGAGTGACTCGCGCGTCGTTTCCTCGGTAATATACTTGTCCCAAGCAAAAGCAACGCCGCTTTCTGCATTAAGAGCCGCAATTTCGGCAGTATCAAGTGCGTATACTATATCTGCACCCAAGGATTTTGAACCCAGGAGAACGTATGCAGCACCAATAGCATGTCCCATAATTACCGTTACCATCGGTATAGAAGCACTTGCATAAGCAAATCCGAGTTTAGCTACCGAGGCAGCAAAATAAGGTTCCTTATCATTTTCAGAATTAGCAAGACCAAGTGAATCGACTAAGGTAACAAGGGGAATAGAGAAACTGTCACAGAAGTTAATAAATTTTGCTACTTTTTTTGCGCCGGAGGCGGTAACTCTACCGTCGTTTACAGCAAATGAGTTGGCAACAACGCCACATTTCACTCCACCTATAGTAGCAAAAGCAGTGATAAGTTCGGGAGCATAGCCTGCACTTACCTCATAAAAGACTCTATTGTCGGATATTGTTGATATTACAGAAAGTCCGTCTCCTCCAAAATCAAGTTCGCCGAGCATTCTGTTAAGATTATCCGAACATCCCTTTTCAATAACGCCAACAGCGGAATTTGAAGGAAGGTAAGAAACGAGGCTTCTTATATATGTTGCACACTTGTCAAGAGAACCCGCAAATGCAAATGCCCCCTCTTCCTTGGTCATCTCATCAACACGCGAAATATAGAACAGCGCGCTGTCAAGCTTGACTGTAAAATCAAACATAGAGGCGATGCTGGCTGCAGTACCAATGCATTTACCGCCAACAAAAGCAATCTGTGGAATTTTGCCGGACGCGCCCGCAACACACTTGATTATCTTGCCGTAAGCGGAGAGGGCAGAGGTACCCTCAAATACATCCGTACCGGATGAATTGAATATGCCGACAACAGGTGCTCCGTTTTTAATAGCGAGACTGTAAATATCAGCAATCTTTTTAGCGTGGCGCTCATCAATAACACCACCCATACGTGATGCATCCTCGACAAAAGCAAAAGCAAGTTTACCGTCAATTGCACCGTAGCCGGTAATCACACTTTCAAATTCATTTGCCTTATCGGTTGTAATAAAGTCGGAGATACCGCGCTTTGTATACGCACCCATTTCAACAAATGTATCCGTGTCAAATATAAGCGCAATCTGTTCTCTTGCTGAAGAGCCGACAGTGTTAGCGAGGCTATTGCGAAGTTCTTCAGCCGTTGGAAGACCGCAAACCTCAGTTTTGTTGAATTTATTCAAACCGAATTCCCGATTTGCAAAAAGCAAATCTCTCCTTCCTGTAAAATAAGCACTTTTTTTTGAAAAAGTTATAACTTGAAGTCAACTTTCACCAAATATACTATAGCACCGAATCTCTCACAAGTCAATACTTTTCTTCAAATTTGTACCTTAATTTTATATAAATAAAAATGGGGCAGGATGCCACGCCCCTTTTCTATGATTTAAATCCCTCGAGCAGTGAAATACGCTTATTAGAATATCTGTACGCTTTTTCAAAATCCGCAATCTGCTTATAACAGTTATCAAGATCACTATAGACCGAGTACATAACATAGGCATTGTAAAGTCCCGATTTGGACTCCTCCTCAATCTCAGTAAGTAACTTGATGGCATCATATATTTTGTAACTCCTGATAAGTTCCTTGGCGCGGATGTGTTTTGCAAAAACCGGATTTTGAAATTCGTAGCTGCTGTCCTGAGAGACATACTTATAAAAATCGTAGTCTATATAATCAAATATGCGACAATATTCCTCATTTTCAAATTCAAGCAAAGGTGACTGCACATTTTTAACTATAGCCATATACAAAGGAGTAATGGCTTTTATCCCGGATGTATCGTAGACAGTCTTTCGTGTATAGGCAATTGAGGCATCGAAGCACTTTTTTGCAGAATGAAGTGCTCCTATTAAAACGTTTTGTTTACCAAGCGCAAAGTAGCACTCGGCTAAAATCAAGGCAAGCTCATCATCGGTAACAGAAAGAGCCTCTGCTACCTCAATACACCGATTAAAGTTTTTATCTTTGTATAGCGCCCTGATTTCACCAATATAGCGCTGCTTTTCAAAAACAAACGCATTTTCATCATCAGAAAAGAAGTATGAAAGCGGAAGCCCGAGTCGTTTTGCAATTATATTCAAAGTGGCAATAGACGGGTTAGCACTGTCACTTTCAAGTTGACTTATCATATTTCTTGTTATGTCTTCACCTGCAAGTTGTGCCTGTGTTAAATGCGCGGCGCGTCTTGCGGATTTTATTTTTTCTCCAAGGGTCATTTTGGCACTCCTTTTTCGCAAATAGCCTACTAAAATTAAGGCAGAATTATTTTTTTGCCTTTCTAAATACCTCAGAAAGAGGATTTTGCTTCATTGCATCCTGCATGCTTTGATTGACAACGTGAGTATAAATCTGCGTGGTATTTAACTGCTCGTGTCCCAAAATTTCCTTAAGAACACGTATATCAACCTTACCGCTTTGATACATCAAAGTAGCAGCAGTATGACGCAGCTTGTGTACTGAATAACCCTTGCTGCCAAGCCCTGAAAGTTCAAAGTATTTGCCAACAAGCCACTGTACGGTTTTGTTGGATATCCTGTTTTCACGTCTGCTCAAAAACAAAGCATTACTGTCTGTGCGCACGTGTGTCGGATCAAGACGCAATCTCAAATAATCTGCAACAGCCTCCTTGGCTGCAGAATTCAGATAAACTATTCTTTCCTTGTTTCCTTTACCTCTTACCTTGACCGACTCAAGATCCCTATCAAGGCTTTGTAAATTGAGACCTACAAGTTCAGACAAACGCATGCCTGTATTCAAAAACAGTGTTATTATTGCATAATCTCTTATTCTTGTCTTTGATTCTATATCATTTTTGACCGTTTCAAGCAAAACGATTGCCTCATTTGTGGAGAGATATTTGGGTAGTGTTTTTGCTTTTTTAGGACCTTCAATATCCGCCGCGGGGTTAGAGGTTATCAGATGCTTTTTTGTATATAAATAATGGAAGAATGATTTAATAGCGCTTAGTTTCCTTAAACGGGTAGTGGTATTATTTTCTCTTTCATATCCCGCATACATAAGAAAATCAACGATTATTTGTGTGTTTATACTTTCAAAATCCGAAACTCCGAGCTTAGATATGCCGATTTTTTCAAATTCCTTTTGATCTACAGATAAATCATTTTTAGTTATATGAACATATCTGAAAAAAGTTCTCAAATCAAGCAGATATTCACATACCGTTTTTTCTGAATTACCCTTAATTGCCGTTGAATACGAGGCATATTCTTTCATTATGGGTGGGAATGTCTTAAATTCAGTGCTTTTAAATGTCAATACCGCCATTTATTGCCTCCAACAATATAATTACAATACTATTATACAAAATTTTTTTCAAATTTAGTGGATAAACTGTAAACTTTTTTTACTTTATATTGATTTTTTCTGCCTTTATGGTAAAATAAAAGGGAAGTATATTAAAAAGTATATTAAAAAGGGTAGTATATGAAGTTTTTGAAAGAAAATTCCTATGACATTGTAAAGCTCTTTATTAATCAGATTGGTATCTCGATTTTTTCAATTATGCTTTATTCAGCGGTAGGCACTTTAAGTGATAATCTTGCCTTTGAGATCGTTGTATCCGTATTTGCAACTCTGTTTTATTTTGCACTTATTTATACCGCTTCTTGGGATTTTGGTGCTTCTGACAAAGTGCGTATCGAAACCGGCAGGATAAGTTCTGTTCCGGCAAAAGGCGCAATTGTAGCCCTCATCGCCAATGCACCAAACATAATTATCGCTATTTGTGCTATTATCGGTAAGCTTATTGTATATCTTGGCGGTCCTGCGAGCGCCGACATCCTTTGGCTTGTTTGCAATATTCTTATACGGTTTATAGCGGGTATGTATCTCGGTATTGTGCGCGGTGTATTCTCGTTCTTACCCTCTACCGACTCGCTAACCTATATCCTTGAGGGCATAGGCTTTACAGTAATGCCGCTTATATCCGTGCTTGTGTGCCACTTTGGATACACGCTCGGCACTAAAAACTTCCGCATCCTTGCACTATTTGGTATTAATCAATCAAGCAATAAATCCTGATTTTATTCAGTATAATAGACAAAATCCCTTCATACCCTCTAGTATGGAGGGATTTTTATGCGCTATTTAGTTTTAAACACCAATGAATTTTTACCATTTATAAAGATACTGCGCATCCTATTTTTTTCAGTAGTAATATTTTCTCTGTCTCTTTTTGCGGTATCTGATCTTTTTAAACAACCTTTATACGTAAGTGCCGCAAGCAATATTGATAATGACAAGGTTATTATAATTGATGCGGGGCATGGCGGTGAGGACTGTGGAGCAATAGGGGTAAACGGTGTATATGAAAAGGACCTTAACCTTGAAATTGCATTTATGCTGGGAGAAATGTTAGAAGACAACGGATATGCCGTAATTTATACCAGAACAGAGGATAGGTTACTATATAAAGAAGAGGAAAACATAAAGGGAATACGAAAAATTTCCGACTTGAAAAATCGGTGTGCTGTTGCAAACGAATATCCCGATGCCATATTCATAAGCTTGCATATGAACTCGTTTGGCAGCCCCAAGTACAGTGGAGCACAGATATATTATAAGGAAGACAGCGCAAGTCAGCGGCTGGCAAATACAGTACAAAACAAAATCAAGGTTGAATTGCAGCCTTATAACAATAGGCAAATAAAATCAGGTAAGGACCTATATTTACTTGAAAACAATCTGTGCACGAGCGTCCTTATAGAATGCGGCTTTTTAACCAATCCCGAGGAGTGCGAAAAACTTTCACAAAAAGAATATCAAAAGCAATTGTCTTTTGCGATTCTTTATGGTATTATAGAGTATAATAACAGTTTAAATTCCTAGGAAAGGAAGCAGGAAATGAAAGGACCAAAAACGGTTTTCGTATGCCGTGAATGTGGAGCGCAGAGCCCAAAATGGCTTGGCAAGTGCCCCGACTGCGGTATGTGGAATACTTATGACGAGGAAATCAGGCAGGAGCCCAAGGAACTTTCCAGACACAAGACGGGCGCTTCACACGAAAAAGCAACCAAATTTTCAGAATTGCAAATGCCCGAATATATGCGTACAAAAACCGGCATGGATGAGCTGGACAGAGTTCTTGGCGGAGGTCTTGTTGACAGCTCCGTAGTCCTGCTTTCGGGTGAGCCGGGTATCGGTAAATCCACTCTTCTTTTGCAGATATGCTCTGAACTTTCGCGCACCAGAAAGGTGCTTTATGTTTCCGGTGAGGAATCAAAGGGCCAACTTAAAATGCGCGCAGAGCGTCTTAACATAGTTGGAGAGAGTATTTATCTGCTTACAGAAACCGATGCTGATGATATTCTCACAGAGTGTCAAAGACTGCGCCCGGACGTTATAATCATAGATTCAATACAAACTCTTTCCTCAAGTGAGTTCACCTCAGCCCCGGGTAGTATTACCCAGGTTAAGGAGTGTGCAATGGCATTAATCAATTATGGCAAAACCTATGGCTCGGCAGTTTTTCTTGTAGGCCACGTAAACAAGGAAGGCGGCATATCCGGACCAAAGATCTTAGAGCATATGGTTGATGCTGTTCTTTACTTTGAGGGCGAGAGAACAAACTCTTACCGTATTATACGCGCTATTAAAAACCGTTTTGGATCAACAAACGAAATTGGCGTATTTGAGATGGGTGACGAGGGCCTTGTCGAAATTCCTAACCCAAGTGAGGTCGTGATAGCCGAAAGACCTAAAAACACCAGCGGCTCCTGCGCAGGCTGTATTATGCAGGGTACACGTCCGATAATTTCCGAAATTCAGTCACTCGTTACAAAAACGGCTTATCCCACCGCAAAAAGAACTGTTGACGGCTTTGATCACAACCGTATGTCACTCCTTATCGCGGTTTTGGAAAAGCGAATGGGACTTAAATTTTACGAAAATGACGTTTATCTCAACGTTGCAGGCGGTATGCGACTTGATGAGCCCAGTGCAGACTTAGCAATTTCTATGGCTCTTATCAGTGCTATTACCGACAGGGTGATACCTGATGATCTGATAGCATTTGGTGAGATAGGTCTATCCGGTGAAATACGCGCTGTATCTCACATTGAATACAGAGTTAAAGAAGCGATAAGACTCGGCTTTACAAAAATAGTTTTACCAAAGAAAAATCTTTCCTCACGTCTTAATGTACCAAGTGGGGTAGAACTTGTAGGTATATCAAGCGTATACGAGGTTCTTGTCCATATGAGGGGCAAAGAAAATTAAAATAATGAATTTTGAGTGGTATTTTATCAAAAATGCATAAAATACCACTCTTTTTTTCTACAAAACATAGGCAAATACTTCAAAAAAATTATTGAAAAAAACAGACAGAAGTTGTATAATAATTTTAAACTTATTATTTTAAGTTGTTAGTTTATATAACAAGGAGAACCCCATTTATGGAAAAAGTATGTACCAAAAGCATCAGAAATGTAGCACTGTTAGGACATAGCGGAGGCGGTAAGACATCGCTTGTTGAATCAATGCTCTACATATCCCGTCTTACCGACAGACTCGGTAATATTACTGACGGAAACACAGTATGTGACTACGACCCCGAGGAAATCAAGAGAGGTTCCTCAATTTCTGCGGCCGTAGCACCTATGCTTTGGAACGGTACTAAGATCAATATACTTGACACCCCCGGTTTCTTCGACTTTGAGGGCGAGGCAAGACAGTGCGTACGTGCTGCTGATGCCGCTATAATCGTTGTTGACGGTAAGTCCGGTATCCAGGTAGGTACCGAACTGGCATGGAAACTTGCTGAGGAGGCCGGTATTCCCAAGGCATTCTTCATCAACCGTTTTGATGACGGAGAGGCAAGATTCTATAAAGTATTTGGCGCTATAAGAGAAAAGTACGGTGTTACAATCTGTCCTATACAGATTCCCATCATTGACGGTGATACCGTTATCGGTTTTGCAAACCTTGTCGAGGAATGCGTTTATACCTTTGAAAAGGCAACAGGCGAATATGCTAAGAGCAAGATTCCCGAAAAATTCCAGGATCTTTGCGCCGAGTATCACAATATGCTCCTTGAGGCTATAGCACAGACAAGTGACGAGCTTATGGATAAGTTCTTCAATGAAGAGCCCATAAGCAGAGAAGAGGCTCTTGAGGCTATCCACCTTGGTATTATCAGCGGTGAAATCGTACCTGTATTCTGCGGTGCGGCAGTTAAAAACTGGGGTATTAAGACTCTTCTTGATACTATTGCTGAGTCCTTCCCTCGTCCTCTTGCACGTAAGGTCGAACACATCGTTGACGACGAGGGCAACGCAAGCGAAATCGCTATTAATCCCGACTCATCCGATACATCACTCTTTGTATTCAAGACAATTGCAGACCCGTTCGTTGGTAAGATGTCCTTCTTCAAGGTTATGAACGGTGATCTTAAAAAGGATACAGTTCTTAAAAACACCACAACAGGCGCACAGGAAAAGATTTCTAAGATCTTTATGATGCGCGGTAAAAAGCAGATTGACGTTGACGAACTTTCTTGCGGTGATATCGGCGTTGTGGCAAAACTCAGCGCAACTAACACCAACGATACCCTCACCACTTCATCTGCTAACATAAAATATCAGCCCATCAAGTATCCCAAGCCTTATATGTCTATGGCTATCAAGCCCGTTGCTAAGAATGATGAGGATAAACTTTCCTCCGGTATGGCAAGATTGCTTGAAGAGGATATGACCCTTTCATACAAGAACGATGCTGAATCCAAGCAGTTTATACTTTCAGGTCTTGGCGATATCCACCTTGACGTTGTAGTATCAAAACTTAAGAATAAGTACAGCGCAGCTGTTGAACTCAGCAAGCCTAAGATTGCTTACAGAGAAACTATCAAGGGCAGAGTAGATGCTGAGGGTAAGCACAAGAAGCAGTCGGGCGGTTCAGGTCAGTACGGCCACGTTAAGATCACATTTGCTCCCGGTGAGGATGCAGGTCTTACATTTACAACAGACAGAGTGTTCGGTGGCTCAGTGCCCAAGAACTATTTCCCTGCGGTTGAAACAGGTCTTATCGAGTGTATGCAAAAGGGTGTACTTGCCGGTTATCCTATGGTTAACTTAAGAGCAGAACTTTACGACGGCTCATATCACGATGTTGACTCTAACGAAATTTCCTTTAAACTTGCTGCAGCTCTTGCATACAAGGACGGTCTTCCCAAAGCAAATCCTGTAATTCTTGAGCCCGTTGGTTCTCTTAAGGTTATCGTGCCCGAGAACTACGTTGGTGACGTTATGGGTGATCTCAATAAGAGACGCGGTAAGGTTATGGGTATCGAGCCCTGCGAGGACGATCATACCTATCAGGCAATTCTTGCCGAGGTTCCTTTCTCTGAAATGCAGGATTACGTTATAATCCTCCGCGCTATGACACAGGGCAGAGGTAAGTTTGACTTTGATTTCATCAGATATGATGAGGTTCCCGCAAACCTTGCTTCCAAGGTAATTTCCGACGCACAGAAAGCATAATACAAAGGGTGCTGCAATCTACGGACTGCGGCACCCATTTTATGAAATAGATTTAACTTGACTGTACAGTTAAATTATGATAGAATAGCATTATTAAATTATTCGGAGAATAAAATGGCAAATATAATTGACGGTAAACTTGTCGCTAGCGAACTAAAAAATGCATATAAACAAGATGTTGAGGCGTTAAAGGCAAGCGGTATCACTCCGGGGCTTGCAGTTATTGTTGTTGGCGATAATCCTGCCTCAAAGGTATACGTGCGTAATAAGCACCGCGCCTGTCTTGAGGTTGGTATAAATTCATATCAGATCGAACTACCCGAGGAAACCGAAGAAAGTGTTTTGCTTGAAAAGATTGACGAACTTAATAACGATAAGGACGTCCACGGCATTTTAGTTCAACTCCCACTCCCTAAACATATATCCGAACAAAAGGTTATTGACAGAATCTCACACCTAAAGGACGTTGATGCATTCAGCCCCGTTAATGTTGGCAAGATAACACTTGGCAAATATGACTTTTTGCCCTGCACACCTGCGGGTATTATGCAGTTGCTTAAGTATTACAACGTAGAAATCGCAGGTAAGGAATGTGTGGTAATCGGCAGAAGTAATATAGTTGGCAAGCCACTTGCGTTGCTTATGCTTGCTGAGAATGCAACCGTAACCGTTTGCCACTCAAAAACCTTTGATCTTAAAACTGTAACAAAGAGAGCGGATATACTTATCGCCGCGATCGGCAAAGCCAATTTTGTTACGTCCGATATGGTTAAGCCCGGTGCTGTTGTGATAGACGTTGGTATTAACAGAAAAAGCGATGGCAAACTCACAGGAGATGTGGATTTTGCCTCGGTATCCGAGATCGCATCTATGATAACTCCCGTACCCGGTGGCGTTGGCCCAATGACCATTACTATGCTTTTAAAAAACACAATTACCGCCGCAACACTGCAAAATAAAAATATTTTGAAGTAAATTGCATATTTTTCGCATTTTTAAGAAAAAATTACTTGACAAAACTTAATTTATAATATATAATGTACAAGTAATATTTTGAGATTTATTCTCTTGCACAGCGAGGGGAGGGAAATAGAGATGGCAGAAATCAGAGTAAAAGAAAATGAAACTCTTGACAGTGCGCTTCGTCGTTTTAAGAGACAGTGCGTTAAGTCCGGCGTTCTTACAGAACTCCGCAAGAGAGAGTGCTATGAGAAGCCCAGCGTAAAGCGTAAGAAGAAGGCTGAGGCAGCTAGAAAGCGCAAGTATAAGTAATAATTTAAAATCCCGATTTTTTATCGGGATTTTATTTTTTTCTTCTTTTAGATATTTTTTCTTAATTTAATATTTTGTTTTTAAATCAAAATATAACTAAGGAGGATCTACGATGAAGAAATTAATCTCAATTTTACTGGCAATAAGCATAATACTGCTTTTTGGAATTAATACTTTTGCTATTGGCAAAGGAGCACCTGATAAAAAAGATGGAAATGGCATTAGTTGGTTTATTAAAAGAAACGGAAATAAACGCCCCGATATAACAAACGAACAAAAAGAAATCGAAAAATATAACGCATATTATATAGATAAAAAGGTAAACGATGACTCTGCAGACAAAGTGTTGTACATTACGTTTGATACAGGATATGAAAATGGAAATACCGAAAAAATTCTTAATATACTAAGGGACAAAGAAGTTCCTGCCGCTTTCTTTATACTTGATCATGTCGTACTCAAAAACACCGATTTGGTCAAACGTATGGCAAACGAGGGTCACCTTGTTTGCAATCACACCAAAAACCATAAAAATATATCATCATTTTCTTTAGAACAGATAAAAAGCGATCTTGGGTGTCTTGAAAAAATATATAATGAAAAAACCGGTCTTACAATGTCTAAGTACTTTAGATTCCCTGAGGGGAAATACAGCATTGAGGCACTAAAATGTGTAAGTGAACTTGGATATAAAACTGTTTTTTGGAGTTTTGCATACGATGATTGGGACAACAGCCGACAACCCGATATTGAAAAGGCAAAGGAAAAGGTGCTATCAAACACGCATAACGGCGCTGTTATACTCCTACACTCAACCTCAGGAACAAACGCCGCAATTCTCGGTGAACTTATAGATAAGTGGCGAGATATGGGATATAGATTTGGTACGCTTGACCAACTTGTAGAATAAAAATAAAGCCGATAGAGTGACTATCGGCTTTATTTTTTATTCATTTATTTCATTTACAAGTTTAATTGCGCATTCTTTTAAGAAGAGAATATTATCATACTCAAATATTACATCCTTTTTAGTATGTATCCTATCCATATAAAGCGTCTTTAATTTTTCTGAATATTTAAGCGAGGCAACACCAACACCTAAATCAAAGTTTGCTTGATCGGATGGATAGAAAACGCCCTTAGATGCTATCTCTACATTAAATTTTTCATTTGATATAAAGCATTTTTCAAGTAAGGGTACAAAAGATACAGCCTTTTTGTTTACCACAAGTAAAATATTCTCACCGTCCGACACACAGTCGAAATTAATTAAAAGTTTACTGCCGATATAACTCTTATGCTTTTCCTTAAAGCCGACAGAACCGAATAGTCCCATCTCCTCAAGATCGAAGAAAACAAAACAAACGTTCTTTTTTTGATCCTCAGGCAAAGCCTTCATAATTTCTAAAAGGGTAATTACACCGGACGTATTATCGTTAGCCGTATGCTTATTGGCAGGTCCCGCAATCAAAAGCATAAATAATGCGACGTAAACAACTATACCAATCAATTGAGCGATATGTGGGATAAGATCTTCATTAATTGTAAAGGCAGCAGATAATAAGCCAAGAGCCACTCCAAGCAAAAACTCAACCACAAAAACCGCGGCAAGAATTGCAAGAACAAGAAGTATCTGATAAATTACGTAAATCGAAAGTTTTTTGGGTGTAATAAAATTAGGGAAGGGGAGGACGGGGCAGGTATCATAATGCGCTGTAAAAATCACCTTTGCATCCTTTGGTGAACCAATAACTATATTTTTAGCCCCAAGAGCACCCTTTTCCACATTTGCGGTGTAGCCCATTTTTGCAGCCTCTAAGCTTACATAATCTCTGAAGTCGCTTTTTTGCTTTTTATTCTTTCTTATCTGATATTTTTCAAATACCGTATTTATAATCTCTGTCATAATATCAGCGTTAATATAAATCTAGATCGTGAGAGGCTTTTATTGCTTCAAGTCTTTCTCTCTCGGTTACGTCATCTATCATAATAGGATCATCGTCAAATTCCTCAGGCTTTTCCTCGGGATGATCCTTATAATACGGATCTATCATAATTTCTTTTATTTTGAAATACGCGGGGAAGACCTTTGCATAAGCCATAGTTGAGAAAATAATGGCAAGAGGGGCAGCAACCGCTACAGGAACAAGCAAACCACCGGTACCAAAGAGGAACATCAGTTCAAGAACAATCAAAAGAATATTAGCAAGGAGTGATAAAAGATTGCCTTTAATTCCAAGAAGAACGAAAATAAGGGAGTTTTTGAACATCTTAAAGACACTCATATTAAAACTTACCATTTGAATGTACATATACGGGCGCATAAACAAGTAAGCAATGGCAATAACGACGTTTGCCCAGAAAAGAAGTGAGGCAAAGAAGTCAGATGAACCCATAAGCATATTGTAAATGTTAGTGCCGAGAATTACGCAAATAAGTATATCTATAATTCCATAAGGTAATGCCTGCTTCCAATTGCGTTTGATCGCGTACCAGAAGTCTGTCCAAAGAAATACCGGCTCACCCATTGCAATATTGCGTAAAATATAGGCTGTGCCAACATTAACAAGACCAAAGGTTATAAGAGAAAGAAGGGAAATGCCGTAAAATACATAAGTAAGCGTTGTATTTACTAAAATCTGCGACTGCAATCCCTCAAGTGCAAGCACGCTCATCTTAAAAGGGGTATAATCGCCTTCAACCGCAAAGATTGTGCCAATGTTCTGAAAAAGGTCTGACATGGGCATATAGGCATCGTTTTTTGTAACTCCGGACAAAGTTGCAATCAAAAACAAAAGAGGGAAGTTGCCCAACACAAAGAAAATATTTATAGATACAAATTTAGAAAAGTTCTCTTTATATGAAACGAAAAATCTTTTAAAGCCCACATTAAGTTCGGATGCGGTTTTGCTGACACCTGCACCCTCTTTACCTAAATCGAGCCATTTGAATTTTCTTTTTTTATCCTTATTGTCCAACTTTTAAACTCCTGAAAACATTGATAAATAAATCATATCACAAAAGTGAATTAATTACAAGGTCAATTTTAAATATTAATAAATTTTTAAAATATTTTACAATCATATTTTCTCATTAAATCGAATAGGCTTTAGCAAGAAGTTCAGGAGGAATTTATATGCTCAAAAAAATTACATGCTTACTTTTATCCCTTATTCTGACAACGTCTCCTGTGATTATTTTCGCAGAAAACGGCACAAATTATACGGCAGAAGAATACAAACTGTTAGAGCCCAAACTGCAACTTGATTGCAAAAGCGCCGTTTTGATGGAGGCAAAAAGCGGCACCGTCCTCTATTCATCAAATCAAAATACTGCATATTCACCTGCATCTGTTACAAAGATAATGACGCTTTTGCTTGCTATGGAGGCGTTGGATAATGAAAAGTTTGCCCTTACCGATACAGTTAACGTAAGCGCCTATGCGACCTCGATGGGAGGCAGTCAGGTGTATCTGAGGGAGGGTGAAAGCATAACTGTGGAGGATCTGATAAAATGCGTGGTTATTGCCAGTGCAAATGATGCAGCCGTTGCTTTAGCAGAATTAGTTGCAGGCAGTGAGGACGTATTTATATCCATGATGAATGAAAGAGCGACTGAACTTGGAATGAAAAACACACACTTTGAGAACGTTACGGGTCTTGATGATACAACCGAAAATCACGTAACAAGTGCAATGGACATAGCGATAATGTCACGCGAACTTATTAAGCACGAACTTATACTAAAGTATAGTTCTATATGGCAAGATACTATCAGAAACGGTGAATTTACCCTCACTAACACTAACAGACTTGTAAGGTTTTACGACGGATGTAACGGACTAAAAACAGGTTCTACCGAAAAGGCAGGCTTTTGCATGAGTGCAACTGCAGAAAGAGAGGGTATGCAACTAATAGCAGTAGTTATGGGCGCTCCCAGTCGTGATACCCGTAACGGTATTGCGCGTGAACTATTAGATTTTGGTTTCAGCAATTACGCTTTATTAAATAGTCCAAGGTGTAATCTTGAAAAAATTCCCGTTCTTTTCGGTAACAAAAAAGCGGTTGAAATTTACGCAGATGAATTTTTGAAGGTAGTTAACAAATCGGATATCAAGAGGATAGAAAGTTTTTATGAAACTCCTGAGAATATCGAGGCGCCGATGGAGGCCGGAACCAAAATTGGGTCTGTCAAATATATGCTTGGAGATGTAGTGGTTGGTCAAAGCGATATTTGCTTGGGAGAGAATGCTGAAAAGATAAGTTTTGCCGACATTTACCTAAAAATTTTGCTTTCTATGCTCGGATGCTCAGAAAAAGGATAAAAAATCCAAAAAATTCAATGTTTATTCTTGAAATGCTTTATTTTATATTGTATAATTAAATAAACAAACATTTCAGGGGGTCAAATTTATGTCCTTAAAGCTTAATGATAATTTTTTAAAAGGCTTTGTTTCAAAAGAAGAGTTGGCTGCTATTTCCAACGAGGCTAAGGAAGCTTTTGAACTTGTAGTAAATAAAAACGGTGCGGGTAACGACTTTCTCGGATGGGTAGATCTGCCACTTAATTATGACAAAGATGAGTTTGCCAGAATTAAGATTGCTGCTGAAAAAATCAAGAAAAACTGTGATATACTCGTTGTAATAGGCATCGGTGGCTCATATCTTGGTGCACGTGCTGCGATAGAATTTATCACAAGCCCACTTTACAACAATCTCAAAAAGGATACCCCTGATATTTATTTTGCGGGTAATAATATTTCTCCAAGTGCTCTTACAGAACTTCTTGCAATTTGCGATGGCAAGGATATTTGTATCAACGTAATATCAAAATCCGGTACTACTACCGAGCCTGCTATCGCCTTCAGAGTATTCAAGCAATTGCTTGTTGATAAATACGGCGAGAGTGAAGCGAAGCAGAGAATATTCGTAACCACTGACAAGGAAAAGGGAACTCTCAAAGAATTCTCTGACAAGGCAGGATATGAGACATTTGTTGTACCTGATGATGTAGGCGGCCGTTACTCTGTATTGACTGCTGTAGGTCTTTTACCTATAGCTTGTGCGGGAATTGACATTGACGCTCTTATGCAGGGTGCTGCCGATGCAAAGGCTGCGTATTCTTCACACGATATTGAAAATAACGATGCAATCAAATATGCCGCAATCAGAAACGTGCTTGAGCGCAAGGGCAAGTGTACAGAAATTCTTGTTGGATACGAGCCTTATATGCTTATGCTCAATGAATGGTGGAAGCAGCTGTACGGAGAAAGCGAAGGCAAGGACAACAAGGGTATTTTCCCCGCATCAGTCGTATTCTCAACAGATCTGCACTCTCTTGGACAGTACGTTCAGGAGGGCCAGAGGAATCTGTTTGAAACAGTCATTAACGTTAAAAAACCCGGCGTATCATTTATAATCCCTAACGATGAAGCGAATGTTGACGGCCTTAACTTTATCTCCGGCAACGATCTTGATCACGTTAATAAAACCGCAATGCTTGCAACACTTATCGCTCACAACGACGGTGGCGTGCCAAACATACTTTTAGAGCTTGAAGATAAGAGTGCTTATTCCTTCGGCTACCTTGTATACTTCTTCGAGCTTGCGTGTGCTGTTTCGGGTTACATTCTCGGTGTTAATCCCTTTAATCAGCCCGGTGTTGAGGCGTACAAAAAGAACATGTTCGCGCTTCTTGGCAAGCCCGGTTATAACGACATCAAAAAAGAACTTGATAAAAGAATCAAAAACCTTTAATATTATATAAATTTTTGTTGTTTTATCTAAAAAAACTATTGATTTTTTACAAACGATAGTGTAGAATATAAATAGGATTAAGTCCAAAAAATGGAGGGACACTAATATGATTAAATTATTTATCGGTCAAAAAGGTTCAGGCAAGACAAAAACACTTATAGAGATGGTTAACAACGCCGCTAATACCTCTAACGGTTCTGTTGTATGCATCCAGAAGGGTGACACTCTTAAGCTTGACATTACATATAAGGCAAGACTTATCGATGCTGACGACTATGCTATTGCTACTGCAGAAAATCTTTACGGCTTTGTTTCCGGCATTCTCGCTTCTAACAACGATATCACAGATCTCTTTGTTGACTCAACTCTGAGAATTTGTGGCAGAGATGCCAATGCTCTTGGCGTTATTCTTGAAAAGCTTGATAAGGTTACCAATGATATCAATATCATTATGACTGTTTCAATCGCTCTTGAAGATTGCCCTGAGTCTGTTAAAAAGTATATGTAATTAAATAAAAATATTTTAAGGGACTGCTGATTGCAGTCCCTTTTTTTATTATCAAAACTTTTTTATAAGGCATAAAATAGTAACGAGTACAGAATGAAAATTCTTTACTGCAAATAATCCAATATGTGTATGCATACAAGGAGAGTTACAATGCCAGAAATCAGAAATACTAATGGTTGTGGACAGTTTGACGGCCGTGGAGCTGTCTGTATTGATACCAAAAGAGTTCTGGATTGTTGCCGTGACAGAGACTGTTTTGAAGATACCAGAGTATATCTTAATGCCTTTGGCGAAGACATAATCAATAACGCAACAAGCGTCAGAACAAGATCAGCAAAAATACTTTGGGCATTTGTCGGTGTAGACGATGTGCCATTCAATTGCGGCTTTTATCAGATCACAGTAAGATATTATATCCGCCTTGATCTTGAGGCCTGCCTTGGAATAGGCAGGAGTCATTGCTTCTCGGGTATAGCTATCGTTGAAAAGAACGTTGTTCTTTATGGCGGCGAGGGAAGAGTAACCACGTTTTCCTCAAGTCCTGACAACAATTACTGCAGTTACGGTAATCTTGACACTGTAAGCAACAATGATCCGGTTGCTGTTGTTGAAACGGTAGAGCCGGTTGTACTCGGCACCAAGGTGGTAGATTGCACTTGCCCGTGTGACAAATGCGAACTTATATGCTGTTCTGATATACCTGAAAAGGTCAGGGAATGTGTTGACGGCGAATTGATTGTAAATACAAGCGGTTCACGTTTATACGTTTCTCTTGGCATTTTCTCGGTGATAAGGATAGAAAGACCTGCTCAACTGCTGGTACAGGCAACAGATTACAGTGTGCCTGACAAAGAGTGCGTAGATGCGCAGAACAATGATAATCCCTGCGCGCTTTTCCGCACAATTCCTTTCCCCAGCAATCAGTTTAGCGCAACAGTATGCCAGGATAATAATACAGACAATACCAGAAGAAATAACGGCTGCGCATGCGGAAACAATAATCAGAGAAATCAGTCCTGCCACGATAACAGATAATTTACCAAAGTTTAATAGGCAAAAAAAGAGGCGTAGAGTTATTCTACGCCTTTTTAAAATAAAATCAGATTATTTTTTGTGATTTTGTCTGGAAATCTCATATGCAAACATAGTTGCGGCCGATGCGGTGGAAAGTGAAGCACCAAAGTCCCTTTGGTAGTCTATACGTACTCGCGTATCTATTTTTTCAAGCAGAGTGCGCGAAATACCTCTTTTTTCACCACCAACAATAAGGAATATTGGATATTTGAGCTCACACTGGCCAAGAATATTATCCGTGCGCTCATCTGCGCAAACTGTCTTATATCCCAAACTTTTAAAATAATCGACAGCACTAAGCGAATCCGAAACGTAAATAGGGAAGAGCTCGGATGCACCTGCAGAACTGCGCGCAACCACGCCTGCCGCACTCATCCAATTGCGCTCCGTTAAAATAATTCCATCAGCACCGCAAGCGTAAAGCGAGCGCATAGCATAACCAAAATTATAGGGATCTTCTATTCCTTCAATAAGACAATAAAATCCGTCTTTTTTAATTTTATCGGTTTCCGAAAGTTTGGCAAACGTACGCTCTGTTGCAATACCGATTATACCACCGTGAGAGGTACCAAGAGTTAATTTTTCAATTTCCTCGGCATTGGATTCGACAACCTGGAATCCCTTTTCTTTAGAAACTGCCCTTAAATATCCTATATTTTTTGCATTTTTTGCGTATTTTTCTTTATCAAAAAGTATCTTCAAAAGTTTGCGATCATTGTGTCCGTCTTCTGCGGCGCGTATTATAGCCCTAAGAGAAGTCATACCCTCAAAAACAACAGAACTTTGAAATTTTATTTCTTCTTTAAGCATTTACAAATAGGACCTTTCATATACTTTAATATATCAATCCCGAAGGAGTAGTTATGCAAGACAAATTTGGTAGAGAAAGATGCGAGTTGCTTGCTCAGCATATAATAGAAACAGGCGCAACAGTAAGATCTGCTGCAGCCTACTTTGGAATAAGTAAAAGTACTGTACATAAAGATATAACGACAAAGTTAAGATTTGTAAATCCCAACCTATATAGCAACGTAAAATCCGTACTAGACATAAATAAAGCCGAGCGACACCTAAGGGGTGGGGAAGCAACCAGGCGAAAATACTTGAGAAATAAGGAAAAAAGCGACATTTTTCTTACAAAAATCAAGTTTTAAAAGATAGGGAAGTCCCCTACTCTATTATATATTCTTTTTTTGATATTTTCAAGTGTATTTTAAAGTTTAGATTTTATCTATGACTAATATGATATTTCCTTGTATTTGTTTTTAAACAGCTCGGCTTGTTATATTTAAAAATTTGTTATTAAAAACTTTCTGTGGATATTAAGTATTGTTTATTCTAGTGTATGCGAATAAATTAATCTACATATTTTATCAGTAACACCTACGCTATATTTTACGCCAAAGAATTAATTTTGGTCAATATGATATTACATCAAGCTGTAATATATAATTACACAGCAAATCTGTTAAATCGAGCAAAATATCAGCTTTTTGGGTCCATAATAGGGCTTTTTTACCCCAAAATACTGCCCTCAATTATACAAAATTTTTCTTTTGTATAATTGTTGTATGTGTAAATAATGGGGAGTTTACCGATGCCACTCTGTATAAACTTCCCTTTCAATAATCTTTTACTTAATTCTAACACTTGCTTTAAGGATTGTCAATAGGGATGTCCTTATTTGTTGTGAATTTTTTCTCAGCGCCATGTGGGGCAATAAGACACTCGTTTGTCTTCAAACGTGAAAACCTATGCTCTTCCCCTTTCGGTACTGTATCGTATCTGCCAGAGTAACAATATGTATCATAATGCCTTATAAATGGCATTATGCCAAATATTGTCCTCATATTGTCTTCGGTGTTGTTTTCCTCAACGGCTTTTGTCTCATCCGATAAAGTTATATGCCTTGCTTTTACAGTATAGAACAAAGGAGGTAAAAGGGGTATTCCCCACTTTTTAAAATTAAAAAGTTGAAAGACTGTATTTTGTCTTCTACGGATAGTTAGATTTTCGTTCGCAGTTGCTTGCGAATTAAAAATTAAATATCCACCTTTTGTATAATGTCTATAAAAACGGCAGAACTCATCAAAATTGCCATTGTCTTCCCCACCCTTTGCATTTACAATGCAAGGGTTATTATATTGAAATTGATTGGCAAAAACATCTACCTCATCAAGCATACAAACAGAGCCGGGAGCAATTTTCTTTTGCAAAAGCAAATGCTCTTTTGTGAGACGTATTGCATACTTACGAGCATTTATTTTCAAAGGTATATTGCTGTAAAGTTCGGGCAATTCTACTTTTTCTTTATTAAATAAATTATGTATTATTGCTTTTATTCTCTGTTTACGATAAAGGGTCAAGGCAGTATTGACAGACATAAATGTCTTACCACTGCCTAAACCGCCTGTAAATGATACAAGATTGTCATATTGAATAAAATATGGCTTTGCTATGAGAAACACCAAAAGCGCAACTATTATTATAACAATAACTGCCATTCGAGACCTCCTAAATTGGACAGTAGCAGATAAATTGTTACTGAATAAAAAGCAAAGTCAAGTTGTTTGCTACCCATATTAAAGAGTTTTAGAAAACCTTTAAAAAGGAAATAGACCAAAGTCAAAGCAAACACTAAACAAACCACTTCGGGCAAAGTTGTGCCTAAAAGTGAGTTAAAAAATGTTGTAATGTGTTCTATCATATATTTTTTTCCTTTCTTTTAGGGAGTTAAAGGTGGAATAACTAAATTGCAAACGTTACACTCGCATTCGCAATTATACGGAGGGCCGTATAAAACCTCAGGACAAGCAGTACCGTCATGAAGACAAATGATATCGGGATAAATGCTACCACCATAACTGTCCCCATACGGAATACCAAACATCTCACACATACCTTTCCAAAAGTCACCAAAGAAAGCATCGATGCCTCGCCAAATACTCTCCCATATATTGTCAAACAATTTTGGCAACTCTGTATCAATGTGGAATATAAAGTTAATAAAATCTGTTATACCGTCTTGTATGCCTTTGAACATATCTCCTATATCAAGGATATAACTAAGGCTTTCAGTAAATGTACCCTCAAACGTGCCCTTTTCTCCACCGTTAAATGCATAAGACCACAAGGAAAGAAAAAGACACATAATTAAAACTATTGATATGACTTTATTCATTTTTTACCCCTTATAATACAAATTTCAATATAACGATAACCACTACTGCGACAAGTAATATGGCTATAACAGAACCAAGGTTAAAACCGAAAAAGTCCATATCAAAGAATATGCCGAGAGTATCATGTATAGCGCCATAAATACCGTCAAAAAGTTTTGTTATGGCATTTGTGTTATCCAAACCTTCTTTTGCAGAATTATATTTGTTTTCCAATTCTTCATATTGTTTTTGTTGAATTTCTAACTCCGTTTCATAAGTATTTTTTTGAGTTTCTAACTCAGTTTCATAAGTATTTTTTTGAGTTTCTAACTCAGTTTTCAATTTAGAATTGGATGATTTATAAGAATTTAAAGCATCTATAGCGTTCCTTACAAAAGAATTTATTCTACCGGGCAAACTCTCTGTTTGGGTATGGTGAGTTGTTAAAACTATGTTATGCAATTTACTTGATAAACTGGCAAAATTTACTTTGATATTAAAATCAATATATAAAGAATCAGTTAAACTTTCAAATTCTCCTGTAAAGAAAATTATGTCATATACCCAATATAATTGATCACCTACATATGTAGGTGTACAACCAAAACTTTTATAAATATTATTATAATAACCTGCAGTGTATTCCTGAGAAGAATTTTTGAATGTTTTAGTTAGATTATAAACAGCCAATATTTGAGGCATATTGTCATTTATACTTTCACCTTTAAAATACAAGGTTATAGATGGAGAAGTAGATACACTATCAAGTCCTTTTTTATAAAAAAATTCGCCAAAATCTATCTCGAGTGATTTTATATCTTTGTCAGCATTGTCATTGCTATAATTAATTATTTGTGATGCAACATCAGGAGACAAGCCAGATTTACTCAATATAAGTCTTGATTGATTGCGTACATAATTTTGATTAATATTTTTAGTTTGGTCGGTTACTATAAGAGAATTACCCAAATTTGAGTTACTTATGCTAGTACCTACTGAAGTTTTTGATATAGTTGTAGCATCAACAGACCAATCTGCAAAAACGGTATTTGATAAAGAATTGTATCTTATATTGCCGTCGGACTTAATAAACTCTATATAATCAATAGGTGTTTGTATATATGATGGCTTAATTGTAGATGACGGGTCATATAAACTTGTGGCAAAACTGCTTATAGAAAAGCAGAATATTGATGCAACTACTATGACCATAGAAAAAACTACTTGCAGTATTCTTTTATTTGTCTTTTTGTTTTCCATTTACTCACCTACTTTTACTCTTATAAGGGTAAGCAGTTCACTACTTTGAACTTCTTTATCTTTGGAAATATTATGATATTCCTTATAGGATATGTTGAGAATAGCGCATATAAGGTCAATGTCAAAGAACATTTTCGGCTTATGCTCACCGTCTTCTACGATAAAAGCAATAAATGATTTACCGTCTTTTTTAGTTATTTTTTTAATTGAATATTTCATTTTTAATTCCTTTCTTATACTAAACGGCTACCTCGAAAGATAGCCGTTTTTTTTCTTTTTAACCCGCCTTGCGAGTAAACTTATGAACAAGACCGATGCCAAGCGCTACTGCGCCCATAACGATACCGTATATTGCAAGGTTGGAAAGTCCACCCTCTGCGCCTACAAAGACCTTGTCAAATACATTTACAACAGTTTCTGCTACTCCTGTGCCAAGAGAAGAAAGAGCAGTTGTAAATGTTTCAATAATACTTGTGCCCATAGTAATTCCTTTCTTTTTATAAATTTGTCCCGGGTAAATATATAATAATACCAAATTATTTTAAGACATATACGTTTTAGAATTTTTATGAGGTATAATAGAAAACTTTTCTATTATATGAGAGAATGTTCAATTTTTGAATGTTGTTGCGCCTTATTATACAGTGCGCAACCGATATACAAGCCTCGCAAAGAGAGGAAGGGCGAAGCAGACCACTCACGTGGAGCGCCCTGCTGCACCCTTCCTCTCTTGCTCTCTTTTCCTTACGATATATCAATTGGATATGCCTAGCCTACGGCAAGGCATATTCTCTCGGACTTTCCATTATAATACATGGGTCAAGGGTAATACGGAGCGCACAAGTGCGCCCTTGACCTCATGTGTTCTTAGTCTTATGCCCGAAAGAATATACCTAATTTATATATACCTTTTCAATGGTAAATTTATATTTTTTATTTGCTTTACTCTGTGAATAATCAGCCAAAACGGTATTATAAGGTATATCATACTTTTTGGCTATCTCATATAGAGAATATGTATAATCTATAGGGAGATACGGAGGACGCATCGAACACAGCAGATAAACAAAATCTTGTTTTTCTGCTTTACATCTATAAGCGCTTTCTATATTGTTGTCTATTATAGTTTTCCAAGTCATTTTAATTTTACCCACCTTTTGTATTCTTCAAGTAATTCGCTAATTTGCTTAGTTAAAATAAAAATATCAAGTCCTAAATCATAATAACAGTTTTCTAATAACTGTTTTTTGAATTTTGTCCTTGTTGCACTTGCCATTTTTGATAAACAAATCTTGAACTCAAAAGGCGTAAGCCTTGAAAGAGCATAAAGTTTCCAATCTTGAACTGTATTATCCAATTGTTTTATCTTAACTGAATTTATACGACCAACACACTTCTCTAATTCTGTAAATGTTTTATCATCACCGTAAAATGTATCATAAGTCAAAAATTTACCCTTTAAAGAACACTCAATTCGCAAAGTCCTTGATAAATCAACGCCCTTGACCTCTCGTTCTATATCCTTTTGATATATCTTTACTCTGCCGGAACTGTCCTCTTTTGGGGATATATATGTAGTAAAATTTAATGTTTTGCCATAAGTCATAACATCGCATTTTGTATCAACAAAAATATCATGAACCGACACATTCGGCAAGTCGTATGCTATGTCTATTGAAACAATCTCTGTTATTTTAAAAACGAAATAGTTCTTAAATTCTTCAAAAATTTTAGAACCACTTTTATTTGGATTATACTCTATTAAAAAAGCATGAGGCTCTTGCCTTTGATTTCTAAAATCACCATTATAATGCTCGCAAATAAAGAAAGAGCCCTCTTTTTCACCTTTAACCCTTAACGTATATGAAAACCTATACTTAAAAGGTAAAAGAGTTTCATTTTCGTTTACAAGTTCTATAAAATCAGGAAGACCATAAGAACACCAATAACGAATATGCGCCTTATTGCCGAACCACATTTTTTTAGCATTTATTTTGCCTTTAAATTTTATTTTGTCTAGAGAATAAGAAAAAAAGCCACTCTGCATAAATTTACCGTTTATACAGAGTGGCTTTTGAGTTTTGTTATTTTATGTAATTTGTGCTGAACTTTACAACAATTAATCGGTCATAGGTTGCGGCTCACTTCGTTCGAACGTGTCCTCACCTTGACCTTACAAAAAAACCGTTAAAAGTTTTATTGTATAATGCACTAGTAATGTTAAAAAGCCTCAAAGGTCTTCCATTGTCTATTTTGATTGAGTAAGGCGGACAATGTCTTCCCTTTTCGTTTTTTCTCAAAATAGCATTACTACAAAAAACAATCTTTTGTATAATTGTTGTATGTGATAAAAACAGGGGTGTGCTCTGCTTTTCTACCACTCATATATTATGGTTTTTGGTATAACCCTCCCCTTTATCTTGCGCAGGGTGAGAGCACATCTTTTTCATCATTATGTTTTATCACAGTAACACAGTAAACAGAGCAGTGTGTTTATCGCCACGGCGCATTATATTGCATCAAAGATATGATAACTTCCCCACTCTTCCATTTTATAAAGCAAGCAGGACAGCATTACTACTGCCCTGCTCTTTTAATTTTATTTTCCTACAAACTCGTTATATATCGCCTTTAAGGCTGTAATATAATCGTTTGCATCTACACCAACTATTATATTAAGCTCACTTGAGCCCTGGTCTATCATACGAACGTTTACGCCCGCCTCTGCAAGCGATTTAAAGATACGCGCCGCAGTTCCCTTTGCCTTTACCATGCCTCGTCCTACGATTGCGATAAGTGCAAGATTTTCTTCTACAAAGATATTCTCAGGATTAACCGCTTTACAAATACCGGACATTATGTCTGCCCTTTTCTTCATAAGTTCGCGCGTAGGTACTACAACGGTCATAGTATCAATGCCTGATGGAAAATGCTCAAACGCAACACCGTTTTCCTCTATTACCTGTAATACCTTTCTACCAAAACCAAGTTCTGAGTTCATCATTTCTTTTTCAATTGTGATTGTTGAAAAGCCGGTCTTGCCTGCTACGCCCGTAATAACGTCTGCGCTTATTTCATCTGTTTGCGGAACTATAAAGGTACCACGGTCGCTTGGATTATTAGTATTCCTGATATTTATCGGTATTTTTGAGTATCTTACAGGGAAAATCGCATCCTCATGCAAAACGGTAGCGCCCATATATGAGAGCTCACGCAGTTCCTTATAGGTTATAGTGTCAATAACCTTAGGATCCGGTATGCATCTGGGGTCTGCCATAAGAAATCCGGGTACATCTGTCCAGTTTTCATAAAGAGTTGCGCTTGTTGCACGTGCTACTATCGAACCCGTAATATCGGATCCACCGCGCGAAAACGTCTTTATAGTACCGTTAGGCATTGAGCCGTAAAAACCGGGAATTACGGCATATTCATGCCTTGAGAGACGGTCCTTTAGTACATCATTAGTCTTTTCAGCATCAAGAGTACCGTCATCGTTAAAGAATATAACCTTTTTAGCATCAATAAAATCGAATCCAAGATATTTTGCAAGAATTATTGCATTAAGGTACTCACCTCTTGATGCTATATAGTCCCTACCTGAGTTATGAATAAGGGACTGTCTTATTTTTTCATATATATCTGTAAGATCAAGTTCAAGATTAAGATCTCTTATAATATTGTTATAGCGCTCTTTGATCTGCTCAAAAACCTCACTGATATCTTCTTCATCCATAGCAAGTTCGTAGCACTTATACAAAAGATCTGTAACCTTTGTATCACCGCCAAAGCGTTTGCCGGGTGCTGAAGCAACCACGTATTTTCTCTCCGGCTCACTTTTTATAATATCGGCAACTATCTTAAAATGCTCTGCATCTGCAAGAGAGGTGCCACCAAATTTTAAAACCTTAAGGCCCATATTTTTGCTCCTAAAATAAATATATTCTATTATATGAAAACAAAGGTATTTTGTCAAGTATTAAATCTTCCCTACTCTTTAGTAACACCAAAAAAGTAGAATAAAATCTATAAAACCACTTGACATTTTTTTCACCCTCTGCTATAATATAGAGGTCTTATGGAGAGATGGCCGAGTTGGTCTAAGGCGCACGACTGGAAATCGTGTAAACCCTAACCGGTTTCATGGGTTCGAATCCCATTCTCTCCGCCATAAACAAAAGCCCTCCCTATCGGGGGGGCTTTTGTTTATGCTGAGGGAATGTCAGATCCGAAGTCATCTTCTTGCCTGTGGCAAGAATTGGGTTCGCATATGCGCTTTTGCGCATATCCGGCGTTTGCGTGGGAATACGCTTGCTACGCACTAAAACTCACGGCTTATTACAAAGTTACCGCACGCTAGCCGTACCCCATTCAAAAAGCCCTCCCTATCGGGGGGCTTTTGTTTATGCTGAGGGAATGTCAGATCCGAAACCATCTTCTTGCCTTTTCCAAAAATTTATACTTCAGCCGCAAAAAAGCGCTCCAACAGGAGCGCTTTTTCTTATTTTAAGTTATTCTTCAAATTCTCTTTGTGATACTGTAACATATAAAGATCATAATACTTTCCTCTTTTTTCAAGCAGATCAAAGTGACTGCCCTGCTCTACAATTTTACCCTTAGATAAGAGAATAATCTTATCTGCGTGCTGTATGGTGGAAAGTCTGTGGGCTACTATCAGCATAGTGCCGATATTCATCATTTTTTCAAGAGAATTTTGTATTAAAAGCTCGGTCTCAGTATCAATGTTTGCCGTAGCCTCATCAAGTATCATAACGGTTGGTTTATGGATTATTGTGCGCGCAAAGGATAAAAGCTGTCGCTGTCCTTGCGAAAAATTATTTCCTCTTTCTCTAACCTGTTCATAAATACCGTTTTCCAACTTGTTAATAAAACTGTCGGCATTTACGTATTTGCAGGCATCCATAACCTCTTTGTCGCTGATATCTTCATTATATAATATAATATTACTCTTTACAGTACCGGCAAAAAGAAATACATCCTGCAACATCTGACCAAAGTACTTGCGAAGAGATGATATCTTGATTTTACGGATATTTATGCCGTCAAGCAAAATCTCGCCCTTTTGAATATTGTAATTGCGGCAAAGCAGGGATAAAATTGTTGTCTTTCCCGAGCCGGTAGAGCCAACAAAGGCGACTGTCTCATTTGCTTTTACTTTAAATGACACTCCCTTAAGCACCCATTCATCGGGCTTATATGCAAACCATACATCCTTAAACTCTATCTCTCCTCTGAGTGTTTCAAGTTCTATTGCATCAGGATCATCAACTACTGTAGGGCTGATATCAAGCACGGCAAATATTTTTTCTGCCGAGGCAAGAGCCGACTGAAGCCAATTGAACTGCTCTGCGAGGCTTTGTATGGGGTTGAAGAATTTTGAGATATACATATAGAAAGTAACAATTGTGCCACTGCTTATACTCTGACCTAAAAACTCTACATTATTTATGTAGCCTATACCGCCAAGATAAAGCAAAGACAGTACGGATGCTATATAAAGCATATAAACTAAGGGTCTAAAGATACCAAAAACAAATGTTTGTGATTTTTTTGCCTTACCTAAAGCCTCGTTTTTGTCTTCAAAATCAACTCTTTTGCTCTCTTCCTTATTAAAAATCTGTATGACCTTTATGCCCGAAAGATTTTCTGAAAGGAAGGTATTGATATCACTTGTTTTTGCCTTGACCTGTCTATAGGCCTTGCGTGAAAACTTTCTGAATATAATTGTGAAAAGAACGATAAAAGGAATAAAGCAAAGCACCATAAGTGTAAGCATATAGTTAAGACACAGCATAGCTATAAGCACGCCTATGATAATAAAGCAATTCTTTGCAAGATTTACTATGATGTGTGTAAACATTGCGGATATTGCATTTGTATCGTTAGTGGTCCTTGTCACCAAGGTACCGACAGGTATAGAATTCAATTGTTCGTGCGAGAGGCTCTCGATATGCTTAAATGTATCCTCTCTTATTTGAGAGACGATTCTTTGCCCGGTTTTTTGCAGTATCATTGACTGAAAATAGGTTGCTACCAAGGAAAGAAGCAACACCGATGCGTACAAAGCAACCGATACGTAAATGCTTGAGAGTTCAAAATCTGCCCTGAGCATTTCCTCTATAGAGCCTATTATAAGTGGAGAAACAATATCGTATCCTATAGATACCACCATTAGTGCCAAAACTAACGCAAAATTCCACCTATAGGGTTTTGCGTATTTAATAAGCCTTGATATTATCTCGGCATCCTTCATATTTCTGTCAAATCCCAGGGCCTCTTTTTTGTCCTTAATAAGTGCGTATGCGATTATAAAAATGACAGAAATAACGCCAATTATAGCGCCAAGTATCCACAAAGGAAGATAATCCTGCATTATATTATCCCCCTTTCCTCATCAAGTTTTTGAAGCTGAACCATATTCCTGTACTCATTTGAGGTAGCATATAACTCCTCGTGGGTACCGATAGCTAGAACCTTGCCCTCCTCGATAAAGATAATTTTATCCATCTTTTCAACAGTAGAGATACGGTGAGCTATAAGGATTGTGGTTTTGCCCTTGCGCAAAGAAGAAAGATTGACAAGTATCTCGCTCTCAGTCTTTGTATCAACACTTGATACAGAATCATCCAGAATAAGGATCGGAGAGTTCTTCATAAGAGCTCTGGCTATAGAGATGCGCTGCTTTTGTCCGCCTGAGACGGTTACGCCTCTTTCACCAAGAACGGTATCATATTTATTATTAAATCCGATAATATTATCGTGTACTGCGGCAAGTTTAGCACTCTCTTCTACTCCAAGTTGTGCACCGGTATCAGAAGAAAAGGCAATGTTGTTTTTTATAGTGTCACTAAACAAAAAATTGTCCTGCGGAACGTATGAGCAATAGTGACGCAGTGTCTTAAGCGGTATACGGTTTACGTCAATACCGTCAACAAACAACGTTCCATCTTCTACATTATAGGTACGCAAGATTAAATCGACAAGAGTTGTCTTTCCCGCACCCGTTTTACCGATAATACCTACGTTTTCACCTGTCTTAATTTCAAAAGAAACGTTTTCAAGCGTATTGTAATTAGCGCCGGGATATCTGAATGTAAGATTTTTAAAGCAAATCTCGCCCTTAATTTCACTTATATCCAGTACGTCTTCCCTGTCCTTTACACTTACGCTCGCATCAAGGAGTTCGCTTATACGGTTTAGCGATGCTTTGCCTCTTGATTGCATTTCTATTAGTTGAGAAATTGCCATTATCGGCCATATAATGGTATTGAAATATCCGATAAATTCAACGAACTGACCTGCATCAAATATCTCATTATAAACTAAAAAGCCGCCGTATCCAATTATAATGCATATAACCGATTCAACAAACAGGGTAACAAATATATGTAAAAGCGTGGACGCTCTTGTATGTGCTACGTTAGCATTTTCGTTATTTTTGTTAAGCCTTTTAAACTCCCAAAGTTCCTTTGTCTCTTTAACAAAGGCCTTAATAACGGCAATGCCCGAATAACTTTCCTGAGAAAAATCCGAAAGAGAGGAAAATGCCTCTTGTCTGATCCTCCACTTGTCCATCATATATCTGCGCACCAATGTGCTTATCAAGAGTAAAAGTGCCATAGGTATAAGCGATAAGAGTGTGAGAATATTGTTCATATCCCACATCTTGTAAAGCGCCATACATCCAAGCAAAAGCGCATCAAAAAGCATTAACACACCAGAGCCAAAGCATTCCTGCACCGTCTCAAGATCATTGGTATACAGCGACATAAGATTACCGACTTTATTTGTGCTGTAATACTCCTGAGAAAGATTTACGGAAACCGAGAACATCCTTTTACGCAAATCTGTCTCAACCTTTATTGCAGTACCGAAAAATGCTATGCGCCAGGCAAATCTGCCTATAACAAGCGCAATTATCGTTATAATCAGAGGATAGGCAACCTCAGAGAGAAGAAAATCAACGTTAAAGTCAACTGTTACACCGTCAAGCACAACAAAGCCATCGTTAACGCCATTAATAACCATCCTGTATATCTCGGGAATCTTGAGTTGATAATAGTCTACCAAAATCAAGGCTAAAATTCCTAAAAGAAGCACAAAAGAATGCTTTAAATAATATTTATTTATATGTTTACCTAATAACATTTTTCCTCCTTTCTACTTCTCTGCCCGATTTTAAGTCTCGTTTTTTGAAATCGGCACAAAAACAGCGCCGCTTTGAACTATTTATTAAGACCAAAAAATTCAAGTGTTTTATCTTTAATGCTGTCCTTTTGGTCAGATGTCTCATCGGCCTTTTTACTCAAATATTCATAAGGATATTTGGGGCTGAAAATACGGATAATATCGTTTTTACCGCTTTCCTTATTATATCTTAAAAGTTTGGTAACAGCACCTGCGCCTGCAGCAAAAATAGTCTGGGTCTCCTCCATCATAAAGATGTTGTAAAGGCCCTCTGCACCATCCTTGGAAAATCCAACGTTTTCAAGATTGCCGACTGTATTTTTTTGCCTGTACATATAATAGGGCTTATATCCCGCAAATTTGGTTTTTAACTGCGCGTAAGAAACACATTTGGCAGCATCACCGCCGCTAAGAGAGTAAACCTTGGAGTTTTTACGCAAAACGTCCGATGCCTTTTTAACCGAAAAGGTATGTACTGTAATATTAGTAGGATCAAGTTCTATTATCTTATCAAGTGTCTCAGAGAAGTTCTTAAAATCATCTCCGGGCAGTCCCGCAATAAGGTCAACGTTGATATCTCTTATACCGCTTGCTTTAGCAATTGCGTACGCGCGGTAAAAATCTTCAACCGTGTGCTTTCTGCCAATCTCGTTAAGTATACGGTCACTGAGTGTCTGTGGATTTACACTAATTCTCGTTACACCGTATTTTTTAGCAATATCAAGTTTTTCCTTGGTTATAGTATCCGGGCGTCCTGCCTCGAGTGTAAACTCAAGAAGTTTGCTTGTATCAGTTCTCTTTGCTATCTTCGAGAGCAACTTTTTAAGTTGCTTTGCAGTCAGCGTTGTAGGGGTACCGCCACCGATATATATAGTTGTCAGATTAAGCCCCGTAAGAGCAATTGTATCAAATATTTCATCAATATCCTTAAGGAGCGCATCGATGTACTCATCAATCAATGAAAGCAGTTTTTTTGTGGTATAGGAAACAAAACTGCAGTATGAACATCTTGACGGACAAAACGGTATTGATATATAAACCGAGCAACCGTTGTTATCTGCGCGCTTAAGCACCTTGTTTTCCTGAGCAGCAACAGAAACACAAAGAGAGGCCTTTTGAGGATTTAAAAAGTATTCATCCCTTAAAATTCTCTTTGTTTTAATTATACCGTTACCACTCGCCATAAGAGCCGTTGCAATTTTAGCAGGTCTGACACCCGTGAGCATACCCCAAGGCGGTGTATAGCCTATTAATTCCTTACCTGCGCTTAACATAGCCTTACCTACTGCAATTGCAGTATGAGTAGCCATTGTAAGTTGTCTTTCAAAACTAACGGACTCGGTTGCCGTAACTACTTTATCATATAGTTTAATTTCAACTTTTGCGGTAGCCTCATGCTCATTTTCAACTACGTTTACGTCAACCTGCGGTATCCCCCAGTCCGGCTCTTCATTTTCACCAAAGGTAGCGCCCGGGAAGAATATCATACACAGTGTTTGTACGTAATATCTGTTTACATCACCATTGATTCTTAAAATCATATTTTATACTGTCTTAAAAATCAAGACCTTCCCTTCTTCAAAACTTTTGATTCCATTACGATAGTAACAGGGCCGTCTGTCGACATTTGGGTTGTCATATCGGCGCCGAATACACCGCACTCAACTTTCCTTACCCTTTGCGACATCAAGATCTTAAAATGCTCGTAAAGTTCATTTGCAAGTATAGGAGATGCCGCACAAAGATAATCCGGACGGTTACCGTGTGCATAATTTGCGCATAGCGTAAAGTTTGATACAACCATAACCTCACCGTCAATATCCTTGACTGACAAATTCATTTTGCCATTATCATCATTAAAAATGCGGAGTTTGGATATTTTTTCCGCCAGAAGCTCTGCATCATTTTTTGTATCCTCACTCTCAACACCAAGGAGGATATAAAGTCCTTTGAAAATCTTACCTGAAAGCACTCCGTCTGCATAAACGGTTGCCTCGTTTACTCTTTGTAAAACAGCCTTCATATTACACCTCAGTTAGCATATCCGCGAGAAACCGATACGACAGATGAAACCGTACGCAGTCTTGAAACAATGGCATCGTAATGCGATATATTCTTACACTGTACAACAAGATCAAGGTTGGCTACACCGTTTTTAGGAGTACCGGTGTGAATAGATATAATCGATACCTTCATATCGGCAAGAGCCATAGATATTGCCGCAATTACTCCGATAGTATCCTCGATAACAAGAGTAAGCTTTGCCTCGTAATTTGCCTGCAAAGCCTTGTCATCACTAACATCCCACTCTGCCTTGACCCAACGGGCAAGATTTTCTTCATTATGTCTTGAAAGCGCTACGTTGGGACAGTCAACCTTGTGTACGGATACACCGAATCCACGCGTAATAAAGCCCACGATTTTATCTCCGGGCAAGGGGTTACAGCACTTAGCAAATTTAACAGTGCAGCCCTCCTGACCGTCAATGCGTATGCCACCGTGAGAACGTGTGCGCTTAGTAATATCGGCAAGCTTAAGTTTTGCAATCTCTTCCTCGGCGGTTTTGGGAGCAGCCTCAGCGGTCTGATTGAGTTTTTCAAGTTCCTCTTTGATTTTGGGTAAAAATCTCTGCAAAGAGATACCGCCAAAGCCAAGTGTATTGTAAAAATCATCTGCCTCATTAATACCGATGCGTTTACCGACACTCGCAATTATATTGGCAAGCTGTTCCTCAGTGCAGGGTAAGCCCATACGGCGAACTTCCTTATCCACCTCAGCCTTGCCGACCTGTATATTTTCGGTTCTCTTTTCCTTTTTGAACCATTGACGTATCTTGGTTCTTGCCTGAGCGGTTTTTACTATTTTAAGCCAGTCTCTGCTGGGACCCTTAGATGAGCCGGATGTAATAATTTCAATTATATCACCGTTTTGGGGCGCTTTATCAATGGGCACGATAAGACCGTTAACCTTAGCTCCCGTCATCTTGTTGCCGACAGCGGAATGTATTGCGTAAGCAAAATCTATTACCGTTGCACCGAGAGGCAAGGATATAACGTCGCCTTTAGGGGTAAATACGAAGGTCTCATCGTGGAATATATCGGTTTTGAAGGAACGCATAAACTCATCCGGGTCACGCGTGTTTTCATCCGATTCAAGCAGTTGTGCAATCCAGCGCAGTTTTTCATCAAGATTAGAGTCGCCCTTCTGACCGCTCTTGTACTTCCAGTGAGCCGCAATACCGTATTCAGCCTCCTCGTGCATCTGCTTTGTACGTATCTGCACCTCAAACGGTATGCCGTTCTGACCGATAACGGTTGTATGGAGCGAACGGTAAAGATTAGGCTTGGGAGTTGAAATGTAGTCTTTAAATCTACCGGGAATTGACTTGAACATCTCGTGTACAAGACCAAGAGAGGTGTAGCACTCAAGCTCGCTGTCAACTATAATTCTTATCGCGTAAAAGTCGTATATCTCATCAAAGGACTTGTTGAAATTATACATCTTACGGTAAAGGCTGTAAACAGACTTTACTCTACCCTCAAGATGGAAGTTTATCTTATTTTGCAAAAGTTTATCATTAAGTTCATTTTTTGCTCTTTCGATAAAATCCCTGTTCTGACCGAATTTTTCTTCAATTGAAGCCTCTACCTCTTTATAACCAACGTTATCAAGATAGAAAAGGCTTATATTTTCAAGATCGTGCTTGATCCTCTGCATACCGAGTCTGTGCGCTAAAGGCGCATAGATATACATAGTTTCAAGCGCAATTGCGCGTTGTCTGTCCTCTTTTTTTGCAGAGAGGGTGCGCATATTGTGAAGTCTGTCGCAAAGTTTGATAAAGATTACGCGTATATCCTTGTTCATAGCAAGAAGCATCTTGCGTATGTTCTCGATATGCGCCTCTTCCTTATCCTCTACTTTTACGTGAAAAATCTTGGTAACACCGTCAACAAGCATTGCGACGTCGTTACCGAACATTTTCTTTATCTTATCAAGGTCTGTTTTATCACGACAATCCTCAACCGTATCGTGAAGAAGTGCCGCACAGATAGAGTCTGTGTCAAGCCCCAGATTTGCGACAATGGTAGCAACAGCCACAGGGTGGCTGATGTATGGCTCGCCACTCTGTCTGAACTGTCCCTCATGCAAAGCGGCAGAATACTCGTATGCAGCTTTGATTTTTTCTATGTCGTAATATTTTTCATTCTTCCCGACAAGTTCGAGAAGATCCAACATTTTGTCATACATATTTTTTACCTTAAAACCGGTGCTCAGATGCGCTCCTGTGAACGCAGTTTTCTTAAAAGCGTTGATTTTTCAAGATCGTGCTTAACCGATGAGTATCTTACTGAAAAACGGTAATGCTCGTCCTCAAATTCCTCAATGCCCAATATATTCAGCTCGAAGAACACTTTTATTATCACCTTAAGTTTTATATATCCGATTTTGTATATAGAGAGTTTGGAGCAAATATCTCTATGAGTGAAACTGCTCTTACCGCTCCTTATAGAATTGAGAATAAACTTATAGAAAACGGCAAAATCGTCCCTGCTCGGTAATATATTCTCGTTCTTTGAGAATGTTGCGCCGTTCCATATCTCGTTAAAGCGCATTTCCTCCAATTCGTTATGTTTTTGCTGAATATCGGAGATTTTTATATCCTTTACGATAATTTGCGCATTTCTCCTGCCGTTCCATTCATTTATATCAAGGTTGAACATAATATCAACCTTGTCACCAACAAATATGTCAAGGTCACGGTTGTTTACCGAGAAGTACATACAACTTATGGAACTCTTACCGTCAGTAACAACCAAACGGGTGTGCTTGCCCTGACTTATAGGCGCTATCTCAACTATTGAAACGTTCTTGGCAACGAATACGGGCATAGGATTGCCGACGCCGTACGGCTCAAGTTTTTGCAGTCCCTCCGCAAGCGGCAAAGTAATATCCGAAAATGGTATCTCAAGATCTGCCTCAAGTGTGGGAATCATATTTTCTTTATCAAGATTTGCTCTTGCATATTCATTGATTTTCGCTCTGAATAGCGGCAAATTCTCACGCGTTACGGAAAGTCCTGCCGCAAGTTCGTGCCCGCCGAATTTGGACAACAGATCACTACAATAGCAAAGCGCATCAACAAGATTCATACCTCTTATACTTCTACCGGAACCCTTACCTACATCATCAGGCATAGCATATCCCGGAGTGTTGCCCTCAAATGAAACAAGGATTGACGGCTGACAGTATTTTTCGGTAATACGTGAAGAAACAATACCTATAACGCCATGATGCCAATCGTCAGAGTCAAGGATGATTACAGGATTATTCTGTATATCCATCTTCTCGATTTTTTCATAGGCAAGATTCATAATCTTGTTTTCTTCATTCTGCCTTTCCTTATTCGCCTGACATAATTCATTTGCAATCTGCGCCGCTCTTTCCTTAGTATTTGCAAGGAAGAGTTCAACTGCAAGCGATGCGGTACGTATACGGCCGGCAGCGTTAATACGAGGAGCCAGAGTAAAACCAATATAGCCTGATGTGATTTTAGTCTTTTTCTTTTTGTTATCGTAACGTCTTTCCTCATTCTTGGATGATGCCGCCTCAATAAGAGCGCTGATACCGAGTCTCTCTGTATTCTCAATCATCTTAAGACCAAAACTTACGATAATACGGTTTTCCTCTCTAATAGGCATAACGTCTGCAATAGTACCTATGGCAATAAGGTCAGCATAATTGCGCACAACGTATGATGTAGCCTCTGCCCTACTCTTATTGGCGTACTTTTCCTCATAGGCGCAAACAACCTTAAACACAACACCTACGCCTGCCAAATCTTTAAATGGATATGCGCAGTCGGGTCTGTGAGGGTTAACAGCCGCACATGCTAAGGGAATATCAGCACGACATTCGTGATGGTCGGTAATTACAAAATCAACACCGCGCCCCTTTGCATATTCAACCTCTTCATTTGCTGTAATGCCGGTGTCAACGGTAATAATCAGGCTTGTACCGTTTTCTTTAAGCATATCAATTGCCGCCTTTGATACGCCGTATCCCTCACCGATACGGTTTGGAATATAATATTCAACGTTTGCCCCCTTTGACTTTAAGTAAAGATAAAGAGTACAAACCGACGTCACACCGTCAACGTCATAATCGCCAAAAATGGTGATTTTTTCTTTTGTGTCAACTGCGCGTTTTATGCGCTCGATTGCCAAGGACATATCCTTCATTTCAAACGGATTTAAAAGCATCTCGTTCTCCATATAAACAAAGTCTTTGGCAAGTTTTGGGGTATTATACCCTCTGGTATAAAGCAAGGCGGCAACAACATAGCTTATGCCAAGATAATTGGCAATTTCTTTTATTGATGCAACTGCATTTGGCTCATTCGGTGTTTTTATGAGCCACTTCTTCCCCCTTGTCTTTCCTTTATTCTGTATCATTTATGTAGACCAGTTGAGCTTGTGCTCACCTTTCAAATAATAATCAACCTTAATATCAGGCCGAGTAACGCACATGGCGTTACTCAAGTGGCCTGAAGCGCGAAATAATTGACATAGCGGTACGTAGGCCATCTATGGCTGCGCTGGTAATACCGCCTGCATAACCTGCACCTTCTCCCGACGGATAAACGTTGTCATATCCTACGGCAAGGTGTGTTTTAGAATCTCGTAAAATTCTTATCGGCGCACTTGTTCTTGTTTCTGCGCCTGTCAAAATTGCATCAGCTGATGCAAAGCCCTTGATTTTATTATCGAAGGCTAAGATGCCTCGTTTAAGAGGCTCTATAACAAAATCGGGTAAATAATCCTTAGGATCGGCAAGAGTAACGCCCTCGCCACCAAGATAAGTAGGCATAACACGACTTGGAGCAGTACCTTTTTTACCATCCAAAAAATCTCCAACCGTTATAATCGGAGCCGAATAATTACCGCCGCCCGCTTTAAAAGCAGCTCTCTCTATTTTTTGTTGGAATTCAATTGCTCCTTTCGCCGTTGCGCCGTAATCCTCCTTGAAAACACTGCACAGCACCGCAGAGTTTGAGTTTTTACCGTCACGGCTATGATAACTCATACCGTTGGTTACAACACCGCCTTCTTCGCTTGTAGCGGCTATAACTTCTCCGCCCGGACACATACAAAACGTATATACGCCTCTGTCCTTTGTATCGTTTGATAGAGCGTATTCGGCTCGTCCAAGTCTTTCATCACCTGCAAAATCACCGTATAATGCTTTGTCTATATCATCTGCCAGATGCTCAATTCTCATTCCTACAGAAAAAGGCTTAGGCTCAATAACAAACTCTTTGGACATAAGCATATCATATGTGTCCCTTGCGCTGTGTCCGATAGCAATCACAAGCGCACCCAATGGAATATCGCCCATATTTGTTTTTACAGCAATGGCTTTTTGCTCACAAAAGATAATGTCAGTACAGCAAGTACGGTACATAACCTCTCCGCCAAGGCTCTCAATATGCCCAAGCATATTTTCCACAACCAAGGATAGGACATCTGTGCCTATATGCGGTTTTGCAAGATAAAGTATTTCCTTTGGAGCGCCAAACTCCACGAACCTTTTTAAAACGTATTGAGAAAGTGGATCGGCAACTCTTGTAATAAGTTTACCGTCAGAAAAGGTACCTGCGCCGCCTGCACCAAACTGAATGTTTGAATTTTTATCAAGAATACGGGTAAGCGAGAATTGTCTTATCTGTTTTTTACGGTTTTGAACGTTATCTCCGCGCTCAATTACAATGGGCCTGTACCCCATCTCGGCAAGAAGAAGAGCTGTAAAAATACCGCAAGGGCCCGATCCGATAACAACAGGTCTATCGGGTAACGTTTCTTCACCGCTTGCTTTGAAAACAATTTCTTTATCTTGTGATGAAATTTGTGCTTTTCTTAATCGCTGCTCGGGGATATCGGGAAAATAAGATGTTATCGCAACAGAATAGACAAATTTAACATCTTTCTTATCTCTTGCATCAACACTGCGCTTGGCTACCTTATATTCGGCATCATTTGGAACGCGCGTCAGCTTTGCTAACCGCCCCTTAGCAACCGAAAACGCCTCTTTGAAAGAGGCGTTGACGGCAAGTTTTATATTGCTGACAATAAACGTGCGAGTTTTCAAACTCATTATAAACCTCTAAATAAATCAAGCAACATTATGCCTGATACTGTATTGGCGTTTTGAAAATTAACAAAAAGCCACATAAACACCGCCAGAACAAAGCATACGATAACCGTAATTATTGTTCCAACTCTTATACCTAAAAACCTTTTATCCATTTTTCTCTCCTATCAGTTCTTTACAACAGGATCGTTCGAATCTTCTATATGGCTTGAACGTATCAACTTTTTCATAAGAAAACGTCTCAGTTGATCGACGTTAAGATTTCTTGTAAGAGCGCAGTCATACGCAACCGAAATAACCCCCGTCTCCTCTGATACTACAATAACAATTGCATCACTCGTTTCAGAAAGGCCTATTGCCGCCCTGTGACGCGTACCAAGGTCGGAATCAACGTCAGTCCTACGTGTAAGAGGAAGAAGACAGCCGGCAGCCGCAATACGCGCCTCATCTATAATAACAGCACCGTCATGTAGGGGGGCTTTGTTAAAGAAGAGGTTGCGAAGCAAAAATGAGTTAACGTCTGCGTTAATTACGATACCGGTATGCATAATCTCATCGAGTTTGGTAGTGCGCACGATTGCGATAAGTGCGCCGGTTTTTGTGTTTGAAAGATCGCTCACAGCAGCACAAATATTATCAATAGCCGCGTTGTAAAGCTGCTTTTTACGCTTTGTATCTCCAAAACTCATAATACCGCTGAGCGAGCCTGTACCCACCTTTTCCAGCACGTCTCTTATCTCGGGCTGTAAAAGTATTATAAGTACTATAACACCGTTTTCGAATATCGCCGAGAGAATAAACCTGATACCCTCAAGATTAAGCAGTGTGGCAACTATAAGAGCGACAAGGCAAATTGCAACACCGATAAGGAGCGAACCCGATTTACGGCTCTTAAGAAATTTGTATACAAAGAAGAATACCGCAGTCAGAAGAAGAATGTCTATGGTATCAAACAACGGGTCAAACTGCATAAAAACATTTTTTGCATTCTCAAAAAACCCGGTGAAATATTCAAATATATTAGTCTGCTTTGCAGCATAAAGTAAATTCATAAAATCACCAACACAAAAGTGCTTTCTAAAAATTTAGCATTATTTGGGCAACGCCCACAGTCATACACCATAATTATATCACAAGCGCATTTTTTTTGCAATATAAAATATTAAAAATAAAATATTTTTTTGTACCCCAAAAAAGTTGTTTAAAATTTCTTGACAAGCGCTGTATTATATGGTATAATTTGTATCAAATGATACACTTTTGGAGTTTTATGGATAAGAAAACGATTGATTTTTTAAAAGATACCTTTCTGTTTTCGGGAATGAATGATGAAAAGATTGCCGAACTTTTAAAAAATACCGAACTTAAAATAAACTGTTTTTCAAAATCCGAAATAATATACTGTCCGACGCATTTTGGCAAAATGCTTGGATTTATTATGGAGGGCGAATGTGAGGTCAGGAGAATTGACGGAGAAACTCCCGTACCTCTCAACACACTGAAAAAGAACACCTCCTTTGGCGCCCTCGCAGTTTTTTCAAAAGCAGAAAACTATCCCACACACGTAGTGGCAAAGAAAAACACCACAGTTCTTTTCATAAACAAAGAGGATATTGATACAATACTGGAAAAATCAACCGATGCTGCGCGTAATGTGATATCATTCCTTGCAAAAAAGATAGAATTTTTGAACGAAAAGGTAGCCACATTTTCTCAAAACAGTGTTGCAAGCAAGCTCGCAAAGTATTTGCTTATCGAAGCGGATGCCGCTAAGTCCCACACACTTAAATTAAATTGCAAAAAAATTGCCGAAAAACTTAACGTAGGCAGAGCGTCTGTATATCGAGCGCTGGATACACTAATAAACAGCGGATACGTAAGATCTGATAAAAAAATGCTTATTATAGTTGACCGTAACGGTCTGGAAAGGATATAAAAATGAAAAAATTTCTCTTAGTGCTGCTTATAGCAGCGACACTCACAGCCACACTGCTCCCATTCACCTCCTGCTTTGACGAAGAGGATACTACAAAACTCAATATCGGCGTTCTCGCAGGACCTACCGGTATGGGCATGGCAAAACTTATGAACGATGCCGGGGACGATAGCGACAAATATTCCTTTATGCTTAAATCAAGTCCCGATCAACTTTTACCTGAACTTACATCAGGCACAATTGATATGGCCTGCCTCCCTACTAACGTAGCAGCAAATCTTGCAAACAAAAACAGCGATTATATAACAGTTATCGCTATAAATACTCTCGGGTCTCTTTATCTTGTTGCTAAAAACACGGAAACAATAGATAATATAACCGATCTCGCAGGCAAAACAATACACACAAGCGTTCCTACATCAACAACCGGTCCGATACTTCAGTATATACTCGCGGAAAACTCAATTAGTGCTAATGTTGAGTGTGATTACTCAAATCACGACGATTTAGTTGCGGCAGTAAAATCCGGTGCTGTTGATTATGCAGTATTACCCGAGCCTAAGGTTACAGCGGCACTTATGGGAAATACACTCGGATATGAGGTTAAACTCAACATAAACAACGAGTGGAACAAAATTTGTGATACAGAGCTCACCATGGGCTGCATCGTTGTTAAAAACAGTTTTTTAAAGGAACACAAGACGGTAGTTGATAATTTCCTCAAAGAATATAAGGCATCCATCGAATATATAAACGACAGACAGAACCTTGAGAGTGCTGCTGATATGTTTGTCGCTCAAGGTATTATCCCTAAGTTGCCCGTAGCAAAGAGCGCGCTGCAAAACCTATATGGCTCAATTTCATACGTTGATAAAACCGATATGAAGAATGCACTTGAAGCATTTTATGACGTAATCGGTCAGGCAAAGCCTGATAACACCTTCTACTATAATGCTGAGTGAAAAGAAAAACAAAATATTAGTCAGCCTCATCGGTATTGTATTTTGGTTGTTGATTTGGGAGATGTTGTCCAGATTCGTAGGTCTGTCTTTTGTAATTCCCGGAGTCTTTGATACGTTTTCTGCTCTCATAACGCTTGTAATATCGTTCGAATTCTGGCAAATAATTATCTCTTCATTTTTGCGAATAATAATCGGATATATCATTGGCGTTTTATTCGGTGGTTCTCTTGCGTTTTTATGTTGCAAATCACAGATAATCAACTCTATTGTTTCAAAGTTCATGACAGTTATAAAGGCAACGCCCGTCGCGAGCGTTATTATGATTATATGGTTTATGGTAGGCAGTCCGAACGTGCCTTGGATCATATCAACTGTTATGGTAATGCCGATAATATGGCAAAATATTATCGATGGTTATAAAGCCATTGATAACAACCTTATCGAGGTCACAAAGATATTTAATTTTAGTTTTATTAAAAAACTAAAGGTTCTCATTTTCCCCTCACTGAAAAGTTATATTTTACCTGCTATGGTTACCACAGGCGGACTTGCCTGGAAGGCGGGTATTGCCGCTGAGATAATAGCCTATACAGATTTTTCTATAGGTAAAGAAATATTTAATGCCAAGGCATTTCTGGAAAGTGCAGAGATGTACGCCTGGACAGTTATAGTTGTTGCTCTCAGCATCCTTTTTGAGATGCTTATCAAAATTGCTTTAAGGAGGATAAAAAATGCTTGAAGTTAAAAATCTCAGCAAATCCTTTGAAAGCAAAGAGGTATTAAAGAATTTTTCCTATTCATTCCCTGAAAACGGCATCTACGCGATTACCGGAAAAAGCGGTATTGGAAAAACAACACTTTTAAGAATCATTGCAGGACTTGACAAGAGGTATAGCGGTGAAGTAATACGAAACTATGATAAGGTCGCTTACGCCTTTCAGGAGCACAGACTCTTCCCCACTTTGACTGCTCTTCAAAACGTTACGGTAACATCAGAAGACACAGAAAGAGAAAAAATGTGTAAAGATGTGCTTAAACAAATGTTATTTTCCGAAAAGGATTTTTCACTCTACCCCTCAGAACTTTCCGGCGGTATGGCGCAACGCGTTGCTATTGCAAGAGCACTGTGTTATGATGCCCCGCTACTACTACTCGATGAGCCCTTTAAAGAGCTTGATGATGAGACAAAAGGTACGGTAATAGACCTTGTCAAAGAAGAGGGCAAAAGGCGTTTAGTAATACTCGTCACACACGATCAATATGACATAGAACGTCTTAACGCTCAAAGAATTTATATTGAAGAGATCTCGAATTAACGATTACAAAACGTGGACTGAATTAACAAAAAAACAGAGCCGAATTTTAAGCAATTCGGCTCTATTTTTTATTGATTTTTTTGTTTATTCCTAAGTCACTGCCAAGAACTGCGCCACGTGTAATTGCGGCATTTCCATATTTCTGCCTTATTTTATCTACCGTTTTATCGTATTTTTTATCTTCCGTGGATGTGCTTTCCTTTTTTTGCGTGTTGGCAAAAAAGTCTGTTTGCGATTTTTCGACCACCTGCTTTTTTAGGCCACTCGCACACACCGTAATCATTCGAATCGGCTTGCCACCCTGCCACTCATCCTCAAGAATTTTAAAGGCAATTTTTGCGATTTCAGAATTAGTGTCAGTTCCCCCCAAGCATGGTCTTTGCCTCTGCACAGAGCGCAAAAATTCATCCTTGATTGTCAAAGAAACGGTTGTGCATTTAAATCCTTGACGCCTTAACTTGTTGCCTATTTCCTCGACAAGATATTCGATAGCTGTTTTACATTCATTGACAGTAACGATGTTGTGGCTGAAGGTATAGCCATTACTTATACTTTTTGCATCCTCCGATTGTGCCTCGGATATTACGGGAGTATCATCCTCGCCGTTAGCATATCCCACAAGCATATTCCCTGCTTTGCCAAATCTTTTTTCAAGCAGTACGGCATCGGCATTTGCCAGATCTCCGATAGTCTCTATGCCAAATCTCAAAAGTTCCCGCCCGGTTTTATGCCCTACGAACAGAAGATCGGCAGCAGGAAGAGGAAAAACCATTTCTTTATAATTGTTTTTATCAATAACGGTTACTGCATCAGGCTTTTTATAGTCACTACCAAGTTTTGCGAATACTTTGTTAAATGAAACACCAATAGATACGGTTATCCCAAGCTCCTCTTTAACCTCTTTGCGTATTCTCTCAGCAATCTCTTTTCCGCTGCCAAAGGCACGCACGCTTTTAGTAACGTCAAGCCAACTTTCATCAATACCAAATGGCTCTATCAAATCGGTATATCTTGAATAAATCGCATTTACCCTCTTTGAATACCGCTCATACTCTTCATAATGTGGCTTGACTAGGATAAGATCGGGACATTTTTGTCTTGCAGAATAAACGGTCTCAGCAGTTTTTATACCGTATTTCTTTGCAATCTCGTTTTTTGCAAGGATAATACCGTGTCTTTCGGTGACACTGCCGGAAACCGCCATCGGAAGTTTCTTATAAATGGGATTTACCGCAGCTTCAACAGAGGCAAAAAAAGAATTACAGTCACAGTGTAAAATAACTCTATCCATTTTTGCCTCCTTTAGCTTACTTTTTAGATTTCATTTTTGCACCAACGAGCGACGGATCACTGGTTTTTAAGGTAAATCCAAACTCGCAATCAACATTTTCGGTTGATTTTACATATATTTTTTCACCGTGAGCCTCAACAATTGTGCGCGAAATGTAAAGACCGAGTCCTGTACCCGTCTTATCAAGCCCGCGGCTTTTATCACTCTTATAAAAACGGTCAAATACAAACTCAAGATCTTCCTTGGCGATTCCTACACCCTCATTGTAGACAGAAAATTCCGCCTTTGTGGGAGAGATATACTTGATTTTTATAGCATATTTACCATTTTGCTTAGAGAATTTAATTGCGTTATGACAAAGATTATAGATAACCTGATAAATTGCATCCTTGTCTGCAAATACACGCATAGCATCTTCACTTGTCTCAAAAGAAACGTCGAGATTTTTTTCTTCAATCTGCTTTTCAAAGGATATAAGTATCAGTCTGGCGACCTCAGTTACGTCAAAATCGGTTTGATTCAGTTTTCTGTCACCCGATTCATAACGTGAAATATCAAGAAGTTGTGTTACAAGTCTTGATAATCTGTGTACCTCTGTAGAAATAATACCAAGGTAATATTCATGCTTCTCCTGCGGGATAGCACCTGAGGTTATACCGTCAATAAAGCCTGAAATCGTAGTCATGGGTGTGCGCAAGTCATGTGATACGCTTGCTAAGAATGAATTACGCATTTTATCAAGATTTTCAAGTGCTTGAGCCATATCGTTAAACGCCCTGCCAAGCCTTGCTATCTCATCATCTCCCACAATTGCAACACGAGTTTCAAACTTACCTGCTCCGTAATCATTTACAGCGGCAGTCATACTTCTTAAGGGATGAATAATGCGCTCTGTAATAAAGTAGACCGCTATCATAGCGGAAAGCATTACCCACACAGATACGTTTATTATTATCTGTCTTGTGAAAAGAATCATACCGTTTTCATCAGAATTATCCGTAAGAGCGAAAACGTATCCTCTTACCGTATTCTGAGTAACAATTTCTTTACCGTACATAGTGATATCCTGAAGATTAAGTTCGACTATGTTGCCTGTGTACTTCAGATATATCTCATTTTCGGCATCGGTATGCTCATCAAAAAGTTCGCTGTTAACATCAAGATTGCCAAGATCGCCGCTTACGGCAATGCTACCGCTTTCTGTCAAAGTGCTGAGAATTATCTTGCCGGAAGAATTGCAGACAAAAAATTCTATCTCAGGATTCAGATCAATGAGAATATTGGCGTAATATTCAATGTAAGCCGCATTTTCGATATTCTCTGCATTTTTATCCTCTATGTTGTTAACCAAAGCCTGGGCGGTTTTTCTTAACTCATACTCTGTATCAGACTTGGCATACTCGCCCATCATCGCCGTGATTATGCTTGAAAAAAGCATGAAACTTATGAAAATAATAGACAAAAATGCTACCAGATATTTGGCAAACGTACTTTTAAACAAGAAAACACCTCCTCTTAGCTTTATCAAACTACATTATATAATATTTCGGCCGTATAGTCAAACATTTTTTGATAATATAATTGACTAACTATAAATTTTGTGTTAAAATGTCTGTTGTAATAAAATGAAAACGAAAAGGAAATAAAAATGACTGTAACAAGATTTGCGCCAAGCCCGACAGGCTATATGCATATAGGTAACTTGCGTACTGCTTTGTATTCTTATCTTATCGCAAAGCACGACGGCGGTAACTTTATTTTAAGAATCGAGGATACTGACAGAGAGAGATTGGTAGAAGGCGCTACTGACGTTATTAAATCTACACTTAAAATAACGGGACTTAATTACGATGAGGGACCCGAGGTAGGCGGCGAGCACGGCCCTTACGTGCAGAGTGAGCGCAAGCCTATATATATGGAGTATGCTAAAAAACTCATTGAACTTGGACATGCGTACTACTGCTTCTGCACCAAAGAAAGGCTTGAAAAACTCCACGAGGATGATCCTATGGGTGGTTATGACCGACACTGCCGAAACCTTTCTAAGGAAGAGGTTGAGAGTAACCTCAAGGCAGGCATCCCCTACGTTATCCGCCAGAAAATGCCAAGAGAGGGAGTTACCTCTTATACCGATACCGTTTTTGGCGAAATTTCAATGAATAATTCCGAACTGCAGGACCAGATTCTTATCAAGGCTGACGGATACCCCACTTATAACTTTGCCCATATAGTAGATGACTACCTTATGGGAGTAACACATGTTGTACGTGGTTCAGAGTATCTCACCTCCACCCCAAAATACGTACTTTTATACGACGCCTTTGGTTGGGAAAGACCCCAATATGTGCATTTGCCCCTGCTTATGGGTAAAAATGAGGATGGCTCTGTTTCCAAACTTTCAAAAAGACACGGCGCCGTATCCTTCCAGGATCTGCTTAACGACGGTTATTTGCCCGAGGCAGTTATAAACTATATTGCCCTGCTCGGCTGGTGCCCCAAAAACAGCGAGGTAGAGTTCTTTACACTTGATGAACTGAAGAGCGCCTTTACCGTTGACGGTGTTTCTAAATCCCCTGCGGTGTTCGATTTTGAAAAGTTGCTTTGGTTTAACGGTGAATACATCCACAAACTTGAGGATGACGTATTTGCCGCACTTGCTGACAAATTCATTAAAACAGACATTCCCGAAAGCATTGATAAGGCAAAGATGCTTTCGCTTTTAAAGACACGCGTATCAAAACTTACCGAACTTGATGAAAAAATGGCATTCTTTATTAATCTTCCCGAATATGAGAAGGATCTCTTCCTCAATAAGAAGAATAAAATTGCCGATTTTGATATAGTCAAAAACGCCCTTGCTGCAGCCCGTGAGGTTCTTGGCGCACAGGATGACTTCTCAAACGATGCCCTGTTTGCTTCTCTTACCCCGCTTGCGGAAAAACTGGGCGTTAAACTCGGCGCTGTTATGTGGTGCGTAAGAATTGCCGTATCCGGCATGGCCGCTACCCCCGGAGGAGCAACTGAGATTATGCAGGTTATAGGTAAGGACGAAACCCTCAGCCGTATTGATACTGCACTTAGCAAAATTTAATATTCTACTTTCAAACAGAGGTGTTTTTTCTTGCATTTTAAATACCTCTGTTTGTTTTTTTGCAAGAAATTCTGTCAAAACTTTCAAAAAACTATTGTTTTTTGCATAAATTGTGATATAATTGAATTAAATATTTTAAATTTGTGAGGAAAAAATGGCTACTGATATTTCACAACGCATTGATAAGTTATACCACACGTTCTCTAAAGGCCAGAAGAAAATTGCAAATGCAATTTTAAACGATTATGACAAGGTTGCTTACATGACAGCCTCTAAGCTCGGATTAGCAGTTGGCGTTTCCGAATCAACAGTTGTACGTTTTGCAAGCGAACTTGGATTTGACGGATATTCCGAATTCCAGCATGCCGTTCAGGAACTCGTGCGTACAAAACTTACTCCAAACCAACGCATTGAGGTTACAAAGCAGCGTATAGGTAAAAATGAGGTTATCGAAAAGGTTATGACCTCAGATATTGAAAAAATACGCGATACCATGCAAACCATCGACAGACACGCCTTTTCCCGCACTGTTGATGCTATAATCAAGGCAAAAAGAATTTACATAACCGGTGCCAGAAGCACAGAAATGCTTGCAATGGCGCTCAACTATAACCTTAATCTCATTTTTGATAACGTAAGGCTCGTGCAACCCAGTTCGATGTTTGAGGTATTTGAGCAGCTCTTTACTATAACCGAGGATGACGTACTTGTTGCATTCTCCTTCCCCAGATACTCAAAAAAGACTATTGAGGCTGTAAAATATGCTAAAGGCAAGGGCGCTAAAGTAATTGTTTTCACGGATTCTGAAATTTCACCTCTTGCCGAATTCTCGGATTATCTGCTTACAGCGCAGTCGGATATGGCTTCATTTATGGACTCACTTGTAGCTCCTATAAGCATCATAAACGCTATAATCGTTGAGATAACCAATAAAAAAGAACGTGAAATCACCGAAAGATTCGATACACTCGAGGGCCTTTGGGAGGAGCACGAGGTATACGCAAAACGATGAGTACCGGCATACAAAACAGAGTTTGCGTAATTGGTGGTGGCGCAGCAGGTATGATGGCAGCCGGTACGGCGCAAATGTTTGGCGCAAAGGTGATCATATTTGAGCATCAGTCAAGACTTGGAAGAAAACTTGGCATCACAGGAAAAGGTAGATGTAACGTTACAAACAATACCGACATACAGGGCTTTATGAATAACGTTACTAAAAACCACAAGTTTTTATATACGGCCCTTAATTCCTTCTCTCCCGAACTTACAATGCAGTTTTTTGAGGATTTGCAGGTACCTTTGGTTACAGAAAGAGGGCATCGCGTATTTCCTAAGTCGCAGTGCGCCAAAGATATAGTAGATGCCATGCGTTCATTTTGTGCTGACACAACCGTAATTCACGAACACGTAAAGAAAGTCAAAAAGAATGAGGACGGTAGCTTTACTGTCACCGCAGGTCGCGATTACATCTTTGATAAGGTTATTTTGGCCACGGGCGGTAAATCATATCCTGCAACGGGCTCAGACGGCTCGGGCCACCGTATTGCTATGAAACTCGGTCACACCGTTACAGAGCTCATCCCCTCACTTGTGCCTTTATATTCAGACTCCCCTCTTTGTAAGGAAATGCAGGGTCTGTCTCTTAAAAACATTATGCTGTGGATTGAGGACGAAAACGGCAAGGAAATATTTACCTCTTTTGGAGAAATGCTTTTTGCACATTTCGGTATAAGCGGCCCATTAGTTCTGTCTGCCTCTGCATACATAAGAAATTACGATATTTCAAAACTCACAGCACATATTGATCTAAAACCCGCGCTGTTATCGGACAAACTTGACAAAAGACTTGTTGCTGAGTTTACATACTTTCCCAACAAGGATCTCATCAATGTAATAGACAAACTTATGCCCAGCAAAATGGTAGAGCCGTTTATTAAAACGGTGGGGATTGATCCGCGCAAAAAGGTTAATGCAATAACAAAAGAGGAAAGAGGAAAAATCGTAAGTCTTTTCAAAAACTTCACTATACCTCTTTCATCTTTGGGAACTATTGAGGAGGCCATCGTCACCTCGGGCGGAATTGAGGTAAAAGAAATTGATCCAAGAAGTATGCAATCAAAGTTGATACCCGGATTATTCTTTGCCGGTGAAATTATCGACGTTGATGCATTAACGGGCGGATTTAATTTGCAGATTGCATTCTCAACCGGATATTTGGCAGGAAAATCTGCGGCAGAAACATAGTTAGGAGATTTTAATATGATTAGAATTGCTATTGACGGTCCGGGTGGCGCCGGAAAATCAAGCGTAGCAAAAGCAATTGCAAGGCGCCTTGGAATTATATATCTTGATACAGGTGCTCTGTATCGTACAATCGGCTTATATATGCTGAATAACGGTATTGATCCTAAGGATGAGGTGGCGGTTACCGCAGCACTTGAAGGTATAAATTTTGATTTAAAATTTGAAGATGGCAAGCAGATAATTACTCTTGAAGGTAATGACGTAGGCGAAAGCATACGCACCCCCGAGTGCTCTATGGCCGCCTCTGCTGTAAGTGCTATTGGCAGTGTCCGCAGTTTTTTACTTGATTATCAAAAAAACATTGCAAAAACGCAGAGTGTTGTTATGGACGGACGCGACATAGGCACTGTAATTATCCCGAATGCAGAGGTTAAGATCTTCCTTACCGCATCCCCCAAGGTGCGTGCCGAGAGAAGATATAACGAACTTGTTGCTAAGGGCAAAACGGTTACCTATGATGACGTTTATAATGAGATGCTGGAACGCGATAAAAACGACTCCACACGTACACTTGCTCCCTGCGTTGCCGCTAAAGATGCAATAACGGTTGACAACTCAAAACTTGATTTTGAAGGCACTGTAGAAAGGATACTTAAGATAGTGGAGAAAAAGACTAATAAGAAACAAGGTACTTTCCTTTACAGATTTTTACGTCCCTGGCTTGCTCCGATAATTAAATTCTTTATCGGCGTTAAGGCTGTAGGTCTTGAAAACGTACCTAAGGAGGGTGGACTTATCGTCTGCTCAAACCACATTGCTATACGTGACGTATTCGTTATAGCAACCTGTCTTAAAAGACAACTCAGATTTGTAGCAAAACGCGAACTTTTCAAAATTCCCGTTTTAAGCCAACTTATCACAGCCCTTGGCGCGATCAAGGTTGACCGTGGCGGTGGCGACGTTGCTGCAATTAAAAAATCTATTGAACTTGCTAAGAACGGAGAAATTATTTCCATATTCCCGCAAGGTCACCGCTTCCCTGCTGTTGACCCGGGTACCACTCCCGTTAAAAACGGTGCGGCTCTTATCACCTACCGCTCCAAGTGTGACGTTTTACCCGTATTCATAAAGGTTAAGGACAACAAATACGGATGGTTTAAAAAGGTAGAACTCGTAATCGGCAAGCCCATCCCCTATGAAACACTTGATTTTGGCGACGGCGGCAATGATAAATATCAAGAGGTTGCAAGACATATATTCGGTGAAATATGCGCTTTGGGCGGATACAAACTCACCTCCCCTGAGTCTAACGAAATCAACAATAATGAGGAAACTAAATGAGTGTAACTCTTGCAAAGGGTGCCGGATTTTGCCAAGGTGTCAGATTGGTTGATAAACGGGTAAAGGCATTGATATGCGATGACACCGATGGCAAGGTTTTTACCATAGGTAAATTGATACACAACCGCCTTTATCTTGAAAGTCTTGATAAACTTGATATAAAGTCTATTGAGTTTGACGATGTGACGGATACTGTAAAAAAATATCCAAACACTAATTTGACCTTTGTAATAAGGGCGCACGGCATTGAACAAAAGAAGTTTGAATTCCTTAATAATCTGGCTGAAAGCAACGAATATATTTCAATTTGCGATATGACCTGCCCTTATGTAAAGAGGATACAGAATATCGCCAGAGATGAGACCTCATCGGATACGGCATTTCTACTGTATTGCAACCCAAATCACCCGGAGGCAATAGGCATTCTGAGTTATGCCAAGGGTACTGTTTATACTTTCAGCACCTTTGATGAGTTTAAAATGCTGAATTTTGAGGGCAAAATTCCTATTTTATGTTCGCAAACCACACAAAATTTGTTGGAATTTGCAAAAATAAAAAAAAATTTAAAAAAGGTATGTACAAACGCCAAAATTTTTGATACAATATGTAGTGTCACTGAAAATCGTCAGAAAGAAACGGCTTTACTGGCAAAAAAATCCGACAAGGTCATTGTAATCGGAGGATATGACAGTTCAAATACGCGCAAGCTATTTGAGGTTGCGTCTGATGTATGTCCCGATACCGTATGGATTGAATCTGTCAGTGATTTAAGTCCTGATTTCAAGAATGACGGCACAATTAATATTGGCATTACCGCCGGTGCTTCCACACCTGACGGTATAATAACGGAGGTATATAAGGCTATGGAAAACAATGAATTCTCTTCACTTCTTGAGAACTCACTCAAAACTTTACATACAGGAGATACAGTTACAGGCACAGTAGTTACCGTTTCGGAAAACGAAGTTGCTCTCGACCTTGGCACCAAGGTTACCGGCGTTCTTGTAAAAGAACAGGTTACCGATGACCCCACAGTTAAACTTGTGGATATGTTCAAGAGCGGTGACACAGTTGATGTGTTTGTAATTCACGTAGATGACCACAAGGGTATCGCTACTGTATCCAAGAAGAGAGTGGACAAGGATAACAGTTGGGTTGTTCTCAAGGAAGCTTATGACAATGGTGATATCCTCACCGGTAAGGTTACTGCAGCAGTAAAGGGTGGCGTTGTTGTCCTTGCTGATGCAAATACTGTATTTGTTCCCGCATCTCAGACAGGCATCGCAAAGGGCGGTGATCTTTCTAAGCTTGTTGGTACAGAACAGAGAATCAAGCTCATCGAGTTTGATGAAAAGAGAAAGAAGGCTATCGGTTCAATTAAGGTAATTCTTAATGCTGAAAAGGCTGCTGCTGAGGAAGCTATCTGGGCTACTCTTGAAGTTGGCAAGCATTACACCGGTACTGTTAAAAATCTCGCTTCATACGGTGCATTCGTTGATATCGGCGGTGTTGACGGTATGGTTCACAATACAGAACTTTCCTGGAAGCGTATCAAGCACCCCTCACAGGTTGTATCTGTAGGTCAGGAGATCATCGTCTTCATTAAGGAACTTGATAAAGAAAACAAGCGCATCTCTCTCGGTTACAAGACCCAGGAGATGGATTCATGGTTCAAGTTCACACAGCAGTATCACGTTGGTGATGTTGTTCCCGCAAAGATCGTTTCTATCATGCCCTTCGGTGCTTTTGCTGAAGTATTTGAGGACGTTGACGGTCTTATCCACATCTCAAGAATTTCAACACAGCGCATCAACTCCCCCGCTGACGTTCTCAGCGTTGGACAAGTTGTTGACGTAAAGATCACCGAGATCGATGACGAGAACAGAAAACTCGCTCTTTCTATCCGTGCTCTTCAGGAAGAGGCTGAGAAAGCTGCAGCTGCTGAAGCTCGCGCTGCTGAACTTGCTGCAAAGAAGGCAGAGGAAGAGGCTGAGGCTCAGAGAATTGCTGAGGAAAGAGCCGATATGGCTCCCTACATTGTAGGCTCAATCGACTAATTCAAAAAATCAAGGCTGTTGGAAAACCAACAGCCTTTTTAAAATCCAATATCTCGACTTAACCGAGCGTCATTAAGCCTTTTGGCATCTATTTTAATACCCTTATACATCTTTCTATTGAAAAAGATAAGATATTGTGGTAGAATAGTTTCGAGGTGATTTTTATGATAAATACTACTATCTGCTATATAGAAAACGATGGCGCATATCTTATGCTACACCGCACAAAAAAGAAAAATGATATAAATGAGGGCAAATGGATAGGCATCGGGGGTAAGTTTGAAGAGCGAGAAAGTCCAATTGACTGTGTGAGGCGTGAAGTTTTTGAAGAAACAGCGCTCAAATTAAAAAGTCAAAAGTATCGCGGAATTGTTACCTTTGTATACGGAGATATAACCGAGATTATGCATCTGTTTACCTCTAATAGTTTTGAGGGAACTCTAGCGGACAATTGTACTGAGGGTGAACTGAAATGGGTTAAAAAAGAGGAAATTTTATCGCTGAACCTTTGGGAGGGCGACAAAATTTTCCTTGAACTCTTAAATAAAGAAACCCCGTTCTTTTCACTTAAACTCATTTACGACGGCGATGTACTTATTGAAAAGCAATTGGATTTTAGTTAAATTAAAAAGGTGTTGCCAAGATAGCAACACCTTTTTAATTTATTGATTTTTCATTTTTTCGATAGCAGACTTTCGCTCGTCCACGGTTTTATATTTGAATATCGCACTGCCCGCAACAAGTACGTTTGCGCCTGCCTCTACGCACTCTTTGGCGTTATTTTCATTAACACCGCCATCGACCTGGATACTAATTTCAAGGCCCTCCGCCTTGATCTTTTCACTAAGTTTTTTCACCTTTAAAAGTGTGCTCGGTATAAGAGCCTGTCCACCTCTACCCGGCTCAACAGTCATTACCAAAACCATATCCAGATAAGGAAGATAGGGATATACAGTTTCTATTAATGTATCAGGTTTTATCGATACTGCCGCATATTTTCCTGCATTTTTTATCATTTTTAGCGTGTTGGTCGTATCTTTGCAGGCTTCAAGATGAATTGTGATAATATCCGCCCCGGCATCAATAAAACTATCAATATATCTCTCCGGTCTATCAATCATAAGATGCACGTCAAAGGGTAAATCGGTAACCTTTCTTATATCCTTTATGATCGGCATACCAAAGGTTATATTGTTTACAAAGATGCCATCCATAACATCAAGGTGAACCATATCGGCGCCTGCTTTTTCAATTGATATTATTTCATCTGCGAGCTTTGAAAAATCGCACGCCAGTACTGATGGTGAAATTTTGATCATATTATCCTCTCAAGTCTCATTAAATGTCAGTTATTATTATCTATAGAAAGCAAAACTACCGCGTGTGCGGCCACGCCCTGCTCTGCGCCCGTAAATCCAAGTCCCTCCTCAGTTGTGGCCTTAACGTTTACTATATCGGGTGAAATATTAAGTGCAAAAGCAATATTATTCTTCATATTATCAATGTGCGCAGCAATTTTGGGTCTTTGCAGAATTACAGTGCTGTCAATATTATTAATTTGTGCACCGTGCTTTTCCATAATTTTTTTAACACGGGTAAGCAAATGAATGCTCGAGATATTCTCAAACTCCTTTTGAGCATCCGGGAAATGCTTACCTATATCGCCCTCACCAAGTGCTCCGAGAATGGCATCCATTATTGCGTGTGTAAGAACGTCGGCATCAGAATGACCAAGAAGGCCGAACTCGTTTGGAATATCAACGCCTCCGAGTATCAGGCGTCTGTTTGGCACAAGCCTATGCACATCATATCCGTGACCTATGCGTATATTTGCTGTCATTTTTGCTCCTTAAGTATAAATTCTGCGAATTTAAGATCCTCTTTTGTGGTAATCTTAATATTTTCTGATAGTGTAATAACCATCTTTATTTTTTGTGACAAATTCTCTACTAACTGATTATCATCTGTAACACATAAAACATCTTCGCTTGCCTTTTCCAAAGCCTTTGAATAAATCTGTGTTTCAAAAACCTGAGGGGTCTGGGCAAGCATCAATCTATCCCTATCAATAGTTGAATAGCAAAAGCCTTTTTCATCTATTTGCTTAACGGTATCACTGATAACACGCCCTGCACTTGCTGCACCGTATTCATACGCCTCACAAACAACCCGATCAATGTCAAGAGGCGAAATAAGGCATCTTGCACAGTCGTGAAAAGCCACAAATTCAGCCTCATCCTTAGCAAGCATAAAACCTATTTTTGCACTTTCTGCCCTGGTTTTTCCGCCGCAAGTAATAAACTTAACCTTCGAAAACTGCAATGATTCATAATTTGCAAAAGCCATATCTTCTTTAGCGGCAACGACTATAATATCATCAATTGTCCCGGCTCTCTCAAAGGCGCTAAGTGTCCTTGAAAGCATTGTTTTACCCAAAATCTCAATCCTCTGCTTTGCTATGGGCATATTCATGCGTGAGCCATTGCCCGCTGCCAGAATAATAGCAGTCGTATGTTTTTTATCCTGCATACCTACTCCTTACTTGCGATAATAAACAAAATGCACGGTCAAGGTGCGCACTTTACCGTTTTCAAGCGAATTGGGTCCTTTAACTATAGCGCCATCACCACTCATAAGATTACTTATCTCAACCTCCGAAATCGGACACCTAAAGAGGGTATCTGTCGAGGTATTGATAACAAATTCATCATTGTGTACGGCAAGAGAGCCACCCCTCCCCACAACGTCATCATTATCAGAGCGACGCTCAGTAACGTATTTAATTGCCGTACCGTGATAATCTAGAGCGCGCTTGCGTTTGGCCTTAGGACTATCCATAGATGCCATACCAAAAAGCCTTTTCAAAAGTGACATCATACACCTCATTAACTTTATTATCTATATTATAGCACAGTAAATTTAAAATTGGAAGATATTTTTGTTTTTTTGCACATCTTAACTTGGGATGTGCATTTTTTTGCACTTTAAATGTTACGTTTTTTGTACATTTGACTTTTTAAATGTTGACAAAACAAAAATTTTTTAACTTTTTTTCAAAAACCTATTGATTTTTATATATAAAAGGGGTATAATGGTCTCAAGGTGGGTTAAAGTGGAGCAAAGTGATAACTTTTTACTCAAAAAAGCCCATTTTCAGTCTTTTGAGAAAGGAGAGAACCCGAAAATGTCATTCGTAAGCAACTATACACATTCGATGGATGCTAAAAAGCGTGTATTTGTTCCTTCAAAATACCGTGACGAACTCGGAAACGAATTTTACATTACAAGAAAATTCGATGCATATCTCTCCGTATACACTCAAAAGGATTGGGATGAATACGTTGAAAAAATCTCTAATCTGCCTGAGGCTGATGCAGAAGAATTCCAGGAGTTCATTCTCGGTGCTGCGCAAAAATGCGTCCCCGATTCACATGGCAGAATAATTATTGAGGACAGGCTTCTTAAGCATGCAAAAATCACCAAATCGATTGTTTTTGTCGGTGCAGGCAAGACTATCAAGGTTTGGGCTGAGGAACTCTGGAATGAAAGAGAAAATTCACGCAACTACGATAAGATGCGTGAGATAATGAGAAAATATAATCTGTAATCTAAGGAAAGGACAGCCATATGTCAGACATAACCTTCTCGCATAAATCGGTACTGCTTTTTGAATGCATAGATGCTTTGAATATACGAGACGGTTACACCTACGTAGACTGTACTACAGGCGGCGCCGGTCATTCTCTTGAAATTGCTAAAAGACTTGGTAAAAATTCAAGACTGATCTGCTTTGACCGCGACAGCACGGCAATTGCAGTAGCAAAGGATAGACTTAAGGAATATGCCGACAAGGTAATATTTATTAACGATAACTTCTCTACTCTCCCATACGTACTTGATAATCTTAAAATAGATAATCTTGGCGGTGTTCTTGCCGATCTTGGATGCAGTTCTTACCAATTTGATACACCCGAGCGTGGATTTAGTTACATGCATAATGCTCCTCTTGATATGAGAATGGACACCGATGCAAAAATCAGCGCTTATGATATTGTCAATAAATACTCGTTTGAGGACTTAAAAAGGATACTCTTTGAGTACGGTGAAGAAAGATTTTCACCAAGAATTGCAAGTCAGATTATTAAGGAAAGAGAAATAAAGCCTATCGAAACAACGTTTGAGCTCTCTGATATTATCAAGAGCGCTATCCCTACGCAAAACAAAATAGATGGACCCCATCCTGCGAAAAGAAGTTTCCAGGCTATAAGAATTGAGGTCAATGGAGAACTTGATTGCATTCGCCCGACTATTGAGGCTGCTGCATCAAGAATGACCGAAAGCGGCAGAATTGCCGTTATCTCCTTCCACTCACTTGAAGATAGAATTGTGAAGCAATCCTTCAAGACATTATCCCAAGGCTGTACCTGCCCAAGAGACTTCCCCGTTTGTGTCTGTGGCAAAAAGCCTTCTATAAAAGAAATTACCAAAAAACCCATATTACCGAGCAACCAAGAGCTTACCGAAAATCCGCGTTCAAGAAGTGCAAAGCTCAGAGTTGCAGAAAAACTTTGAAATTAAGGAGTAAGTGCTATGACTACAACATATAATGCATATGATAAACTTTATAACAACCTCAAGACAACCTTTGCAGTACAAGACGAAAATGGCCGTGAGTGCACACTTGGCGAAATTATGTTGGCAAAAGCCGCTAAAAAGAAGGCTGCTGTTGAACTCAGCAAGGAAAAGAACAAGCAAGCACTTACTGCTGTATATAAATTTATAAGCGATAAACTCACTATAAAGCAGACCCCTGCAAAGGAAAAGACTATCAGTTCCTTCCCTATCCGTACATCTCTTTCCTCACTCTTCTCTGCTGTTGTAACCTGTTCTCTCATTCTCTCTTGCTGTATTATAGGAGTACGTTCTCTTGATATGCAGGGAGAGAATATCGTAAAAGAGAACACTCATTATGGCGAGGATTCTACAAATATAATTTATGAAAACATTGAGTTTGAACTTAAATAATCTCTCATAAAGATAATAAAGAGTTAATAGAATATAGCGATGGCATATACTGCTATCGCTATATTTTTTTATTTTCGGAGCCTTTATGAACGAAAAAGCCAAGGGACGCAACACAATCCCACTTACTAAAAAAAGACTTTTAATCGTATCTATTGCCTTTATACTCTTTTTATCATATCTTTTTATAAATCTTTTTAAACTTCAGATACTCAGCAACGAATACTACAAAAACAAGGTATATGATCAGATTACAACAAGTTCCGCCCTCAAAGCCGAGCGTGGCAACATTTATGATAGAAACATGAATCTGTTGGCAACCAACAAAACTGTGTGGCGTGTTTTTATCTCCACACGAGATATTAAACTTTATGAAAAGGAAAACGGAATACAATATTCAAAAATAATTGCAGAGGGACTTGCGCAAATCCTTGCTCTCAACTATTCTTCCCTGCTTAAAAAAATCACAAATTCTAACGTTCTTGACGTGACGGTAAAAAAAGAGGTTGAGGAAGATGAATACAATAAGGTGCTTGAATTTATAAATCAAAACAAACTTCAAAATATGATTTTTACAGAAAGTTCAACCTCACGTTACTATCCCTCATCAACTCTTGCCGCGCACGTTCTTGGCTTTACGGGAAGTGACAATCAAGGACTTTACGGCCTTGAATATTATTACGAGGAAGAACTTTGCGGCACTGACGGATATTACCTATACGGCAAGGACGCAAACGGCAACGCACTGCCAAACGAATATTCCTCTTATGTCCCGGCTACAGATGGCAACAGCCTGATCACCACAATAGATCCCTACATACAAAGCGAACTGGAAAATCAACTTGAACTGATCAGAGCCACACACGGTGTGACAAACAGAGTGTGCGGAATTGTGATGGATACGTCCACAGGTGCAATTCTCTCAATGGCAACCTCATCCGCCTTTGATCCGAACGATCCGTATACTCTTGACAGTATATCCTATCAAAAGCTTGTGAGTTCGGGTTACACCGAGGGGAGCGAAGAATACGCAAAACTAAAGAAAGAACTCCTTGAGGTAATGTGGTCAAACAAGGCGGTAAGTGAAATATACGAGCCCGGCTCAACCTTTAAGATAGTAACTGTCGCATCCTCACTTGATGCGGGAGTTGTAAATATTGATAACAGATTTTCATGTAATGGCTTTCATTTAGTTGGAGGCTGGCGTATAAAATGTCATAAAACCACAGGTCACGGCAGTAATTTTACACTTGCATACGGATTACAGATGTCCTGTAACCCTACTATGATGCAGGTATCCGAAAGACTCGGCTCCAAAAGTTTTTATAACTACATTGAAGATTTTGGCTATTTTGAAAAAAGCGGAATAGATCTGCCCAGTGAAGGCAGAACCGTTTTCCACAAGCAAGAAAACATCGGCCCGACTGAACTCGCCACAATCTCATTTGGACAAAGATTTAAGGTGTCAATAATAAATCATCTTTGCGCTGTATCGGCAATTGCAAATAACGGCAATCTTGTAACACCCTACGTGGTTGAAAAAATCATAGACCATAAGGGTAATACGGTATATCAGCACCAAAGCAAAATTAAACGAAGCGTTGTGTCCGAGAAAGTAGCCGATACTGTCAAAAAGGTGCTTGAAGATGGCGTAAGCCAAGGAATGGGAGCAAAAAATGCCGGCGTTAACGGCTATACAATAGGTGCGAAAACAGGAACAAGTGAAAAATTTGACGTGCTTGATGCAAACGGCAATTCATATTTGCGTATAGGCTCAACCGTGGCTTTTGCATCAAACGGAGATGACGGTATTGCCGTTATTATAGTAGTTGATGAGCCGCAAGGAAACGTAAAATACGGAAGTGTAGTAGCTGCCCCATATATTTCATCCTTATTTTCAAGCATACTGCCCTACCTATCATATGAAAGCACTGCCGAAAAAAACGAAGTAACGCTTGAAAACTATACGGATACGCCCCTGAGCGCTGCGACAAAGCGTTTGAAATCCCTTGGAATAAACTATACTGTCGTCGGCAATGGCGAGACTGTGCTTAAGCAATCTCCCATAGCAGGCGAGACACTTATAAAAGAAAACGGTACTGTAACTCTTTACACCCAAAACAGCACTGAAAAATACGTACAGGTGCCTTCCCTCACGGCTCTGTCGCTCGAGCAAGCAAACAAACTGATTGTAAACAGCGGATTAAATATAAGAATCAAGGGTAATATTTGCAGTAATGCAAATGGCGTTCTTACTGTGACCGCGCAATCGGTTGAGCCGGGTGTGGCAGTAATAAAGGGGACGGTAATTGAAATAACGGTAATTTATTTAGATTTTGAGGATTAGGTATGAAGATTTGTGAACTTATTTACGAAACCGAATGCGCATTGACGTCTGAAAGTGCAAATATAGAAGTAGAAAACATTGAATACCGAATGGATAGGGTAAAAAAAGGAGATTTATTTTTCTTTATAAAAGGCCATAACTACGACACAAAAAAACTCCTTGCTTATGCTGTTTCAAGGGAACCTTGTGCCATTGTAACCGAGGAATGGATAGAAAACTGTCAGATTCCCCAAATAATAGTTAAAAGCACACGGCAAGCCCTATCATTTGCGTATGCCAGGAAAGAGGGTGTGGATTTCAAAAAACTGCATTTTATCGGTGTAACCGGTACTAACGGCAAAACTACAACAGCAACTATGATATATAAAATACTGAGAAACGCCAATAAGGGTGTAGGCTTTATCGGTACGGGTAAAATCCTGATTAACAACCTATGTCTGTGCGATAATTTTTATTCTATGACAACTCCGGATCCTCATATTTTATATCCAACGCTCAGAAAAATGCAAGAAAACGGATGCGAATACGTAGTGATGGAGGTATCAAGCCATGCACTTGCACTCAAAAAGGTATCTCCAATAACGTTTGACGTCGGCGTTTATACAAATCTTTCATATGAGCATATGGACTTCCATAAAAATATGGATAATTACACGTTAGCAAAAAAAGAATTATTTTATAACTCAAAAGTGGGTATATTTAATATAGATGACAGTTATGCTGAAAAAATCATCAAAGGAACGCTGTGTGAAAAAATTACAGTGGGAGCGATATACGACTGCGACATTAATGCACGCAGAATCGAAAATAGAAATCTTAAAGGATTAAGCTATCTGTATTCAAGCAAAAACGTAAATATGCTAATCAATCTTAAACTGTGCGGTATATATAACGTATACAACTCACTTTTAGCAATTACCACAGCACTGCATATTGGAATTGATCCTGCAATAATAAAAAGAACACTTTTTGATATTGAATCAATTGAGGGAAGAATGGAAAAGGTAAATGAAGCACCTCTGGTTTACATTGACTATGCCCATACAGAAAGAGCGCTTGAAAATGTATTAAAAATGATAAAATCGAATAATACTTTAGGGCAGAAAATCATTTTAATCTTTGGATGTGGAGGAGAACGCGATAAAACCAAGAGACCAAAAATGGCTGCCGTGGCTGAAAAATACGCAGATTTTTGTATTATAACGGAAGATAATTCGCGCGCTGAAAGTACCTGTGCGATTTTTAAAGACATACTTTCCGGCTTTAGCAAAGAAGCCAATCGCAGGGTAATATCTAACCGCAAATGCGCTATAGAATATGCCCTTGAGATAGCAAAGGAAAATGACGTGATACTTATTGTCGGTAAGGGACACGAAAAATACATTATAGATAAAAATGAATATCGTAATTTTGATGAAAAAAGCATTATCAAGGAAGCACTGATGCGTAAAAGAGAGGCCGTTTTCAAATGAAGGCATCGCTTGATATCCCCTTTTCGGATGAAGAAATCACACGCCTCTTTGGCGTATGCAAAGAAAATTTGTTCTTAAAAGGATTTTTTAACACCGTTGTCCTTGACTCACGACTCTGCACTCCAAATTCTATTTTCATAGCAATAAAGGGCGAAAAAGTAAACGGTGCGGATTTCATAAATGAAGCAAAAGAAAAGGGAGCCTTAGTTATTGCCGAATGCCCCGAAGCCGATTTTTGTGTTAAAAGTTCTGTTAGTGCACTTTTAATGCTTGCAAATGCTTATAAAGAAAAACTTATCTGTCTAAGACATACTATTGCCATAACCGGCAGTGTAGGCAAAACAACTACAAAGGAGTTTTTAGCACAAATTTTATCCGAGGAATACAAAGTACACGCTACAAACGGCAATTATAACAGTGAAATAGGAGTTGCCCTGACCCTTCTCAGCGCAAAACGCGATACAGAAATTTTAATTCTTGAATGCGGAATGAATCATTTTGGTGAGTTGTCTTCAATATCTTACGCTATCTTGCCGGATATTGCGATAATTACAAATATCGGTACTGCTCATATTGGAAATTTTGGCTCAAGAGAAAATATTGCTAAGGCAAAGCTGGAAATACTTGACTGTGGCAAGGTTAAACAAACCTTTATCCCTTATAAAGAAGATCTTTTATCCATAAAAGATGGGATAAAAATATCTGCTAATGACCCTTATGCAAACTGTTATTTTGACAATATCAAAAGAACGCTATCGGGATATTCCTTTACATTCCACTCAGAAAACAATTCTTGCAACATACCAATGTGTAGCATTTTTGGAAAGCAGAACCTTACCTGCCTTGCCTTTGCGATATCGGTTGCGGATACAATTACAAATAATAATCTTACACTGATAAACGGTGTAGCAAAAATCACAAATGAAATGACACGTCAAAGAATTATTGATTTTGAGAATTTTAAAATCCTTGATGATTCATACAATTCATCTCTTGAGTCTGTTTTAGCAGACTTTGAATTGATGCGTGATTTTGATGAGCCTAAAAGCGCCCTGCTTGCCGATATATATGAACTCGGTGAAAAATCCGAGGAAATACACCGTATTATCGGCAAAGCCGCGGCAAAAGAGAATTTTTCGCATTTGTTTTTATTTGGTAAATATTCTCATACTTTAAAAGAAGCGGCAATAGTTGCCGGAATGGAGCCGGGCAGAATTTTTGTTAATGATATGCTCGAAGCCCCCGAAATCACTGCACAGCAAATAAAATGCAACGCGATAAAGGATGAGATAATATTAGCAAAGGGCTCGAGAAAAACACGAATTGAGAGAATATACAAAGCATTAGGTGAAAAAGATGATGGATAAAAATTTTATATATTACGCCCTTGTTTTTATCTTTGTGTTAGCATTAACGGCAATTATAGAAAAACATTTGATCCCGTTTATGAAAAGAAAGGCTGAGCAGCCTATATATATTGACGGTCCGATATGGCACCAATCAAAAGCGGGCACACCTACTATGGGTGGGCTGGCCTTTATAGGCGCGATATCCCTCTCAATGCTTTTTGTTTGCCCGTACCTCTATTTTACGGCTGATCAAAAAGAGTTTTACTCTGCTTTAATAACCGTTTTATTTGCCATTGCAAACGGACTTATAGGCCTTTTTGACGATATTACAAAAATCAGGCGTAAGGACAACGGCGGTCTTACACCTAAACAAAAAATACTTTTGCAACTTTTGGTTGCTATAATATTTTTGTTCGCGCGCAGTATTCTCATATCCGATACTACCAAACTGTATTTTGCATTTGCAGATATAGAGTTAGGACTTCTCTATTATCCGCTTGCTGTGTTCTTAATTCTGGGTATCGTAAACTGTGCCAACCTTACGGACGGTGTTGACGGTCTTGCTGCAAGCTGTGCATTTGCAATCGGTCTTTCTCTTTTCTATTTATCCTTTGGTGTATCATATTCCTCATCATTTGTATCTATAGCGCTTATGGGCGGAAGTATCGGATTTCTTATATACAACATCAATCCTGCAAAAATATTCATGGGAGATACCGGTTCACTATTTCTCGGTGCTCTTATAGTGGGCGCAGTATTCAGTCTTGATAATCCGATATTGCTCATACCTTTGGGTATAGTATACGTAATAGAGGGTGTATCGGTAATACTTCAGGTAATTATATTCAAACTGACAAGAAAGCGCCTATTTAAAATGGCACCGCTGCACCACCACCTTGAAAAGAGCGGATATAGCGAAAACAAAATATGCATCTACGCTATACTTGTCACCTTTGTATTTTCACTTATAGCCTATATCTTATATATACCGTAACGTTTTTTTGAATAAAACTCTGAGGATCTTTTATGAATAAGACTTTAAAACTCAAATTTAAATTGCAGAGCGCGCGGTGTGACAAAATTTTACTTCTCAGTGTTGTATTATTATCTCTGTACGGCACCGTAATGGTCTTCAGCGCCGGGTGGGCTTACGCCAACTTCAGGTATGATGACGGAACCTACTTTATAAGGAGACAGATAGTATGGTTGGTAATAGGTATTGCGGTAATGTATTTTGCCTCGCATGTAAAGATTGAACTCTATAAGAAAATAACGCCGTATGCTTACGTGGGTACGCTTGTTTTACTTTTGCTAGTACTTATTATCGGGTTTGCGGGTAACGGCGCGCAGAGATGGATATCAATCGGACCAATCACCATTCAACCATCAGAGATTGGAAAGATGACGCTGGTTATGATGCTTGCCTTTTATTTTTCGGAATATGAGGAGAAGGCGCTTGACAAGAAGAAAAACAAAAATATATTTATTTACGGCACTCTTTTGCCGGGTGTGATACTTTTATCCTACGTAATTCTTGTAATGCTGCAAAAACACCTGTCCTGTATTATTATACTGGGTCTCTTAGGGTTACTTATGATAGTGGTTGCGGGGGTGCATACGAGATATATAAGCATCTTTAGTGGCCTAGGTGGGGTTGGTGTTGCCTGTCTTGCTATCTTTACCGATTACACAAAGGAAAGAATCACCGTTTGGCAAAACCCCGAAAAATATAGGCTGACCGGCGGATGGCAAACTCTGCAGGGACTTATGGCAATAGGCTCAGGGGGACTTTTTGGCATAGGGCTGGGAAAGAGCGTATTAAAATACTGCTACGTATCGGAGCCCGCAAACGATATGATTTTTGCTATCCTTTGCGAGGAACTGGGATTTGTCGGTGCGGCCTTGGTGCTTGGCTTATTTGCGCTTTTGGTATACAGAGGGTACATAATTGCACTAAAGGCAGAAAACGTGTATGCGCGACTTATTGCCTTTGGACTTACAACCAAAACGGCTATACAGGTGCTGCTTAACGTAGCGGTAGTTACCAACACAATCCCCAATACGGGAATTTCCTTGCCGTTTTTCAGTTACGGAGGATCATCGCTCGTTATGCTGTTTTTGGAGATGGGTATACTGCTATCCGTCTCAAGAGGTGCAAAAATCGTTAAATAGGAGATTTAAAATGCGGCTTTTAATTTGCGGCGGAGGAACGCTTGGGCACATAACTCCCGGGCTTGCAATTGCAGAAAAAATATTAAAGGAATTTGAAGGGTCAACTGTAGCCTTTGCTCTAAGAGAGGGTGGTAGTGAAAACGAGATAGTAAAAAAAGCAGGTTATCCGATATATACCGTAAAAATTGAGGGATTTAACCGAAAAATAAGTTTAAAGACGGTAAAAAGCATTGTAAACGTTGCCAAGGCATCAGGCGAGGCGAAAAAAATACTTACACGCTTTAAGCCGGATGCAGTTATCGGTATGGGCGGTTACGTCTGCTATCCTATAGTAAAAGAAGCGCAAAAAATGGGAATAGCGACACTCATTCACGAGGCAAATGCAGTTTTGGGCCTTAGTGCAAGACTGCTTGCAAGAGGTGCAGATAAACTTTTACTCGGCTTTGACTCAGAGGATATAAAAAAACGGTTTTCACGCGCGATATTCGTAGGCAACCCCGTGCGCAAGGAATTTTATAAATACAGCAGAGATGCCGCCAGAGCATCGCTTGGACTAAAAAAGACGGATATATTTATCCTGTCTGTAGGTGGAAGCATCGGAGCAAAGGTTTTAAACGATATGTGCATTGATATGATGAGGACGGTATCTGCGCCACTTGCATACGCACACCATATGCATATCTCGGGAAAAAGGTATTATGAAGAAATAAAGAATGAATATCCGAGCCTTTGTGAAAACGGAAAGGATAAAATCGTCCCATTCCGCGATGATATGCCAAGGCTACTGTGCAGCGCAGATATAGTCATAAGTAGGTGCGGCGCTATGACTATTGCCGAAATATGCGCTGTCGGAGTTGCCCCTATACTGATACCATCACCAAACGTTACCAACGACCATCAAATGAAGAACGCCCTTAATATAAAATCAAAAGGGGGAGGAATAATCATTGAAGAGAACGATGGCGCAGGCCAGCATCTCAAGGAAACTCTTATAAAACTGATACGCTCGCCAAAGGCACGGCTTAATCTGGTTGATGCGCAACGCACACTCAGTAAAGAAAATACCCTTGAGATTATCACAAAGGAAATTGTAGATGCCATAGAGAAAAGACAAGGCGGATAAGATACCAAGAGGCAGAACACGCGGTGTGTTCTGCCTTGTTTTATTTGCCGAAAAATAAAATTTAAAATATTTAAAATATTTTTTCTTTAAAAGTCTTGAAAAATATACCAAATACACTTATAATATATTATATAATCTATAAATATTATCCTTTTAGGAGGTCTACATATGGAATTCGATTTTGAGCAGGAATACGAAAGTGGCGTAAAAATTAAGGTTATCGGTGTCGGCGGCGGCGGTAACAATGCCGTAAACCGTATGATCTCTGCTAACACACGCGGTGTTGAATTTATTGCGGTAAATACAGATAAACAGGCGCTTGATACCTCTTGCGCCGCTAAAAAACTTGTTATCGGCGAGGAGATTACCAGAGGTAAGGGCGCAGGCAGTGATCCTGATGTTGGTAAGCGCAGCGCTGAGGAATCTTATGAGAGCATCAAGCAGATAATCCAGGGCGCAGATATGGTGTTTATCACCACCGGTATGGGTGGCGGTACAGGTACGGGCGCTGCTCCTGTAGTTGCAAGAGCGGCTAAGGAACTTGGAGCACTCACAATAGGTATTGTTACAAAACCCTTTGCATTTGAAGGCAAAACCAGAATGAACAATGCAACCCTCGGTATCGCAGAACTCTCAAAATACGTTGACTCGCTTATCGTTATCCCCAACGAGCGCCTCAAGGAGGTTGAGGGCGAGAAAATTACGCTTGTAAACGCCTTTGAAATAGCCGACGACGTACTCCGCCGCGGCGTGCAGTCTGTATCCGAGGTTATCAACAAGGCTGGCTTTATCAATCTTGACTTTGCTGACGTAAGCAAGATCATGCTCGGCTCCGGCTATGCACATATGGGTGTTGGCTACGGACAGGGCCCCGATAAGGCGAGTGAGGCGGCTATATCCGCTATTTCCTCACCCCTGCTTGAGACAAGCATTACCGGTGCTACCGGCGTGCTTATCAGTATCACAGGCGGTATGGACCTGCAACTTGATGAGGTTGACAGGGCTTGTAAGATGGTACACGAGGAAGCACATCCCGATGCTAATATTATATGGGGCGCATCCTTTGATCCCAGCCTTGAGGATAAGATGAGAGTTACCATTATTGCTACCGGCTTTGACAGTGCTAAGGCTAACGCTGCTGATACCATCAGTGTCAATCCCACAGCATATCTAAAGAACGTTGACAAGGTAGACAATTCATCATATACCGTCGACGAGGACGACTATGAGGATACTGTAGAAGAGACCGTCGTTGAAACCAAAGCGCCCACTCTTGATGAGATCATAAAGAGCGAAATTATCACTCCAAAGAGCGAGCCCAAGAATGAGACAAAGAGCGCTTATCAGGAGTATGAGGAACTCTTTACCTGCATTAAAAAAGTTAAGAAGTCTTAAATCAAAACACACAAAATAAAAAGCAGAGCAAGATACATCTATATCAGTGTACTTGCTCTGCTTTTTTATTTTCAAAAATGCCAAAAGTGTAAAAAAGTATCGATTTTGATTAATTTTACATTTATTTTTGCAAAAATGACGGAATAGTGTATTTTATTCCAAAAAGTTTTCCACAATTTTATCTTGCATAGAAAAATTTTGCACATACTTTTTCACACCCAAAACTTTTTTGCACAGAATTCCACAAAAAAATTTTGTCAAAACGGAAAAGTGTATTTTGTTTAAATTTTAAAAATTTCTTGTTGTTTTAGTGTAATCTTAAGGTTGAAAAATCACAAAAACAAAAAGCAGTCCGGCACCTCTTCCCTACCCCTTGGCAGGATTTACCGGACTGCTTGTTATATCGGAATATGTACCAAAATTACTTAACGAAGAAAGGATACAACATACCGAGCACTACGCTGAGAAGCATAATTGTTGAAAGTGATACAGCAACTATTTTTGCGTATAAATCATTCTTCTGATTGTTCTTCTTATCATTACCGTTTTTCATTTTTATCATCCCTTACTCTTTGACTTTTTTTGTTTTGCATCATACAACTTTGCAAGTTGATTTGTTACGTTTTTATTACTACTGCGCATCTTGCTTGGCAGGAAGGTATTGATCCTTGCAAGACCCATTGCAACACTGTCTATAGGAGAAGTGGGTCTTGTGACCGCAATGCCGAGCACCTTTGCTATCATACGGTCAAGACCGTAGAGCTCTGCCCCACCGCCGCTTAATACGATACCGTTTGTAAAGATCTCCTCCACATAATCGGTAGGTATCTTTTTAACAACGTTTGCAATGCCGTAAATAAGTTTTTGAAGCGGTTTTTCAAACACACCGAGAAGATCCTCGGAGGATATGTTCATTTTAATTACGTTACCTGTAAGAGCAAGCACACCCTCAATTTCAATTGATTCGTTTTTCTTACCCTTCCAAACAGCGCCGAGCCTTTCCTTTATCGTCCTGGCAACAGAGAGTGAAATATTAACTCCGCCCTCCTCAAGCACGTACTGTCTGACAGCCTCATCAAAAGCCTCACCGCCAACATCCTCAGAGGCTGAAAGAATTACCTTACCGTTATGGAATACGGCTATCTCGGTAAATGCCGCACCGATATTTACCGACACAACACTCATAGCAGGGGAATAACCGGCACCTATAAGCGCCGCCGCCGCTCTGTCAACAGCATAGCATTCATCTGCGCCTGCGCGCTGAAGCATCTCAAGAACTGAGGTAAGTTGTTTAGGCAAAAGTGTTGAGGGTACGCCGATAAGACAGCGTATCTTCTCACTACCCTTTAATGCACCAAGAGCATTCTTCATTATCTCCTCGGTAAGATCCGCAGAATAAAGCAAGCCGTTACGGAATGGACGCACAAGCGTAGCACCCGAACCCAGACTTACATTTTGGTTCTCTGCCGCATTACCAACTGAAATGATACGGCGTGTATTTTTATCGATAAGAGCAACCGACGGCTCGCGTAAAATCCCCGCAACAACGTCGGACAGGGTTATATTTGCATAACCTAGGTCAATGCCAACCTTTGTAACCATGCTGTATCCTTTCTTAAGTATAATTCAAATGCCTTCAGTACAATTTAAATGCCTTCTATTTATTCTACAATAAATTTTACACTTTTTCAAGACTATATTGCAAAATATTCTATAAGTCTTTGTTTTAATGTTGTAAATCTGTGTATTTCCCGATTGTTTTTGACCATATATTCGGATACATCGGGCCTGCCGACAAGAATTACCATATTCTTTGCGCGTGTTACGGCAGTATATAAAAGATTGCGTGTCATAAGCATCGGTGCGCAGTGGTACATAGGAATTATAACTACACCGTATTCACTGCCCTGACTTTTATGCACCGTTATTGCATATGCCAAATCAAGCTCGTCAAGATTTTCAAATTCGTATCTGGCAAGTTTATCATCATATCTTACCTTAAGTTCCTGCTTACGCATATCAATGCTCTCAACAACACCGATATCTCCGTTAAAGACGCCAAGGCCGTCCTCATCGCCCTTTTTCCAGTCAATATCATAGTTATTGACATTTTGCATAACCCTGTCACCCTCGCGCAAAATTATGCCGTGCGTAGCCTTCTCAAGTTTAAATTTGCTCTGAGGATTAAGAGCGGCCTGCAGTTCGTTATTTAATACCTCAATACCGCCAAAGCCCTTTTTAGACGGCGCTATGACCTGTATCTGGCTTTTTATTGCATTGCCGTAGGTAGCAGGCAAACGCTTGATTATGAGATTGGCAACCGAGCTAGGAATATTCTCCTCATTCTCTCTTACAAAGAAAAAGTCCTTGCCCTTAAGATTGCATATAGCATTCTCGCCGTTATTTATCCTATGCGCATTGGTGACTATCATGCTTTCACCCGACTGTCTGAATATCTCGGTCAGTCTTACGGTATTGATTTTGCCCGAGCCTATAAGGTCAGCAAAAATATTGCCTGCCCCGACACTTGGCAGCTGGTCCTTATCTCCGATGAGTATAAGGCGCGCGGTGCGCTTCATGGCAAGCAAGAGCGCATAGAGCAATGGTAAATCAAGCATCGATGCCTCGTCAAGGATAATTACATCCTCATCAAGCGGGTTTTTGCCGTTACGGTTAAAGCGCATATCCCTCTGCCCGCTTCTCTCTGCCTCAAGAAGTCTGTGCACGGTCTTGGCCTCCTCGCTTGTAGCAAGGCTCATACGTTTTGCCGCCCTGCCCGTGGGAGCGCAGAGCACCGTTTTAAGTCGTATGCTCTTGAATATCGATAAAAGCGCCTTAATTACCGTTGTTTTGCCCGTACCGGGGCCGCCTGTGATAATTGTAGGCGTACCGCTTAAAGCCTCGTAAATAGCCTCTAATTGCTTTTTACCGTAATCAATACCGAGCGTGCTCTCGCACTTGTGTATAAGCGCACGCATATCGCTTACGTCAAAGGTGGCTACGCTTTTATTCATATTAGCGATACGGCGGGATATATATTTTTCCATATTCGCAGTATTATTTGTCATTACGTAGGTCACATCATCGCTCTTGTAATAAGAGAGTTCCTCATCGATAAGGAATTTGCCGATGCTTGCCTCTATAAGTTCCCTTTCAAGAGAAAGAAGATTAACAGCCTCACCTATAAGTTCTTCAAGCGGTAGACAGGTGTGACCCGACTGTATGCCGACATTTGATAATATATACTCTACACCGCTTAATAGCCTTGCGGGATGCTCCATAGAAAAATTGAGTTCCCTTGCAATACCGTCAACATGGGGAAAAGATATACCGTATTCACTCTCTGCAAGGATATAAGGGTTATCCCTTATGGAGTTTACCGCATCTCTGCCGAGTTTTTTATATACCCTTGTAACCTCATCTGTGCCAAGATGGTTTTGTGTAAGAAGCACAAGCTCGCGCATACCCGTCTGCTCACGGAAAGACTTTGATATCTCTGCCGCCTTTTTCATAGTTATGCCGGATATCTGCGCAAGCCACTCCGGATGATTTTCTATAACGTCAAAAGTGTCAGTACCGTATCTGTTTACGATTTTGAGTGCGGTAACAGGGCCAACACCCTTTACCGCGCGCGAGGAAAGATATTTGATTATGCCCTCAACATCCTCAGGCAAGGTCTTTTCATATGACTCAAAGGCAAACTGCTTGCCAAATTCCTTGTGAAATGTGTAAGAGCCGATAAGTACGATTTTTTCGCCCTCGGAGGCAAGAGGAATAGCGCCCACACAAGTGATAAGCTCGCCATCCTCGGTTGCTATATCGAGTACGGTATAATCGTTTTGCGGATTGGAATAGACTATGTTTTCAATTGTGCCCGAAAGTTTTATCTTGATATTCGCCATAGTTCTACTCCTTTTTGCAAAATTACTGCTTTATTATATCACAAGGCTCGCTTTTTTTCAATATATGCGCATAAAATAATAAAATAAAAAAGATATTTCCAAAAAGCAAAAACGGCCACAGTAGTCAAAGACACCGAGCCGTTTTGTTTTTAGTTATTTGCAAAGTTCCTTAAGTTTGTCTGCGATATCGCACTCTTCCCACTTAACACCAAGGTCTTCTCTACCCATGTGTCCGTAAGCAGCGAGTTGCTTGTAAATAGGCTTTCTGAGTTCAAATCTGTTAATAATCGCAGCAGGACGAAGGTCTACGAGCTGATTTACGGCATCTGCAATCTTTGCCTCATCAACCTTGGCAGTACCAAAGGTCTCGATAAGAACAGAAACAGGACGCGCTACGCCGATAGCGTATGCAAGCTGAACCTCACATTTATCAGCAAGGCCTGCTTTAACTACGTTTTTAGCAACGTATCTTGCGGCATAGGATGCACTTCTGTCAACCTTAGTGGGGTCCTTGCCCGAGAATGCGCCGCCGCCGTGACGTGAATAACCGCCGTATGTATCAACGATAATCTTTCTACCGGTAAGACCGGTATCACCTGCAGGGCCGCCGATAACAAATCTGCCCGTGGGGTTTACGTAAATCTTTGTCTCGCCGCAGATAAGATCACTGGGAATGGTAGGAAGAATAACCTGCTCAATGATATCCTTGCGGATAGTAGCATTGTCAATCTCAGCAGAATGCTGAGAGGAAACTACGATAGTATCAACTCTTGTAGGTACACCGTCTACGTATTCAACCGTTACCTGTGTTTTACCGTCGGGACGAAGGTATGAAAGTTTACCGCTCTTTCTAACCTCAGTAAGTCTCTTAGCGAGTTTATGCGCAAGAGAAATGGGCAAAGGCATAAGTTCGGGCGTTTCGTTACAAGCATAACCGAACATAATACCCTGGTCACCTGCACCAGTATTCAAATCATCGGTCATCTCACCGCTCTTTGCCTCAGCGCACTTATCAACGCCAAGCGCGATATCCTCACTCTGCGCATGTAAGGAAGAAAGAACTGCACAGGTAGTACAGTCAAAGCCGTATTTTGCTCTGTCATAGCCAATCTCACCAACAGTTTCTCTAACGATCTTCTGTACATCGATACTGGCATTTGTTGTAATCTCACCCATAACGGTGATAATGCCGGTAGTAGCAAAGGTCTCGCAGGCTACACGGCTCTCGGGATCCTGTGAGAGTATCTCATCAAGAATAGCGTCGGAAATTTTGTCACAGATTTTATCGTTATGTTCTTCTGTCACCGACTCGGATGTAAATAGTATTTTCTTCATTTTTGTCCTTTCAGCTTAAACAAGAGAATAAAAAAACGAGAGTGCGCAAGGCATTCCCGTAACCAGATATAGACTTATCTGTCAGGAATTAGCACCTTATACTTTGTATAGGTTGCCGGGCTTCACAGGGCCAGTCCCTCCACCGCTCTTGATAAGCAATATTTATTTTTCTAGCCTATTGTAGCACAGTAAAATAAAAAAATCAATAGTTTTACAAAATTTTGTTTTTTTCTTTTTGTTTTAACGCCAAAAAACGCAAAAAACGATCCGATGACTCCATTACATCAAGATCGTTTTTTTGCATTTCTGCCTCATATTAAACTGCGTTTTTAAATAATTATATGCTTTGGCATGCCGTTTTCATAGACAGGATAAACCTCGCCTACAATAAGTGGCACAAGATAATTTATACACTCATCATTGACACCGTTGCCGTCCGTATTTATAAATTCTTTGGGTACTTTTCTTATACCGTTAGCGATTTTTGAGATATCGTAGGAAGATATGCTTACAGAGTATTTTTCGCCATTATTTCTCTCATAAATCATCATAACACCGCTCTTACCCGCAGTGGCCTCCATAACGGCACTCTTTCCGATAAGAATTGATTCTTCAATATCGGTTTTTGAAAGGATATGAGCCGCACTGCGCTGAGAGAGGCTGAGTTCAACACTCCTTACCTTACATCCTATTTTTTCCTTAACAAGTCCTTCAAGCACCTTTGCGGTACCGGAAAGATATTTGTGTCCGAATACGTCAACCGCGCCCGACTGAAGTCCTGCGCCTACGTACTCACCGTTTTCAAAGCGAATGCCCTCACTTACGGCTACAAGAACGTTTGGATGTCTTACAAGCGCCGCATTTACGTCACTAATAAACTTATCAACACTGAATGGCGCCTCGGGAAGATAGATCAAGTCCGGGCCCTCGCCGCCGCTCAATTGGGGCAATGCAGAAGAAGCGGTAAGCCAGCCTGCATCTCTGCCCATAATCTCAACTATTGTCACAGCCTTTACAGTATAAACCGCAACGTCACGCATAAATTCTTTGATAGTTGTAGCAACAAATTTTGCCGCTGAACCAAATCCCGGTGTGTGGTCTGTACAAAGTAAATCGTTATCGATAGTTTTGGGAACACCTACTACGTACATCTCGTATCCACAGCCGTTCATATATTTTGAAAGTTTGTCTACGGTGTCCATAGAGTCGTTGCCGCCTATATAGAAGAAATATCTGATATCGTATTTCTTAAATATTTCAAGCAGTTTTTCATAAGTTTCGGGGTCATCAGAGTAATTTTTAAGTCTTTTTCTGCAGGATCCGAGCGCCGCGGCGGGAGTTGCCTCAAGAGTTTTTAGCGCCTCCTCATCATCAAACAAATAGCAAAGATCCACAATGTTTTCACTAAGCAAGCCCTCAATACCGTATCTCATACCAAAAAGTTTATTAATATTTTCGCTCTCCCCTGCACCTCTTATCACGCCTGCAAGAGTTGCGTTTATCGCAGAGGTAGGACCGCCTGACTGACCTACTATCGCATTACCATTAATCATAGTGACTCCTTACTTTAAAAGTTCTTTTTCATTATAGGTATACTCGCTCTCACAGAAGCGACAAATTGCTGTAAGTTCACGCGCTTTACCCTCAGACTCTTGTTCATCAAGCAGTTTTGCAATCTCAGCTTTGCCGAGGCTCTTGATTTTTTTAAGCATACGCGCCTTTGAGCAGTCACATTTGTACTCAACGTCAATTGTGTCAAAAAGGTCAAATTCAATATCACGCATGGCGATAGCAAATATCTCTTCAAGACTTTTTCCCTCATTTATGAGGGAAGAAACGCTCGCTATATCCTTTGCATTGCGCTCGATAAGGTCTATTGTTGCATCATCCGGGAACGGCATAAGTTGAATAAGCACACCACCCGATGCAAGGCAAGAGCCATCCTTATCAACAAGAACACCGAGCGCAAGAACGGTGGGCACCTGCTCGCTTATTGCATAATAACTGGCAATATCCTCAGCAACCTCACCGCTGACTATCTCGGTAGTACCTGTCTGTATCTCACCGCTTAACTGCTTTACAAAGGAAAGAGTACCGTAGCCTACAGCCGCGCCAACGTCAAGTTTACCGCTAAGTTTTCTCGGCGGATCGGAAAGAGGATTTTCAATATACGCCTTAACCGTGCCAAAATAGTCAGCAACGGCTATAAGTCTGCCTGCATCACCGTTACCGGAGAAGGTTATAGTAACAGTATCGCCGTTTTCGGGCAGAATTGTGCCTATCATAGACGCTGCAGTAACAACTCTGCCAAGAGCCGCAGTGGCTGTTGGAGCAGTTTTATGCGTCTTTATCATCTCGTTAATCATATTTGTGGAGTTAATAACAATAACTCTTGCAGAGCCATCCCTTGTCATACCCCTTAAAATCTGTGATTTTATATTCTTTTGCATTTTTCCTTTTTTCCTCTTCAACTTTTTTTACATCTTGCAACTATAAATATCCTCTCGGAGTTATCGGTAGCCGGACTAAAATCAAAATCCGAATAAGCGCCGATAAATTCAAAGCCACATTCACTCAAAAAGTTCTTCATTTCACTTATTTTGTACATACGCTCAAGTTGGATATCGTCACACCTTACGTATCTGCCATCCTTTTGCTTTTCAAAAAGGGTTATATAAAAGTCGCATATTTTCTTGCGCTTGTTATACCTGTTTTGCCAGATCAAGACACTGTTTTTTTCTTCGTATGCATAGGTGTTATCAGCATAAATGCTTTCAAACTTGTATCTACCGTTAATATCAAAAATAAACAGTCCGTCAGGATCAAGATAGTTGTGCACAAGAGAAAAGCAGCTTAGGACCTCCTCATCCGAGAGTAGATGATTTATCGTATCAAGGCTCGAAATACAAACCTCAACCGTACCGTAAAGTTCAAAGTCACATATGTCCTGTGCAAGCCACAAATTCTTCTTTTCAAGGCCTGCCTTTTCCGCCTCGCCTCTTGCGATATCAAGCATCTGGGGAGAAATATCAACACCGGTCATATCGTATCCGCGACGCGCAAGTTCTAAGGTGATTTTACCGGTGCCACAACCTAAATCAAGGATCAGCTCGGGCTTTTTTGTTGCGTATTTTTTAAACACGCTTTCGTAAAAATCGACCCAACTGCCCTGATTTATCTGCCGATTTATCGAATTGTAGTGATTTGCAAGTAAATCGTAAATCATTTTTATCTCTCGCCTTTCGCTTGGTATTCCGAAAACACAGTGCTTACCGAGTATGCCTTATAGCCACTTGATTTTAAAGCCGCTGCCGCCTTATCTGCAATTGCTTTTTCATCAAAAACGCCAAATACCGACGGGCCGCTGCCGCAAAGGAGTGAGGCGCTTGCGCCAAGAGATTTTATATGCCTCTTAATATCCCTTGCACCTTTAAAACGAGGTATAACCACATCCTCAAAAATGTTGTACAGCGCACCGCTTTTACCGCTAGTGTTTATAAACTCAAGGGCCATTTGGAATGCCTCTGCCCCATCTTGTCCTATAGTAAAGTCACAGTACATTTTATCAAGTTCAGTGTATGCTTTCCCTGCCGAGATTTGTTCATCAGCAATAGCAATTACAAAATGCTTGTTAAAATCGGTATCCACCATATCAAGCACCTCACCTCTGCCACAGGCAAGCGCAGTGCCGCCAACAAGACAGTACGGCACGTCACTACCAAGTTCTGATGCCAATTTTGTAAGTTCACCATTATCAAGCGGTACATCAAGCAAAGAATTTAATGCACGCAAGAGTGCTGCCGCATCGCTTGAACCGCCGCCAAGGCCTGCCGCCACGGGTATATGTTTATCCAAAGTGATTTTTATATCCCACGCAAGTTTCTGCCTATCAAGAAACAGTTCTGCTGCCCTATATACAAGATTTGTACTGTCGCAGGGCAAATCATATTCACCTAAGATTTCGAGGCGAATTTGCCCTCTTTCCGCTTCCGAAACGGTAACTTCAACGGTATCGTAAAGACCGACTGAGTGCATGAGCGATTTTATGTCGTGAAAGCCATCCTCTCTTTTCGAAAGAACGTCAAGAAAAAGATTAAGTTTTGCATACGCCTTTTCCCTGATATGCATAAAATCCTCCGTTTAACAGCCTTTTTTGTAAATTTGCCGACAGTTTTACTTATACATTATAACAAAGCCCGCTAAAAATTGCAATACACAAGCGCTATTTTATTTTGCAGTTTTACTTATAAATATATCTAAAAAAGCAAAAAAAGGTATTGACAAGCCTTTTTTGCTGTGCTATAATATTGCACGGTCCGAAAAAAATCTTATATTTTCGGCTCCTTCCACACATAGTGTGGCAAAGTCCATAAGGAGGTGTACTTAAAGATGGAAAAGAAAATTTGTTCTTACGAAACCCTCTTCGTTGTAAGCGGCAATCTTGGTGAAGAAGCTTACAAGGCACTTGAAGAGAAGTTTGTAAATCTCGTAAACGACAATGCTACTGACGTTGTTGTTGACGAATGGGGCAAACGCAGACTTGCTTATCCTATCAACTATATTACTGAAGGATACTATGTTCTCGTTACCTTTAAGAGCGAACCCACCTTCCCTCTTGAGCTTGAGCGTGTATTCGGTATTACCGAAGGTATCATCCGTTACATGACTACAACCAAGTGCGAGAAGGCTGCAAAGTCCGTTGCTGCTAAGGCTGAAGAGCCCGTTGCAGAGGTAGTTGAAACAACTGAAGCTTAATTAAAGGAGAGACATTCATGGCAAGTTTTAACAAGGTTATCCTTATCGGCAATCTTACTGCTGATCCGGAACTTAAACAGACCACAAGCGGTACTTCTGTATGCAGCTTTTCAATCGCTGTAAATCGCCGTTTTGCAAGAGCAGAACAGGGCCAGGCTACTGTTGATTTCATCAACATCGTTACCTGGAGACAGAGCGCTGAGTTTGTCTGCCGTTACTTTAAGAAGGGTAATCCTATCCTTGTTTGCGGTTCACTCCAGACAAGAACTTGGAATGATAACATGGGCAACAAGAGATATGCTACTGAGGTTGTAGCAGACGAGGTTACCTTTGTAAACTCTGCGAGCCAGACCGGCGCGCAGCCTATGGGTGCGGGCGCAGGCACATATATTCCTGACGCATACGGTGCTCCCTCATTTGATAGCGCATCAGGCGCTAATTTTGAAGAACTTCCCAACGACGAGAGCCTTCCTTTCTAAGTTGGAAAACCGATGCTATGCCCTATGCTCACAGCGCATAGCTGATATTTGAATTCGTGAGCAGGAAAGGTAAAAAGGACTATTCTAATGGAAAGAAACGATTCACAGCGTTCCTCATTCCGTCCTATGCACAGAAGAAAGAAGGTTTGCATCTTCTGCCAGGATAAGGTAGACGGTATTGATTACAAGGATATTGCTAAGCTCAGAAAGTTCATCTCTGAGAGAGCTAAGATCCTCCCCAGACGTGTTAGCGGCAACTGCGCTCTCCACCAGAGACAGCTTACTACAGCTATCAAGAGAGCACGCCAGATGGCACTTCTTCCTTACGTTTCAAACTAAAAAATTAAAAAGCGGACGTAGAGTCCGCTTTTTTTATTTACAATAATGTAATATGATGGGCAGAGAAAGGTCATTTCTCTGACCAAATGCTTTTATACAAGATCCTCAAAATAGCCGTGGTAGCGGAATTTAAGATTGCTCCTAGGATAAAGGAACTCATAAAGTCCTATGCAGTAATCATCTGTCATAGACGCAAGATAGTCCACTACTATCTGATTATACTCGGTCTCCATATAAGGAACTAAGGGAGCATAGTGGTTATTTACCACAAAGTCAATGTGATGCTTAAAGATAGGCGAATTTTTATTGCCCTTTTTAAGGTCGTTAAGAAGATGGTAATAAAGTGTGTGCATCACAGGTCTTACCTGCTCGTCAAGCACGTTTGACACCTTACCTGAGTTGTAGATAAGCGCATAGTTCTCTCTCTTAACGTTTCTAAGACTGTTATAGTGCTCCTCATCAAGCATAATATACGGCTTGCCGTAACTGTTTTCGATAATATTAACCTCAAGGTTATTGATAATCTCGGCATTGCCTATACCTATTTTTTCTGCTCCGAAGGGGGAGGTGGAATCAATAAGCTTTGCACGAATGGCATCCTGACGGTCCTTACCGAGATAAGCAATAATATCGCATATTCTCACAACACAGCCCTCAAGGGTCGAGGGGACTATTGAGTGGATATTGCTCTCATCAACGTAGCAACCCTCTACCATCTTATCAAAGTCTGCAAAGTTATCCATAGGCTCAGGACGGTATTCATTCATCTCAAACTCGCCGTTGTGAGTAATAATACCGTTTAATGTATCAAGGGTAAGATTATGCGAGAACATGCCGTCAAGCACTCTTACGCTGTGCACGTTGTGGTTAAAATATCTGCCTGTCTCTGCCCTGTAAACCTCGCTGATATATCTCTCACCGGCGTGACCAAAGGGAGTGTGACCGATATCATGGCCAAGCGCTATTGACTCAATAAGGTCAAGATTAAGATTAAGGGCCGAGCCGATGGAACGCGCTATGCGCGATACAAGTTGTACGTGCAAGGCTCTCCTTGTTATATCGTCATTCTTGTAGAATGAAAATACCTGTGTTTTGTCTGTATAACGGTTATAAAACGGACTGTGCATTATCTTATCCACATCGCGTGAGTATGCAGGACGCCATATAGACTCCTTATCAAGGGTCATATCTCTACGCACCGCCTTTTTTGAATCGGCCGCAAAGTTTGGACGGGTGCCGTTTTTTATATCCTCCTCCATTCTTTTTGCAAGAGCGGGGGAAATTTTTTCGTATATTCCCATATAATCTCCTTTCCGTTGCATAGCAACTGTACTTAGATTTGTTTGTTACTTTGTAAGATTATTTTAGCATCTTTATTTTTATTAGTCAAGAAAAATTTTAGACAAAGTATAAAATTTTACATTTTTTGAGGAAAAATTTTAAAAAAAGAGGCCTTTTTTACTTAAAAAGATAAAAAAACAACCTGCGTGGGTTAAGCGCAGGCTGTTTTATATTATGCCATCTGGTTGAATTTAAGTGTGAACTGAGACTTCTTATGAGCCGCATTGTTCTTGTGAAGAATGCCGCGAGCAACTGCCTGGTCAATCTTCTTAACAGCAACTCTGTAAAGCTCTGAAGCTGAAGCCTTGTCGCCTGCGTCTACAGCAGCATTGAACTTTTTGATAGCAGTCTTAAGCTGAGACTTAACCATCTGGTTCTGGAGTGCCTTGTTTGCATTAACGAGAATACGCTTCTTTGCTGACTTGATATTAGCCATTTTAAATCTCCTTTTAATATATCCGTAAGCCGAATTTCAAAAAATCATTTGCAGCTGAGAGGGTCTGCGGCGATTATTCTTACCCGACTACATTTTCATACTTTGTTATTGTAGCATAGATTTTTTCAAAAATCAAGGGCTTTTTCAATTTTTTTGTGCTTTTTTCAAAAAATTCTATGGAGTTTTGTATATATTTTTTATATTTGCTATTGACAAATCGGGATTTCTCTGCTATACTTGTAAAGTAATTTGCTTTACAGTTGTATTTTTATGAGGCGGGGGCGATTTTATGTTTGAAAAAAATCTTGAAATTGCTTATCTGCTCGACTTTTACGGCGACGTGCTCGATGAGCATGCGAGAAACATTATGACGGCTTATTACGAGGATGACCTTTCGCTATCAGAGATTGCGCTCGATGCTGGTATTTCACGCCAGGGCGTAAGACATATAATCAAAAAAAGCGAAGGTGAACTTTTATCTCTTGAAAGCAAACTCGGTCTTGCCAAGCGCAATACCCTGTTACAAAATACAGCAATGAGGCTTATAGAGATAAAGGATGCGCTGATGTTATCTGACCTTGAAAATAAGGAAGATTATGCCAAGGAAATAAACGACGCGGCGCAGACGATATTGGCAAAAGGAGTTTAATATGTTCCAGAACCTTACGGAAAAGTTATCTAAGGCTTTCAGCAAGTTTAGGAACAAGGGTAAACTCACCGAGGCTGACGTTAAGGAAGGTATGCGAGAGGTTAAACTCGCACTGCTTGAGGCTGACGTTAACTTTAAGGTTGTTAAGGAGTTTACCAAAGCGGTTACCGAGAGGGCTGTCGGCGAGACGGTGCTCGAAAGCCTGCTCCCTGCCCAGCAGATAGTTAAAATCGTTAATGAAGAGCTTATTAAGCTCATGGGTACGGAGTCACCTAAACTTAATATAAATCCCAAACCTCCGACAGTTGTTATGATGGTCGGCTTACAGGGTGCGGGTAAGACAACACACTCAGGCAAACTTGCAAACATGTACAAGGGCAAGGGCAAAAATCCGTTGCTCGTAGCCTGCGATATATACAGACCTGCGGCTATTGACCAGTTGAAAATCGTCGGTGAGACGCTTGGTATCCCGGTATTCTCTATGGGTAACAAAATAAGCCCGGTTGAAATAGCCAAAGCAGGCGTTGAATTTGCTAAAAAGAACGGGCACGACCTTGTCTTTATTGATACTGCGGGCAGACTGCATATCGATGAAGACCTTATGGGAGAGCTCTCAAAGATTAAATCTACAGTAAATCCCGATGAAATACTGCTTGTTGTTGACGCTATGACCGGTCAGGACGCAGTTAACGTTGCTAAGTCCTTTAATGACTTACTTGACATAAGCGGCGTTGTGCTTACCAAGATGGACGGCGATACAAGAGGCGGTGCGGCACTGTCTGTACGTTACATCACGGGCAAGCCTATCAAATTTATCGGTACGGGTGAAAAACTTGACCTTATCGAGCCCTTCCACCCTGACAGAATTGCATCTAGAATACTTGGTATGGGCGACGTTTTGTCACTTATAGAAAAAGCGCAGGCTACGTATGATGAGAAAAACGCCAAGGAACTGGAAAAGAAGATGCGTGAGCAGACCTTTACGCTTACCGATTATCTTGACCAACTGCACCAACTTAAAAAGATGGGCAACCTTGAGCAGCTTATGGGTATGATCCCCGGTATGAAGGCAGGCGCGCTCAAAGATGCAAAGATAGATGAAAAAATGATGGCACACACCGAGGCTATCATCCTCTCTATGACACCCAAGGAGAGAAATAACCCCGACATTATCAACGGCAGCCGCAGAAAAAGGATTGCAAATGGCTCCGGCACAAGTGTTGAGGAGGTAAACAAGCTTTTAAAGCAGTTTGATCAGATGAAGAAGATGATGAAACAGTTTACCAATATGGGAAAGATAGGAAAGAAACGCGGCTTTGGCGGTCTTAAGCTTCCCTTTTAATTAACTCGTTAATTAAGCATTTTTTTAAAATCAAAAAACAAAATTAAAAATAAATAAAAAGAATTTTTGGAGGAAACAAAAATGGCAGTTAAAATCAGACTTAAGAGACTTGGCGCAAAGAAGAGCCCCTTCTACCGTGTGGTAGTTGCAGACGAGAGATCACCCAGAGACGGTAAGTTTATCGAAGAAATCGGTTACTACAACCCCCTTACCGATCCCGCTGATATCAAGATTGATGCAGAAAAGGCTACTAAGTGGCTCAAGAACGGCGCACAGCCGACAGATACTGTTAGATCTCTTCTCAAGAAGAGTGAAATCCTTAAGTAATTTTCGGTTTAACCAAGGACAAGGTGACACACATGGAACTTAAGCAGATACTCGCTGATATTGCACGTGCAATCGTTGACAGTCCTGACGCCGTTGTGGTTGAAGAATTTGTTGATGGAAACGATGTTGAGCTTGTGCTCTCGGTCGCCGAAGATGACACAGGAATGATTATCGGACGCCACGGCAAAATTGCAAAGGCGATAAGACAGATAATGAAGGTTGCCGCTAATACTCAGGGCAAACACGTAACAGTTGAAATCAAATAAAATTATTCCCGGGTGTACTATGCCCGGGAATAATTTTTTATGGAAAATGACGCAAAATCCAAATATCTTTTAGATATTTTAGCTATACTTTCAAAGATTAAAAACACACTTTTCACTATAAAAAGGAGAAATGCGATTTTTATGAAAAAATATATTATGGCCTTTGACCAGGGTACAACAAGTTCACGCTGTATTCTCTTTACCAAGGATGGCGCTATAAAAAGCAGTGTGCAAAGAGAATTCCAGCAGATATTTCCAAAGGAAGGCTGGGTTGAGCACAACCCTATGACTATCTGGTCAACACAGATATCGGTTGCAACCGAGGCGCTTTTAAAAATAGGCGCAAGTTGGGATGAGGTATACGGTATCGGTATTACCAACCAGAGAGAAACGGTTGTTGTATGGAACAAGAACACCGGCGCACCTATATACAATGCCATCGTATGGCAATGCAGAAGAACTGCCTCTTACTGCGAGGAACTCAGCAAGAGCGGCAAGGAGGAAATGATCAAGGAAAAGACAGGACTGCTTATAGACCCATACTTCTCCGCTACTAAGATCAAGTGGATACTCGATAACGTAGAGGGCGCAAGAGAAATGGCTGATAATGGTGAATTGCTCTTTGGAACAATTGATACCTGGCTTATATACAACCTTACAGGCGGAAAGGCGCACGCTACAGACTACTCAAACGCATCAAGAACAATGATATTCAATATCAATACTCTTGACTGGGATGATGAGTTGTTAGAACTCTTTGGTATTCCCCGCTCTATGCTACCAGAGGTTAAGCCCTCATCCTCTATATTTGGCTACAGTGATTCAAAGATACTCGGCGCAGAGTTGCCTATCGGCGGCGTTGCAGGTGACCAACAGGCAGCGCTCTTTGGTCAATGCTGTTTTAATGACGGTGAACTCAAAAATACGTACGGTACAGGCGCTTTCTTGCTTATGAACACGGGTGAGAAGCCTTATATGACACAAAACGGACTTGTTACCACGGTTGCATGGGGTATTGGCGACAAGGTTACCTATGCGCTTGAGGGCTCTGTATTCACCTGCGGCTCTGCTATACAGTGGCTCAGAGATAGTCTCAAGGTGCTTGATTCTGCGACGGATAGCGAATATTATGCATCCAAGGTGCCGGACTCAGGCGGAGTTATGGTAGTACCTGCATTCCAGGGCCTTGGCGCACCGTGGTGGGACCCTTATGCAAGAGGTATTATCATAGGTATTACAAGGGCTACGAACAAGTACCACATTATAAGAGCCACCCTTGAGTCTTTGGCATATCAGACAGCCGACGTAATAGAACTTATGGAGCGCTCTACAGGTCTTAAGATAAACGAACTTATGGTTGACGGCGGTGCGAGCGCAAATAATCTTTTGCTCTCATTCCAATCCGACCTACTCGGCGCACCTATCAAGCGCCCCTCTTGTATTGAGACAACGGCGCTCGGAGCGGCTTATTTGTGCGGTCTTTCAACCGGTGTTTATAAAAGTCTTGATGAAATCAAGAAAAACCATAATATTGAAAAGACCTTTGAGCCTACCAAGGATAACTCCTGGCGCGAAGCAAATATCAAAAAATGGCGCAAGGCAGTACAAAGATCACTTGCCTTTGCGGAAGAATAATAAGAATATTAAGAAAATGGCTTGGATTTTTCCGAGCCATTTTCTTGCTTAGGGCAAAAACATAGTTTTTGTTAACAAAACAATTGACAAGACAGGTACTGAATGATATAATTAAGTTGCGACACAATTGTATAAACAAAGCGTAGGGGGGTACTATACCTATTGGTACCACCCACTTTTTCCTACGCTTTGGAAAATTGTGTCGCAGCAATGTGGGTGTACTGTAGGAGGTGCGTCTGCTTTGCGGGCGCACTTTTTTGTTTTAGGAGGAAAATATGAAAACCAAAATTTTGGCACTTGTAATAATGCTCCTTATAGCCATTACCTGTCTTGTCGGATGCAGGACTGATGACTTTAGCATTAAATTTATAGTTGACGGTGAAATATATGAGGAACTTATAGTAGGAGGACTAAAAATTTATGAGTTCCCAAAAGACCCTAAAAAAGACGGATACATTTTTAAGGGTTGGTATTATGATAAAGACTTTATTGAGCCTTGCACAAAACCTCCATTCCCTGTTTATACGAATTATACTTTATATGCTAAGTTTGAGATATTATGTTCCGATGAAACACACACACACGAATGGGTAGTGACAAAAAATCCAACTTGCTCTGTTCCGGGAGAGACAGAGTATGTTTGCAAGAAGTGCAACATTACCTTCGAAACACGCATAATTCCTACGCTTCCACACGATTTTTCCGAATCTCAATGGATGACTATTAAGGATCCTACTTGCAAGGATGTTGGTATAAAACAACAAAGATGCAAAAATTGCGACTTTGCAAACCAAGAATATATACCAATAACCGATAAACACACACCTGCTGAGCCTACTATTGAAAACAAAATAGAGGCTACCTGCAAGTATTACGGTATGTATGATGAAGTCATATATTGCCGTTTATGTAATGAAAAAATATCCAAAAATACAGTAATTTTTGATACCAACTTAAAGGATCACGTGCTTAACGGGAAGCCGAAAGTCACTACTATTTTAGGTGACTGTTACACTCTTTCACAAGAGGTAACAACAAATGATTGTATTAATTGTTATAAAAAAATTGAGATTGGTCGAGAAGATATACCCAATAGTTATCACCACAGATATAAAGAAATAGTAACACCTCCCACAGTTAATAGCGAGGGCTATACCAACCACGTATGTGATTATTGTGGTTATAGCTATCAAGATAACTATGTGCCTGCACTCCATGTTGTGTTTACTTACAAGGTTACAAGTGATGGCTATTACAGTAAAACCTGTACTGTTACAGGTGTTGAAAGTTATAAAAATGCGTTATTCACAATACCGGAAAATATCGACGGATATACCGTAACTGCTATAGGTGACAGAGCGTTTAGCGAAATGACCGAAATGACCTCTATTACAATCCCAAACACGGTGACTTCTATCGGTACAAGAGCATTTTACGGATGTAGTGGACTTACAGAGATAACAATACCGTCTTCTGTATCAAATATCGGCACACAAGTATTCTATAAATGCAATAGTTTACACACGGTTTATTATAACGGTTCATACGGTTCAAGCGAAAATGCCTTTTTATGCACTACCTCAATTAAAAAGGTCGTTTTAGGTGGAAGCAAGGTTCCGAACTACGCTCTGCACAAATGTCATAACATTGAAAATGTTGTTATCGCTGAAGGTGTTTCTTCTATTGGTCGGGATGCATTTAACGGTTGCTCCGGAATTATCAGCATTGAAATTCCCGACAGTGTTATTTCTATCGGTAGTTATGCCTTTATGGATTGCTCTAAATTAGAAGAAATAAACATTCCCATCGGTATATCAGCAATAAATGATAGAACGTTTTATAATTCCTCAAGTCTCACTAGCATCGTCATACCCGATAGCGTTACTTTTATAGATTATTATGCATTTAACGGCTGCTCAAGTTTAACAAGCATTGTAATCCCCGATAGTGTTACCTCAATTGACACTTATGCATTTAACGGCTGCTCAAGTCTTGAAACGGTGTATTATACAGGCACACCTGCATTTTGGAATGAAATAAATATAAGCGCGGGCAACTCGAACTTAACAAATGCTACAATATACTATTATTCGGAAACAAAGCCTAGTGATGACGGCAATTATTGGTACTATGATGCAGACGGTAAGGTAGCAATCTGGTAAAATAAGATATTATATATTTTAAATTTCAAAATTCAACACAAAAAGAGCCTTGGTTTTGCCAAGGCTCTTAAAATTTAACATAGAAATCAAATCTCAGAAAGAATATCGCTGAGTTTTACAAAATCGGAGGTGGAAAGGCGCTCGCCACGGATGGATTCATCAAGATTCATCTCGGTAAGGGCAGATGTGATCTGCTCCTTAGTATATGGCAGTTTTGCGCTGACGGCGTTTACAAGCGTCTTACGGCGCATTTCAAATGCCGCTTTTATAAGGTTAAAGAAAAGTTTTTCATTTTTAGGGTGATGCGGATTTTCTTTATAAAGGTCAATGCGCACAACGGCTGAGTCAACCTTGGGTGCAGGGACAAAGCAGCCTGCAGACACCTTAAAGAGTTTTTTAACAGTGCCGTAATAGCCAATAACTGCCGTAATTGCGCCGTAATCCTTTGATTTTGGACTAGCAGAAAGGCGATCTGCTACCTCTTTTTGTATCATAACGGTGATTGATGAGAACTTAACACCGCTCTCAAGCAAGCGCATTAAAATAGGCGTGGTTATGTAGTAAGGCAGGTTTGCGCAAACCGATACTTCTCTGCCCTCGGCGTACTCTTCTACAAGCGCCTTTAAATCAATCTCCATAACGTCTTTATTAATTACGGTAACGTTATCATATTCAGCTAAGGTTTTTGACAGTATGGGAATAAGACCTGTGTCTATCTCGATTGCAACTACACGGCTGTATCGTTCTGCCAGTTCTTTTGTGAGGCAACCGATACCCGGGCCTATCTCTATTATGAGGCTATCGCTCTCATCGGCGCAGTTTTCTGCAATCTCCTCAGGAATAAGGCGATTGGTAAGAAAGTTTTGGCCAAAATCCTTGCGGAAATTGATGCCCGCCTCACTCATAAGAGAGCGAATGACGTTAAGGTTACATAAATCCATATTTACTCCAAAAAATATAATTAATCTATTGACAAAGGGTTCAAAAAATGATAAAATCTTACTTGCTGATGCTAAATGCTGGTGTGGCTCAGCTGGTAGAGCAATTGATTCGTAATCAATAGGTCGTCGGTTCAAATCCGGCCACCAGCACCAAAAAGGAAAGTCGCATAAGCGGCTTTTTCTTTTTCTTCCAAAAAATATTGATTAGAAAAAAATAATGTGTTATAATTTATCTAATAAATTACCGTATAGCGAGGTATATATATGAAGTTATTTATCTGCTCTGATATACACGGCGATCTTGAATGCTGTGAAAGAGTGATATCAGCCTTTAAAGCCGAGGGGGCTGATAAGTTAATTATCCTTGGTGATATACTCTATCACGGGCCAAGAAACAATCTGCCAAAGGGGTATGACCCTAAAGGCGTTATTGCGCTTTTAAATCAATATAAGGATAGCATAATTGCCGTAAGAGGCAACTGCGATGGCGAGGTCGACCAGATGGTACTTGGCTTCCCTATCCTTGCCGATTACACACACATTTTTATTGACGGCCTTACTATTTTTGCGACGCACGGACACAACTTTAATACTGAAAAATTACCGCCGCTCGCAAAGGGAGAAATCCTCTTGCACGGTCATACACACGTGCCGGTATTTTACGATTTTGGCAACGAAAACACCTATATAAATCCCGGCTCCGTCTCCTTACCCAAGGAAGAAAACCCAAAGACATATCTTGTTTACGAGAATAGAATTTTCACACTAAAAACCCTCGACGGCAAAGCGATTAAAACAAAAGAATTCTAAAATTTGATATTTATTTCAAAGCAGAATATATACTAACCTCATTTACTACGGTATTTGAGGTTTTTTATTTTTGTTTTGGTTTTAAGTAATTTACTGACAAAAAAACGAGTATTTACATATCATATTATTATTGTAGCACATTCTTTTGCTTTTTTCTACCCCTTTTAAAAATTTATGGAGAATTATATGAGATCCACTTGCTTTTACAACGGCAAATTTACCACATGGGATGAGGTATTGATACCCCTATGTGACAGAGCTGTATTTTTTGGTGACGGCGTGTATGACGCCTGTATCGGGCGCAGGGAGACGGTTTATTTACTGGATGAGCATCTTGAGAGATTTTATTGCAACCTTTGCGCTCTTACACTAGATGTTCCCTATTCCAAAAATGAGATTAAGGATATCATAAAAGAACTGCTCAAGGAAAATACTAGCGATTTCTTTTTATATTTCCAGGCAACGAGGAATTTAAACAAAAGAGCGCACGCCTGCTGTGAGGGTGGCAAGGCCAACCTTTTGATATACTTTGACAACTTTACACTCCCAAGTGCCAATACGAGGCTTTCACTTATCACTTATCCCGATTTAAGGTATGGATACTGCAACATAAAGACACTCAATCTTTTACCGAATACTCTTGCGGCAACCAAGGCAAAGCAAATGGGATGCGACGAGGCAATTTTTATAAGGAACGGTTACGTTACCGAATGTGCGCACTCAAATATCTCTATAATAGTCGGAAACACACTTTACACCCACCCTCTTGACAATACTGTTTTGCCGGGTATCTGCCGTAAACATCTTTTAAAAACTGCCAAGGATCTTGGCGTGCGAGTGTGTGAAAAAGCATTTGAAAAACACGAAATGTTTACCGCAGATGCAGTCCTTGTAAGCAGCACATCTAAACTGGTACTGCCTGCTACACAAATAGACAGTATAAAAGTTAAGAATAACTACCCATTAGCAAATGCACTTGTTGATAAAATGCGAGAAGATTTTTTGCTTGCTATAGAAAAGTAAATTTTACTGACATATATCTGCAGTTTTAAACAAATTAAGCATTTTTTCCTCTTTTACTATATAAATATTTAAAAAAAGTATTGAATTTTGCTTGAATATGTGATAAAATTTTATCAATGTATGATTTTAAGCTATATACATACGAGATTTTATAGGAGGATCAAAAATGCTTAAGAAACTTTCTACCATCCCCTTTAGCGGTTCTAAGGAACAGGAAGAAAAGCTGAATGCTGTTATAGCAGAATGCAAACACGACAAGTCTTTACTTATGAGTGTTATGCAAAAGGCGCAGGACATATACGGCTATCTCCCCTTTGAGGTACAGAACGCAATTGCCGAGGGTATGGACGTTCCGCTTGAGAAGGTATACGGTGTATCTACCTTCTACGCACAGTTCTCCCTTACTCCCAAGGGCGAAAATCACATTTCTGTTTGCCTCGGTACTGCCTGCTACGTTAAGGGATCAGGCGACATATATGACAAGCTCCAGCAGGTGCTTGGAATCGGCGGTGAAGAATGTACCGCTGACAGAAAATTCTCTCTTACAGCCTGCCGTTGCATCGGCGCTTGCGGTCTTGCACCCGTGCTTACCGTTAATGAAGAGGTTTACGGACGTCTCGGTGTTGACGACGTACCCGGAATCGTTGCTAAATACAGAGCATAATTTTTAAGGAGGAAGACAAATGAAAACAGTTTTGGAACTTAATGCCGCAAGAGCGGCTGCCTTAAAGAAAATCGTGCTCCGCAAAGGCGACGAGGTTCTTAAGGAGAAGGTTAAATCCGACTATAAATATACAGTACTTGTTTGCGGAGGTACAGGCTGTACATCTTCTCACAGCCCCGAAATCGTAGACAAGCTTAATTCTGAGATCAAGAGATGCGGAATTGAAAACGACGTGCAGGTTATTATGACCGGTTGCTTTGGTCTTTGCGCTCTTGGCCCTATTATGATTGTTTATCCCGAGGGATGCTTCTACTCAATGGTAGATATCAACAACATCCCCCAAATCGTTGAGGAGCACCTGAAGGACGGCAATCCCGTTACCAATCTGCTCTACGACGAGACTGTTGCAGAGGACGGCAGCATCAAATCTCTTGATGAAACCGATTTCTATAAAAAGCAGATTCGTGTTGCTCTTCGTAACTGCGGTGTTATCGACCCTGAGGATATTGATGAATATATCGCTATGGACGGTTATCAGGCACTTAGCAAGGTTCTCACCGAGATGACTCCCGAGGACGTTATTAAGGTTGTTACCGACTCAGGTCTTCGCGGCAGAGGAGGCGGTGGCTTCCCCACAGGTCGTAAGTGGGCTCTTACCGCCCCTAACAAGGCTGACCAGAAATACGTTGTATGTAATGCCGATGAGGGCGACCCCGGTGCATTCATGGACCGTTCGGTTCTTGAGGGTGACCCCCACTGCCTTATAGAGGCTATGGCTATCTGCGGTTACGCTATCGGCGCTACTATGGGTTACGTATACGTACGTGCAGAGTATCCTATCGCTGTTAACAGATTGCAAAAGGCTATTGATGATGCTAAGGCTAACGGCATACTCGGTAAAAATATATTTGGCACAGGCTTTGATTTTAATCTTGAGATCAGACTCGGCGCAGGCGCATTTGTTTGCGGTGAGGAAACTGCTCTTATGACCTCTATCGAGGGTAACAGAGGCGAGCCCAGACCCCGTCCTCCCTATCCTGCTGTTAAGGGTCTTTACGGCAAGCCTACCGTTGAAAACAACGTTGAGACCTTTGCTAACATTCCTCAGATCATCCTTCGCGGTGCTGATTGGTTTGCATCTATGGGTACTGAGAGATCCAAGGGTACTAAGGTGTTCGCGCTCGGCGGTAAGATAAAGCACACGGGTCTTGTTGAGATACCTATGGGTACAACACTTAACGAGATCATCAACGAGATCGGCGGCGGTATCCCCAACGGCAAGAAGTTCAAGGCTGCTCAGACAGGCGGCCCCTCAGGCGGTTGTATCCCTGCGAGCCTTATCGATACAGAGGTTGACTACGATAACCTCGTTTCTATCGGTTGTATGATGGGTTCAGGCGGTCTCATCGTTATGGATGAGGACAACTGTATGGTTGATATGGCTAAGTTCTTCCTTGAGTTTACTGTTGACGAGTCCTGCGGTAAGTGCACTCCCTGCCGTGTTGGTACAAGAAGACTTCTTGAGCTGCTCGAAAAGATTACCGACGGTAAGGGCACTCTTGAGGATATTGACAGACTTGAAGAACTTTGTCACTACATAAAGCAGAACTCCCTTTGCGGTCTCGGTCAGACTGCTCCCAACCCTGTTCTTGCTACACTTAACTTCTACCGCGATGAGTATATCGCTCACGTTGTTGATAAGAAGTGCCCTGCAGGCGTATGTAAGGGTCTGCTTGAGTTCCACATTGACAAAGATAAGTGTATCGGCTGCGGCAAGTGCGCTAAGAACTGCCCTGTTGATGCTATTCATAAAACAGATTACGTTGCAGAAGGTCACAAGTTACCCTCTTATGCTATTGATACCTCTAAGTGTATCAAGTGTGGCGCTTGTCTTGCCGGATGCACTAAGTTTAACGCTATTTCTAAGAAGTAATGAAAGGAGTACGCTGAAATGGAAATGTTAAATGTTAAGGTTAACGGTATTGCTGTAAGCGTACCCAAGGGCGCTACTATTCTTGAGGCTGCCCGCGCAGCAGGTGTTGAGATCCCTACACTCTGCTTTATGAAGGAAAAGAACGAGATTGGCGCTTGCCGTATCTGTGTTGTTGAGGCTACCGGTGCAAGAGGTCTTGTTACCGCTTGTGTATACCCTGTTACAGAGGGTATGGAGATCAGCACCAATACCGCTAAGGTAAGAGAGGCAAGAAAGACCACACTCGAACTCATCCTCTCCACTCACGACAAGAACTGTCTGTCCTGCTCACGTTCAACCAACTGTGAGCTTCAGAAGCTTTGTCTTGAATACGGCGTAGATTCAGGTGCTTTTGGCGGATTTAAGCCCCACTACGAGCTTGACTACTCCACCCCCCACGTCGTAAGAGATAACAACAAGAGCGTGCATACCCGCCGTTGCGTTGTTCT